>CAYRCL010000039.1:0-9416 GCA_964422795.1 uncultured Chloroflexota bacterium
TCGTCGAAAACAGCATCCCGCTCCCATCCATGCCCGTCGGTCTGTTCCTGCATATGACCTCTATCGGCGAGCGCAGTCGCGACAGCGCAAAACGCAGCCTTGGTTGCAAAGTTGCCTGCGGTGATCACTCAGGCACCGGAATCGGCCAGGAAATAGGGAAAAAACGGTAGACAAAAGCTCATCCTTGATCCCGGCCCACGTAAAACGAGGCCCTGTCCTAAGACCCCCTGACTACGCCTGTAGCCGCAGGCGACAAAACACGGTGACACCGCAAATCAAACACGTATCCTTGAGCGCCCGGACGTCCACACCGAGATCTGCATATGCCTAAATCTGCTGCCGAGGTTCGCACCGCCATTCGTGGACCTGTCAGTAGCCTGCCAACAATTTTTACGCGCGATGGAGCCGTAGACCACGATGGGATTCGATCCGTCGTCGAGCACTCACTGCAGAACAGTTGCGAAGTCGTGATGTTGACCTGGGGCAACAGTCTGGTCTCGCTACTCACAGACCAGGAACTCGCCGATGTCCACCGAACGGTGATCGACCAGGTTAGGTCGCGAGCCCTAACGGTAGCGTGCGACAACATGTGGGGCCTCCCCAAAACCGTGGAATTCGGACGGTTTGTGCGCGATCTTGGCTACGACGTGTACATGGTCCGACCAGCCGAATGGGCACTCGGAACCCCGGACGACGTCGCCCACTTCGTCCGTACAGTCGCAATCGAAACACCGGTCATGCTCGTTGGCGACGTCGAAATTCGAACCTGTGAGCTGCTCGAAGATGAAGCCAACCTCTGTTCCTTTAAGGAAGACCGGGCACTGGACCGAGCTCACGAAATCCTGATTCGCTGGGGCGACAAATGGCCAATGATTGGTGGAGGCGGAATGCAACGCCACCATTTGCTCTGGCCCCATGGACATTGCAACGCCTGGTTGGACCGGTTTATCTGTTGCTGGCCCGAGCCATCCCTGAACTACTGGGCAGCTCTGCAGACTAATGACCCAAGCACGGCATGGACCGTGATTGAGAACATCGAAGCACCGCTGACCGCATTCGCAAATAGCGCCCGTTACGGCCGTGATGGAGTAAGCAAGCATGCGATGCTTGAACTCATGGGCGTCGCGCCCCGCTGGCGCAGATCGCCAGCGCCCAACGCTACTGATGCTGAGATGGACGAACTCCGAGATTTCCTTGCAGGTCTCGGTGCACCGGTCAGCCCAACCGCGACAAATCTTGACACATAATGCTGAACCGGCTGCGCAAACGCTTTCGCGACACCACCCGGGACCATCTAACCGCGCACCTCACTTCTCTGGGAATACCCGCGTCCATAGCTGAGCGAAACCGCCCCGAAGAAAAGGTCAGCCGTCTCTGGATTTTCAGACGGTCGTTAGGGCTGATTGATATACCGATTGGACCGATCAAGTCAATCAATCTCTTAAAAAGAGATCGAAGTAAAGACGCTCCACCAAGATGGTGGTTCGCATTTCTGGTGCCTGCTGAAATTCCGATCTCGCGTGACCACACATTCAAAATCAAGACCGTACGGCGGAAAACGTTCCCCCTGTTCGGAAAAGTCATCGATGTCTATTGGAAAGGAAACGACCGAGGAACCGGACTCGTCGACGTGCTCTCCCAAGACGAGAACGTCGATAAGCTCGTAAGTGCACATGGCGACCTGTCAGTGCGCAGCTACAAAAACCGGGCGTTTAACGGCTGGGTTATTCAATATTCAACTGGCCGACCAAAAAACTTTGAACTCGATATCGGTGAATGGCAGACCCTAAGCGCGATTGCGAATCGGTTGCTCTACATCTCCTCATAACATCGAATCTTATGTTCCAACCACGAGTTCGAATTCAACAACGCGTCATCACACAGCGTTGGTGCTCTCCCATGCGCACAACATTTAGAAGCATTGGGCATATCCCTATTCCTCGAGCGGACGCAAGATCAGTCCGGCGCACGCACGCCTGACACCGTACGCTCACTCCATGCGATATGCCCTGGCCTGGATTGTCGTAACCACCCTGATGGTCGCCTGTGGTGAACGAACGATAGCCACGACGGATACCTACCCCGAAGTCCCTCCGGTCACACAGACCATGCGGACACCGGTTCTTCCATCCACGGTTCAGCCAACCGAGCCCGCCATCTCCGTGCAGGAAGCGACCCGCATGCCCGAAGCCACAGAAACAACACCACCGAGACCTGAACAACCACAACCTCGGTCTGATCCACCGTCCACACCCACGCCTTCGCCCACCGCTACGCCAGCATCAGTTCCCGTGACATCCCAAGTTCTGGAACGATATGCAGCTGGACAAACGCTATATAACGAAGGCCGCCTGCAGGCCGCGATCAGCGAATACGACACGGCACTCCGTTTCGACCCACAGTTCGCTGCTGCATACGCGAGTCGCGGCGAGACCTACTACGCCCTAAAGGACTTTGCACGGGCACTCCACGACTATACGGAAGCTATCCGCATCAATCCCGAGAACGCCACGTACTACTACGCCAGAGCGGTTACATTGACCGCGCTTACGAGAGACAGCCAAGCCCAGACCGACATTGCGCAGGCCGTGGCCCTAGGATCCGACCGTGCCGAACTGGAAGCACGCATCAAACGACTGAAGTACGAACGGCATCAAGCGTGCTGCTCGCGCGTGCCCAACTCATCAAACGCAAACACCAGGTAGCAGCACAGCACACTCCGTCGAAGGCCAGCCCCAAGCACGCACACCATCGAAGCCCTGAACCAGGATAGGCGAACGACGGTCTGGATCGTTGGAACGGCCGCAACAATCGCCGGTATAGTGCACGTATCTAGGGCACCGACATCTCTCGCACACCCCCATCAGTACATTAAGAAACGCTGCGGACCCCTAATCCGCCAACACTCTCCAAACGGACATCGACCATGACCACTGAACAGTGGACCCCAAGTTCTACGACCCAAAAACTGTTCAACGAAGCCATCGTGATCGACGGCCTCGATACCAGCGACTGGGGCGACGAACGCATTTTCAGCGATCTACGTGACGGCGGACTCACTGCCATCAACGCATCAACCGCAGTCTGGGAGAATTTCCACGAGACGTTGGAGCTAACCACCGCATGGCTACGATGGTTCGATGAATACTCGGCATATATCCGGCCCGTACACCGAGTGGCCGACATTCACGCAGCAAAGGCTGAAGGTCGCACCGGAATTATTCTCGGTTGGCAGAATGCAACTCCGGTCGAAAACGATGTTCGGCGCTTTCGCCTGTTTCACGCACTAGGCGTGCGCATCGTGCAGCTCACATACAACGAGCGGAACCTCTTCGGCGACGGCTGTTGGGAACTTAACGACGGAGGCGTGAGCAACATCGGCCAAGCAGCGATTCGCGAGATGAATCAGCTTGGAATTCTGATTGACCTCTCACATGTTGGTGACCGCACCGTCCTCGATACGATCGAATTCTCCGAACAACCAGTAGCCTTCACACACGTGAATGCCCGCTCAAAGTTTGACCATCCACGGAACAAGACCGATGAAGCGATTCGCAAACTCACCGACCGTGGGGGCATCGTTGGGGCAAACGCGATTCCTGGCCACCACCCCAGGGGCTATGACTCCACGCTTGAGGATTATCTTGATTCCGTGGATTACTTGGTCCAAATGGTCGGCGTCGATCACGTAGCAATCGGCACCGACTTCTGCATGGGACGCACACGCGAGTGGTTCTCCTGGATCGGAGCCTCACATGGGCGAGAACCCTTTCTCGATGCAGCAGGCGCGCCCGGGGATCCCTCGGGAATACCCCAGCCATATCGAGCCTTACACGGCTTCGCGAGTCCGTTGGAATTTGTGAACGTAGCCGAAGGCCTGTTGCGCCGAGGGTATGACGACGACGCGACACGCATGATTCTCGGCGGCAACTGGCTACAGCTACTTGGCCATGTCTGGGGCGACGACTAAATCGGAATCCTTACCAGTGCTCAACGACCGGAGTCGGCGTTCTGTTAAGGCTAAATCTGGAAAGGTCCCAGCGCGTTGCACCTCCTATCGCCAGATCAGACAGAATCTGACCTATCAGAATCCCAAACTTGAAACCATGCCCTGAGAATCCCGTCGCCACAAACGCATTTGCCCAACCGGGAAGCTGACCGATGACGAAGTCAGAGTCCACGGTCATCGCGTACGTACACGTCTTACTGTAGGTCACCTCCGCATCCGCAATTCCCGGAATATACATTCGCAAAAACTCTCGTAGCTTTGCTAACGCCACCGGGTCCGCGTCCTCGCGGTTCGAGTCAGGATTGAACGGTGCACCAATCATGTCATCGGCCAGCTTCATAGATCCCTGCCAGTGCACGGGAAAACCGTAAAACTGCGTGTCAACGACCGCGAACGGACAGAGACGCGGAAATGAATATGCGATCCGGTCGGTTGGTCGCAGATAGTGGAGCCGAGCCGCACTGGACCACACGCGAATCGGAAGATCCGGCAATAACCCCGGCGTCCATGAACCAGTCGCGACCACAAAAGCGTCCGCCTCAAACACTCGTCCATCACGCGTCACAGCCGCAGAAACACGTGCCGCTGACTCCCGAAACTCAACAACCTCAGCCTCGGTGTAGACCGTTGCCCCAAGTTCCTCCGAAGTTTGCGCAAGCGCCCGGGTCGCCGGACCGGCAGCGACAAATCCGCCTACCCCTTCATGCAAATATCCGGAATCGACATTCGTGAACTGGGGAAAGCGTCGCCGAAGATCAAGAGAATCCAGCCACAACGGTTCAAATCCGAGTCGGCAGAGGCCCTCGTAGCCAGCAACGACCGGGCCATGGTCAGGCTTGGATTGCATGCAGAGGACACCTTGTTCCTGATAGAAGCTGGTCCCGAGCTGGGCGTCGAAGGCCTTCCATAGCTCCGCAGCCTCAACAACCATTTCGGTATAGACATCCTGGCCACGATACTGATATCGGATCGTTCGAGACTCATCCCCAGAAGCGGCTCCGACATGGCCTGGTTGGTGTTTATCAAGTAGAGCAACTCGTTTACCAGCACGGCTAAGCCAGTAGGCCGTAGCACTGCCCATTACACCAGCACCCACAATGACGACGTCGTACACCGTTGCTCCGTATCTCTAGAAATTCGATCGGAAGTAAGTCTATGTTCTCATCCCCATGTACACGCCCAACATTGCTCAAGTCCAACCACCGACATGCCACAATCACGTGATGGCAAGTCCCAGCCAAACAATAAAACAATGATCACGATGGCAAGTCTCGAATTAGGATCCACCTTCCTAACCTCCATACAACCCATCAACTGATGGATGTGGCTATGCTCGGCAACAGTGGAGTGCGGGTGTCCCGATTGGCGCTTGGTCTCGCATTTCGTGGACAAACCGATGAACGTGTGATGGAAGCAACAATTCATCGGGCTCTCGACCGTGGAATCAGCTTCTTCGACTGCGCAAATGACTATGGGCGAACGCCCACCGATCCGTACGGAGGACCAGCCGAGCGTGCCCTCGGCCGATCCATTGCCGGACAACGCGACGAGGTTGTTGTCACCACCAAGGTCGGCTTCGACACCGGACCTGGACCCAACGACTCCGGTGGATCTCGCCTGCACATCATGCGTGAGATTGAACGCAGCCTTGGCCGCCTGGCAACTGATCATGTGGACATCTATCTCGTACACGTCAGGGACTCGGCTACCGTCCTCGAGGAAACCGTGAGTGCCATGGTGGATGTCGTTCGCCAGGGCAAAGCCCGGGCGTGGGGAATCTGCAATTTTCAAGCGTGGGAAGGAGCAACCGCCCTTCACCTAGCACGAGGACTGGGTGGTGCACCACCGATACTCATGCAAAATCCCTACAACCTCCTGAATCGATCGGTCGAAATCGAAATGCTGCCCTTCTGTAGAAGTGAACACCTCGGGTTCATGGCCTATAGCGCCCTAGCACTCGGCCTGCTCACAGGGTTCTACCAGCCGGACACATCACCGCCGGTGGGTTCACTCATGGCTGAGGATAAGCGTGAGGTCTACGACACGATGTTTAACGATCAAGCACACCGCGTCCTCGCGACCGTCGAACGGATCGCCAGCACACGTGCCTGCCCACCCGCAGAGGTCGCCCTTAACTGGATTCTGTCGCATCAGGAGGTGACAGTAGCCATCGTCGGCTGCGATACCCCCGAACAGGTTGATGCCAATATGGGCGCAACTTCATGGCGCATGAACGATGAGGAACGGAGCGAACTCGATTCGGTCTCCACTAATCTCCATCTGGACGTGCGTTAACGCCGATACGAACGACTAGAAGTTAAGCTCACACTACATCGGCCACCAGCATGTTGGCCTCCAAAGCAACAATTGCACCACGTACTAAGGAGAGGACTGTGAATCAAAACCGCGTCCACAACACCAAGCATGGGACCGCGGTGCTGGGAACGTTTGAAGAAGTTCGCTCCATTCCAGGCCGCCATTATCAATAATCACGACCTCGTCCACGGAAATGCCCTGGCACCGGACGACTACGCAACACTTCGACGAATGGTCCGTGCAGCTGGGCTACTAGACTGTCAGCCGGTGTATTACGCATGGAAGTCACTGATAACGCTCGGACCCTTTGTGCTGAGCTATTGCCTCGCGGTAACCGTAGATAACATCGCGTTACTTGTCCTTGCTGCAGTACTAGTTGGAATTACAGCCGCACAAGTTGGGCTATTGGGTCACGACATTGGTCACCGACAAGTGGTCCGAAACCGCCGGCTTCAACACGCTCTATCACTTCTCATGGGCAACCTCCTTTTAGGTGTGAGTTACACCTGGTGGACAACCAAACACAACGCGCACCACTCCAGTCCTAACCAGGTCGGAAAAGACCCGGACATCAACTTCGCCACATTGGCCTTTTCCGAATCGCAAACACATCATCGATCGCGCGGTGCTGAAATCTCTATCGCGATCCAGGCCTACCTGTTTCCTCTCATGCTGCTAGCGCAATCCCTAAATATGCGCTTTCACACAATTCAGCATCTCCGACGAGGGGAAGCCCCATACCGGCAATGGGAACTCCTGAGTCTGCTTGTTCACTACATAATTTATGCCATTGTTCTGGTACAAGTCGGGGGGCTTCTCTCAGCCATCACGTTCGCCGTCATTCATCACGCAGTACTCGGGGTCTACAACGGCCTAGTCTTCGCCCCAAACCATAAGGGCATGCTGATGGTCGAACCAGGGGAACGTCTGGACTTCCTACGGGAACAAGTGCTCACCGCGCGAAACGTACGGCCAAACCCCCTGATCGACTTCATCTACGGCGGGTTGAACTATCAAATCGAGCATCACCTCTTTCAGGATATGCCTAGAAACCGGCTACACGAAGTCAGACCCATAGTGCAGACGTTTTGTTCTAACCTTGGAATTGCCTATGAAGAAGTCGGTTTCCGCCAGGCGTATGTTGCAATTGCACGCCACCTACATGCCATTGGCGCACCATTACGGCATACCGACCCACCGGCACCCGAGGATCCCTGATTGCCTCCCCCCAGTCACACCTACAAGACCAAGCATGGCAACGTGGGGCTGGGAACTTTTGACGAAGTTCTCGCAATCCCCAAGCGCTACCTTAATGATCACTGCCTAATTCAACATGACGACATATGGCATCTCTTTGCGATCCACGGGGACATCCGAACACCTGAAAATCCGTTCACGGACGAATCGTCCATCTTCCATGCAACGAGCCCTGATTTGCATGACTGGACCACTCACCCACCTGTCGTCGAGCGCTCTGGCCACTGGCCAGAACTGGGATCGGTGTATGCACCGCACGTCATAGCCCATGACGACCACTTCTTCATGCTCTACTGCACCAGCGATGAACTCGGTACCCAGCGAATATGCCTCGCCACATCCACGGACCTCTTTCACTGGGATCGACACCCAAGCAACCCGGTCATCGTCCCCTCCCTGTCATGGGCTAAGTGGCCGGGCTTCGACCTCCCTGACCGGAGTGAAGCACGGGAACTACTGGTTCCATTTGATGATGACAAGAGAACTCTTGATGACCATTACCGATTCATAAAACGAACCGGAGGCACCTATGGGGCGTGTCGCGACCCGCATATCAACCGCCTGCCAGACGGACAGTTCATTGCCTATTGGGTTTCTCGAATGAACGAGTCGTTTGGACACAACCTTGTATGCGTCGCTGCCTCTATTTCGCATGACCTCGTGCACTGGCAAGAGATCGGCCCGGTATACGCACAAACCGCCTGGCCTCTCGAAGACGAGCCAACATTAGAAGTGGAATCACCGTGTGTCGTCTACAAGGACGATCGTTGGTGGCTATTCTTTAAACATGGGTGGTGGACACACGTGACCTCGTCAAAGTCTCCGTTCGACTTCCAGGGACAGGATGTTCACAAGCTGGGATTCGTCCACGCAGCCGAAATATTGCAATTGAACAACGAATGGTTGATCACACACTGCTCAGCCGACCCTCACGACTACGAGTACCGACGTTCGAACCGAACGCGCGGCCTCTTCCTCGGACGCTTGGACTGGCCAACAGGTGCTCCGCCTCAACTTCTCTAGAACCATGCGACTCGGCCTCTACACCTTTTCTTCCCAGCGCGGCCAGAAATCGGACAATCTTCGTCGCATCATTGCCTGTACCAGTACCGCCCGAAATGCCGGATGTCACTTTGTGGCGTTTCCTGAATTCTCGGTCAATGGCCCGTGGGTTACCTACGATCCTGACGCCGACCTACAGGACCTCCTCCGTGATGCGGAACCGATACCAGGCCCAACAACCGATCGTCTTCAACGCGAAGCTCAACGCATTGGCATAGCGCTCGGGGTTGGTATCGCGGAACGTGGTCTTGCCCAAAAACCATTTAATGCCTATGTCATCATCGATGGCACGGGCGTCCGACATGTGCAACGAAAATTGCAACCAACCGAAAGCGAGGTTCCGTTCTACCGTGGCGGCGGCGACGAACTCCGTCCGATCACGATCGCCGGCACGTCAATCGGCATAACGATCTGCGCAGACAATGAAAACCCAGCCATTCATGACCGCTGGCACACGCTTGGCGTTGATCTTGTTCTCGAACCACACTACGACTGCATCAAGCGCTTTCAGGAACCTGGAACATGCTGGGAGGAATTACTCGATTTCAATCGGCGCGGAACCTTGAATCGTCGCGCCTATAGTCCCGCGCACAGGCTTGGAGTTACCACCGCCTACGTCGATGCTAAAGACCCACGCACCCATTTCACGGATCTACCAAATTGGCCCCACTTCGTAACAGGGAAGAGCGCATGTTATGGACCCGACGGCATCTGCCTCGCAGAGAATGCTGGTAACGAGGAAACGCTCCTCACGATCGACGTCTAGGCTGTT
>CAYRCL010000040.1:0-11803 GCA_964422795.1 uncultured Chloroflexota bacterium
AGACAATCTGTGATCGCAGATCCTGTGTCTTGTCAGTCGGAGGCACCGGGAAATAGCCTCTCTTGTGCATCGGGCGATGTCCAAGATTGGCCACATGCGAATCGTCAGCACCCGAGTTCCATATTCCCTCGTCGCTATCCAGGAAATAAAACCCCGCGTTGGCCGTCTGGTCGAAACGCACACTATTGAAGATAAAGAATTCTGCTTCTGGTCCCCAATAACTTTGATCAGCTATTCCACTATCCACCAGGTGTTGCTCGGCCTTGCGGGCAATGTTCCGAGGGTCACGCGTGTAGGCTTCATCAGTGATTGGATCACGGATATCGCACGTCATAACCAAAGTTGGAACCTCAAGTGTAGGATCCACGAAGGCCGTAGCAGGATCCGGAAAAACGAGCATGTCGCTTTCCTGAATCTGCTGAAAACCTCGCACACTTGACCCATCAAATCCGAGACCCTCATCGAAAATCTCGTCATCAAGTTTGTCAATTGGCAACGAAAAATGCTGCCAGGTCCCAGGCAAATCTGTGAACCGGAGATCGAAAATCCGGCAGTCGGCGTCGCGTGCCTTGCGCATTACGCCCTGAATGAGTTCGTCCCGTGAGACTTCTGACATCGCTACGTTACTCCTCGCTCTGCGCGAGCCAGAAGATTCAGACTTCTAGCCCAACCGCTCAACAAACAATGCCCTCGGCATCACCACCGTCAGGGGGCACAATAAGTGATGCCTCTCCGTAATTCGGTACCGAACCACGGACGCCGGTCTGATTCGCCGGCCGCAGATTGTAGAAGTGAGCCGTGATGATTGTCTACGTGCACATCGACCAGCAGCTCAAAAATACGCCTTATCACAGCACAAATCGCCGTTCGCACATGCTACAAATCGCGACATTTTTATGAATCATCCCAATCGATCCAACACTAATGGACCTATGTGGACCTCGCTAGGCATTCTCGGCGCTTTGGCTATCCCAGTTGTCGGCATTGTGATCCTACGATTCCTCATGTCGGGACCCGGGCCTATGACCATTTCGAATCTCAAATCGATCCCCAAACCCACTGCATACAGCGCACCAACTACGGTCAATATAGGACCCATTCCAACCGTACTTCCAAGCAAGACACGCCCCTCAATGACCAACCCACCGGATCGATCGTCGCCCACACCCGCGCCGGTCCTTCAAGGCACGGTCAACGCAACCGATGGCCTTAACGTTCGTACAGAACCAACCACTCAAGGACGTGTACTTCGAATTCTCCCCTTCCAAGCCGATGTGAAGCTGACCGGTAGATCACGACAGTCTGAAGGTTTGATATGGGTTGAGTTGGATCCTGACGGCTGGGTTCAGGAACGTTACCTTCATCGAAGCTGAGGCTGTTCTTCAAGGCGTCGACTTGTAATCCCGTTTAGCCAGCCTGATCAATATCCAGCAAATCAGAATCGCGAACATCGGTCACGAACATATGGCCGGGCGCATGGGTAATCATTCGCGAAGGACGTGAATTCTGGGCTACCGCTTGTGGAGTGACACCGCAGCCCCAAAACACCGGAACCTCGCCGTTCCGAACTTCGACCGCATCACCCCAATCCGGATGACTCAGGTCCCGAATTCCAATCGCCGCAGGATTGCCCACATGCACCGGAGCACCGTGCACACGTGGGTAACGGGCTGTGAGGGCACAAACCTCCGGCACCCGCTCAGCCACCACCGGTCGCATGCTCACCACCATTGGACCCGCGAAACGCCCTACAGGTGTGCAACTCCGAGAAGTTTGATACATCGGAACGTTCAGACCCTGTACCTGATGGCGAAGCTCAAAACCCGCCCGATCCATCGCCGACTCAAACGTGAAACTACAGCCAATTAGGAAACCTACGAATTCATCCCCAACCTCCGCTATCACATCGGTTGGTTCGTTTGGATCCGGCACTCCATCTCGATAAATGCGGTAGCGCGGAACATCCGTCCGGAGATCCGATCCGGGTGCGAATCGGACCGATTCAAGAGTCGCCCCGGAAGTTCGCTCCAAGAGTGGGCAAGGGATCGGATTTGCTTCGCAGAATCCTTGGAAGTCATCAGCGAGTTGCGGTGGCAATATGACGATGTTGGCCTGAACAAACCCATTCGCCATCCCAGACGTTGGTCGGTCCCACGATCCCGTTCGGCACGCGAAACGCACTTCGGAACCAGTCGCGCCAGACCATGAACGGGTCATCGGAGACTCTGACCGATCGTCTGAGCATAGGATTGCTCAACACGAACCAGTCGCGCCAGCACTTGCTGGGTTCGATCCAAAGGAAAAGTGTCGACCGTCATTTCAGCCTGCCTCGTAATGCCATCCAAGGCACCGGCCCGTTCAATTGTTGACAGCCAGTGCCTGTCATCATCCCCCGTGGGCGTAAGCCGACGATTTGCCAGTATCCCAAATGCGGTAGCAAGCCCATAAGCTCCCCAGTTACTCACCGACGCCAAGAGCGTATGTGTAGCGCTGGTTACGCATGGTGTCTGCACAATCTGACGCTCACGCAGAAAGTCCGCGATCGCCCCCATTCCAAGCTCGTTGCCACCATCTCCGACCGCAATACTGAGTGACGCACGCAACAGACCATCCATCGGCACAATCGTGCCATCGAGCTCTTCGCCCCGCATGTTCACCAAACAACCATCGGCCGTCAGGCCAGGTCTCTCAATCGCAATCACGACATCCGGCTGAATCCGTTCGAGAACATTATGGGTGGCAACGCCAGCCGCCTGCACACCAATCACATCAATTTCCTCGATTTCACCTAAATCATCACCCAAAGAAGAAACTACCGGAAGGTTAATGGGATCTAGGACTGTCACTACCCGCCAGCCCAGTTGCTGCAAAGCCCTTCCGACTGCAGCAGCCCCCGGTGGACCGTCCGTTTCAGCTACACCCGACACCGGAAAACCGGTCGTCAGCACGGCCACGCCGGGATCTTGCCCCACAACGGCTCGCGCCGCTTGTATGTAGCCGTCGGTTGGAACTCGACAAGCAGCACCTCGAATGCCCCGATGGTCTGACGGGAACACTGCTTGTGCGATGCTCACCGCAGCAGTTAGCAAAGGACCTGAAACCGGATCCATGGAATTAAAGTCCTGAGCCGATGGCGAACCGCCAACATCATACGCACCCACTCGCAGGAATTGTCCCGGTATGAGGAAGCAGTAATGATCAAGCCCAATCCACCATCGAAAATCGCGGACCGTATTTGGTCCGGCGGTGTACCCGACACCACCTCCACCAATTTGCTACGTCGTTCAGGCGTAACTCATCTGCTCAACGTGTCCTCAGAACCGAACGACCCCTCCCTGAGCTCAGCCTTTCAAGTCCGATGGTATCCAACAGTCGACGATTTGCGACCAAAGCCTGCCGGTTGGTTCCATCAAGGGTTGTCCTTTGCTCGCCACGTACTCGCAGACCCAGCAAACCAACTCTACGTGCACTGCCGAGAAGGTCGTCACCGTGGGCCTCTAATGACATACGTCATCCTTCGCACAATCCATGGGCTATCTCCCAATACAACCCGTCGAACCATCGAGACACAGCGTGTAGTCGCCGAATTTCCCCGTGCATATCTTGATTCGGCTGAGGCCTTCTTGCGCCAGATCGACCACGAGTGATGGACCGCGCTTGCCATTACACCGGAGAGATTGATGTCGTCTTGTCCAGTAACTCATTACCCGTCACTCATCGTCTTTCAGAGATCGACAGGCAAACAAAAATAGAGGCTTCCGTGCTTCAAAACGAAAGACACTTCCCCCAAGCTGAAGGTCCCATCGCGGGGGCAATCAGCACAAATTTTCGAGGTCACCCCGTAAATCCCGACTTCACCGTGCAACAGTAACAACGACAGATTCAGGCCTGACCGTACTGTATGTATGCATCACCAAAATCCCGACCAACTCGTCTACACTCCGGTTAGTTTGAGCTACGGCGCGGGTAATGTTGTATGTACGACCCGAATCTTCACCTCTTCGTCGACGATGCGGAAGTCGACGCGTCCTGGAATACTACACCGACAATTAGTAGACCCGAGCGACGAACGCATGACCCCATTATGGTGGCAGACCGTTCATGGGAAGGCCAAGCTGTTGGAAATGACCTTTCTATACTTCAAGACGATGCCACTGGAAAGTTCCGTATGTGGTATCGGAGCTTCAACGACGCCCGTTCCGATGAAGCCGACAAAAACCTCCTAAACTACGCCGAGTCGACGGACGGACTGTCGTGGACCAAGCCCAACGTCGGTCTAATCGAGTTTGATGGCTCATCCGCGAACAACATCATCCACCGGCCAGGTCTACTGCCGGGCTGTCGTGCGATGGAACAACACGGTCTAATTGTTGACGACGTTGGCAGTCCAGACCGCCGATACAAGATGCCCATCTACCATGCCTACGTCAACAACGAGGGCAACGGCCTGTCCGCACTCTTCAGTCCAGACGGAACGTCGTGGACCCTTCACAAACCCCAGATATACCCAGGCGCGGGCGACCGCCATGCCGCATTTCGAGATGAAGCCACTGGCCAGTACCTGCTCTACCTACGACCTCCACGGTACTTAGACCCCATGTCGGTTGGCACACGCACATCTGGTGCCCTCCCGTACAAGCGTGTGGTTGCCCGCGCCACCAGTACTGATTTCACCTCCTGGTCGGATTACCAAATTGTGTTTCGCAATGATGCTTTCGACACCCGTGGAACAGAGTTCTACAACATCGCTCCGCTGCAGTATGGCAACCGACACATCGCGTTCATAAACCTCTACGACACCATGGTTGAACGCATGTGGGTTACGTTGGCCAGCAGTCTCGATGGTATTCACTGGCACCGACCCTTCCGACGCGAACGTATTCTGGATCTCGGCCCTGAAGGCTGCTGGGATGACTCCTGGGTGAACATTTCTGATAGCCCACCAGTCCGCGAGGGCGACCGGATGCGATTTTGGTACCACGGTCGAGCCGAAGCCCACATGCTCCCCTATCGCACAGGTGGGATTGGGACATTCTTGCTAGGACTCGATCGGTTTGCTGGATTAGCTGCTGGGCGTGAAGCTGCCTGGATCGTTACCGATCGCGTCTATGCGGGCGGCGATCGCCTGTTCTTGAACGCTAATGTGCGTAACGGTGCAGCCCGCGTCGAAGTCCGATGTGGCGACGGAACACCAATCCCTGGCCTGACGCTGGAAGACTGTGACGAAATTCGTGGCGACAGCGTGGAGCATGCCGTCACGTGGAACGGATCGCCTAATCTCCATCAGGCACGTGACGAGCGAGTGCATCTCCATATCGAGTTCATCTATGGGACAGTCTTCGCGTACCGCTTCGGAGACGCTCCTCGCGATCTCACTTAGGGCATCAAAGAGTCTGACCCGAAGAGTAATGTGGTTGGCTCATAGGGGAAGGCCGTACCGCGGAATCGTCGTGGTATAGCCCGGTTCCACAACCCACCAAACTGCTGTCAAGCTGTGCTCACGTCACCGCTTCGAGATCCACCGGCTCCCACGCACGACTCTTCGCGCTGCGATAGGCAGCATCGATTACAGCGTTGGCGATATACCCATCTTCGAACGTTTCGTCTGCCGGCGTTCCATCCTCAAGACACCGAACGAAGTGGTACATCTGCCCGTGATAGCCGTACTGCCATGCCTCATCAGCCTGCGGAAATGTCCAACCAGTATCCATGTCTGCCTTTTCCTGAACATACCCCATCGGATTCATACTGAAAGCCTTCATCGGAACGCCATGCGTTGCATCAATATGGATCAGTCCGTCTGAGCCATATATCTCAGTACGCACGTCCATCCCACCGTGATTGCTCCATCCGGCCTCGATCTGTCCAAGAGCACGATTCTCAAAACGGATCAACGCAACTGCGTTGTCCTCGAAAGGTACATCGTGTTCAAGCGTGTCAGCCCAGCACATGACCTCCTGCGGCATCACATCCTTGCCAATGAAAATTCGACAGGCAGCAACAGCATGCACGCCCATTCCCAGCAGTGGACCTCCACCGCTGGTAGCTGCATCCCACGCATACGCAGCATGCGATCCGGTATGCGCCTCGCGTGACCGCACAATAAGCACTTTGCCAATCGCGCCATCCTCCACAGCTTTTCTAGCCCGGAGAATTTCTGGAATAAACGCCTCGGTCTCAAGATACCCATGGAACACCCCGTGCTCGCGTACTGAGTCAAGAATCTCGCGAGCCTCCGCAGCATTACGTCCTAGAGGCTTCGTGCACACCACGGCCTTACCAGCCTCCGCCGCCGCAATACAACCGTCACGGTGAACATGATTGGGTAACCCAACTACGACAAGGTCAACGTCGTCCCGATTGACCGCGGATCTGAGATCTGTAGCCGAATTTGGCACGCCCCACCGTTTCGCAAAATCCTCGGCCTTTGAACGCGTCTGTGAGAAATTCACCACAACGCGATGATCCGGTACGTAACGCAGTGCCCGCATATAGAAATCACACACAAAGCCGCTGCCAAGCATCGCGATTCGAACCATGGAAAACCGTCCTTCATAGAACCCACGAATCATGTTCTAGCGTACAGGCTACTTGAACCAGCAATCCTCGGCAGACAACGGTCCGGCTAGCTGCACTTCTATCGTCAACCACACTCACAACGCAGGTGCCGGAACACTCTCAAATCTTCAACGACCGTAGATCAGCACAAGCATCGTGAAGCTTGCCGTCAGGGTGAGCAACCCCACCACGATGCCAAGTCGGAAAAAGTCGCCAAAGCGATAATTTCCCGGTCCCATCACGAGTAAATTTCCGGGGTGCGCGTATGGCGAAGCAAACCCCGACGTTGCAGCGAGAGCAACACCCAGCGCGAACATTCGCGGGTCCGATCCCATGCGAACAGCTGCATCGATTGCGAGTGGTGCCATCAGCACCGCTGTCACATGATTCCCCATCACATGTGTGAAGAAAAACGTCAGCACCAGCACGCTCGCTAACACTGGCAACACGCCCAGTGTTCCCAGGCTCCCCGTAGCCCAGTCGGCCAGAAATGAAACCGTACCTGTGCCCACCATCGCTTCTGCCAACGACAACATAGCGGAGATGAGGAGAATCGCACGCCATTGGATAGCGCGGCGAGCCTCATCCATCGTCACACATCCAGTCGCAACCATCGCGACTGCAGCCGCAATACCCACTATTGCCACCGGCGCAAGCTGCAGCACCAGAGCCACCACAAAACCGAGGAGAATTGCAATTGCCAGCGGAGCTCGGTTTTGTCGTGTTGGAACAGTCGTTTCTTCTGTCAGGACCACAAAATCCGTTGACTCCCGAAGTTTGTCGAGTGATGCCTGGGATCCTTGCACCAGCAGTGCATCGCCAGACTGAATTTGGATTTGGCCCAATCGTGTCCGAAGGGGATGTCCATCACGCCATATCCCAAGCACACTAACCCCGTACGTTTCCCGGAAATCAACCTCGGTAAGCGTGCGGCCAATGAGATCTGATCGTGGCATAAGAACCAATTCGGCCATGCTCACACCTTCCGTCCTCAACGCGTTAGCACCGAGTCGCACTCGGTCCTGCACATCCAGACCATAGACACGGCACAGGCGTTGAATATCGTCCTGACGGGCGCTGAGAACGACGTAGTCACCAACCAAAATCACGTAATCAGGTTGCGGAGACACCACAGTCTTTCCGTCGCGCTCAACCGCCAACACTGCGACACCGAACCGCTCACCCAAGCGGATGTCACGTAGGGTCTTCCTGACCAACTCGCTTCCCTTGGGCACCACTGCCTCGAACAGACGCTCGTCAAGACGGTATGCATCATCGTGAGATGCGCGCTTGGTTTGTTTTATTCCCGGACGAATGGGCAAAAAACGCCGACGACCAATCAGGACAATTCCAATCCCCAACAGCAAGGCGATCAAACCAAAGGGTGTGAACTCGAATATCCCGAATCCGGCGTAGCCGGATTGCTGCAGTACGGTGCTCGTCAAAATGTTCGATGGCGTTCCCACAAGTGTGAGCATTGCGCCAAGCAACGAGCCGAACGCCAAGGGCATCAGTACACGCGATACGGGCGTATCCATCGCGCGCGCAGCAACCACTACTGCCGGTAGCAACACAGCAGCAGCACCGACAGAGTTCATGAACGCTGAAAGCACGGCCACGCTAGCCATCGTCAACCCAATCAGACGGACTTCGCTCTGCCCAGACAAACGTCCAATCCAGCCACCAATCACAGAGGCAACACCTGTCGATATCAGAGCTGCGCTAATGACAAAAATTGCCCCGATCGCCACAACAGCCTGGTTTGAGAACCCACGAAGAGCCTGCTCAACTGTGATCGCTCGACCGAAGAACAGTGTCAACAGCACACCAAACGCTATGAGATCAGGTGGGAACCGCGATAGCGCAAAGAACGCCATGGCTGCAGCAGTAACCAACAAAACAAAACCAATTTCAACAGTCATCGGCTAATCCCGCTGTTTGGGTTTAGTCCGCTACACATCCATAGCATCCTGATTCACCAAACTCTCAATGCCCTCGACGTACGTTGGGTAGGCAAGCTTTACACCGAGTTCCGATCGCACTCGTGTATTGGCACACGGGTAGTTGGCGGTAATCAGAGCATAGAGGTTGTAACTCAGAGGGGCGTGTGCACGGGAGATAAGCGATGTTAGACCAAAGATACCGATGATGAAGAGAGCCAACCATTTTGGTGTTGATCTGGGACCGACAACATCAGCACGCGCTGCTAGCCGATCAAAATAGTCAGCAAGGGTAACCGGTTGATCATCTACAGCCAGATATGTTTTTCCATCATCGCCATGTTCAGCAACCGCGTGCAATATCCGAGCTAGATCATCGACATGAATACGACTTGAGACGTTGCGTCCCCCACCGATCATTCGGAGACGACCATCACGCAGTGATTGAATCGTCTGCCGCCCGGGACCATAAATTGTTCCAGCGCGAACGAAACGTACCGGAAATTTTCGTTCTCGCAATGCCTCACGAAGATGCTCTTCAGCCCGAACACTGACACGCCCGAGATGTGAATTCGGCCTATCTTGCGTAGCCTCAGTTATGAGATCCCGTGACCCCCGCCCATATGGCGCAAGCGTTTGGACGAGTACAAATGAAGCGATGCCGGTATCGACCAGTTCAGCCTCGGCAACCTCCACACCTCGAAGTCCTACCCTATTAATCCAACCGCGCGAGCCGTTAACACTTCCCACAAGGTAAAACACGTGGTCGCCCGACCTACCGATACCACGCAGTTCCTGCCCGTCAGCGATATCAGCAATTTCGACTTGCACCCCAAGGTCGTCAAGGTCCGCAGCCGCAGTCTCGCTCCGACCAATACCCCGAACTTCCCATCCGCGTTCAACCAACGAGCGCGCGAGAGCACTGCCCGCATATCCTGTGATACCAAGAATGAGTGCGCTGGGCATCGAAATCCGTGGTCACTGTGATGAAAGTCACATCATGGTGAACACATCTGGGAACCATCGCAAGCTCTCAGCGTTCTGGCTGCTACTCTGCACACGTGACCATTAATACTCCATCGAACCCCAACCTCCTTGCTCTAGGAACCCGCATCCTTAATGCGGCATACCTAGAAGGTGATTTCGTCTTGCGTTCAGGCAAACGAAGCCGTTATTACCTCGATAAGTACCGCTTCACCACAGATCCACGGTTATTGCGGGACATTGCATCCGCGCTAGGTCAGCGTCTACCTGTCAATACCCAACGATTAGCCGGTCCAGAACTCGGGGCCGTTCCTCTCGCTACAGCTGTTTCACTCGCAACTGACGTACCCAGCATTCTCGTACGCGCCAAAGCGAAGGGATATGGCACCGGACGTCGTTTTGAAGGCGTACTAAATCAAGGTGATCGTGTTGTGATGATCGAAGACGTTCTGACAACAGGCGGCCAAGCTGTCGAGTCCGCCGAAGCTCTTCGCGACGCGGGCGCAAAAATAAGCCTCGTGCTTGGCGTTGTTGACCGTGAGGAAGGCGCTGCAGACGCCATGAACAATGCAGGTTTCCACTTCGAAGCTTTGTTCACCAGCAGCAGTCTCGGGTTGGTGGTCTAATCGCAAAGCTTCGGGTCGGAGTGCTCTTTGGTGGTCGCTCAGGCGAACACGAAATCTCACTGCGCTCAGCCCAGTTCGTACTCGATTCTCTGGACCATACACGGTATGACGTTCACCCGATCGGTATCTCCAAAACTGGTGAATGGTTACTCGAAGCCGATCCGATGCCGCTGCTCGAGAATGCTGTTGAGAGTGACAACACGCCTCTACAAGTTGCGTTGCGGCTGCCCATCACACAACCCGATCTAGCTCACATCCCAAGACTCAATGCCAAATTTGATGTGATATTTCCTGTCATGCATGGACCATATGGCGAAGACGGAACCATCCAAGGCCTGCTTGAACTAGCCGATATTGCCTACGTAGGTAGCGGGGTCGTCGGATCAGCACTTGGCATGGATAAGGCTCTCCAAAAAAGTGTTCTATCTAACCACGGTATCCCGGTCACACCCTGGCACATGTTCACGCGGCATGCCTTAAACAACAACCCTGCAGCAATCGTTTCGTTTGTCGAGGAAGAACTCGGCTACCCGGTCTTCGTCAAACCATGCAACCTTGGTAGTAGCGTTGGCATTACAAAGGTATCGAATGCCGCGGACTTACCACCGGCCCTAAAACTAGCAGCAACCTATGACCGACGTTTGATTATCGAACGGGCTGTTCCAAACGCGCGGGAAATCGAAATCAGTGTCCTTGGGAACGAGGTGCCTGAGACATCCATCTGCGGTGAGATCATTCCGGGTGAAGAGTTTTACAGCTACAACGCTAAGTACGCCGACGATCAGTCGCGCGAGGTCATACCAGCTGATATCCCGAATGCTCTGTCTGAGAGCATCAGCGATATGGCTGCCAAAGCCTTTGTGGCGATCGATGCCGCAGGTTTCGCGCGCATCGACTTTATCGTCAACGGAAAGACCATGGATGTTGTGCTCAACGAAATCAATACGATTCCTGGATTCACCTCCATCAGTCAGTTCCCGAAACTTTGGGCAGCCAGTGGGGTTAACAACCGGACATTAGTACATCGCCTGATTGATCTAGCAATCGAACGGCATGCTGAGCGTCGCCAGAATGTAACGACACACAGCTAAGACTGCGAATTCGGACGGTTGGAGTAAATAACAGCGATCCCGTAGTCCGCGAACTACCTCAGCAACACAAGCTAATCATGATGCAGCTCTCCACCCGACAATAACCATGCGTGGTTCAGCACGTGCATCGAAATTACCCCGATGAAAAGCTCGCAAGGTTGGCAAAGACCCGGAGCCCGCGAGGTGTTATCAAACGAATTGCGCTCGCCTGAATCGCTCCCGTCTTGCTCTCAACGTGGACTTCCACAAGCGCACCAATCACCAAGCCCTCGACCTCTGATAAAGGCTCCAGCACGCCACGACCAACACGAACCCCGTTGACCGTAAGTGCCTCCGGATCAATGAGTTCCACGACACCTTGGATCCGCATCCCGGTTGGGGAAGTGGACGGACTCACCCCCATTACCCGTCGCGCCACTAATACATAGGCCGCCGAAGCTCGGAACGGTTTAAAGGAAACAATCACCTCATCACCCTGAACAACCGAATCATCAAGTAGGAGCGGAGTATCCAGCGGACGACTTAACACCATGCCACCGACACGCACCGCAAACGCATCGAGCGATACAAGCAAACCTTGAATCGTTGGAAGCGATGATTCAGC
>CAYRCL010000041.1:0-108400 GCA_964422795.1 uncultured Chloroflexota bacterium
CAACCCCTTCGTAAACTTGGGCCGCAATACGTACAAAGGAAGATCGACCGTCGGTTCCACCGATAACGACCACTCCTCTCGCACATGGTTTCCCATGTCCGTAGCGGCATGTCTGACTGCTGTAGGCACATGGCCCTGCAGATCGCTTCCAATATTCTGTAACCCGATAACCTCAGTTAGCTTTTTCCTAAATATCTTGTCCCAGTCGTTAACACCACTTTTTATGCTTCGTAACACATCGTGTTCAGGATCAAAGGCTGAATACGACCTATCAAAATGTTTCTGTGATTCATACATGTCTTGTCCTTTGTTCAACTCGTCCATATTAGGTCAACCGCACCCACAGAAGAACACACCAAGACCTCATCGTTACACCATGACCCCCAAAGGGGCGCACAGGTGATTCTCTAGCGAATAGTTCACCTCACGACCATTGTCGAGACGCAGTCCTTTAATCACGATTCGTGCTCCACCAGAGTTGTTGCTTTCGCCGTTGCGCGGTGTAAGAATCCACGCCCGTAATCAACGACCCGATTGCCCGTGAGTAGCACTGCAGCTGAAGAATTGCTTGAACGTGGTCTCACCATCATTGATAACGTAATTCCGAGTTCCGATGTGGCCAGAGTTCAGAAATCCGTGAGCGCTGACATCCTCGCAAACAACCAGACCTCCATTCCAAATCTTGGAAAAACGTCTAATTTGCTCCGGATTAACCAAGATCTAGCTCCATACATGGCGGAACCCCGGTTGATGGATACGCTTGAGGTAGTGCTTGGACCTGGATTCCGTGTGTCATTTTTCACCGGATTTGTTACCGGACCTGGACGCGAACGCGACATCTGGCATGCCGACTGGCCATATAACCAAGAACACAACACACGAATCCCAGCACCATATCCAGACATAGCTCTACACCTGACGTCGTTTTGGATGCTGACGGATTTCACGGTCGAGAACGGAGCAACAATCGTTGTACCTGGAAGCCACAAGAAAGGCGACCACCCACGAACAGGTGGTCCATTTGGCGAGGCTATGGACGCACGCGAGGACGAAGAGCGCGTGGTGGGCAAAGCAGGCTCGGTAGCCATCGTGGATAGTCGAGTCTGGCATGCAGTATCTCCAAATATCACAAACGCCGATCGGGTTGCCGTTGTCATTCGCTATGCAGCCTGGTGGCTAAATTTGAACCCTACGCGACCAAGCTCGCAAGAATGGGATCCGACTTACGAGCAATCCCGTATCGATGATCTGCCCATCGACATTTTCAATGCTTTACCCGAGACGATTCATCCCCAGGTGCGTCACCTGCTGCCCCCCGGCATGTAATACGCGCGCAATCGCTAATCGCTATGTTGGTTTCAGACCACGCACCTGTATAACGGGTTATTCCGAACATTCGTTGATTCCTGCGTTCATGTCGAACCGTCCGTCTTGTTGCTCTCAGCGACATAACTCCTCGGACTCCACAACGAACCGCCGTATCGGACACTAAGAACCCACTAGCTGGAATGACGCATTCAACTCATAGTCGTTCCAGCAGAATGTCCGGTCTGGATTTCGGTTGAGATTTCGTCCCACCACAGACGCTAGACTTGCAGGATCTGAATTGGACCAAACATCTATGCTCCGCGCAGCGTTTATTGGTGCCGGCTCCCGCGCCACACGCGCACACTACCCCGCACTAGCGCGCGCATCAGCGCACGTCGAACTCCAATCCATCTGTGAACTCGACGAAGAACGATTAGAGAGTGCTGCTGACGCCTACGACATCGAGGGTCGCTACTCGGATGTTCTCGAAATGCTGGACCGAGAAGACCCGGAGGTGGTCTATGCCGTCACCCGACCACAGAACATCGCTGCGGTTGCAATTCAAGTTCTCGAAGCCGGAAAGCATCTCTTTATCGAAAAACCACCTGGCAGCGGATCGGCCGACACCGAGCGTATCGCTGAAGCAGCGGAAACCAATGGCAAGCTCGTCTGTGTAGGGCTCCAACGTCGCTGGACACCAATGATTCGCGACGCCAGAGCCCGCGTCGAAACTAACGGGCCAGTCATGCTTGTTAGTGGTGGCATGAGCAAGAACCTGATTCAGAATGACCAAGGCGGTCGCACATTCAATCGGCTCTACGAACAAGACATCCACCTGGTGGACTTCATGCGGTGGCTTTGCGGTGGAACATGGGATCACGTGTTAACCCGAAATGATGACACGTATACCGGTTGGCCAAACACGTACAACTCAATTATTCACTTCACCAGTGGGGCCGTTGCAGTCCACTCCGTAACCGGTCATGCAGGAGCTCGGCATTACCGACTCGAAATGCACGGGAACGGAATTAGTGCATACCTGCGTCCCCCTATTCATGGAGAAATCTACACGGACGACTGCCCCGACCCTGAAGAAATACGGGGACAACCGATCCCCGGCGATCAGACCGGACGCCTCGATGACGGAGTGGATGCACTGCACGCTGATTTCATCACTGCCATTGCCGAAAATCGGCAACCGCTAACCAACATTCACGATGCGGTTCAGACGATGCGGCTGATCGAAGAGATCGGCCAACTCGACCCGACTGGTAAACCTCTCGTTGGTTCACCTCCCAGCTAAGCCTGATGCCGACAAGAATCGCAGTAATCGGCGCTGGCAGCGTCGGCTTCACACGTCGCTTGTTACGAGATGTTCTGTCAGTACCTGAACTTAACGACACTCAATTCGCATTTACAGACATTTCGAGGGAAAACCTTGATCTTGTTACAAAACTGTGCCGGAAAGACATTCGATCCAACCGTCTCCCTGCCCGTATATCCGCGACGACCCACCGTCGCCGCGCTTTGCGAGACGCCGACTACGTAATTTGTTGCGTGCGCGTAGGAGGGCTCGAAGCATTTCGCCACGATATTGAAATCCCGCTTAAATATGGCGTAGACCAGTGCGTAGGAGACACGCTATGCGCTGGTGGAATCATGTATGGACAGAGAACAATCCCACAAATTCTCGACTTCGCTAGAGACATCCGGGACGTAGCCAAACCGAACGCGCTGCTCCTAAATTACGCCAACCCGATGGCAATGAACACATGGGCCGGACTAGACCAAGACAACCTCAACATGGTGGGACTTTGTCACGGGATCGAGCACGGATGGACCCAGATTGCCGAGGTTCTAGGGGCTGATCGACGCGAGGAAGTCGAAATCATCTGCGCGGGAATTAATCATCAGACTTGGTATACACACATCACGCACCGCGGGCGGGGAGTCTCGGGCGCCGAACTCCTTGCAGCGTTCGAAGGCCACCCTGTGTACTCAAAAACCGAGAAGGTGCGCATTGACGTCCTCCGACGATTCGGCTATTACAGCACGGAGTCAAATGGCCATCTGTCAGAGTACTTACCCTGGTACAGAAAACGTCCGCGTCAAATCCGCCGCTGGATTGATCTTTCGAGTTGGAATTCAGGTGAAACCGGGGGCTATCTACGTGTAGCCACCGAGCGTCGCCGTTCGTTCGAAGCTAACTTCGACGACTGGATGGCATCAGAAGATCCGCCTATCGGACCTGACGATAGATCCGACGAGCGTGGCAGCTACATTATCGAAGCGATTGAGACTGGACGGACATTTCGAAGCTTTTTCAATGTTCGTAACAATGACTCAATACCTAATTTGCCCAAAGATGCAATCGTAGAAGTCCCTGGTTACGTCGACTCACTCGGAATCCACATTCCTCGCGTGGGAGACCTCCCACTAGCTTGTGCCGCCACCTGTGCAGCCTCTATTGAGGTCCAACGTATGGCCACTCGTGCCGCCATGACTGGAGACGTGACCTTGCTCAAACAATCCATGTTGCATGACCCGCTCGTTGGTGCGGTATGTGACCCGCCCGAGGTGTGGCAGATGGTCGACGAACTCCTTGTAGCCCAATCTCGATGGCTTCCCCAATATCGCTCGGAAATCCCTCGCGCTCAACATCGCCTTAAACACGAAGCACGAATCAAAACTCGGGCGTAAAAGGGATCCGCGCATAATTTGGTTCCGTCACTTGCAGACTTCCGTTGAAAGTCCCACCGCGAACTGGCTATCCCCTTGGCGATCCCGTACTTATCTGCTCCAGGAGGTGATTCGCCATGTTCATTTCGCATTTCGGATCCACTTTGTCAGCTCAACTGTTTCAAACCTTCGTGCGATACCGTTTTTACTTTACAGGCCAGCTGCCTCAGCCTTAGCTGCAACAATCTCAGCCATCTTCAGCGTTGCTGCATCAACCATGTCACCGTCAATGGCAATCGCACCCTGCCCACTCTCAAGGGCCTTCGTGTACTCAACAACGATTCGCCGCGCCTTTTCGACGTCAGCCATTGACGGCGAAAACACGTCGATCGCAACATCAATTTGGTCAGGATGAATAGCCCATTTGCCATCACAACCGAGTGCAAGTGCCATCTCACACGAATGTCTATATGCATCAAGATTCTTATAGTCAGCAAACGGACCGTCCGTAACTTGCAGGTTGGCTGCTCGTGCAGCAACAACGATGCGGTGGATCGCGTAATGCCACACATGGCCCGGATAACGGTCGCTCGCCCCTATGGACAATCCGCGCGCCTGCACGCTTGCGGAGTAGTCACCCGGGCCAAAAATCAATGACTTTAGACGCGGACTCGCGAACGCCGTCTCATTGACATTGACCATGCCCTCAGCCATCTCAATCTGAGCCTCAATACCAATTCGTCCAACCTCAAGCCCGTTATGAGTTTCGATTTGGGTAAGCATCGTGTCGAGCATGTAAACATCGGCAGCACGGTTTGCCTTGGGCAACATAATCGTATCGAGATGCTTTCCAGCTCCCTCAACGACCTCGACCAAATCACCGTAGAACCATTCGGTGTCGAGCCCGTTGACCCGAACACACGCAATCTTTCCTGACCAATCAAAGTCGTTAAGCGCCTTAACAACAACACCCCGAGACTCAACCTTCTGGTTGGGCGCAACGCTATCCTCAAGGTCTAAAAACACGTGGTCGGCGTTACTTTCGCTTCCGCGCTCGAGCATGCGGAGATTGGATCCTGGACTGGCAAGCTGAACGCGACGAAGTTGCATGAAATACTCTCTCAATTCTTAGAGAAGGCGGCCGTAGCTCAGTCAGCACCGATGCTAGTTCGCCTCAAACGCTAGACCAAAACTATATATATACAAACAAAATATCATGTGTTCTCAAGAATGCCTCAAAGCTTCAATTGATCTGGCGCAGCTGGAATGTTTAACCAACCGAGACGTAGCCGACCTCATGCCATTGCTCACGTGAACTCAAACACCTACTCATCGCAAGGTGTTGTGATTCAACTACTGTTACGGAGCCGTGATCGCACCCTCGCTGGCTGATGAAACAAGTGCCGCATATTTAGCCATTGCTCCCCGTACATAGCGCGGCGCCGGCTCCCGCCATCCAGCCAATCGCGACTCGATTTCGTCATCTGTCAAACTCACATCAAGCCGTCGGTTCGTTACATCACATGTAATGATGTCGCCGTCCCGCAAGGCTGCTATGGGTCCGCCGCGAAAAGCCTCCGGTGCGACATGACCAATCATGAATCCATGTGAAGCACCGGAGAACCTCCCATCGGTCATTAGGGCAACAGAATCTCCGAGTCCAGAACCCTGAAGTGCCGCCGTCACAGCAAGCATCTCCCGCATACCCGGCCCACCGGCAGGACCTTCATTACGAATTACAACAAACGACCCACCTTCAATATCCTGACTACCGACAGCATCAAAACAGGATTCCTCATCATCAAAGACGCGTGCGGGACCTGAAAACACGTCGCGATTCTGTCCTGAAACCTTTATCACGCAACCTTCGGGAGCTAGATTGCCCCGAAGAATAAGCAAGCCGCCTGTCTCTTTAATAGGCTGGTCTATCGATGCAATCACCTGTTGGCCTGGGGTTTCCTCAACATCCTCCGCAATGTCGGACAGCCTACGACCATCCACGTAGCGGACATCACCATCTAACAGATTCCCTTTGAGTAATTCTCGGGCAATCAGACCAAGACCTCCGGCCTTAAAGACATCAGTAGCTACAAACTTCCCCCATGGTTTGAGATCAGCCAGGATGGGAACACGCGACGAGATCCGATCAAACTCCTCAAGTTCCAGATCAATACCAGCCTCACTCGCAATCGCCAGCAGGTGGAGAACGCCATTGGTCGAACCGCCTGTAGCGACCACAGCCGCAATTGCGTTCTCGATAGATTTACGCGTAATGATGTCGCGTGGGCAAATCCCTTTATCCAAAAGATCCATCACCAACTGGCCTGCATCGAAAGCTGTGTCGTTCTTTCCCGAATCCGTAGCTGGAACCATGTTGGAACCGGGTGGGCTAATTCCCAAAAATTCTAGTGCCGTGGCCATCGTGTTAGCAGTGAATTGCCCCCCGCAAGCACCGGCACCAGGACAAGCCACATTCTCAAGATCCATCAGATCCGCGGCACTCAATGTCCCGGCCGCATGAGCACCAACACCTTCGAACACGTCCTGAATCGTCACATCCTGATCTCGAAACCTACCTGGTGCAATGCTCCCGCTGTACAAAACAAGACCTGGAATGTTCAAACGAGCCAGAACCATAGCCCCGGCAGGAATGGTCTTGTCGCAGCCGACAATCACTACAAGAGCATCGAACGAATGACCCACAGACGCGAGCTCGATTGAGTCTGCAATCACCTCTCGACTAATCAGGGAAGCACGCATGCCCTCGGTGCCCATCGAAACACCATCGCTAACCGAGATCGTGTTGACCTCCATCGGCGTCCCACCAGAAGCACGAATACCTTCCTTAACGCGCTGCGCAAGACGGCGATGGTTGAAGTTACACGGCATCGTCTCGATCCACTGGTGGGCAACACCAACGATAGGACGTGCGAGATCATCGTCAGTAAAACCGATCGACTTTAGATACGACCGAGCCGGCGCACGGGACGGACCATCGGTCATTGCGGCGCTGACGCGCTTACGTGGATCAGACATGAAACGTCCTAGAGAGTTGATGAAAGAAGGTTGCGACTCCAGATACAGGTCCGGTCGCTTCCACAAATTCTAGCAACAGGATGCTTCCCTGATGCATGCAAGACCACTAAATACTGACCATTTGACGCACCGCAATAGTGCCTGAAAATCACTTCAATCTTGATGGAAAACCTCTTCTAAATGCTCCAGCGGAACGAGCCCATCACGCGTTCCGACATCCAGTATTTCCTCATGTTTGCTCTGCCAACGTGACTGCACCACCGACGCATCAAGATACGCACGTGCAACGTCCCAGTCCTCACACTCGAGATATCCGATCGCATGATGGCCGAACAGGAATACTGAATAATTCCGGATGCCAGCTCGTGTATTCTCGGCTTGGAGTTCATCCCATACAGCAGCGTGCGAACGCCGATAATCATCGATACGATCCGGTTTGATTGCGAGAGCAAAAGCTACACGTTGCATGGCACCATCCAGTACTTGCACATCACCAAACACTGAAGAATGCATCGCGACCGATGACACGTCCATACATCTTCACGTCCAACCCTCTTGACAGGGCGGAAGTCGAACGTCGAAATGAAAACTGGATTGCAGACCGAGAAGGAGATCACACCAGCCGTTTCCTTCCTTTTCAACACCTCAATGTGCTTATCGAGGAGAGTGAAACGACAAAGCTGGCGTGGATTTCGCGCACTGAGTTCACCGAATCAGCTTTTGATGGACCACACTTCCTGCTCGGGCTAAATAAGAATATCGCCCACTTTGCGGTTGATATCTCCAATAACCATGCCCTGAACTTTGGATCTGGTCGAAAGTTCGAAGATGCGCGTTCGGCTGCTGCAAGACTATCTATCCAAGATGCGGGAATCCTCGCTCAAGCACGCTCAAATGTTGACTGGCACTCCCGCCACCAATTTTGCGGAACCTGTGGAAAACCGACCGAGTCGCGGCGGGGCGGACAGCAGCGTTCGTGCACAAGTTGTGGCGCGGAGCACTTTCCACGCACAGACCCCGTCGTAATCGTCGTAGTAACAGATAAGGACCGATGCCTATTGGGACAATCACGCGGCCGTTTGGCAAACAATTCAATGTACTCAGCACTAGCTGGATTCGTCGATCAGGGTGAATCTATTGAAGAAGCCGTACGGCGCGAAGTAGGCGAGGAAGCAGGGATCGAGATCGGTGAAGTCCGCTATCACTCATCCCAACCATGGCCATTCCCGTCCTCGCTGATGATTGGCTGTCATGCCGATGCCCTCACTACGACAATCCGCGCGGATATTGTGGAAATGCGCGACGTCCGCTGGTTCAACCGGTCAATTGTCCAACGCGCACTCGCAGATGGTGATAGCGAACTCAAAGTTCCCGGTGAAATAGCAATCGCCCATCACCTGATACGTGCGTGGGCAAATAACACAGATCGATCTAGAGTCGACGCCGAACCGCTCAAGAACTCTCCAAAACATGAATGACACCATCGAGATGCCACCACCGCGCGTCCGAGACCGGCATGAAAGGGACCCCAAAATTCCCTAACAGGCGGCGGAGGAGGTGGGATTCGAACCCACGACCGGAAGGGATACTCCCGGTAACCGCTTAGCAGGCGGCCGCACTAGACCAACTATGCGACTCCTCCAAACATTCCTGGACAAGAAAAGACAGCTGGCGGAGGGGGTGGGATTCGAACCCACGAGGCGGCGAACCGCCTAGTGGTTTTCAAGACCACCTCCTTAAGCCGCTCGGACACCCCTCCGATCCACGATTCGAGTATAGCGATGGTGCCTCGGGTACTTGAATGATCTTTGATAAATCAATGACTTAATTCACGTCTCCACCCGATGTGACACGGCCAAACATGAGTCGAGGCTGGCGTGACCACGACCTGGAATATGCGTTGCCAGCGAAAAAACCGACAAGAGCCCGAGCTTGAATTGATGGCGCGAAGACTCAAGAACTTCACCACAACTCAACGGGGCTAGCAACGTTATCCTCGTCTAATCGAATCAAGACGTGCTGACCATCACTGGATTTCGATCAGTCGTGCGATTGTTCAATCCCGTACCATGAGTTGCGCATCGGAGAAACGAACCGCACACTCCGACCTTAATTTACAGTGGAGTTCCTGACTCACTTATGTCCGCCCAACTACGAGTCGGAATTGCAGGAATACGTCACGGTCACGCAAAGACGCTCGTCAACCAGTGGCGTGAAGTCGATAACGTCCAGATAGTAGCCGCTGCTGACGAATTCGAGAGTGCTCGGTCGCTCGCTCGTGATACGTGGTTCATCCCAAACATTTACGAAACTTGGCAAGAACTCCTAGACCGAGAGGATTTAGATGTTGTCACGGCAACATTACCCAACACTCAGCACGCGGACGTCGTAGATTCCGTCGCAGCGCTTGGTCTACCAATTCTCATCGAAAAACCTATGGCCGCATCATTGACAGACGCTGAGCGGATGGTTCGCGCTACGGAAACGGCCAATGTACCCGCAATGGTGAATTGGCCAAATCTTGGAGAAACAGCCTATGAAGCTGGGGTCTCTCTGATTTCTGAAGGTGTAATCGGCCATCCACACCAATTTACGTTTCGAGGCGGCAACTCCATCGCTACGACAAAGATCGATCAACCAGACTGGTTCCAATGGCTCTTTAAATCAGACGAAGGAGGGGGGTCGTGGATTGACTACGCAGGCTATGGAGCCATCCCTTGCCTCATGTGGATGGGACGCCCCAAGCGCATGATTGCTCGATCCACGACGGTGATGGATTCCTATGCCGAAGCTGATGAAACCGCAATGGCCATACTCGAATTCGAGAACGGAATGGGATTGCTTCAAACGTCGCACATACAGATTGGCTTTGCGGGTCCGCAAGGCAAGATGATGCATATCGAAATCAACGGCGATGAAGGAACCTTGTTACTAAAGCCGGGCGATCCGTATGGAGAAATCTGGATCTACGACAACAAGGATCGAACTAATGGAGTACACGTCCCCACACAACCACAGGCTTCCGAGCGCAGCACTGGGGTCGCTTACATGGCGCATGCCATTCGAACGGGAGGTCCAATCGAAGGTCGATCCAGTTTTCGGTTCAATCGTGAGGTGGTATCCATCATCGACGCTGGTAGAGCCGCAATGACAAGCGGTGAGGCCGTCGTGGTTCCTCCAAAAATGGATTGTTGAGTTATGCCCTACCCGACCACACGCAAGGTAGCGATCACAGGAGCCGGTCGTGGGATTGGCCGTGCCACAGCACTGCACTTAGCATCCCACGGCTGGATCGTCGCGATTTCCGACCTTGATGGAGGCGCTGCACAGACGGTCGCGGACGAAGTTTGTGCGGCTGGTGGTAAAGCGACAGCCCACGAGTTAGACGTAACCGACCACGCCGCGGTGGAAGCTTGGGTTGCTGAAGTTGACGACCACCTTGATGGACTTTCCGGCGCCGTAGCCAATGCTGGCGTAATGCGTATACAACCATTTCTTGAATTAACACCCAAGGTTTGGCGCGAGGTTATGTCCGTAAACTTAGACGGAACATTCCACTTTGTGCATCCAGTCGCAGCACGTATGGCCGCACGGGGTGGTGGGAGTATCGTCATCGTGGCCTCAGCATCCTCACGCATAGCGTCTTTTGCGACGAATGTGTACAACACGAGTAAGACAGCCCTACACGGGCTAACCCGTGCAATGGCGCTGGAGTTAGGGCCATTAGGCATCCGTGTAAATGCCGTCAGCCCTGGTATTGTCGATACGCCCATGTGGGAATTGCTCGATCGTGAGCGCGCAGCTTTGCTCGGAAAGAAGCCTGGAGAAGTCATTGCCGAGGCTGTCAGCCGTATCCCTTTGGGTCGTGTTGGAAAACCGGAGGATGTCGCAAAATTCGTTCGATACCTGCTGTCTGAAGATGCTGACTACATGACAGGCCAAAACATCAGCTACGACGGTGGGTTTGTGATGCCTTAGTTTCTTTGTGGTGGCTATAGGGTTGGTAGACACCACTGATATACTTCAGATCCCTGCAAGCGACACGTGCTTGCATTTCCCGGTACGAAAGGTTTCTGTTTGAGCACGAGTGAAGACGCCGCAATTACGGCGGAGGCTATTGACGATCTGGAGTCAATGGACGATCTGGAGTCAATGGACGATCTGCTCAACGAGCCTGGTGGCGAACTCAAGACCGTTTCTCGAAGTGACGTACTAGAAGGCATAGTCGTTGGGATCGAACCCGATGAGTTGTTGATTGATATCGGACTCAAAGCCGAAGGGGTCGTGCCATCTCGTGAACTATGGGATTCTCGATCCGATGAACCAAAACCATCTTTCGACCTCGGCGATACTGTGCTTGTGTACGTGGTTCAGCCAGAAGGCGACGGGCCAGCGCTTCTCTCTGTTCGTCGAGCAGCACAGGAGAAAGTATGGCGAGCAACTGAAGAGTTGTTCGAGACCGGTGCGATTATTGAAGCAACTATTCAGGAGTACAACAAGGGTGGGGTGCTGGTTGATGTCGGCCCACGCGGCTTTGTCCCTCTCTCACAACTCACAATCCTTCGACGAGGTCCAGCCGACGAAACTGAAGAAGAGCTGAATTCGAAACTCGCAGATGTCGTTGGACAATCGATCAACGTCAAAGTCATCGAACTCGACCGCCGACGTAATCGGTTGATTCTCTCTCAGAGAGTAGCCGAACGCGAGATGCGATCGCAGAAACGTGAAATCCTGCTCGATGAATTGGAGATAGGACAGATCCGAAAAGGAATCGTCAGCAATATCTGCAGTTTTGGAGCATTCGTTGACTTGGGCGGTGCTGACGGATTGGCACATATCTCAGAGCTTTCGTGGAGTCGGGTTGAAAGCCCCGAAGAGCTCTTAAAACCAGGCGAGGAAATAGATGTATATGTGCTCGCATTGGACCAAGAAGACAAGAAGATTGCTTTAAGTCTCCGTCGTGCTACTACCGACCCCTGGGCTGATCTCGAGTCCCGGTATGAAGATGGCAGTATTGTAGAAGGCGAAGTAACAAAACTGGCCCCCTTCGGAGCGTTTGTACGGCTTGAAGATGGAGTTGAGGGCTTGGCACATTCCTCCGACCTCGGTGATACATCGCTCGATTCGATTCACGAAGGCACCTCCGGGAAATTCCGAATCTTGAGCACCGATGTCCAGCGCCGTCGCATCCGGCTAGAACCAACCGAATTTGTGGTGGAGACGGAAGATCCGTCAGACGCTGAAAGCATCCACGGAGAGGAGCCGGCTGTTGATGAACTCTCAGACGGCCCTGATGTCGATCCATCTCAACCGCCAGCGGCGACTGCTGAAGCGGTCCAACCTAACGACACGCTCACGGAAGCTGATGATTCCATCGACGAAGAAGACGACTCCAAATCTACGGTGAAAGCAGACACTGCCGCCGGAGAAGAGGAAACAGATGAAGATACGTCGTCGGATTCTGCCGATATAGTCGATGAGGATGCGATGATAGAGAGCGAAGACAAGACCGAATCATAGGTCTTTACGTAGTCTTAATCGGAGGTTGTCCGTGAACGATCGACTGGATAAGTTCACGGAGCGTGCAAAAAAGGTTCTTGTCTACGCGCAAGACGAGGCCACCCGCTTCAATCACAACTATATTGGAACCGAGCACTTGTTGTTGGGCCTAGTACGAGAAGGCGATGGAATCGCAGCTCAAAGCCTCACAAATCTCGGCGTTGAATTGAACAAAGTGCGAAGCGCCGTCGAGTTCATCATTGGTCGCGGAGAACGTATGGTTGTCGGTGAAATCACTCTTACACCGCGAGCGAAACGGGTAATCGAACTTTCAATTGAGGAAGCTCGCCGCTTAGGTCACAACTACATCGGCACGGAGCATCTCCTGCTCGGGTTGGTTCGAGAAGGCGAAGGCATTGCGGCTGGAGTCCTAGAAAGTCTAGGCATCAACCTAGAAAAGGTTAGATCCCAAGTAGTCCAAGTCGTCAGTCAAGGCCAGAGCGAACCATTAACCAGGAAAACCGAATCATCTAAACATTCCTCAAAGACCCCGGTCGTGGATCAGATGGGGACTGATCTAACCGCAGCCGCACGTGCCGACAAGCTAGATCCCGTAATCGGTCGACATGACGAAGTGGAACGGGTAATACAAATCCTCAGTCGCCGGACAAAAAACAACCCAGCACTCATCGGTGAACCTGGCGTTGGAAAGACAGCGATTGTAGAAGGTCTGGCGCAGCGTATCGTGTCTGGTCAAATACCCGAATCCCTACGTAACCGACGTCTTGTAACCCTCGACATGGGTGCCCTAGTCGCCGGAACCAAGTACCGCGGAGAGTTCGAACAACGACTAAAGAAAGTTATCGATGAGATCAGTGAATCATCCGATACAGTCCTCTTCATCGACGAGCTACACACCGTGGTCGGCGCCGGCGCTGCTGAAGGCGCAGTTGACGCTGCAAACATCCTGAAACCCTCGCTGGCTCGTGGTGAACTTCAGGTCATCGGTGCAACAACGCTTGATGAATATCGCAAATATATCGAGCGTGATGCAGCCCTTGAACGACGCTTCCAGCCAGTAAATGTACGAGAGTCCACTATCGACGAAACTGTCGATATTTTGAAGGGCGTACGGAGTCGGTATGAGGATCACCACAATGTCGCAATTCAGGATAGTGCGCTACAGGCCGCCGCTGACTTGGCAGATCGTTATGTGACCGATCGATTTCTTCCTGACAAAGCCATCGATGTTATGGACGAAGCCGCAGCTCGCGTCAAGATCCGCCACGGAATGGTGCCGCCGGAATTACAAGAGTTGGAAATCCGTGTAGAAGAGATTACTTCTGATAAATCTCAAGCGATTGACGAGGAGAGATTCGAAGAAGCAAATGATCTGCGACAGAAAGAACAAGATCTACGCACAGAATTGAATGAAGCACGCAAGGTGTGGACACAATCGCAACAAGATAATCGGCCGCAAGTCACTGAGGAAGAGGCTGGACAAGTCGTTTCTATGTGGACCGGCATTCCGGTCACACGAATTCGTGAAGAGGAGTCGGAGAAACTCCTTCACATGGAGGACGAACTCTCACGGCGCGTTGTAAGTCAGACCGAAGCTATTGAATCGATATCACACGCTGTAAGGCGAGCACGAACAGGACTCAAGGACCCTAAACGACCGATCGGCGCATTCATGTTCCTAGGCCCCACCGGCGTCGGAAAAACTTTACTTGCCCGTGCGTTGGCTGATTTTATGTTCGGTAGTGACGACGCACTGATTCGAATCGACATGTCCGAATATATGGAACGCCACTCTGTTTCACGTTTGGTGGGTGCACCACCCGGCTATGTTGGCTACGAAGAAGGTGGACAGCTTACCGAGGCTGTCCGTCGACGTTCCTATGCAGTAATTCTTCTGGATGAGATTGAAAAAGCTCACCCTGAAGTTTTCAATATCCTGCTGCAACTCATGGATGACGGACGCCTTACCGATGCGAAGGGACGCACCGTAGACTTCCGTAACACCATTCTTCTAATGACATCGAATGTAGGTGCCCAGCACATCAAACGTAATGCGTCTCTAGGATTTCGAAATGAACATTCGGATGTGTCTGAAGATGTCTACTATCGGGACATGCGATCAAAGGTCCTAAATGAGCTAAAGAAAGTGTTCCGGCCAGAATTTCTCAACCGGGCTGATGCCACTGTTGTATTTCACGCGCTAACGCGTTCGAACGTCGCTGAGATCGTTAATCTCGAACTCGAGCGAGTCCAACTCCAGCTAAATGAACATGACTTCACATTGGAAGTCTCAGATGATGCAAAAAATCTGTTGGCAGAAAGAGGATATGACCCAGACTTCGGGGCTCGACCTCTACGTCGCGTGATCCAAAACCTGATCGAGGATCCACTCGCCGAGGAATTACTCCGTGGCGCATTCAATGCTGGCGATAAGGTAATGATCGACTGCGACGGCGAAGAGGTCACAATATCAGCACGTTCGCCCGTCAAGGCATAAGACAACCCGTACGTCGATCGCGGGCACGCCATGGCTAAGCCTCGTCGAACGTTTGTTTGCTCCGACTGCAGCACCAAACATTCGCAGTGGACGGGACAATGCAATAACTGCGGGAACTGGAACACCCTAGCCGAGCGCAGCTCGCCTAATGAATCGACGCGACGCTTCGGTGCCGAACGAGCGGTTCCTCTTAACCAGGTAGATCTGACCGGGGATGGGCGCATCGCCTCTGGCATGGGCGAACTAGATCGCGTACTCGGAGGTGGACTAGTTCACGGTTCCCTGATTCTCCTGGCCGGTGATCCTGGAATTGGGAAATCCACGCTCGTCCTAAGCATGGCCTCCAACCTCGCCACGTCCGGCCATAGCTGTGTATACGTCGCGGCCGAAGAGTCCGGAGCACAAATTCGAATGCGTGCCGAGCGCATGGGAATAATGAGCGACAGCCTCTTCGTATATTCAGACACTGACATAGACGGAGCACTAGCAGAAGCTGAACGCATTGACGCTGGACTTGTGATCGTAGACTCGATCCAAACAGTCCGCGTTAACAGCGTGGATTCGGCACCTGGCAGTGTGACACAGGTTCGGGAATCCACTCTGCGGTTACTACATCACGCAAAATCCACACAAACACCTTCGCTTATCGTGGGACACGTCACAAAGGAAGGGACCGTAGCTGGACCACGCACACTAGAACACATCGTAGATACCGTGCTGTACCTCGAGGGCAACGATCACCACACTCACAGACTACTTCGATCAGTGAAGAACCGATTCGGTCCCACGTTTGAGGTTGCCGTGTTTGAAATGAACCCCAACGGGTTGCACGAGGTAGCTAATCCCTCAGCCATGCTGCTCGCAGGACGTGACGCATCTGCACCTGGATCAGCAGTAACCATCGTGTTGGAAGGTAGTCGTCCCCTTCTTGTGGAAATACAAGCACTGGTGGCGCCCACCGCCTACAGCCTGCCGAGGCGACTAGCCAATGGTCTAGACGTGAACCGATTAAACATGCTTCTGGCAGTGTTAGCCAGAAGCACCGAACTTGGCTTCGCTACGCACGATGTGTATGTCAACGTCGTGGGGGGGCTCCGACTACGTGAACCAGCTACCGATTTGGCTGTCGCGCTAGCCGTGGTATCAAGCCACCGAGAACAACCGGTGCAGTCTCGCACAGCCGCTATCGGAGAGATCGGGTTGGCTGGTGAACTCCGTAGCGTCCCTTCAACAGTCCAACGAATCGATGAGGCTGCACGCCTCGGATTTGATCGATGTGTCGTGCCGTCGGGAGATAACGTAAATCAATGGGGAACCAATGCTGTGTTGGCTTCAAATCTCCGTAGCGCTATCGACGCCGGCCTAGCATGAACGCGTGTGCAATTGTGCTCGGTTCAGGCAGTAGCAAGCGAATGGGCGGCTACGACAAGCTGTTGACCGAAATACTCGGAGATCCAATGATTGTTTGGAGCCTTCGCGCGTTCGAGCAATGCAGCGCCATTCACTCGATCGTCGTTACAACATCGATCAGCAATGATGAGCAAATTCGTGTCGCGGTCAATAAATCCAGATTAACGAAGGTTCACACGTACGTGCACGGGGGATCATCACGATCCGAATCAACACTGCTAGGTCTACGCGCGATCGCCGAGCAACACCCTGAATTTGCAGTCATCCACGACGGAGCACGTCCGTTTGTAACGACAGAAATCATAGAACGTGGTTTACGTAGCGCTGAGCTTTATGGTGCCGCAATTCCAGCAATACCCGTAACAGATACTCTGAAAAGAGTTAACCATGAGAACATCATCGTGGACACACCCCAACGAACATCGATGTGGCACGCACAAACCCCACAAGTCGCACGATACGAAGAATTACTCAACGTACACGAACACAAATGCGGTGAACTGGATCAATTCACCGATGAGGCTTCGCTGCTCGAATCCGCGGGCATACCGGTGCGTGTTTTTGAAGGTGACTATGACAACCTAAAGATCACAACGCCGTCCACTTTAGCCATGGCTCTGCGCATAGCCGACGAACGGCGCCGCGCTGCAGAATTTCCAGACCGTAAACTGTAACCCTGACCTTCATCAATATCCTTCGATGACATCACGTGTGAATGCATCAGCAACCACCTTCCGCGCAGCTGCGGACCGGGCACTTGACTTCATAGCCGCACATATCGACCTCGAAGGTCGCAGCACCATCGCACCGAATGATCCCGCTCTGCACTTCAAACTTCCGTATGTCTTCAGTTATGGAGACCGCCGGGATATAGCCTTAAGAGTTCTTGAGCACCTGGAACACGATCTCCTATCCAAAAGAGGAGCATTCATTGACAACACGTTCAACGGACCCAAAAGCTCATTCTTGTACCAAGCTGGATGGTTGGCATGGAGTAGTGCAGCCCTCGGAAGGTTTGACCTCGCACGCCTAATCGCCCAGCGCATGATGCAGGAACAAGACCAACAACTTGGCGGGTTTTGGAATGAAACCGAGCTTGGTCATGTGCAATGGCTACTCAACAGTTCCTCGGCATTGGCCGGATGCGCAGCGGCGGGTGAATTGCCAGCAGCCAAGTCAGCAGCACGACAAATGGCCCTCTTGCTTGAAAGCCAACCTGCGCCCGAGCAAGGCTTTTACTTCTCCATGACAGGTGACGGGCAAGTTCTAGCTGAACTGGGAGACGAGCCCAATCGCAATTTCTTCGATCTTGATGGTCCGTGCCGACCAGCCATGTTCGCTACCGCTATCGCTGGACTCACGTGGCTGGGTCGACAAACTAGAACTGAAGAATATTTTGACTTGGCCCGCGCCTATGCAGGAATAATTCTGTCGCATCGCGCTCGACCAGAGCATTCGCACTTTGCATCAAAAACAGGATGGGCGATGCTGCAACTTGCAGCCAACCGGCCTGAACCAACCTTGATCACGTACGCGCAGGCTGTTGGCCAACGATTCTTGGAACTGCAACTGCCGGACGGCAGTGTGAATCTCACCGATTGGCCTGGGCTAGAAACCGGAGGACCATTGCCGTTGCGTTTGGCCAATCTATGCGACTGGTCGTTGACGGCTGTAGCTCTAGCAAATGGATCCGCCTAGCGCGACTCAATCCAGCTCCGTCACAATAACCAGACAGCCTAAAGACATTAGGTTCGTGGGTTTAAGCGGCTGAGTAAGTCAGCATAAGGGGTCGCCTGTGTTGTGTGACGAACAGACGATAGTGGAATCACTTAACACGCACGCATCTACGAGCCCGGAACAAAAAAACGCGCCAGTGCCCGTATCATAGTTGCCACTACGGATAGACGGCTCAAGCTTCGCAGCCGATCTTCCATCTAGCCGAATCTATTGGAGGTTCGTGTGTCGAATGGCAAATCAACTCCAACCGATCCACCGCCGGCCGCCCGTAAACGCCGTGACATTCGGGAACGTATGGAAACCGCCGTACTTGAGAGTTGGCAAACACTTGAAGACGAAGACTTGGCAATATTTACGATTCGGAACGCCGACGGAAAACCGTTCCCTAAATTTGATACAGGCCAGTACACGCAATTAGCTTTCTGGGACCAACCATCCGATGATCCTCGTCCACGCCAACTCTCGATAGCTTCGTCCCCTCTGCATCTGGACGAACTGGAGTTCTATGTGATTCTAGTTCGCGATTCGATCGGAGACGGATCGGATCGTCCGGGTGTTTTCACAGGAACATTATGGGGGCACAAACCCGGGGATGAAATCCTTTATATGGGCCGTCCGGCTGGACGATTCACCCTTTCACGTACCACGCAACCGCAGATTGTCTGCATCGCCACAGGTACCGGACTGGCGCCTTTCGTATCTATGGCTCGGACCGCATGGATCAAATACCAAACCACAGGCATCGTTGATCGACCTCTAACAATCATGCATGGCGTTTCTTACACTAGCCAGCTTGGATATCGCGCTGAACTAGAAGCCATGGCAGCTGATCCAGACTTCGGCCTCGTATATATCCCGTCCGTTAGCCGACCCAATGGTGATCCTGGTTACGACACAACAGTCTGCAAAGGACGGGCAAACGACTTAATTCGCCTGCACTACGGCGAACCGATGAGTGGACGTGTTGAGCCATGGTTTTCGAACAATGTCGCAGACATCTTGACTGAGCGTTTGGCACCCGAGAAATCCGCCGTATATATCTGCGGAAACCCTGACATGATCGCCGATGCTAGAACCACCTTATCCTCGATAGGATTTACGTCTGAGGGTCGTGACGCGCAAGTAATCACTGAAGACTACTGGTAGTTGCAGGGTGCTATGTCAAAGCAAGTTAAACGAAACATGCCGGAATATAGAGTTGGAAGCGGATATGACATACACCGACTCGGGAATACAAATCCTTTACTGATTGGGGGCGTCGAGATCGCACCTGATGGTGGAGCAATCGGTCACTCAGACGCTGATGTTGTGATGCACGCCGTTGTCGACGCTTTACTTGGTGCCACCGCCAGTGGTGACATTGGACAACGGTACCCCAATACCGACCCCACTTACCGTGACTCAAATAGCGCAGAATTTGTAGCTCAGACGATCGAAGATCTTCGTGATTCTGGCTGGGATCTAGTCAACGCTGATATAACGATCGTCTTAGAGCGACCCAGAATCAAGCCGTTCGCCGAACAAATCCAAGCTGAAGTTGCAAAAGCACTCGGAGCAAATCCATCTCAAGTCGGAATTAAGGCCAAAACAAACGAAGGACTGGATTCGATAGGCAAAGGCAAGGCAGTGGCATGCCATGCAACAGTGCTCGTTATACGAGATCCGCTATGAGAATGCTAAGTACAATACGTCCGCCATTGCACGGGCAGAGTAAAGCAGCTTGACACTTTTAATAAGTAATACCAGATCCGGCAACAAAGAGGTGTTCCAACCTCTTGGGGATCCCGTCAAGATGTATGTGTGTGGAATGACGCCTAAAGAACGTCCACACATCGGACATGCTTTTATGTTCGTCCAGATGGACGTTATGCGTCGGTACTTAGAATACCGTGGCTATTCCATCTATCACGTCCAAAATTTCACCGATATCGATGACAAGATTATTGATCGTGCTGCCGCCGCTGGACGCGATCCGATGGAATGGTCACGCGAACAAACCGAAGCATATTTCGAAACGATGGACCAACTGCACATTCTCCACGCGCATGAATTCCCAAGAGTGACCGAAAGCATTGACCGAATAATCGACCACATTCACGAACTTGTTCTCACTGAACATGCCTACACGACATCAACGGGCGTCTATTTTGACGTTACGAAATTCGAGGCTTACGGCCAGCTGAGTGGTAGGGGCGAAGACGATGGCTTGGCCGGAGCCCGTGTGGAAGTCGACGATGAGAAACGAGGTGCACGCGACTGGGCCTTATGGAAACTTGACACAGACGGAGATATCGGATGGGAAAGCCCCTGGGGCCGAGGAAGACCTGGTTGGCACATTGAATGCTCTACCATGATCCGCCACAGTCTGGGTGATCAGATCGATATCCATGGCGGTGGTCAAGACCTTGTCTTCCCGCATCATGAGAATGAAATTGCTCAGGCTGAAGCAGCGACCAATTGCCCACCTTTTGTCTCGTACTGGGCACACACAGGCCTGGTACTGACCGATGGGGAAAAGATGGCGCACTCCCTTGAAAACTTCACAGCAGTTGCCGATATACTCCGGACGACGTCACCTGACGTGCTTAGACTACACTTGCTGAGCGTGCACTATCGGTCATCTCTGAATTTTTCACCGGATGGTCTTCAGCAGAGCAGAGCTGCTTACATAAGATTGCTCACAGTACTGAAATCTCGCGGTCAAGACACACATACAGACGGAACAAGGCTTGAAAAAGAGACAGAGAAAGCACGAATCGCATTTGAAAATGCGATGGATGACGACTTCAACGCACCCCGAGCAATCGGAGCGATCTTTGATTTTGGACACACAATAAACCGATTAGCACCACATGTACCCCATGAAACTGTTGCGAGCGCTCAGACTGTATTTGAGAAACTTCTAAGGGTGGTCGGGATAGAGCTACACGAACCCGACGGTGAAGACACTGACACCGACCCATACATCGACATGCTGGTACAAGTACGCCGGCAGCTCCGAGAGGCAAAACAATGGGCGCTCGCCGACCAAATCCGCGACGGACTGATCGATCTCGGCGTAATGCTCGAAGACACACCAGACGCCACGGTCTGGCGACGCGAGTAACGCGAACACAGCCTGCCGCAAACGCACATATCTGGGGCCAGCACGCCGTCCGAGAAGCACTTCGGACTCACGGCTTGGTTGATCACGTCTTTATCTTGCGCGGAGACGCTGACAAGATGACAGAAATTAGAAATGCAGCTGGATCTTCCGCTGTCCCCATTACCTTTTCCAATGCATCAGAACTCGACACCATGAGTTTTGGATCAAACCACCAAGGCGTTGCTGCTGCGGTACGACACACGCCACCAGCTGATCTGGAAGATCTTGCTCACGCTAGCAGCGCAGACGGACCGCCACTTATCTTAGCTACCGACCAAGTCCAGGATGTCGGCAACCTCGGAGCCCTGCTACGAACGCTGGAAGCTGTTGACGGAGCAGGAATCGTCGTGCCCTCAAGACGATCTGCCTCCATAACAGGTGGACTCGCACGTGCGTCAGCTGGAGCCAGCCTGCGGACGCGAATCGTCGAAGTCACGAATGTGTCGCGTGCCCTAAATGATCTTCGGGAAGCAGGCGTATGGCTCTATGCTCTAGACCAAAATGGAGATACCGATCACGATGCTGTTGATTTCAATCGACCGACCTGTCTCGTAGTCGGAAACGAGTCCCACGGCATCAGACCACTGGTACGGGACACCTGCGACGAAGTCATCCGCATTCGCATGTACGGGAGTATTGGTTCACTCAATGTTTCTGTTGCCGGAGCAATTGCGATGCACCACGCCATATCGTCGCGCGGAGGTTCCAACCTTGCTGGAAGATGACACTATCAGCCTCGTTGGAATCGTCCTCTACGGCTATCACGGCGCGAGGCCAGAAGAACGAACCCTTGGCCAGAGATTCATCGTTGACGTGGATCTCCATACCGATCTTCGGGTAGCCTCAAGATCTGACGATCTAGCCAACACGGTGAACTATAGCGAGGTCTATCAGGTCGTCGAAACAATAATTGGAGGAGAACCTGTGAACCTGATCGAGACACTCGCAGCACGGATCGCTGAAGCTTTACTCTCACACTTTAGTCTCGTGCACAAAACACGAGTTCGGGTAGCGAAGCCGGGAGTGGCTATTGCGGGTTCGGTGCTTCGCGAAGCCGCTGTGAGTGTGTTCCGATCACGCACCTCTCCCAACCAAACGCCTGAGCTAGGCTAACGCACCCGTACCGAATTCGTCCGCAACTGCAAATTACTAAGCAACCAGTCATTCCTTTCCAACACACCTTATGCCTAAAAGAAAGAGTTCGTACATGACATCAGACAACATCCCCAATGACGACGGAGTGAGTTCCTCAAGCCTTTACAAATCGATGGGATCCAAGCTAACTTCGAACGGCAGTTGGAAGCTCGATATGCCCAGAATCGAAGCAGCCATCCGCGATATCCTCTTAGCGATTGGCGAAGATCCCGAACGTGATGGCCTAAAGGAAACACCAAAACGCGTCGCTCGGATGTATGAAGAGGTTTTCTCAGGCCTCGAGGGCGAACCCGACGCACATTTGGAAACAACGTTCGATCACCCCCACGATGAAATGATCGTGGTTCGTGATATCTCCTACTACTCGATGTGTGAACACCACTTACTTCCGTTTTTCGGTTCTGCAACAGTTGGATATATCCCCAACGAACGGATCGTAGGGCTGAGTAAGCTTGCACGGGTCGTTGAGCACTTATCACGCCGCCCGCAGGTCCAAGAACGGCTCACCTGCCAAATTGCTGATCGAATCGAACAGGTATTGGATCCAGTTGGCGTGGCGGTAATACTAGAAGCCGAGCACACCTGTATGACCATGCGCGGGGTTAAGAAACCTGGAAGCTCCATGGTCACATCTGTCACACGCGGCGTATTTCGGGAAAACCCATCCACTAGGTCCGAGTTCTTCAATGCGGCACGCACCCGACAGCCGTAACCGAAAGCCGGCACTAGATTCAATGTCGTTCATAGACTTCCGGGTTAACGGTGCGATACGGACGCTCACCTGCTAAGCATTCAATAAGGTTAGTCACGGCCCGGTCGCTCATGCGAGTCATTGCCTCGTATGTTCCAGAACCATAGTGCGGGGTCAGAATTGTATTTGATAAAGAGAAAAACGGATGGTCCGCTGGGGGCGGCTCCACGTCAAAGACATCGGCTCCATAGCCCGCAATATCACCGTCTGAAAGTGCAGCTACCAAAGCATTTTCGTCCACCAGCTGTCCACGAGATGTATTAATGAGATACGCACTCGGCTTCATCGCTTTGAGCTCAATTTCCCCAATCATGCGTTCTGTTTGGGGATTTACCGCAGCATGCAAGGCCACAAAGTCTGCTCTATCAAGTAGTGCATCAAGTTCAACGAAGAGCGCGTCGACACCGGCCGACTCAAGACGCTCAGGGTCAGGATGGGCTGTGGTGACAAGAACACTCATCCCAAACCCATGCTGGCACATTGCAGCCACCCGACGTCCGATCTCGCCAAATCCAACAATACCTACTGTCTTACCCCACAATTCCAGACCATCCATCTCTGTACGCATTAGAAAGCCAGTCGTGCGCACAGCTCGATCAGCCTCCACGATTCGTCGGGACAACCCCCACATTAGACCAACACTCAATTCAGCTATCGTTTGCGCGTTCTCTCCAGGTGCATTCAAAACAGCAATTCCATGATCGGTCGCTGCTTTGAGATCCACACTATCCACACCGGTCCCCACCCGAGAAATAACCTCAAGTTCTGGGCCCACAGCCTCGATAATCTCCCGCGACCACGATTCCGTTCCAGCAACAACACCTCGAACCCCTGAAGCAGCTTCGATCAATGCCCGCCCTTCAGCAAAGAGCACCTGTATGACCTCATGCTGATCTTGTAGTTTTTCAACAACAGGATCGGGCATTGGAAACGTCTGCAGAACCCGAGACATTTGTTACTCCCTCCTTGCACCAAACTAGGGACTGGATACGAGAACTGTCTCCAAAGCGTCGAAGTGTGCGAGTCCTATCCCACAACCCATTGCAACACAGAGAAGTGGCTGATCCGCAACGTGCACTGCGATACCAGTCTCACGTGCAATGAGCTGGTCAAGGTTTCGAAGAAGCGATGTACCACCCGTCATCACAAGACCCTTGTTGATTATATCGGCCGCTAACTCAGGTGGCGTGGGTTCAAGAACCATCCGCACCCCGCGTACGATCTGATCTACTGGATCCGCAATTGCATCCGAAATCTCATCCGATGTTACTGTCACTGTACGGGGCAATCCCTGAATTTGATCTCGTCCGCGCACCTCCATCGTTTCGGCAGGATCGAGCACGATCGCGCTACCAATCGAAACCTTAATGTCTTCGGCCGTCCTATCACCCACCATAAGATTGTATTTACGCTTGATATATGTCCGAATCGCCTCATCGATGCGGTTACCACCAACACGGAGAGAAGCCGAGCAATCCGTCACTATGTCATTCAACGAAATCACAGCAATTTCGGTTGTACCACCACCAATGTTCACAATCATGCTTCCAGAGGCCGCCGAGATGGGAACCTGTGCACCAATAGCTGCCGCGAGTGGCTCTGCAATTAGATGGACCCGACGAGCCCCCGCTGCCATACCTGCATCTAGCACCGCCCGTTGTTCCACACTCGTTACTCCAGTTGGAACAGCCACCATAATTTCTGGACGTACCAGTCGAAAACGGCCACAGGATCGCTCAATAAAGTAGCGGAGCATAGCTTCCGTAACGAGATAATCTGCGATAACACCATCCTGCATAGGACGCATAATCCTGAGACTTCCAGGCGTTCGACCTACCATTTCGCGTGCTGCATTGCCAATAGCTCTAATACGTCGGTCGTTTACAGCCACGGCGACCACGGAAGGTTCATTGATTACAATCCCATCACCAACCGAGTTAACGACAATGTTCGCGGTTCCGAGATCTATACCGAGCCGAGGCTTTCTTAAACCAAACGGCATTTAATCCACCGTATTTGATGCGCTCGAAGGTACAGCAAGAACCTCGGTCGTAATTGATGCGCCGAGAGCCAGTAGATCGCCCGCAAGATCCTCATATCCCCGATGAACAACTTCAAAACCATCAAGCGTTGTCTCTCCGTCAGCAACAAGGCCTGCCAAAGCCATGGCAGCGCTGCCACGAATATCGTCCCATAAATCGATGTGTCGACCGTGAAGGTTACGTGGACCACGCACCACCGCTCGTGACCCTTCCACAAAGATATCAGCACCCATAGCAGCCAACTGATCCATGTATCCCATGTTGCCGTCGTAAACACGCTCGACAATGGTGCTAACACCATACGCCTGCGTCATCATCACACCAATCGGCGCTTGGACATCGGTGGGAAAACCCGGAAAAGGCATAACCTGCACATCTGTAGCGCTTGGATTCTCCGTGCCAATCACACGGACTGACCGATTAGTTTCGGAAATATGAACACCCATCTCGCGCAACTTTGCCGTAACGGGCTCAAGATGGTCTGGCCTGACATTAAGCAACTCAACATCACCTACGGTCATAGCCGCAGCCACAGCCACAGTGCCGCTCACAATTCGATCAGGGATTGCCCTAGCAACAGTTCCAAAGAGGTGATCACGTCCCTGTACACCAATGACGCTAGTCCCTTCACCGTGAATCTCTGCGCCCATGCTCCGAAGGAACTGCACAAGAGCAATGACTTCTGGCTCTCGTGAAGCATGAATGATCGTTGTGTATCCATTAGCCAGAGTTGCCGCCATCAACAAATTCTCAGTCCCTGTATGGCTTGGATAATCGAGATAGATACGCTGTCCATACAATGCGTCAGCCTTAGCATGAAAAACTCCATCCGCCAAAGCAACTGTGGCCCCCATACGCTGAAACCCGGCTATATCAACGCTTACCGGGCGCGTACCCAGTTGACACCCTCCAGGTGCTGCACAGTCAAACTGCCCAAAACGAGCCAACAACGGGCCAGTAACTTGGAAAGATGCTCTCATCTGTGTGACAAGTTCAGGGTTCGGGTTCGTGGATCTAACGTCTGCAGCCGTAATTGTCACCGTCCGTGCAGCCTGATCGAGTAAAACCTTCGCACCAAGATCCCTTAAAAGATCAGCCATGATCAGCACATCAGAAATGATTGGGACATTCTCAATCACGCAGGTCTCATCGCTCAGAAGGCAAGCAGCCATCATCGGCAACACAGCATTTTTAGCCCCAGGCACGCGATACGTTCCACGCAGGGGATTCCCCCCCACGATTCGTGCGCGTGACCTCTGCGCGTCCTGTGTCAGTAAATCACCGTCGGTAGCCAATCGTGATGACTCAGGCTTGTTGAGAGCGCTCAACCGTCCGCAAGCGGGCCTGTGCACGGAGCATCTTCTTACGCGCGTATTGATTGGTGTCTTCGTCGTAATCCTCTTGTAACGCCTCAATCTCAGCCTGCGCATCATCGTACGATCGTTGGGCCCGCGCTCGATCAATCAATTCAGAGTTCTCCGACGCATCAACAAGGATAGTGACGTTGTTATCCATAACTTCCATAAACCCGTCCATGACCGAAAGGTGTTGAGATTCACCGTTCTGCCGAACTTCCAGCGTGCCGGGTTGTAACTGAGCCATCAACGATGCATGGTTAGGCAATACTCCCACTTGACCGTCGACAGATGGTGCCAGAAGTAGCGTTACACCATCTTCCCGAAGGACTTCACCCGCAGGAGTTACAACCGTAAGGGACAAAACATCCATTTGATTCTCCGATCGAGTCTATCAGTCTCGGTGTGGATCGTCGGTCTATGTTGACGCCTCGAGCGCTTCTGCCTTTGCCACAGCCTGACCGATATTCCCAACCATCATGAAAGCCTGCTCAGGAAGTTCGTCATGCTCACCGTTCAGAATGGATTCAAATCCTTCTACGGTTTCCTCTAGGGGAACGATCTCTCCAGGCGTACCGGTGAAAACCTCTGCCACATTCATCGGTTGCGACAGATACCTTTCAATCTTGCGGGCCCGGGTTACTGTTAATCGATCATCCGCAGATAGTTCTTCAGTTCCCAGGATCGCAATGATGTCTTGCAAATCCTTATAGCGTTGGAGCACCTGCTGCACACCGCGCGCGACCGAGTAGTGTCGCTCACCGACAACACGGGGATCCAAGATCTTGGACGTACTAGTCAGCGGATCAACTGCCGGATAAATTCCTCTATCAACGATGGACCGTTCCAACCGCAAGGTGGCGTCGAGATGCGCGAAGGTCGTGACTGGCGCCGGGTCAGTGTAATCGTCAGCCGGAACGTAGATCGCCTCAAGCGAAGTAATCGACCCTTTTGTTGTAGAAGTGATGCGCTCCTGAAGCTCCCCCATCTCCGTACCAAGCGTAGGCTGATACCCCACAGCTGATGGCATTCGCCCCAACAAGGCCGAAACCTCAGATCCTGCCTGAGTGAACCGAAATATGTTGTCGATAAAGAGAAGAAGATCCCGCCCTTCCTCATCTCGAAAATACTCCGCCATCGCAAGACCGGCCAAGGCCACACGTAGGCGGGCGCCGGGCGATTCGTTCATCTGACCGAACACCATTGTCGTATTCCCGACAACACCGGCTTCGGACATTTCACCAATAAGCTGAGTCCCTTCTCGCGTTCGCTCACCCACACCACAAAAAATCGAGTAACCGCCATATTGCACCGCGATGTTGTTAATCATCTCCATGATGACAATCGTCTTCCCAACACCGGCACCGCCGAACACACCCGTCTTACCGCCTCGTGTGAATGGCGCAATCAAATCAATCACCTTAACGCCAGTCGCAAACACCTCGGCCGTAGTGCTCTGATCAATGAATGCTGGGGCTGTTCGGTGGATTGGGTAAGACGCAGTAGCCTCAACCGGCCCTTTACCATCAACAGGTTCACCAACTACGTCGAAGACTCGACCCAGAGTTTCGGAGCCAACAGGAACACGAATTGGGGCTCCCGTATCGTGAACCGTCGCGCCACGCCGGAGACCTTCCGTAGGACGCATCGATACACACCGAACTGTGCGGTCACCGATATGCTGCTCTACCTCGACCACAACCCGATCCTCGCGTTCTGGCGCCACAACCTCAAGGGCGTTATAGAGCGCCGGCATATCGCCAGGCGGAAACTCAACATCAACCACCGCGCCCACGATCTGGACGATGCGACCGTCAGCCATGTCTTAACCTCCCGTTAGCCTAAACATCCGCCAGCGCTTTTGCACCGGAGGCAATATCAATAATCTCGCTCGTAATGCGAGCCTGTCGTAGCTTGTTGTACGCCCGTTGCAAGCCTTCGATCAATTCCGTCGCGTTCTCAGTCGCCGCACGCATAGCAACCATACGTGCACTTTGTTCGCTCGCCACCAGCTCAAGTAGCGCCCGATAAAGAGTCATCTCCACAAAGCGTGGGCCGATCGCTTGGAGCACTGCTTTAGAACTGGGTTCGAAAATAACGTCTACTTCACGGACTTGTTCGCGCTCATGCGGAAGCAGAATCGGCAACACTCGCACAGTCTTCGGTCTTTGGGTCAGGGTATTAACGAATTCGGGATAAATTACCCGTACCTCATCAAATTGGCCTCCAAGATACCCATCAACCAGAAGATTCATTGCCGGACGGATATAACCAATCTCGGGTTGATCACCGAGTCCTGTAAAAACAGCATCTCGCCCGTTTGTATCCCGATGAATGTTGCGCGCGCCCGCTAGAGCCACTTGCCCTTTACGACCGACAATCAGCAAGCTGGTATCACTCGTATCACCCGCCTCATCCATCTCAGCCACCACCGTTCGAACGATGTTGGTATTGAGAGGTCCGGCCAAGCCACGATCTGTGGTCATCACGAGAAACGCGATACGGACAATCGGTCGTATCTGCAATAAATCCGGTAGCTGATCAGCTGCACAGGAAAGAACAAGACGACGGACAGTGTCAGTCATCCGATCTGCATATGGACGCGCGGCTTCTACCGCATCTTGTGCACGTCGCATGCGTGACGCTGCAACTAGCTGCATAGCCCGAGTTATTTGCCGGGTGTTATCAACGCTCCGAATACGGCGTCGCAGCTCCAGAGGATTAGGCATATACCTAGATTGAAACTCTACTCGCCGGAGGCAGAATCGGAGGTCGCCACAAAGGCATTTGCCTTGAAGGCTTCAATGGCCTGGCGCAACGCGTCTTCGGCAGCATCGTCAAGTTCACCGCTAGTGCGAATGCCGTCCATCAATTCGCTGTTCCCATCTCGAAGATAGTTCAATAATTCCTGCTCAAACCGACCGACATCAGCCAAAGGCACCTCATCGATCAACCCTTGGGTTCCAGCAAAAATCACACAGACCTGCTCCTCAACAGGCATCGGCGAAAATTGGCCTTGCTTTAACAGATCTGTCACACGTTGACCACGTTCAAGTTGGTTACGCGTGGCACGATCAAGATCGGACGCAAATTGAGCGAAGGCAGCCACATCGCGATACTGCGCGAGGTCAAGACGGAGCCCGCCTGCTACTGATTTCATGGCTCGAGTCTGTGCATCACCACCGACTCTCGATACTGAAATGCCGGGATTGATTGCAGGGCGAACACCACTATTGAACAAGTCTGCTTCCAAGTAGATCTGTCCATCCGTGATCGAAATGACATTGGTTGGGATGTACGTCGTCACGTCAGCCTCTTGCGTCTCGATGATCGGCAATGCCGTGAGGCTTCCACCACCTTCATCCGCATGCATTTGCGCAGCCCTCTCGAGCAATCTGGAATGCAGATAAAAGACGTCTCCGGGATAAGCTTCTCGGCCGGGCGGTCGACGCAACACAAGTGACACTTGCCGGTAGGCCCAAGCATGCTTCGTCAAATCGTCATAGATCACGAGTGCATCCTGGCCGTTATCACGGAAATACTCACCCATAGTGCAGGCAGCAAACGGTGCCATAAATTGGAGCGCAGCCGGAGCGCTAGCAGCGGCACTAACAACGATCGTGTGATCGAGTGCACCAGCCTCCGCAAGAGTCCCAACCACCTGCGCAACAGAACTTTCCTTCTGCCCAATTGCGCAATAGATACAAATGAGATCACCGCCACGCTGATTGATAATGGTGTCAAGGGCGATGGCCGTTTTTCCGATCTGTCGATCGCCAATAATGAGTTCACGCTGACCACGCCCAATAGGTGCCATTGCGTCGATAGCCTTCAGCCCCGTCTGTACTGGCCTATCAACGTTTTGCCGTTGGGACACACCAGGCGCAACCTTTTCAGTGACATCGGTTCGTTCGGCGTTGATCGGACCTTTGCCATCGATCGGCTCACCAATCGCATTAACAACACGACCGAGCAATTCCGGACCGACTGGAACTTCCGCCACACGACCAGTGGTTCGAACTTCATCACCCTCTTCAATTTGGAGATAGTCGCCGAGGATGACAGCACCAACACTATCCTCTTCCAAGTTCAATGCCATGCCCATCACACCATCAGGGAATTCCAACAATTCTCCAGCCATAGCCTCTGAAAGGCCTGACACCTGAGCGACCCCATCGCCAATTTGAAGAACGTGGCCAATATTCGCCTGGTGTGCCTCGGCCTGAAACCCCTCAATCTGCTGTCGCAGGGCATTTGCAATATTCTCAGGACTAATTGCCATTCGGTGGACTCCCGCTAGCGCAATGTGGCGGCCAGCGATTCGAGCCGGGCGCGCACGCTAAGATCCAAGACATCATCGCCGCGGCGGACGATGAATCCGCCAAGTAATTTCTCATCAACTTCGGTCGTCAACCGAAGATTTCGATCATGCTTCTCCAATGAACTACTAAGCTCCTGCAACGCTACCTCCTCTAATTCCATCGCCGTCGTCACGTGGACACGGTCAATACACAAAGCTTCGTCTGACGCACGCCGAACATGAACGCGGATTTCACCAACTAAATCTATATCACGTTGTTCGGCGACCAACTGTAATAACCCAACACCACGCGGTGACATGGAATCACCAACAGCACGCTGTACCGCTTCCATTCGATCGGCCAACGATATACCCGTGTTTTGGAGAAATCGACGACCTGCCTCATCCGAAACCAATGCCTCTAAAACCTCAAGATCCATCTCCCAATCGAGCCACGAATCCGTAGCATCTGCATCCGCCGTCACCGCATCCGCATAAACCGCAGCACGCCGACGCCGGCTTCCTTTGCTCACGAACGCTCACTAACCGAAACTTCGGAGATCGCCTCTTGCACGAGTCGACGGTGTTCCGAATCATCGACTGCCCGATCCAAAACCCGTGAGGTCGCACTTATAACCAATTCGGCTGTCTGGCTCCGTATTTCCTCAGCTACCTGAGCCCGACTTCGGTCAATCTCCGCGAGTGCGTCCGCTCGCATGCGGTCTGCTTCAGCACGAGCCTGCTCAAGTTCACGCGTTCGCATCGCTTCGGCAGCTCGACTTGCTTCATCACGAATCGTTTGTGCTTCGGCACGTGCATTATCAAGTTCAGCACGAAACTCAGTTCGTTCCGTCTCAACTTGCTGCCGCAACCGGTCCGCCTCCTCCAAACTCTCCGAAATTCGATCGCGCCGCCGTTCAAGCATGCCGACCAGTGGTTTGAAGAGCAGGCGGTGCAAAATCCACAAAAACAGCAGGAAATTGACGAGCTGAAACAAGATGTTTGGAAAACTAATCCCAAGCGCGTCAATCATGTCATCCAGTCTCCCCAGGAAAGCCCAGTTAGTGAACTATCCAACGGCCAGAAGAATGCCAATGATGAAGGCGTAAATCCCGATGGCTTCAGCCAAACCAAGACCAACAATCATTGTGTTCCGAATGTCACCTGAGGCCTCAGGGTTTCGACCAATCGCATTCATCGCAGCCTGAACCCCAAGTCCAATAGCAAGGCCTGGGCCAATAGCTCCCAAACCAATCGCAAGCCCAGCGCCCAGCGGCGTGAGATCTGTTACTGCTTCCACGACTTACACTTCCTCCTATGCGCAACTAGTGCGCTTCAGCCGAATCCGGCCCTACAGATTGCCCCGTAAACACCATGCTGAGCATGAAAAATATTACCGCTTGAACGAGACCGAAAAGGATCTCCAAGATTAAGAATATGGCACCAAGTATCGGTATGTGCCCGAGGGCAAAGGAACCGAGAATTGGACCATTCAGCAACACTTCTCCGGCAAACAGGTTGCCAAAGAGACGGAATGATAACGATACAACAACAAACAATTCAATGATTATGAACACTGGGGCCAGAAACGGCACCTGTGACAATTCTTTTAGGTGGCCGAAGGGCCCGTGCGATACCACACCTGACGCGTGGATCATCACAAAGGCCGTGAGAGCAAGCGCTAAAGTCATGTTGATGTCGGCTGTTGCAGGACGAAACAATGGAGCGGCAATCTCATGCCCATGGTGTTCAGACCTAATCCAGATTGTCCCAATCCCAGGCAACAAACTCGTCCAGTTGCTGACGGCGATAAAAACAAAAAAGGTTCCACCAAACGCAAAAACCCGGCGAGCATACCGTTGACCAACCGTCGAATCCACGAGTTCACTCAGAAATTCAACCACCATTTCGCATACATTCTGCAAACCCGTAGGGATGATCGCCGTCTCCGGGTCGCGTCGAATACGTCGTGTCGCGAACCAGGACAATAGGAGCATCCCAGCCATTGTCAACCACATCGTTAGCAGCGAATTGGTCACGACAATCGGACCAATGTGCGCCAGCGGTTCCGCCGCAGCACTAATGTGGGGCGCGAGGTCCGACGTCCCATGATGCTCACCCATGCGTCAGGCCTCCGACCGTTGTTGCCAGGCAAAGAGGCAATACATCACGAATCCACTTCCTGCGAGACTGAGTAAAATTCCGGCGAGTAGTGCAAGCGGGGCAGTGCCAAAAATCTCATCAACCCAACGGCCTCCTACAATGCCAATTACCACAAACGTGCCTACTACAAACCCAAATTCGGCCGCGAGCGCCGCTGATCGTAGTAAGCCCACAGACTCACACCGTCCTTGCGGACTTTGTGAAACACTTCACTTGATACCAGACGGAGAAGTCTAGCAGAGGCGCGAGATTACCCAACCTAGGTGACGGCAAGGTTGCAGGGTCATAAAGCCCATCCTAGTCTTGTCACCAGAAAGTTATCCCGTGAACCATGATGGCATGAAGGAGCCGCGAATGCTGCGACAACCAAGCCGAACCCGTATTTCTGCGACGGCACTCTTGATTCTCGCTGTGCTCGCAACAACAACGTTGGTGCTCGGAACGTGGCTTTACTCAATCATTCCCCAATGACCACTGGCTAAACAATATCCGTCGGTTCGATCGCTTCACCGCGTCGAGTTTCTGGATCATCCACCAACCTCCAAATCTCACCACCGAGCGCCATCGCAAAAACTGCGTGGTCCTCAGCATAGTTCGGTGAAACCGCTACCCGAAGCACAGCCCTGTTGTCTAAGCCCGGGTTAAGTTCCACCCATCCCGTGCCGCCATTGCCCGACCGAAAAACCCCTCGGCTGGTTGCCGAATACACCGTCGCATCGTCATCAAAAGTCGGCGTCGTTGCTATCGATAGCACCGCCGTCTCGGCATCAGCCGGATATGCACCTGACCACACGTCTTGAAATCGCGCTGTTGGGCGAAACACTTGACTCGATGTAGCGAAAAGCCACATTCGGTCTTCGTCGGAATAGGACGGCGGAATCGCGAGCGATATCCATGGTGTCGTGGTCTCGTGCTCAACGAAACGATCAAAAGAAGCGCCTCCATCATGACTGACATGAACAGCCGCAATTCCCGAGCCAACCGTACCGACAAACACCGAACGGTCGACCGAAAAATTTGGCCCAGTTGCAAGCGCAACAACGGTCTCGCTGTCAAATTCATGCGGAATACGCTCCCACGATTCCCCCGCATCAGCACTGATATATGTAAGACCAAGGGCACCACCAGCCAGTACTGTGCGATCGTCCGCATAGCTCGAAGAGAAGGCAATCGCCTGCACATCGTCCAGATCAAATCCATTCACGACTTCGCCCCAAGTACGTCCACGATCCATGCTCCGGAAAAGACCAGTCGGCGTAGCCGCGAAAACATGCCCATCTGAACTAAAGTTGGGGGAAATAGCAATGTTCGCAATGTCCAAATCATTGAGCTCATCGCCACACGCCTGCCAAGCCGAACCCCCGTCATTGGACACACGCATACCGCTTCCCGACCCGCCAGCAAACATAGTTTGATCAGTCGCGAAGTCTGGTGACAGAGCTATCGAAATCCAGTTCTGGCTTGTAAGCCCAGCGTTTCGCGCCTGCCAACTTGATCCTAAATCCTCAGATCGCAACAAACCTGTCTTGAACGTGCCCGCCCAAAGAACCACTCCATCAGGCGTCGGCAAAAGCGCGAGTGTCAAGATAGAACCAATTGAATCGTCAGTGGAACGAATTTCCCAGGACGTTCCGCCGTCGGTACTCACTACAACGCCGTCCGCACTAGAACACGCAACTATGGTTTCGTCATCACTAAACATCGGGGAAATAGCGACCGCGTTAACGGATACATCTCCAACGACATCAACCTTCGACCAGGCCTTTCCCGCGTCGTGTGAGATCCAAAGACCTCGATCCTCGGTACCCACAACAATAGTTGGAGTGCTGTCGAAATCGGGAGACAGCACAATCGCCTGCACCGTCGCTGTCTCTAACCCCTCTGATCCCATCTGCTCCCACGTTCGGCCACCATCGACTGAGCGGCAGATCCCACCATTAACAACGCCAGCAAAAACCATCTGGTCAGATCGGAATTCCGGCGAGACGGCTAACGTCTGAACGGAAAGGCCGGAAATCCCTACATTGGTGGGGTTCCAGCTGCGGCCACCGTTCGTCGACCGATAAACCCCATCACCATCTGTTCCAAGGAGCGCAATCCTATCGGTGGCGTATGAGGGTGAGAGAGCAACAGACACAACGTTTGGGATAGCACCCCAGAAAGAAAGGCGGTTCCAAGTCTCACCACCATCGAAAGACTTAAAGACACCGCCCTGAACAGCACCTGCAAAAACATTGTTGTCACGATCATAGTCAGGCGATGCAGCCAATGCTTGGATGTACGGACTGGTGAGCTGCGTGTTCGAAATACGCCAACTCAACCCGTCGTCATCCGACAAAAACACGCCCGACATAGTTCCGACGAAGAGGCGCTGGCCGGAGGACGGCGACGACATCGCAATCGCCGTGACCGTACCACCTTCCTCACCACCTATACGTTGCCACCTGTTGACCACAGGAGCGGTAGTCACGGCTTCAGCCATGCGTTAAATTCTCCCGGCTCTGGATTAGGCGAACTCTTGGGCACCAACGATCACCTCTGCGTCCAGATACCCTAGTGCCACGCCATAGGAATAATGGAGTCCGTGTTGGGACAACCCCAGACACAAACTTCCACTAAGTGTACGCAGGGTGAGCAATCGGCAACAACCGTATACGCTTAGCCATTGGGCAATCGCAGTTCTTGGCCAACAAAAATACTGTTGGCATCAGCCAGTCCGTTAGCAACCATCAGGTCATCTAGACTCACCCCAAAATTAACAGCGATTGCGCTCAAGGTATCGCCAGAACGAACGGTATACGTTCCTGGAATCGAATTGCCATCAGGAACCCGAGCATCCTCGGGAAGCCTCAATTGCTGATTAACGACAAGAGCATCGCGATCAGACAGGCCATTAATCTCCATTATTGAAGTGATTGGCACGTCGTAGATTTGCGAGATCCCTGACAGCGTATCCCCTGGCCGTACACGATGAATCAGGGGGTCTGGCGATGGCGTCGCAGTCGGGCTCGGCGAAGGTTTTACCGTAGGTGTGGCCGTGGGAGAAACCACCACAACTGGACCAGGTAAGGGAGGGTCCGCAATTACCGGAGCATTTGGAGATGGGCTCAGCTCCATTGGTGGCAAGATTCGCATCCCTGTCACAACACCAGCTTCGAGCGCCGCTGTCCGATAACCGTCGTCCTGCCACGCCAAAATTCGCCACGTGATAAGCACGGCCATCAACAACAGAATAATGCGAACATATCTAATCCAATGACGATCCAGCGGGATAAGCGCGTCTGGACCTGTGACTTTCGACCACTGAAGCCCAGGCTCGTGAACCTCATTAGCATCTGCGGTAGTCATCACCAGGCAAATGCCATATACAAGTCATTCACGTTGGTTCCCGTCGGGCCCACAATGATCAAATCTTCAGACATTTCAAGATAAGCGTACGTATCGTTCGCCTTTAGAGCACGAACCACATCACCGCCACGAACACGTGCGCGATCAATCGTAGATCCATCGACGAGACCACCGCACGCGTCTGTCGGTCCATCAGTACCGTCAGTCGCCATCGCGAGAACCGCCACTCTTGGAACACCGGCCAGCAGCTGCGCAGCCGCAACAGCGAGTTCCTGACTACGACCACCACGCCCATTGCCCGTAACCGTCACCGTTGTTTCACCACCAAAAATGGCGCAACCAGGCGTTGGCAAAGGACGCCCGCTTTGGGCAATATCGATCGCCGTACCAGCAACAACTTTAGCAATTTCACGCGCCTCACCCTGAACACGTGATGTAATAAATTGTGCATGAAATCCAGCAGATCGGGCCGCCTCGGCCGCAGCGCAACCAGCACGTGCATTGTCTGCAACGACCAAGTTGGCTACCCGACTAAATATCGAATCGTCAGGCTTAGGAGTATCAGGGATTTCGTCGCGCACGCCCCGTTCAAGATGCCGCCGAATCGCCGCCGCGGTTCGTCGGTCCGAATCAAGTTCGTCAAGGACCCCTAGCGCATCACCAAATGTAGTCGGGTCTGGTGTGAAAGGACCAGAGGCAATTACGTCGATCGAATTTCCAACGACGTCGCTAACCAGAAGGCCCACAACTCGAGCCGGGGCTGAAGCCACCGCCAGCCGACCACCATGAAAATCGGAGAGGTGCTTTCGTACAACATTCATTTGATCGATCGTAGCTCCAGATCGGAGGAGATGATCGGTAAGGTCCTGCAAGTCATTCAGTGATATATCAACGGGAGGAGCTGGAGTTAGAGCTGATCCACCCCCCGACATCACACACAGAAGGAGATCACGCGATGAAGCCTCGCTTGCAACACCGAGAATTCTCCGAGCCGCCTCATGGCCTCGACTGTCTGGAACCGGGTGCCCCGCTTCCAGAATCTCAATGCAGTCCGTTGCGATCTTGTATCCGTCCTTCGTCACAACGACACCACTGTCAATACGGTCTCCAAGTATCTCTTCGAGGGCGGCAGCCATACATGGGCTAGCTTTGCCTGCACCCAGCACAATCACGCGATCGAAATCACCATCGGTGAAACGAGTTTCTCCTATACGAAACCCGTCCCCCGTTGTCTCAACAACAGATCGCACAGCAGATCCAGGATCCACAGCTGCAATTGCAGCACGACCAATCCCAAGAATCGTGGCACGCATCGCGTCATCAAGCATCGGAAAAAGTTATGACTCTACGTCCGTTTAAAGCAGTGTAGATGGCTTCGGTCAAGATGGAAGCGCACAATAAGCAATGCCTATCAGGCCGGGACCGACATGAGCACCCATAACCGGTGTAAAACAGGTAACGAACAAGTCGTTCGGTCGCAACGCACGATGAATACGCTCCGCCAGTTCATGTCCCTCACTAACGTTCGCGGCATGATGAACTGTGACACCTAAATAGCCAGCGTTTCGACTAGCACGTCGAACCCGGGTCACGAGAGATGTAATAGCGCGTTCTCGCGAACCAAACGTAGCGCCGATGCGAACACCTCCATGGCGCATGCTAAACACTACTGTGGACGGAAGCGCGTCCGCCATCCGCGCTATGACGGCAGGCACTCGCCCACTACGCGCGAGATAATCGAGCGAGTCCAGCACTGCAACAATTCCGCTCCCAGCAGAAGCCCGGCGAACCGCACCTTCAACCGCGTCCTGATTGGCACCCGCGTTTGCGGCCCGCGCACCAAGCAGGACTGGAAATCCGTGAGCCATCGCCGAACCTCCCGTTTCAACCACACGAATATCAAATTTCTCGTCACATCCGCTCGCAGCCAGTCGTGCAACATCGGCCATGGCGGAGAACCGTCGAGGTATTACGACACAGACCACACCGGAATCCCTCCTACCTGCGTACTCGAAAGCATCGGCGTAAACAGAAGGTGGCATTGTGCTCGTGGAAGGAGCCACTGGGTCAGTCACAAGTCGTCGCCAAAACATCTCGGAAGAGATGTCGACACCATCCCGTAGCACCTTTCCCCGCCAAATCAGAACGGTCGGCAAAACCACGATCGGGTTTGCCGCAACCTCGTGCACAGGAAGACATGCGCTCGAGTCAGTGACTAGCGTGACACGTTCTTGACTGTTAGTTGTGGTCTCGGTCAAGAAACAACCTACGCCAGAACAGGCTAGCGAAAGATACATCCCGAGGAGGAACCTTCTTTCGGTAACCGACGAGCCGCCCAACAACTAGCAACCCAAGAACCACCCACCCGGTAAAAACGAGCGTTTCGGATGAACCAATCAAACTAAGGACAATCGCGGTCAAGACAAAGCCAATCAATACGCCTGGCGCTGAATCGTTCATGGCAACTTTTCCCAATATAAGACCAGCAAAAGCCAGCACCATATGCCAGGCCCCGAGCGCCGCAAGCACTCCGCCGGCCGGACCGATACCTCGACCACCACGGAAACGGAGAGTCACAGGCCAAATATGACCGACTACAGCGGCTATCCCGGCACCCGCCGAAACCTCATATCCACCTACACGTTGAGCAACTAACACCACAACAACCGGTTTGAGAGCATCGGCCAATCCAGCTGCCGACCCGATTAGTAGACCCAGACGTTCGATCGCCGCCGTTCCGCTAACACCACCTGATCCCTCGGTAAGTAGATTTCGACCAGCCATACGACCCACGAGATAAGAAATCGGGATCGCCCCCACCGCGTATCCAATAACGATGGACAAAACAGCCATCATCCATGCTTCCAATTTTGAGTCAACCAACCAGCCCAAAGTATGCAGGCGGGTCGCAGTCTACCAATGGACCCACCTAACTCCGGTTTCGGCGGTGCACACCATCACGTGCTACATCAAAGACACCAGGAATAGTCTCGAGTCGACTCATAAGTCGAGCGAGCTGCCCCATACTCACAAGACCCACGGTCACTCGCATGGTGGCCCTCCGCTCCTGATTAGTGTTTATGTGCGCAGACGAAATGTTTAGCCCTTCGTCCCGAATGACTCCACTAACGTCATGCGTGAGCCCGGCCCGATCGTCAGCAACAATCCGAATCTGAATAGGAAGGATCGTGCTCGTGTCATCGATCCACCAAACATCTATCTGTTCATCCGCACCGTGCGACACATCGCAACAACTATTCGTGTGAACCTCAACTTCATTAGTGATCAAAATTCCAACAATTGGTATCGGTGGCCGTGGGGCACAGCAACTCGCGAGCCGGATCGGAAAATCCGTATCGGATTCAACGATCTTGGCACTCCATTTCACATCGACCAGACGCTCAGGCTCCACAGTCCGCCATCGACTACAGCCGAGCTGGTGAACGCTAACATCGTGTCCGCTGCTGATGTAGCCAACTATGTCATCACCGGGAGTAGGATTGCAGCAAGACGCCACACGAGTGGTGAGGTTTCCAGCGCCAAGCACCTGTACTATGGGCCGATTCTCGCCATGACGATCAGTATTACCAGACCCCTCTAATTCTTGATCGGCCAAATCTCGTTCGAGGACATCCGGAACCAGCTCAATTCGATTAATCACCGTAGTAACGGTTGTTGCGCCATAACCGATTCCAGCGAATAGGCTATCAACATCGTCGTATCCCAACGATTTCGCGATATCCGCTAAGTCATCGCTGGCCAAATGAGAGATGTGTTCGTGACCGAGTCTCCTTAGTTGATCGCCAAGAAGACCCATTCCAGACTGTATGTTCTCGGTCCGTTCTCGACGCTTGAACCATTGGCGAATCTTGTCACGCGCGTAAGCCGTATGCACCATTGAGACCCAACTTCGACTGGGTCCAGGACTGTTTTGACTCGTGAGTATTTCAACGACATCGCCATTCTCAAGCCGGTGATCGAGTTGGACGAGACGACCATTAATCTTGGCACCTATACACGCATGGCCGATGTCCGTATGGATACGGTAAGAAAAGTCGAGCGGGGTACTACCGGCCGGAAAATCCTTAATTTCGCCCGTTGGAGTAAAAACGAACACCGCGTCACCGAACACATCTGATTTAACCGCTTCGATAAAAGATCCATCCGGTTCTTCATCCCCTTCCCATGCCAGGATCTGGCGAATCCATCCCAGTTTTTCTGAAAAGGCGTCAGCGGATCCTTGGTCATCAGCTTTGTAGCGCCAGTGTGCCGCTACACCATATTCCGAAGATTCATGCATCTCGTAGGTTCTGATCTGAATTTCGATAGGCTTTCCATCCGGACCCATCACTGCCGTATGGATAGAACGGTAAGCGTTCTCCTTCGGGGCCGAAATATAGTCATCAAATTGTTCCGGAATATGCCTCCAAGTTGCATGAACCACGCCTAAGGCGGCATAACAGTCAGCAACGTCTTCAACAACTACACGTACGGCCAGGATGTCGTACACCTGATCAAGAGGGACCGCCTTGCGACGTGCCTTCTGTTCGATACTGTAAATGTGCTTAACCCTGCTTTGTATCAACGCATCGAGATCACAACCGTCCAACCCCTTTCGCAATTCGTCGGTTACACCTTGCATGACCGTTTCGCGCGCTTGCTGTTCCACTACCAGCCACTGAGCAATCTCCTGATAGCGCTCAGGGTGAAGCGTCCGGAACGCATGATCCTCCAACTGCCAACGCCACTCCTCGATACCAAGTCGCCCCGCAAGTGGCGCAAAAATCTCCATCGTATCGGTCGCGTACTGCGCACCCTTCTCTTCGCTATAGACAGAAGCGGTCTGTATGTTGTGAAGTCGATCCGCTAGCTTGATGAGCACTACACGGATATCACGCGCCATCGCTCGAAATATCTTCCGTAGATTCTGAGCCTGTCGATCATCAATGTTTCCGGACGTAATATCGTCCAGCTTCGTCACGCCATCCACAAGCTCGGCTACTGTCGACCCGAACCGTTCACGAATCGTGTGAAGGTCAGCAGAGGTGTCCTCTATACAGTCGTGAAGCAGGGCTGCTGTGATTGTGACTGAATCAAGCCGCAAGTCGGCGAGTAACCACGCCACGGTTAAGGGGTGTTGAAAAAATGGCTCGCCCGTTAGACGCTGCTGGCCAGAGTGTGCCCTTTGAGCGAAGGTAGCCGCCTCTCCGATCAAGCGCTCGATCTCATCCCACTCGTCCAACGCCGTGTAGGAACGGATCCGTGCAAGAAGTTCATCAACAGTGCGATCGGTTCGCAATGGACTGGCGATGGGAGCCAGCATGTCCTTTACGGATGACGGCACGTTAAAACCACATATATCTTCCGCTAGCTCGATCTCAAACGCACATCGTCCACAAGCATTTGGAGACGTGACCTTCCGCGATATTCGTTCACGTCGAGCCGAAACGCCACATCAACATATTGGCTACGCTCCAAGCGGTCCCGTTTATCACCATTCCTGAACCATATAGCTTCCACATCCCGATCGACCTCGGTAAACCGAAGCGCCAAATGATTCTTACCCACTAACCGTACTTCACCAATGCGTACATTCTCGACGACAAACCTCGGGCGCTCGTGTGCGTGCCCCCAGGGCGCGAGTACTTCCAAGGCTCGATATGTGTCCCAAGCAATCGTTCGAGGAAAGACACGGCCATCCGCAACGACACGTGGACCAAACAAGTCCGCTAGGTCTGATGCCGCAAGCTCACGCACGATCGCTTCCCTAAACACTTCTACATTTCCGGGAAGCAACGAAAAACCAGCAGCCCCTGCATGACCACCCCACCGCTCAAATAAATGAGCGTGCCGTCCCAAAATTTCAGCAAGGTGAATCCCTTGAGGCGATCGCGCCGATCCACGAACCACCCCATCGATCTCGGTCCCCATGAATGCCAGAACACCAAATTCACTGCTTATACGGGCGGCAGCTAGACCCGCAATGCCAGGAACAATATTTTCTGAGATCGCGAATACGACGTTCCCCCCCGTGAATTGCGACCGGGCTTCAACGACCGCTTCCTCCGTCATCCGCTGACGCTCAACATTTAAAGCATCCAGCTCACGCGCCAGCTCATCGGCCCTTGCCGTATGCGAAACAAGAAGCAATTCGAGCGCAAGGCAAGCATGCGCCAATCGGCCCGCTGCATTCAGCCGGGGCGCGAGACCAAAAGCAATTCCTTCCACTGTAATTGACTCGATCGGTCGACCGGAAGCTGCACCCAAAGCACTCAAGCCCAAACGCGGTGAACTCCGAATAATCTCAAGGCCCGCAACAACAAACGCACGATTCTCATCACGTATTGGAACAACATCCGCAATTGTCCCGAGTGCGACCAAGTCTAAAAATGATTCCGGATACGGAATTTCTTCCGCAAATTCGTCAGCCAGCGCCTGCACTAACTTATACGCAACTCCAACTCCAGACAGTCCTGTGAACGGATAGCAGCCACCTGGCGCATTCGGGTTCAAGAGGGCGATCGCCTGCTCGGGTCGCGCATGCATCAAATGGTGATCAGTAACAACCACGTCGATTCCATGATTCGCTGCGTACGCAATTTCCTCATGCGCAGTCGAACCACAATCAGCAGTTATGATCAGCTCCGCACGCTTCGAAGCAATTACGTCAATCGCTTCGGTGGTTAGTCCATAACCCGTCAAACGCTTTGGAATGTACGGAAATGCATCGAGTCCAAGCAGCGTCGCCACCTCAAGCAACATAGCAGTTGAACTCACACCATCCACGTCGTAGTCGCCATACACACATATGCGCTCGCGCTTCCTTACGGCTCGCGCAACTCGTTCTACAGCCACGTCCATTTCGTCGATCAAGTAAGGATCGTGTGGCAACGGCGGACCTTTAACAAAATCACAAACCGACTCAACGGACGTGATTCCGCGGTTGTGGAGAACCTGCACAACTAGCGGCGGGAGATCTGGAAGCTCTTCAAACAGGTCTGCCGGTGCGCGCCGGGCAATCCGCCACATGGCGCCGTTGATACTGCGTGCTATTTGTTCTTTCGAAGCCCCGTGGTCAGCCTAGCGATTCTGACGATGTAAGAAGATCCCAGTACTATCGTCACACGTACATTCAACCCACGGCGATGCCATGATCAAAATCGGAATCATCGGATGCGATAGCACCCACACGGAGAACTATGCGGCGATCCTAAATCGCGACATAGCCGGGTCAGATATGCGCGCAACCAAGCTATGGGGCGAAGACCCCGACCAGGCAACAGCAAAAGCGGCTGAAACCGGTATCCCCGAGGTAGTCGACACGCCCGATGAAGCTATGGAGGGGGTGGACGCAGTAATGGTGCTTAACCGATATGGAGATAAGCACTTTGCGCCAGCAATGCAGGCCCTCGACCGACAACTACCGCTATTCGTTGACAAACCCATGTGCGACAACCCATTCGAAGCAGTAACTATCACTCGAACTGCCCTGGAAGGCGGTGTGCCTTTCATGTCAGCCTCCGCCGTACGATACGACCGCAAAGTACAAGAACTGCTTGCAAGTCTTCCGGAAAGCGAACCAATTCGGTCCTTAACGTTCACCGTACCCAACGGATGGAGGCTTTACGGCGTCCACGCCGTCGAAGTTATGCATGCTGTTTTTGGACGAGGAGCCACTGATGTTCAAGCCATTCGTGACGAGGGTTCCGACATCGTCGTCATTCGTTGGCCCAACAAACAAGTAGGTGTAGCCACCCAATTTCGCGACGCCTGGATGGGGATGGGGTGGGTTACCACTAGTGCCTCTGGCTGGGCACACGGCGAGCTTCACTGGGACGACACTGTGGATGGCATACCACGGATCTATGTAGAGCTGACTAGAAAGTTTCACGACATGCTGGTTGGAGGGCCACCGCCGATCAATGCGGATGAAATGGTGGACATCATTCGCGTCTGCGCCGCCGCTGAAGTATCTGCGTCCGAGCAAAGACGGGTCTCGCTAACAGAAATGCCCAGCCTCTAGCGTCACGAACGTGAACTTGAGCGACCAACTGGTACGAATTGAGATGGTCAATCGCACGAGCCATATCGTCATGGAGCAAGAACACTACAACCGCCTACTCAGAGCGTTCGTGGTTGCACGATCTATATCAGCTGAACCAGTAAAGGCCAGTGATCACCCCAGCTACAGCCCCAATTGCAACACCACCGATCACCGCGATAATCATCCAAGCAAATTGACTAGCTGGGTCATCTGCCACGAGCGTTAAATCCGGTTTCATTCCGCGAGCTGCCTGATTCGGAGCCGCAGTAGCATTTACATGGTCGGCATACACTGCAACGTCGGTTCGACGAACTTCATCCAACGCGTCTTCCCGACGCAGATTTAACCGCTCCACTTTGAGGGGCACCGTTGGCTTAACACCACTCGTTCCCTCTAAAACATGAGCATCATCCGTGCTGGAATGTTCAGAAACGGCGCTAGTCTCGTCCATCGGTAAATCGAGCCCGACGGACTCCACGAAAGACGGGCGTCGTGGCCGTAGACCATTTTGCTCAGAACGCCCCGCTTCAGACATTCCGAAGGCTACCATGCGTTCCTCGATGAGGATCCAACATGTTTCATTTCAACGGTGTGACGCGGCGATTCTCGACATCGGAAATCGGCGTAGTGTTCGTCATCTTTGTGGGGATGTCGTTCGGAATGGCGGTAATCGGTCCAGTCTTGGGAGAACTTCAGTCCGAGTTCAACGTTTCTCTCGCAACACTGGGGCTCGTACTAGCAACACCCACAGCCGCGCAGATAGCAGCTACTCTCCCAGCCGGAATACTCTTCGATCGGATGCCCGCTCGGATACCGCTCAGCACTGGAACTCTTTTTCTAACGGTTGGAGCATCCGTTTGCGCCGTAGCACCAAATTACGCGCTGCTGTTACTTGGCTTATCTATAGGTGGATTTAGCACAGCACTCTTATACACATCAGGAATGGGTCACGCCGTACGAATCACAACGACGCAAGCTCGCAGCAAGATGACAGGGAAAATAATGGCAGGTGTACAACTTGGTGGATTCCTCGCACCAATCACAGCCGGGTTAACCGCAAACGCCTTTGGATGGCGGGCAGTGTTCTGGCTTGCGGCAATTATCGGACTTATCGCGACACCAGTGGTCTGGACAACGATTCGGACAAAACGGTCAACCAGCAAATCGCGTCAGACAAGTAGGTGGCATTCACCACTCGAGCTCAACCGCAGCATAGGAGGCGTCGTAGTCTTCACCATCCTGCTTTGGGGTGCCACCTATAGTGTCAGGCAAGTCGTATTACCGCTGTACGGTAGCGTGGGCTTGGCCTTGAATCCAGCAACCATCGGCGTCGTGCTCAGCGTGTCGGGCGCCATCCGTACTATCGTGGTGTTTGCTAGCGGATCGATCCTCGATCGATTCGGACGCGGCATCGTTCTTGCGTTCGCAAGCAGCCTAGGCACTGTGGCAGTCCTTCTGATTACGCTGTCACCCACTATCTCTATTTACATACTTATTGCGACTTTATACGCACTCGGCGGTATAACTTCAGCTCTGCCACCCGTTTTGGTAGCCGAGCGAACAAGACCTGAGATGCTAGGTCGAGCCCTAGGATCCATGCAATTGCTCGTTGACCTAGCCCTACTGGGGTTGCCCCTGCTACTCGGCCTAATAATCGACGATCGCGGTTTCGGGACCGTCGGAATGACCTTGACGATCCTATACGTGGCAACAATACCGGTTGGTCTCTGGATCATGCGCGTGCGCCCGACTGCGGCCACACGATCCGACTAAGCAACGTGCACACTTAGTACCCGCAATTAGATCCCATATCTTTAGATATCAGCCTGAGCTGTCTGGTAAAAGCCCGACAACGCATCGAGAAATACATCAGCCAATCTTCCGAGTGCGGCACGCCGATCCTTCGTGTCAACGATAACGCCCCGACCACGACTTGCCTGAATGACACGACCCGGAACTTCCGCCTCGCTAACATGGCGGGGAAGCTCGAATACCATAGATTTTCGACCCATCACCGCTTGCCTCAGTTCCATAGCTGTCATCCGTCCGTTGCGATCCCACAGGCGCTCAGCCATCTCACCAGCAGCGGCCCGGACACTTCGGGCACGACGGACCAACTCCTTAGTAACCACTCCATCATGGTCCGTCATCCATCGCTCACAGCATCCGAATCCAAATTCAGCGCCTTCAGTAAGCACTAACAACTCTGTAAGAATTGACGGATCATCAAGCGCTCCCGGCCTGCTGAGATCCTCGACTGCCCTCTTGGCGGCCATCAGCCCAAACTGAACACTCCCAACGGTAGAACTGACCCGAGGTTTCTCAATCAATAGAGCTAAAGCATTAGCGAAAAGCTCGCGAAGGGCGAGTGGATCAGCAGCCTGGTTTCGAATAAGTTCGTCAGGACCAATCAATACCCCGTAATTTCCCCACTTCGGTCCCTCTTGACCTGGGAATCTACCTTCCCATCCCCGGTTAAGATCGACCTGTGCAGGTAGCCGTTGATCCGCCCCAACAGCCAGTCCACACCCTGCATCATCAACCGAGCACATGACGACGATTTTCCCCTGATCGTCGACAGGAGCAAGAATCGGGTTGTTACAGCGTTCGATGGCAGTCCGTAACTCTTGGAGATCGACCGCGTGAGGCTGACCATGATCCGTCCTGATCTCTAACCCAAATCCAGAGAACTCTGCAGCAACACACAGTGTTGGCACCGGCCGCACTTCGCTTAGTTCTTGAGGATGCGCACCCCGCCTCCAAACCATGCAGAATGCTTCGCCGGAAAGAGTCACCAGGGAATCGAGCGTGCAGTTCACGCCCTGAACTGAAAGCGCCGCGCGCAGAGCATGAAATGCCATCGAGCCCGCACGCCGGTCCAAAGGCCAACCGACCAAACGACGTGTCACCGCCGTCAGGCCTTGCCAACCAATTCGACTACAACATCAAGCACCGCATCCGCAACCGCCGCCTTATCTGTCAGCTTTACCTCTTGATCGCAGCGGTTCGGCCGTAAGATCGTGACCGCGTTGGTCGCAACTCCAAAGCCCCGGTCTGACTGTGCGACATCGTTAACGACAAGCGCATCAAGCCCTTTCACTCGAAGCTTTTCACGGGCGTTGGCCAAATGGTTGTCTGTTTCTGCCGCAAATCCCACGCGTATAAAGTCACCCTGTAATGATGCAAGCAAATCAGGGTTCTCAACGAGATCAATTCTGGTGTTCACATCGTCTCGTTTGAGCTTCGACTTCGATGTGGCAACCGGACGATAGTCTCCGACAGCTGCGTTCATGATAAGCGCATCACACCCGCACGTAGCCTGTCGCAATGCATCGAGCATTTCTGATGCCGAACTGACGTGGGTCGTCTCGGCATTAATTGGCGGATCGATGGTTGCGGGTCCCAGAACCAACCGCGTTGCAGCGCCTCGCTCGATCGAGGCTCGAGCCAACTCCACACCCTGACGACCGCTGGCCGGGTTCCCGATAAACCGGACAGGATCCAAATACTCCCGAGTGCCACCGGCAGAAACTACAAGTACGCAGCCATTGAGCGGTCCATCACGACCCAAAACTTCACGTATGACATCCATAAGCTCAGGTGTGGTCGGCAAGCGACCCTGACCATATGCACCCGATGCGAGACGACCCGTCGCCGGTTCAACAATTCGAACCTTTCGTTCGCGTAGCACCTTCAAATTAGCCTGAGTTGCACTATGGGCATACATATCTGATTCCATCGCCGGAGCAATCATGACGGGCGCATCGGTTGTCAACACCACTGCTGCACCAAGGTCATCCGCTTGGCCATGCGCAAGACGGGCGATCGTGTTGGCCGTAGCCGGAGCTACCACAACTATGTCAGCGTCTTTGGCTATCTCGACATGCGCAATACGGTGATCCGCTGTCATCGCATCATCCGCATGCAGAACAGCCCGATGCGTCAGCGCTTCGAAGGTCAGCGCACCAACGAATGCCTCCGCCGCTTTCGAAAGAATGACGTCAACATTCGCGCCAGCCTGCGTTAACTTGCTCGCGAGATCTGATGCCTTGTAGGCAGCAATACTTCCAGTCACCCACAACACGACATGTGCACCATCAAGCACACTCATTTCGCTGCCTCGTAATCCTTCCCTATCAACAAGAGCCCACGTAGAGTGAGCTCAGAATCGACCACATCAAACAAGGCTACGTCGTTCGCAACAACGTGTGCATACCCACCGGTAGCAACGATCTGGTAGTCGGTCCCAAGCTCGGATCGCAAATGCGTTATCAGCCCACGAACCATATGCACATAGCCCCAATAGATTCCAGCGTGCATCGAAGCCTCTGTGTTTGTTCCAATTAAGCGTGCTGGTTTCGCCAAGGTAATTGACGGGAGCTGTGCCCCAGCAGCTGTGAGAGCTCGAGCCGAATTCTGCATTCCAAGTGCAATCACCACTCCAGCAAGATTGCCAACATCGTTGACTATATCGAATGTGGTTACGCTTCCAAGATCCGCGACAATCGCCGGCGCCGTATAGACTTCCCGTGCAGCCAACGCATTCGCAACACGATCGATTCCCACCTGAGATGGAACATCAACATCCAGATCGATCGCCTGCACGTCTTGTGACCGTGCAATCCGAGGCCTTCGGCCTATAGCGGTTGCAACCGCATCAGCCATGCGCTCGGTCAGCTCCGGAACCACCGATCCAACAATGGCGGAATCGACTTCTGTCGCACCAATATGCGACAGCATTGCCTTAAGCAAGGTCGTGTGCTCGTTGGTGTCCCTATTAACGTCACTATGCACAACCCAGCGTGAAGCCAGTACATCGTCACGAAAGACACCAAATTTTGTGTCAGTGTTGCCGATATCGACGACGAGATCCATTAGCATCAATCGTCGAGCTTTCACCGCTATCATATCGTTGCACCGTCATTGTGCCGGTTGAAATGAACAATCTGCCTGCAACGCTTCGACTAACACATCTGACGTGGGGCGAGATCGCTGCCCTCCGTAATCAGATCAAAGTGGTGGCGATCCCGATCGGATCGATCGAACAACACGGACCAAACACTTCCCTTGATACCGATCTGGTGATTTGTGAAGACCTGACCCTACGCCTGGCCCAGCGATTTCATCCGCAGGTACTTGTGGCCCCAACTATTCCCTTCGGCATGTCGGCCTACCATATGGGATTCCCGGGCACGATCACCCTCCGAACACAAACCCTCCTACATGTACTCGAAGACAATTTGGAATCCCTAATTCACCACGGGTTCACACGGTTCCTGCTAACAAATTGGCACAGCGGTAATGAACCAATCATGACTATCGCAATGCAGACACTACCGACTCGTCTGCCGTTGGATTTTCTTGCAGGGTTATCGTTTTACGACTTAGAAGACCAAGAATTAGAACAAGAAATCATCCAATCCGAAACATCAGGCCATGCAGACGAACTCGAAACCGCCGAACTGATGGCGTTGCGCCCAGACCGCGTTAAGCATTCGCACCTCGCTCCCGGAGCTGTAACCACGGATCATATTGGAATGCGTAAACGCCTACGACGTCATGCCATCCGTCGTAGTTTTGATTTCTCCGACATGACCAAGAACGGAGCCGTTGGAAATGCAACATTGGCGACCCCCCATGACGGGGAACGCATGATCCAAGCAATCGAAGCTCAGGCAGACAAGCTGCTCACAACAATTCTGAACGCTCCGGAAGACCTGATTGCACGTGGGCGAATCCCGGCTTGGCGAAACCCAGGTCAAGAACAATGAGCGATCAAAGTCCAACACACGTACTCGGGAACATGTCATGGCCCGAGGTCGCGAACGCGATTGAGACGGTCGAACTTGTACTTCTCCCAATCGGATCAACCGAGCAACACGGGCCAAATCTCGGCCTTGGGCAGGACCATCTCGTCACTCAAGCATTCTGTGAACGCGCCGCCCAACGCCTGACCCCAAGATTGCTTGCCGTTCCAGCTATTCCGTGGGGTATTTCGGATCACCACATGAACATGGCTGGCTCAATGACACTACGTCCAGAAACTTTTCTAGACCTCTTGGAAGATCTGATCTCCTCCCTTCGACACCACGGGTTTCGCCGTTTTCTGATCGTCAACGGTCACGGCGGAAACGAAGCGCTTATGACTGCAGCCGTACAAGATCTAGGTTTCCGACTTGATATTGATTTCCTTGGTTCGGTCGGACACTACCGATTGAGTGATCCTGCCCATGAAGACGCCATTCGTGGAACTACACCTACAGGTCACGCTTGTGAGATCGAAGTTTCACACGCGTATTACCTGGTACCCGAGCTCATTCGAACAACCGAACTGGCTGCAGCTGAGCTTGATCATGTCTTTCATGCCTTCCGGACAACTCTTACCGACCTCCAGCTAACCTGGCCAACTGCGATTGATGCGCTCACTCCCAGCGGTGCTCTAGGAGACGGCCGTCGCGGCTCCTACAAAGCAGGAGAACGTATCATCGAATCGGCCATAGACGAACTAGCAGAGATCATCGACATCTTCAGACAGCTCCCACGTTGGAAAGGTCCACCCCAGAGCAAGATTCACATGGATCATTGACCCGTTCAGCGTGTTACCAGATTTCCTCGGTCTGCCGAGTCCCGCGCAAGCAAAGCCCACCGATGGGAGCTAATGACATCATCCCCCGCTATTACCGGATGCGCCTCACCGCGGATCGCTGCAATGAAATCGCGTCCGAGTGCGTTGCTATCCGGATCTAAATCAACGAAGTCGGTATACGTACATCGTGAACGGCCAGTATCAATAGTGCACGAAATCTCAGCAGAAGTTTTGATCTCGATCGATCCGTGTGTTCCTTCGATAAGCATGCGGCAGTCACCGTGGTAAGGCGCGGCATCTGGTGTGAGCCACGAGGCGCGCACGAAAGCACTACCACCGTCATCAAGCCGAAAATAGGCCTCAGCGTGATCAGTGAATGACGGATATTCAGTGAACCGGGAAGTGCCTTCAGACGCCGTAACACTGGTTGGTTCGCATTCGTGAATCCACCTCATCATATCGATGTCATGGATACACAAATCAAGGAGCGCGCCACCGTTTAATTCGCGGTCAAAGAACCAATAGGGTCGACGTTCTGGACGGCACTTGTGCGGACGCTGAGATACAGATGAGACAACCCGACCAATATCACCACGGGCAATCGCCTCCTTCGCCATTCGATAAGGACCAGTGAAGCGAAGCGTTAGTGCGCAACTCAGAATGGATGATCCCGAAATCGCCTCAGACATTCGATCAAGATCAGCGTGGGTTATTGTCGCCGGTTTATCGATCATCACATGAACACCAGACTCTAGGCAGGCCACAGCAATGTCGCCTTTTTCAGAATTGATAGGAGCCAGGACAGCCACATCAATTGAACCATCGAGAAGGCTGCGGTAGTCGCTAATGCCTGGAACCCCAAAATCCCGAGCCACACGTTCCCGCGCACCATGTTCGGGCTCAGCAACCACAACTAATTCCGTATCATCCTCGGCTAGAATCTGTCGAGTTATTCCCAGAACATGCCCATGCTGGACGCCAATAATCGCGAGCTTCACGTCTCTCTCACCTGCTGACCCTTTCGGGTACAAATTATCGTCACTTAGCGAATCGCTTCTCAATCAAAAGAAAAGCCCAACCACGAGCCCCGGCAATCCAACAGGATCAGTTTCACGAATCCATCAATCTTGGATTCGATCCATCTAGCGCCCCCCAAGTACCCGGTTCACTGAATCTGGCATCGGTCAGCAAGTTCCCTCAAGTGCTCCCAGGGATGTATCCCCGTCGCGTGGCCATCACTCCATTCAAACGTGAGTGCATAATTTCCAACGGGAGCAATCCGCGTCGCCTGGATATCGTCAGGAACCGAGTTGGGATCAAGCACCTGTTCGCCTGTGAGTTCGTTACAACACACAGCACACCCGCAGGCGATCCGTATGTCCCGCAGGGCAATCACAGATTCCGAACCGTCTTGCCAATTAATAGCCATCGCGTGATCTCCAACACGCCGAATGCCTACCGCAACAGTGCGTCGTGAATCGCTTGGCTCTGTAGACATCAACCTCTCACCCTGATCAGTAGACTCGTCGCTTCGACTCACGAACTCATTCCTCCAACGACACCGTTGTACGTTTCCTGACAGGCTTGGACAGCCGCGACTGATTGCATCACCATGTTCGGATACACCAACTTCCGTCACTCTTCCTGATAGCTCTAAGCAAAATCAGTCTATGTACAGGTAAGCGAGTGTCAAAACTGATGCTAGCCTTTCGATACTCCGAACATTTGCAGACGGGTCCCACGAATCCATGAATCCTGGATCCGCGCCATCTATCGCCCTTATAGTTCCCACGTTCAATGAACGCGGTAACCCACCTCCACTTGTCGCCCAGTTAGCTGTGGCGTTTGAGACCATGCCATACCGCGTCGTGTTCGCAGACGACAGCACCGATGGCACAACCCGCGAAATCGAAAACTTGATAGCAGTCGATACGTCCATCTCGATCCACCATAGCCATGAGCGGCGCGGCCTAGCCCGAGCAGTAGCCGAAGTACTAGAAACCCTGACAGAAGACATTGTTGTCGTCATGGACGGTGACCTACAACACCCGCCCTCGATCGCTCCATTGCTCGTTAAAGCAATCACCAGCGGCGCTGACATCGCGACCGCCAGCCGTTATGCGCCAGGTGGGAAAGAAATAGGTCTCAGCGGACCATGGCGTCGACTTGTGAGCTGGAGCTCGTCGTTAGCAGCGCAGAAACTTCTTCCGGCAGCCCGACAAACATCCGACCCTCTCAGCGGGTTCTTTGCCATCCGACGATCGATTGTCGACGGTGTGTTACTGCAACCTGTTGGATTTAAGATACTCCTTGAGCTACTTGTGCGAACCGATGTGCACGCTGTTGTAGACATCCCATACACGTTTGACCAGCGCTCACGCGCGGACAGCAAGGCCTCCATTCTGGAAGGGGTCCGGTTCCTGCGACATCTAATTCGATTGCGATCCGCCTAACAGCCTTGTAGCGCAACGAACCTTGCAATGGCCGCTCCGAGCCGTGATGCCCCGGCCGCGGCAATATCTATTACTGCACCGTGATCGGTAGCCGTATCCCCAAGCTCTCCGGCAAGGTTCGTGATCGTCGAAACAGCAACAACCGCAGCACCTCCATGTCGGGCCACCACAACCTCCGGCGCCGTAGACATTCCTACCGCGTGGACTCCGAGCCCACGCAACATCGATACCTCGGCCGGCGTCTCGTAAGAGGGTCCACTCACCATCGCGTAGATACCTTCACGAACAGTAAATCCAGAATTAGATAGCTCGGTCTCAATACAGGCACGGAAGCCCTGATCGTAGGCAGCACTCAGATCCGGAAATCGATCACCTACCGAATCGTTTGGACCAACCAATGGATGAGCACCTGTTAACCCAGGCAAAAAGAGATGATCAGCCACAATCATCACGTCCCCTGGCCGATATGACTTGTCCACAGCTCCAGCCGAATTCGTGAAAACAAACCTTGTAACACCAGCCCCCATCAACGTACGGATGAAGTTAACGACAGGTTCCATCGTTCCAGTCTCATAGAAGTGCGGCCTCCCTTGGCACACCCACACCGGAACCCCGCCAGCCATTGCAAGGTGTAGTTGTCCGGGATGGCCAGCAACCGTGGCTGTGGGCATGCCAGAAATCTTGCTGTAATCGAGAATTGCGCTCGAATGAAACGACTCGACTAGCCCAGCGAGGCCGCTGCCAGCGATTACCGCCCATCGGGGAGCAACACCACTACCCTCCGCACGTAGGACCTCCGCCCCACGTGAAGGATCCGTCACGAGGATTTTCGAGCTCTAGTCCGATCTATACCCCGTCTCGAAGGTCCCCGACTCTCACGGGCAAGATCTTCATAAATTTTAGTGGTCGCTGGACTCGCATGACCAAGAATCGCCTGAACTTCTCGAACAGTTCCCGCACCCTGGAGTCGATGAGTGGCAAACGAGTGTCGCAAGGTGTGCGGGGTTATAGTTGCCTCAATCCCTGCCCGTCTGGCATATGCTTTAACAATGAGCCAGAACCCCTGACGCGTGAGTCTACTTCCTCGATGATTCAGGAAGACTGCCTGCTCATCAACCCGACGCAGCAACTTAACCCGTCCGTCAGTGACATACCCGTGGAGCGCTTTGGCAGCGCGGTCAGTTAACCGCACCGAACGCTTCCGCGAACCGTGACGCGCCAAGACTACCGTTTGGGACTCAACGTCGAAGTCGCCAACATCCAGTGCGACAAGCTCCGATACACGCATCCCAGTCGCGTAAAGAGACTCAAGCATCGCCCGATCCCGCATACGCTCAGGCGTCGTCGCATCTGCCGCATTCTCGAGCAAGCACTCCACGTCAGCGGTGGAAATGATCTTCGGTCGACGTTTTCTCACGCGGGCACCACCCAACCCAGCAGTTGGATCAGTCGTGACCTCATCGATCGATTTGAGGTACCGATACAGGGCACGTACCGCTGCCAATTTGCGCGCTTGTGATGTTTGCCGATACTCGCGTTGAATTAAATCGGTCATAAAGGCGCGTACGACTCGGGGTGAAATACCCCAACCCACATGGCCTGAATCGTTTAAAAAGTCTTTAAATTGCGTCAGGTCACTCCGGTACGCAGCAAGCGTATTGGCAGAAAGTCCACGCTCATCATCGAGATGCCGAACAAAGTCCTCAATAGTGATGTGCATTAGCCCACCGAAAACGGAAATAGCATGTTTCAAACCTCATGGATTAATGAGTGAGCGATGTGGCAACGAGTCATCCCGTACACCGTGGTCAACGGTTATCGCCCGAAACAAACGGGTCGTTATGTTAACACGCAAACCCGAATAACCTACACTCATCCAATCATCTTTTCTAACTGATTGTTTACTTCCAACATGCAAGTTGCTCTGGCTTACGGCGAATCGTCCTTACCTCTAGACCTACCAAACAAGATCGATGTGATCGAACCTCGTGCCCTCCCACGTATCCCAAATCCAGAGAAAGCTCTGAGTGATGCACTGCGCAAACCAATCTTCGGCCCTCCATTAAACGAGCTCGTAAAGGAAGAAAGCTCGATCGTTGTTGTAATTAGCGACAGCACCCGGCCCGCACCCAATCGGGAAATGGTCAAAGCGGTGCTGACCGAACTTGCGAACCCAATCGACCGAATAGAAGTCTTAGTTGCAACCGGACTACATCGACCAACAAGCGATGCCGAACTCGAACGAATGCTCGGGGCCGACCTTAAAAGAAACCTACGTATATTCAATCACGATGCACGAGACACAACTTGTCTACGCAAGATCGGCACGACGTCGTCAGGTCGCCCTGTCCTCATCAATCGCAGGTACTTGGACGCGGATGTCCGAATCACACTCGGATTAATCGAACCACACTTCTTCGCTGGATTCAGCGGTGGAGCTAAGTTAGTCATGCCAGGGATAGCCGGAGAGGCAAGTATTCTCCGAAATCATGACGCCGAAATGATCGACCATAGAAATTCTCGCTGGGGTGTGCTCGATAAGAACCCCATTCATCTTGAGCAGCGGGAAGCCGCTCGTCTCGCCGGATGCGAATTTAGCCTTAACGTAACTACTACAGGCGACGGCTCCATAGCGGGCATCTTCGCTGGTGCTCTGGAGCCTGCTCATGATGCCGGTTGCCAGATGGCTTTAAAGGCGGCCCTACAACCAGTTCCTGAGGCTTACGACGTTGTAGTGACCACGAACGGGGGACATCCACTCGACCTGAATCTATACCAGGCGGTAAAGGGGATGGACGCAGCAGCACAAATCGTACGCCCGGGCGGCCACATCGTGATGGCTGCCGAATGCCGGGATGGTACCGGACATGGCGAATTTATAAAGATGTTGCGCACACATGAGACAGCATCCGCAATGGTTACTGCCATCCGATCAAATCCTGTAATTCGAGTCGATCAATGGCAAAACCAAATCCTCGGACGTGTTCTAGACCACGCAACCGTTCATCTGTACGCAGAAGGGCTTACGGACGCTGAAATTAAATCCGCCCACTGCGTCCCATGCCGGGACATCGGCGACCGCATATCTGAGTTGTCGGGACCAGCCATCCGCACCTGCATTCTGCCCCACGGGCCTTTTACAATTCCGTACATTGCCGCAGCATAGACCGACCATGTCGATGCCCCAATTACATCATCGCTCAGTCCACATCTGCCCGTAACATGCGTTTGCATCTGCGATAACCACGTCTTTGCCTATGGAAAGGGAGAGTCGGCCAAGACGAACTAGGTAAACTTCCAATTACTGCGGAATTTCCATCATCGGAGGAAACATTCAGGTGGTGCACGAACCACACAACGGAGACCATGAGCACGTTTTTCAAGAAATCTACCAGAGCGATGTTGTAGGAATCGCCGAAGAGCTTACCCATGCCACAATCACCGTTGAACTTTTTGAGCGTGGCCTCGCTATTCATATGAGCCGAGATGAGAGCCTGGAATTGGCGCGTGCCTTCACAGCGCTCACACGATATCTCGACGACTAACGCTGATTAGGCCAAACAACCGGATCCGATCTCGAAGGCCGAGGGAGCGACGAAACCTCCACAAACACATCTTCGGACGGACCAAGCTTGCCAGGATCAAGACGTTCTCCAGCCCGAAACGTATAGGAGGCCCGAAGTCTCCGGTCCCACATCACCTCTTCACCGACACAATCAATCAGCCGAATCGGTCCATCGTCTACTGTAAGAACCGCGATATCGGCCACAGCACCAGGACGAAGCGTTCCAGCATCAATCCCTAGCTTTCGCGCTGGTGCCAACGTACACCGACGCACAATATCTTCGATCGGCATACCAAGCTTCCAAAATTTAGTCATAACGCTGGGCAAATCAAACACCGGCCCATTCACACACCCACGATGGAGATCCGAACTAATGTAGTCGGGTGGAAAGCCTGCATCGAGCGCAGCCCGTGCTGCGTCCCATCCAAAACTCCCTTGACCATGACCAATGTCAAACTCGATGCCCGCGGACCTCGCCTCCACAGCTGCAGACGACAACTTCAAGGAGGTGTCACTCACTACTCCACCTGGATTTGGCGTATAGCTATGTGTAATGACATCGCCGGGCCGAAGCCGCGCAAGCACGTCACCGATTGGCTCAGGTGTATAGCCGATATGAACCATCAACCATGTCCCGGAACGCTCGGCAGCTTCGATCGCTGCAGCCAGCGCAGCCCGTGCCTGATCACCCTCACCAACAAGTCCGTCCGTGTATCGAATCTTGACACCCAACGCGATGTCACGATTTGCCTCGATCGCTCGCACCGTCCCCTCAACATCCAAATATCGTGGATCTCGTAGTTCCCCTAAGCTCGTGACGAGTCCCGCCGTACTAATGTGCACCAGCAATCGGATATGCGTGCGTGCCGAATCGATCACGTATCGACGAAATCCAGGCAATGTAATTGCACCAGCACTTCCAGTATCCAGAAATGCCGTAGTGCCACCGGCCGCTGCGATTTTGTCGGGCTCAAGGCCCCAAACTGTGGCACCCCAGTACACGTGTACATGGAAATCAACCAATCCAGGAACCACAAAGTCGCCTCTCGCATCCACCGTCTCGCGCGCCTCACCCGACAACGCGGGTCCAATATCTGCAATTCGTCCATCAACCACAGCTATATCAGCAACCGCAGAACTGTCGGTTGACGGATCAATCACCGTGCCACCACGAATGACGAGGTCATATGGCGTCAATTTCATATCTCAACGATCCCCTCGTAGGTTGGCTATTACATCTACTCACAAACCCTAGCCGACCCACGATGACTAACCCAATCCAGAATGTCTTAATCCTGCCCTAACAGAACACGTTGTCGCCAGACATCGACAACCCAATCGTGAAATAGAAACCTAGAGAGCATCGATAAAAGCCCACTTGGGAGCACCACATCAATAATATCGATGCACTGGACGGGACCGTGGGGTATGCTTAATCAAGCTGACAACCAAGGCTCGTTGAACAGCTTTGGTTATGGTCGGCTAGAATTCCAGACGCTGCCCCAGACTGGTACTACGCTTGGCAGCTTTCCCTATATACGACGCAGAAGTCGATCTGTCGTCGGACTTCTTATGGAGGAGATTGCATGGCCAAGGTCACGACCAAGGTCAAGCCACTTGGTGACCGTTTATTGATTCGGCCCGAAGATCGTGAAGCAACGACGGCTAGCGGCCTCGTGCTTCCGGATACGGCCAAGGAAAAGCCCCAGGAAGGCACTGTCATCGCCGCCGGCTCAGGCCGCGTGACCGAAGACGGTAAGACGGTTCCCCTGGAAATTAACGAAGGGGACAAAGTCCTATACGCAAAGTATGCAGGGACTGAACTCCGCCTAGATGATGAAGATTTGCTGATCGTCAGCGAACGCGACGTTCTCGCTATCATCAACTAGAGTCGCGTCTTGCCAGGGGATCCCGGCAATACCGGCAATATCGGGGATAGCCTTCCTCCACCTGAGAAGAAGGAAGTCCGTTTCGGTCACGAGGCTCGTGAAACCCTGCGTGCTGGCATTGATATCGTTGCCAATACGGTAGGGACTACACTTGGGCCCCGTGGCCGTAACGTGGCATATACACGCACCCTACGCGCGCCACACATTACAAACGACGGAGTCACCGTCGCGAACGAGATCGAGAAGGTAAACAACATCCTTCATGATCTCGGTGTCCAGATCATGAAGGAAGCCGCCTCCAAGACAAACTCTGCGACCGAGGACGGCACCACAACCGCCACAGTACTGGCGCAAGCCATCGTGCACCGAGGCCTCTACAACATTGCTGCGGGTGCAAATGCAATGATGCTGCGGGAGGGGATGCAGGCAGCCTGTGACGCAGCCATTGAGTCCATCCGGGATATGGCCCGTCCTATTGAGACAGAAGACGAAATAAAACACATCGCAACGATTTCAGGCGACGACGTAGAACTCGGCTCAATGGTTGGAGCAGTCATGAGCCGTGTCGGCCGTGATGGACTGGTTATGGTTGATTACCACCGACGTGGTGTACGCCTCGAAGCTCGCTATATCGAAGGAATGCAAATCGACAAAGGCTGGGTATCACCTTACTTCGTCACCGATACTCATAAAATGCAAGGCAACCTTGAGAACGCACACGTTCTACTGACAGACCAAGATATCTGGAGCCCCAAGCAACTCGAGCCAATCTTGGACAAGGTAGCCGAGAGCAACAACCGCAATCTACTACTCGTCTCCAACACCCTTCAGGGCCCGGCACTCAGTTTTGTGCTGCAGAACAAGCTACGTGGAAATCTAAACGTCGTCGCTATTCAGGCACCATCCTACGGGGATGAGATGCGAGAGATGTTGGAAGATCTCGCGGTATTGACCGGAGCGACCGTAGTCTCGCGAAGCCTCGGAATACGATGGGAAGATGTACCACTCGAATGGCTAGGATTCGTCAAACGTGTGGTTGCAAACCGGGAAGCAACGATCCTTTTAGAAGGCGCTGGTCGTGAAGCCGACGTTCAGGACCGCCAGAACCAAATGCGTGCGCAACTTGAAGAAGAGACCAGACCCGCCTGGGTCACAAAGATGGAGCGCCGCATTGCCACGCTCGGAGGATCGGTTGGCGTAGTTGCTGTCGGTGGGATTACCGAGCAAGAAATGCAACACCTCAAAGATAAAGCGGATGATGCGGTTGGAGCCGCAAAAGTCGCCTTACGCGATGGAATCGTTCCAGGTGGCGGGACCTCGTTATTGCGGGCTAAGGAAGCGGCAGTGCGTGTGTCGGAGAAGCTATCAGGCGACGCCGCCATTGGCGCTCGTATTATCGCTGATGCCTTGGAAGCACCCATACGTCGTATTGCACGAAATTCAGGCGTCAACCCTTCAGTGGTTGTTAACCGAGTCCAAAAACTCCCAACCTGGCACGGATGGGATGCTGTAAACAACGAATATAAAGACATGTATGACGCAGGCATCATAGATCCTGCAGCGATCGAAATTGCAGCTATCCGAGCTAGTTCAAGTGTTGGAATGATGACACTCACAACCGAAGCGATCGTGTGTGAAAACCGACCCATCGCAGTAGCGGCAGATCCTGACCTCGAAGGAGATCAAATGCCGTGAAAATCCAACAGATGGATATCACATAGGCACCCTATGCGTGCCAAACGGGTTTCATGACTGGCGGGTTCGAATTCGACTCGCTTCTTAGCGAAGAAGCCCGCCACCGGGCAGCGCCAGGTCTGATGGTTTCATCGTCCGGCGCACCTAAAAACGTGGTAGCTGATCTGCTCGTTGGACAACCCGCAATAGAGGCCCTTCCTCTTTCAGCGATTGCTGAAACAGCCCAAACCTACTTACCGAAAAACCCAGAAGCACTCCTTTATGGGCGACGCCAAGGCAGCGTTGAAATTGTCGATACCGTGCGTAAGAAATTACGGATATTCGAGGGGTTGTCAGTGGACCGCGACCAAATCATCATCACGAATGGATCGGGTCAGGCCATCGACCTAGTTCTACGAACATTCGCGAATCGTGATCAGGTCATAGTTCTGGACGAAGCCTCGTTTGGCGCACTCTTCGTGAAACGAGTCAGCGAACGAGGAATCCATGTGCGGTGGGACAACGAAGGACCGCGACCGGATGAACTTGATGCTTTGTTCTCCACAGAACGCCCCGCGATCTTTTACACGATCCCAACTTTCCAGAATCCGATGGGATCCACCATAAGCACACGAAGGCGCCACGAAATCCTTGAGATCTGCCACCGTCATCATGTCCCGATTCTTGAAGATGATGCGTACTACGAGTTGCACTATGACGGCGACCTGCCTCCATCATTGTTTGAACTCGACGGCGGCACTGGCTTAGTGATCCGTGCGGGAACTTTCTCAAAAATTCTAGGCGCGGGTATCCGACTTGGCTGGATCGCTGCGTCGGCGCCACTAGCTGATCGCATCCTTCCTTTAAAGCCCGATGGTGGAACCAGCCCATTTGCATCATCCATAGCCGCGGAGTTCATGAACAAGCGTATGGAAGAGCAAATTCAACATCTCCGAACCCTGTATCGAAAACGGCGTGATGTAATGCTCGATGCGCTGGAATCGCACGTCACCGAACATGCAACATGGATCCGTCCAAATGGTGGCTTCTTCGTGTGGTTACAACTGCATCGACCTGAATTGGTGGGAGATGTCGTTGAACGTTGCCAACGTATGGGCGTGATGGTGCGCAGCGGGTCAGTCTTCCGAATTGATAGCAATGACTTGGGCGGGATCCGCCTCGCATTCAGCCACGCACCCCAGGACGCTATCCAGGCAGGCATTAAGATTCTAGGCACGGCACTGATGGATTCAGAGACCGGAAAACCCTATGACCACTCCCTTTAGGCAGGCTGAGGTTGGGCCACGAATCCCGGTCGATCGGATGCGGACATTCACCTCTGATGTTATGCATGCCGCCGGCGTTCCCTCTCAACGCGCCGAGCTCATCGCCGACGTTCTAGTTGAAGCTGATGCGCGCGGCGTTTTCTCGCACGGCGTCACGCGCATAACACCGTACACCGCCGAGATTCGCCAAGGCTCTGTTAATCCCAGCGCTGAAATTTGCGTGATAAGCGAGCGTCCGGCAACAGCTGTCTTAGATGCTCAAGGCGCTCCGGGCGCAGTATCTGCCTCAGCAGCAATGGGTCGGGCGATTGAACTCGCAAAAGATGGAGCCGCAGCAATGGTCTGCGTGCGCAACGGACGTCATTTCGGTCCAGCAGCACATTGGGCTCTGAAAGCGGTTGATGCGGGATGCGTGGCCTTCGTAACTAGTAGTGGTGGTGGAGCTTCAGGCGTCCTCGCATTCGGCAGCCGACAACCCGCTCTCACCAATGGTCCAATCGCTTGGGCAATCCCTGCGGATAAGCATCCGGCAGTGGTGGCCGACATGGCTGTCGGTTTCTCAGCACTGGGCAAAGTTCGAGTAGCTGCCGCAACCGGTCAGGATATTCCTGCTGACGTAGGCGTAGACCAGGACGGCAACGCAACCACCGATCCCACGAAACTTGTTTGGCTGAATCCCTTCGCCGGCCCCAAAGGCTTTGGGATGGGCATCGTCATGGAGACACTATCTGGAATATTGGCAAGCGCTACTGCCGCTGTGAACCGAGGCCCTGATGACCGTGGTCAAGTCGGCCAGGTGTTTGCCGCCATCAGTGTCGAGTCCTTCCGTCCACTGTCGGACTTCACCACAGACGTGGATCGTACAATTGATGCGGTCCATGCGCTTAATCCTGCTGAGGGATTCGAGTCTGTGCTTGTTCCAGGCGAACCCGAATGGATCAAGCGGTCGGATGCCTATATGAATGGCATCGGCTACCCGAACGGACTCCTGGAGGCAGTCGCGCAAACCGCCACAGAGTACGGAGTAGCACCAGTGTGGGACTTATGAGTGATCGTCTGCACTATGGATCCGGAGGACCAATAGTTCCGGCTGAAGCCGTTCAGGCGTTCGCCGCCTCAACATTTCTAGCCGTTGGGGTCCCGACCAGTGATGCCGATTTAATCGCGACCACCCTCGTCCACGCGGACCTTCGGGGCGTGCACTCACATGGTCTCCGCATGATCAACGTATACATCGAATGGTTAGAAAACGGAGTAGCCAACCCGGATCCCCATATTCGGTCAGAGCGTGACTCGTCAGGTGCAGCAGTTCTGGCTGGTGATCGTTCCCTTGGACAAATCGGAGCTCAAGCCGGGATGGAATCCGCGATCGCAATCGCTCGTGACCGTGGCATAGGCGTAGCCGCCGTTTCAAACACCGGGCACTTTGGAGCCGCCGCCTACTGGGCTCTTCAGGCGGCGCATGACGGTCTTATCGGTTTTGCAACAAGCAACATGGCAGGCCCGTGCATGCTCGCCCACGGAAGCCGTGAGCCTGCAATTGGAAACACACCCCTCGCCTGGGCCTTCCCGACACACGGACAGTATCCGGTCGTGCTTGATATGGCTGCTGGCGCCTACGCCCTCAACAAACTTCATCTCATAGGACAACAAGCCGAAGAACTCCCAGAGGGGGTCGCAGCTGATATCGACGGTAACCCCACAACTGACCCATCTAAATTGCGGTACGTGCTGCCCGCTGGCGGAGCAAAGGGCTACGGTATTGCCCTGACACACGACCTCATTTCCGGATGTCTCAGCGGAGACGGCTCAACCTTAATCAAAGGATCATTGGACGGCGCAACGTCCGGAGCTCGTGGAAGCCTATTCTTTATGGCCATCGACGTGGACGCCTTCATGCCACTCGGAGATTTCCAGACAGCAATGGATGATCAAACTGAGGCTGTGAATGCACTACAACCAGCCGACGGCTTTGAATGCGTTCAAATGCCTGGACAACCTGAGTGGGTGACCTATGAGTCACGCATCGACAGAGGGATTCCTTACCCATCCGGAATTCTGGAGCAGCTCGAGCCGATCGCAGACCGCCATGCAATAACCATCCCATGGAGACCTTAATCACCATCCATATCTAACCAGCAAGACGAAACTCGCGTCAATCTCACATCGCCAAGCAAGCTAGGTAGGTAACACGTCTTAATCCCAACGACCTAGCCATTTTACACTTGACACCAATACACTCAACTATCATGATTGCTCGCGTTGCATATTTGCCCGCCCCCCTTTTGGAGCGATCGCAAGGTGTGTCTTGTAATTCAACGAACGAAACCCAGCACAGCAGTACCGCCCGCTGTCCCTGCTCGTTTCAGACAGATGATTTGGCAGCACGTGACATTCGCGGGTTTATTGTGAACACGTACAGCAAATACCCGTAGATGCGGAGGAAACAAACAACGCAGTAATCGTGAACGCATCAATTCCAGATTAAGGGCCAGACGAGATTTTAATAACATCCAGTAAAAATGGACTCATCACTGAAGGATCTACCCGCGAGACCCGCAAGGAAAGAGATCGCTTGATCATCAGAAGTAGCTCGCCAGCTCATCTTTCCTGTCGCCTCTCGTTACACGTAACCGGCTAGGAAAGGATCGAGTGTCAACACGAATTCAATGTTTTAACGATATGTATTCAGAGGGACGAAAAAGACAACATTTCAACAATTAGCGTCGTGGAGGCGTAACAATACCGTTTGTTATGCGATCCTTCTCTCAATCAGGGTAAGCAAGCCTGCCACAGGGAGATGTAAAGGAAGACTGACTGTGAGTGAAAGTGGATTTGAGGGGTTAGCGGACAGTGCACGTGAGGCGGCTGACCGCGACCTACACGCCTCAATAACCGAGACGCTGGATGCACTCCCGACCGGCGAGAGCCCAAAAGTGTGCCAGGACTGCAACAAGCGCATAGAAAAGGCGCGTCGTGAACTCCTGCCAGGCACAAATCACTGTGCCGCGTGCGCCCAGAAACGAGCATAAGATTAGAACGAAGAGGTTTCGTCACCCCGAACATCAAATCGTGAGACCCCAACCAACGCGGCGCACTCGGAACACGTTTTCTAGCTTGCTACCTGACAATCCCCAATGATCGAATCCGACCCTCCGAATGCACAAGGTCCGCTCTAAAGAACCCAAGAAAACGCACGCGTGCAGCGGTAGAGCCTCAACCGAACATTGACGCTCCTGCCCTCTAATTAATTCAACCGGTGACGAACAGCGTCTCCCAATCGCGGCATCGACCACCATCAAGCTTTCGATCACGAACTTTAGGCTCAAACCCTGAGAGAATGCATGCCAATCACTCGCCAGAAAAACACAACTATGCCAACTGCCCGCAATTCTGATCGCCCACTTGTCTCGATGATGGACGGCGTCAAACGTCGCACGATGCTTTGGGGTAATTCAATGCTTCTCGCCGAAATCTTCATCGAGGAAGGCGGCGTCGTACCACTCCATCACCATCCTTATGAGCAGATTGGTTATTGCATCGATGGCACCTTTGATTTTGATATAGGCGAAGAAACCCATCACATCGAGACTGGCGCGTCGTGGGTGGTGCCATCAAACGTACCGCACAAAGCCGTCGCGACGAGCAAATGTTTCCTTATCGAGGTCTGGAGCCCGGACCGCGACGACTATAAGGACTAAGCACTACTCCACAATTGCGGCAGCGAAAAACCGTGTCACCTAAACGTGGCATCACCGCTCAGATCCTGCGCGACAACGCCACCATAATTCCATTTTTTATTGTCGGTAGTACGGCGACATCCATATTTCAGTTGGTTATGGCACGCTTTCTTGAGCCAGAAAATTATGCCGCGGCTGTTGCCGTGCTTGGCGGATTATCACTACTTGTCACTCCAGCCCAAGTCATCCAAACGCTTATTGCACGGCGCACAGCGGAACTCTTGGCGTTGGGAAAGATTGTCGCCTTGAGAACCAGCATGCGCCTCTATGCCCGTCGTGTCGGTCTGATATCGATCACCTTGGCTATCAGCATTGCAGCCACAGCCCCAATCCTTCAATCAGCGCTTCAACTAGAGTCCGCATGGCCGATTGTGATTGCAGCCATTGGAGCAGGGACCTTGACCTTTGAACCTGTCGCACGAGGTGTGCTCCAAGGCACGAGAAATTTCTTAGGACTTGGCTACACGCTCGCCAGTCACGGTTTGGGACGTATTGTTGTCGGCGGCATCGCCATTGCCGGGCTCACATGGGGCCCTGCTGGAGCTCTACTAGCTAGTCCAGCGTCGGCCATAAGCGGAATCGCAATGGGGTGGATCAGTGTCCGACGGACCCTGCCAAAACACAACCGTTGTCGACCAGAAGACACGCCTGTCTCCAGCTTTCAATCTCCTGAATACGTCTGCGTGACGATCATTGTTCTTGTTGTGGCAGGCTTGTTACATCTCGATGTGCTGGTCGTAAAAATGTTTTTCAGCCCGATTGAGGCAGCAGGATATGCCGCCCTCTCGTTGGTTGGCCGCATGGTGTTTTGGAGCGGAACGGCAATAGGTACAGTCCTACTCCCCCACATCGTCTGGTATGCAACAACCGGAGGCAACGTCATCCGAGCATACGTAGTAAGCCTGCTCCTCATGACCACAGTTGTTACAGCAACAGCGTTTACGATCCTGAAATGGCCAACCTTTACATACGCAACGATCTTCAACGATCGCTACACCGCAAACACAGATCTCCTTCCACTAACCGTCACTGCCGCAGGTCTTTTGGCCATTGTCGCCGTGACCGCTAATCTCCATATCGGCGCGGGCCACGTCCGAGTATGGCGCGGTCTTGCAGCCATCCTAGTAGCCACAATTCTCGGGTACACCGTCGCACATGAAACAATACGCGACGTTTTGTCTGTGCTAGTCGCAGGGACAGCCTGCGCGACTATATACGTGACGACAGAAGCCATCGCCTTAGCTCGGCGACAAAACAACCCCCGAAACCCGGATTTACCCTAGCCTCAGGACCTAATCCTAGGCTTCTGAGGTTCCCTCACGGCCATAGTCATCCTCAAGTCGGACAACATCGTTCGGATGCGGTGTTGATACTTCGAGAACTCGCACGCGGCCATACGGAGCCTGATACCGATGGACCTGACCGGTCTGAACCCGAAAACTCACGCCTTCTGAAAGATCACGAGACCTTAGGGTATCCACCGACTCGCCGATTACGAGTCGCAGGGTTCCATCCAAAACATAGATGGTCTCGTCCTTCTGTTCGTGCAATTGCAAGCTGAGTCTGGCCCCCTCATTGATCTCAATGATCTTGCCGATATAGAGCTCATTAGATGCGTAGATCACTTCCCGACCCCACGGCTTTTCAACAACAGTTCCATTTTGATCACTCACGTCTACCCCTCCACTCCCGCAGCACGCGCGCCTATCGCTAGCAGCTCACCCACACGATCAACGGTTGTAGTCTCCGTGTACACCCTCAACAACGGCTCCGTGCCTGAAAATCTGATCAAAAGCCAACTCTCGTCATCCAGGTAGTACTTAAAACCATCGGAATCATTGCGTCGCTGCACCGCTGCGCCATCAATTGAGTCTGGCACCCACATACGGACCTGCGCCTCGATGGCCGACCTTGCTTCTGCGGAAAACCGGAAGTCTCTTCGGCCATAATGGTATTCACGTCCTAGTTTCTGAAACAGCATCGTAACGAGCTCCGCCGGAGTTTTGCCTTCTCGAACCATGAGATCAAGAAAGTACAGTCCCGCTACAACACCATCCCGCTCAGGCATGTGTGGCGCAAATACATAACCGCCGCTTTCTTCACCACCCATAATGGCGTCCAACTCGGTCATCGCTGGAGCGACGTACTTCATCCCGACACCAACCTCTTCAACATGAACGTCATAGATCTTCCCGAGTCGTTCAAGCATCGACGAAGTCGTGAGTGTTTTCACCAGAGGCCTTCGCAAGTTCCGGTGTTCCAGAAAATAGAACGCAAGCAAAGCAATTGTGCGGAGCTGATCAACAAATTCCCCAGATCCGTCAACCACGCCAAGACGATCACCATCACCGTCCGTCGCAATTCCGACGACAGCGTCACTGTCACGAACTGCCACCGATAGTTCATCCGTCTGCGGCGGAATAGGTTCCGGCCTAGCGAGCCCCGGAAACCGTGGATTCCACGCACTATGGATTTCGCTTACGCGAAGTCGTCCTCCACCAAGCACCTGTGGAAACCATGCAGCCGCAGATCCGTACATCGCATCGACAACCACCGCTATGTCTCGATCCCTCACACGATTGAGATCGACCAGCGTGCTGATATGGTCTAAATACGCTTGATCTGGATTAAATTCATTCCAGAGTCCAGCATCAACAGCCGACGCCTCATCCAAGAAAATCACCGAATCACCATCAACCCGAGCCACCTCAGCTTCGATTTCACTTAACTTCTCAGGGGCCACTGCCGCTCCTGTAGCAGTCCGTATCTTGAATCCGTTATCCGCTGGAGGATTGTGACTAGCCGTAATCATGACCGCGCCTGCCGCCTGAAGCCGAGCCGCACTAAACGCGACGACCGGGGTCGGGCACGGTCGATCAACCAGATGCACCGCGATGCCATTCCCTACCAAAACAGAAGCCACGTAAGCAGCAAATCTCTCAGATCCAAAACGACGGTCATAGCCGACTACGATCCCACGCTGCCAGTTCCAATGTTTCCGAACGTAGCTGCCAAATCCTTGCGCCACACGCCCAACATTACGGAACGTATAATCCCCGCCAATAACAGCCCTCCACCCGTCGGTACCAAACTTGATCTGCGTCTCCTCCAATGTCACGTTAAGCCACCCCCTTTGCTTTCGAGGCGCCCTGTACGTGCGCCAATGCGTCCCGGAGCGAATCGTCTAATTGCCGTTGCGGTTGCCAACCAGTGTCATCGATCAGCCGACTGGGGTCTCCGGCAATAGTTATTGATTGCCGACCAGGCGCAGGACTCGCAACCTCTCGAATCTCAGCATCTACACCAGCCACCGCAATGAGACGCTCGACAACCAACCGTAACGGCGTCGCTGAACCTGTCGCAACGTTATAGATTCTGCCTGAATGTCCGTGCTCAATAACCCCGACAATCGCCGCAGCTACGTCTCGCACATCGACATAATCACGTCCACCAGAAAGGCTAAACGTGTCCACGCTGGGCTTGCTTTCTCCACGAAGAATCTTCGCCAGCTGATGCACCTGTCGACCCGGGAAATACGCTGGCGAGCGACCCGGCCCTAATGTGCCAAAGATCCGTAAACAGACCACATCAAGCTGGCTCTCGTAATAAAACTGCTTTGCTTGGAGTTCTGCTGCCGCTTTGGATGCACCATAAACCGTACACGGATCCAGAGGTGCTAGTTCAGTGATCGGACCAGATTGTTGAACATTCCCATATACCTCAGCTGAACTCAATGTGACCAAACGTGCTGCCGGAACATGCCTCAACATCGAGGTGATCAAGCGAAGCTGACCAAGCACATTCACATCATAGGCATGCACCGGATTATCCTTAGCTTCACCCGGGTCAGCCACACCAGCCAGATTGATGACCACCCCTGGCATAATTTCTCGGATCGCATCATCAATACTTTGTTTGTCACAAAGGTCGAGATTTACCACTAGCCTGTCACGATGGTCTCCGTGGCTCGACGCAACGACCTCGTGTCCCGCTACAGAACAGGCCCCAAGTACATGCGGCCCCATAAACCCGCAGGCTCCTGTGACTAAGATCGGTTCAGGCACAATTCGCCAGCAAGTCAGTCCGTTTGCCGACCAGCCATGACCTCTGCGTGGGCAATTTCACTAGCAACCAACTCAATATCAGCGTCAACCATTAGACGGACCAACTCCGCAAAAGTGACAGATGGCTCCCACCCCAGATCCTTCCTTATCAAGCCAGGATCTCCGAACAGGTGCTCAACCTCGGCTGGACGTAACAAGTCTTCACTAGTCGTGATGTGATCCCGAGCCGACTTACCGATGTGGTCAAACGCGAGCTCCGCAAATTCCCATCCCGAGTGAGTCTCCCCCGTTGCCAGCACGTAATCACGCGGTTCGTCCTGTTGCAACATCATCCACATACCGCGAACAAAATCGGGGGCATACCCCCAATCCCGCTTGGTCGAAAGGTCGCCAAACGGTACTGAGTTGACCACACCATGCTGTACGCGCGCAGCGCTATAGGTGAGCTTACGCGTGACAAACTCCATACCGCGACGGGGCGACTCGTGGTTAAAACAAATCCCGGAGCAGGCGAACATCCGATAACTCTCACGATAATTGATCGTAATCCAATGCGCGTAGAGTTTCGCTACCCCATACGGGCTACGCGGATAAAACGGTGTCGTCTCACTCTGCGGCCACTCCTGCACCTGACCGAACATTTCACTACTGGAAGCCTGATAGAACTTAATACTAGGGTCAACAGCACGAATCGCCTCAAGCATGCGTGTAGCGCCAAGAGCCGTAACTTCTCCGGTCAAAACAGGCTGACGCCATGAAGCCGGAACGAATGACTGAGCCGCGAGATTGTAGACCTCATCAGGCCGGTGTCGTTGCAAGATCTCAATCAACGAGTATTGATCGTGTAAGTCACCGGCTTCCAACACCAAGTCGTCTTGGAGATGCGCAATGCGGCCATTGTTCTCCGTGCTCGTTCTTCGAACAATACCAATAACGGTATAGCCCTTCTGCAGAAGAAATTCGGCCAGATACGAACCATCTTGACCAGTGATACCTGTAATTACGGCCGAGGGCATACGCAGACCCTATTCGCTGTTGCTCACTACAAGTTTACGCGTCATGCTCCGTGAGCGTGCCGGAACTTCCAATGTTAACGTTCCGTGTCAATCGGCTTCGGCATTGGCACATTCAATCCTTCGGCTAAATTTCCGAGATCTCGGATAAGATCACGTGTCAATGGGCATCCGTTGGAACGCCGATCGTTCTCAGCATCACGCTCAATATCGCCGGGTGCGTAGATACAGTCGACACCAGGACGCCGATCCACAGCACGCATGCCGGCAAGCGTCGCCGCCACACGACTCTTGAATGTTGCAAGTGGGATTAACCGCTCAACGTCAATCGCCAAAAACGCATGCCCAACGTCCTGTGGACGGTCAAGATCCCAATACATCGACCCTACATCAACCGTTGAAGCACCGCCCGACAAGATTCCAGCCAGTACGTCAACAATTAAAGAAAGACCTGCGCCCTTATATCCACCCAGCGGCAAAATCGACCCGCCGTCAAAATAACCATCCGGATCCGTAGTCGAGTTTCCTTCTTTATCAATGACCCAGCCCTCAGGGATCGACTCGCCCTGACTCTTAGCCAGCAAAATATGACCGCCCGCCACCTGCGAGGTCGCCATATCCAGAACCAATTCGTCCGGCGGATCCGTTGGAACAGCAACACATACAGGGTTAGTCGAAAGAAACCGTTCACGCCCACCCCACGGGGCAACAATTGCCTCGCCATTTGTAAATGCAAACGTCAGTAATCCAGCACGCGAACCTCGCAACGCCCAGTACGCCTGCGTACCGTTATGCGTCGAGTTGCGCACACCAGTCCAGCACAAACCGTGTTCACGTGCATGATTAATAGTTTCGGTCATCGCTAAATCACACACCACTTGCCCAAGACCAGCGTCACCTTCAATTACCACCGTCGTAGTCTTATCACTTATCACACGGACATTTGGGGAAGCGTTAACAAGTCCTTGCTGCAGACGGTGCACATAGATCGGAAGGCGTGTTATCCCATGCGTATCCACGCCACGCAGGTTCGCAGAAACGAGAGATTCGGCTGTCAATTGCGCATCCGACTCAGGAACTTTTACCGCCATTAAGGCAGCGGAGGCAAACTCTATCAATCGATCAGGTGCGAAGCGCCGTTGCCCCAATGCAGACTCACTCATCAATCGCAACTCCCCGAAGACTTCGGCAATATTGACAACATGCCACCAGAAGCATCGCACTCATCGCACGATTTCGCTGGCAAACTCGGCGGGATAGCCAAGCGTGGCGATATCGTCGCCATCGTTGGCGCCGGAGGCAAGACAACAACCATGTTTGCGCTGGCACAGGCGCTTGCCAAGCGTGGGCTACGGGTTGTGACTTCAAAATCAACAGTGATTCACGCCCCATCGATGTCTCGATCCCCAAAATTGGTCATTTCAAAGCCCGAACACTGGCATGACGAACTTCCTGCGACGGTGGCGCATAACCCAATCATCACTGTTGTCACCTCAGCACCCAGCAAGCGTCGATTTGAAGGCATCACCCCCGAACTCGCACCCTCCCTCCTTAACGCGTCGGGTGCGGATGTACTGATCGTCGAGGCGGATGGCGCCCGCCATCGATCTCTAAAAATTCCTGGTAGTCATGAGCCGTCGATGCCGCACGGCGCTACCGTCGTCCTCCCGGTAGCATCATTTTCAGCAGCTGGAGCCCCACTTTCAGCGCACATTGTCCACAGGCCGGAGTTAGCTGGACCCTTGCTAGGCCTTCAGCCCGGAGCAATTCTCTCACCCCGTCATGTTGTTGCTGTGGTGGTGCACGAGAAGGCCGGGCTCAAGTCAATACCACCAAATGCGAAGGTTTGGCCTGTGCTAACAGCCACGTCACGCATATCGCAGGACGAACTCCATCGTGCGCGGAAAACATTGAAAGGCAACTCGCACATAACAGGCTGGATCGAAGCGAGCACGGCGTGGGTATTCACAGTTCGACAATAACCTTGATTTGATAGGAACGGAAAGTGACAACCAAGACACACGGTCCTCATTTGCGTCAGAATGCACAATTCACTTACCTGTGCAGCAGACATATACATAGCCATGCACCATCAACCAATCACGATTAACACGAAGCGCCTACTTGACACTTTCCTCGCGATGCTGTCCGTTGATAGCTATTACGGCGACGAAGATCGTGTCGTTCAAGTTATCAAGCCCCGGATGGATGGCTTCGGCATAACTTGGCGATCTGATCAGCACGGCAACCTCATTGGAGATTGGCCCGCACGAGACAAGACATCCGAACCCCTGATCTTAAATGCACACATGGACACCGTTCGTCCTACACCAGGAATGGTTCCCGTTGTGAAATCGGACGGCGTGTATTCCGATGGGTCCTCCGTGCTTGGTGCCGATGACAAAGCCGGCATAGCCGCAATCATGGAGGCTGTTCAGGCGTTCCACGAATCTGGGCATCCACATGGACCTGTTGAACTTCTTTTCACAACGGGCGAAGACGTAGGGCACATTGGATCAAAAGCATTTGATATCGCTGACGTTACGAGTCGCCGCTGTTATGTATTTGACGCTGGCGGACCGGTCGGCAGTGTAGTGATGCGAGCTCCAGGCCAAAGACGTTTCAATCTGACATTTCGAGGCAAGGCAGCTCACGCTGGCGTAGAGCCTGAACTCGGAATCAGTGCTATTTCTATGGCGGCGCGTGCGATAGACCGTATGCCGTTGGGTCGTATCGATGACATCACCACCGCAAATGTTGGAACGATCGAAGGCGGTCAGGCCTACAACATCGTGGCACCTGAAGCGTCAGTTACCGTGGAGAGCCGTAGCCTCTCGGAAACACGTCTAGAGAAACAAGTCACGGACGTCACAAACGCAGCCACCCAGGCAGCTGAAGACTACGGTGGAGAAGTCGATATTGAGACTCATACGTTTTACCAGGCGTATCAACTCGATGAATCAGATCCTGCCGTTCAGCTCGCAGATGCAGCTATTGAGGCCGCTGGCCTTGACCTCCGACACGTCAGTACCGGAGGTGGCAGCGACGCGCATGAGTTCAATGAGAAAGGGATCACTTCCGTATGCCTCGGCATGGGCTACATCGACGTCCACTCAGTCAAAGAATTCATGCCGCATGCCGCCCTTCAAGATGCCACACGCCTCGCGGTGGAATTGATTCGACACAGTTAACAGCCGAAGAAGCGCCCTGGAACGCAGGCCATTTACTAACTCATAATCGGCCAACAAGAGTGCTTGTAATCGTAATCCCTCGTAAGCACAAGAATCGCTGAAGAAAACCTCTAGCGGAGAAAGCGGATCCCAAGTGCGTTATCAATACGCAATTCGCTAACAAAAACACCCTTTTGATTGCGATCTGCTCGTGACTTCGTCACAGCTCTATTGCTCTCAAGTCCGAGGCACTGGACTGGGTTATCAACAATGCGTATTCGTAACTATCTTTAAGAGCCAACCAGGAGGCTTCAATAATATCCGTTGAACTACCCACCGTGCCCCATTCAGAGGCTCCGTCACTTGATTGGATCAACACTCGCACACTAGCGTTAGTGGCAGATGTCGAATCAAGAATTCGAACCTTATAGTCGATAAGATGCGCTTGCTCGAGGGAAGGAAAAAATCGCTCCAATGCCTTCCGAGCAGCACGGTCAAGCGCGCTGACTGGACCATTCCCATCCGACGCGGTCTGAAATATTTCGTCACCAACCCGTATTTTCACCATAGCTTCAGACAACATATCGCGACCTTCGCGTGTCTCTGCCAAAACTAAGAAATCCACAAACTCGAACGGAGCCTCATAATCATCTTGCAGCCGATGCAATAGGAGATGGAAGGAAGCTTCCGCGCCTTCAAATTGAAAACCTCTTTCCTCAAGAGATTTAACCTCAGCAAGCGCAGCAGTTATCAAGTCCTGATTGGTTACAAGCCCAAGCTGCTGCGCTCGCTCAGCGATGCTACTCCGACCAGCCAGCTCCGAAATCACGATACGTGATTCGTTGCCCACGATCGACGGATCAATATGTTGGTACGCATCCGCGTCTTTACGCACCCCACTCCCGTGATATCCAGCCTTGTGCGCAAACGCACTTTGCCCCACATACGGCATATAGGGGTCGGGGACCACGTTGGCCAATTCACCAACAAATCGTGAGACGTCCGTCGTCTTCTGCAGTTGATCGGACGACACACAATCTCGACCAAGCTTCAGCTGAAGAGTTGGAATCAGCGTTGTGAGATTGGCATTCCCACAACGTTCCCCAAACCCGTTGATCGTACCTTGAATCTGGGACGCACCATTTGCCACGCCCGCAATTGTGTTAGCTGCCGCAAGATCGGCATCGTTGTGCATATGCACACCAATGGGGACATTAATCCATCGTGACGCAGTCCGTGTAGCTTCCGCCACTTGCTCTGGAAGTGAACCCCCATTGGTATCGCATAGCACAAGCCATCGAGCCCCAGCCTCCGCCGCTGCTTCGAGACAAGCTCGTGTATAACCCATGTCATGTCGGAACCCGTCGTAAAAATGCTCAGCATCAACAAGAACCTCGCGTCCAGCTTCCTTTAGGTATGCAACCGTTTCATTAATCATGGCTAAGTTCTCGTCTGTCGTGGTCTCCAACACATCCTCAACCTGATAGCGAGAACATTTAGCCACGATCGTAACCGCGGGCGTCGGACAAGAAAGCAAGGCTGTCACGGTCGGATCTTCCTCGACCCCGCGATCCTTATACCGAGTAGCGCCAAAAGCACAGATACGAGCCTGTTGCCAATCCATATCCGCTGCACGCTCGAAGAATTCACGGTCCTTCGGGTTCGATCCCGGGAACCCACCTTCGATGTATCCGATGCCGTACTCGTCCAGCCTCCGCGCAATACGCAGCTTATCCTCTGTCGAAAACGAAATGCCTTCCGTCTGCGCACCGTCACGCAGAGTCGTGTCATAAAGAATGATTTCCATGGCTATTAATCCAGTCTTGCCCAGTATTTGATCCGCACTACCAGGCACCCCCACCAATTCCAACGCAACAACTTGTTTGCGTGCTTATCGAGCTTTAGGACCCTCAATCCTGGCAATAATTGCCTCCGTCATAGATTCAGTGTCCACGATATAAGCATCTGGCTCGGTAATATCGCGCGTACGAAATCCGTCATTCAAGGCTTGCTCAACCGCTAACTCTATTGCACTGGCCGCCTCAGGTTTACCAAACGAATGACGAAACATCATTGCGACGCTAAGAATTGTAGCGATTGGATTCGCGATCCGTTCACCCACAATATCGGGTGCACTTCCATGGACTGGCTCATAAAGAGCATGCGAACCATCCCCAAGGCTCGCTGATGGCAACATGCCGAGCGACCCGGTGAAAACCCCAGCTTCATCGCTAAGAAAGTCTCCAAACGTATTCTCGGTCACGACCACGTCCCAGTCGGTAGGTCGTTGAATCAACGCTGCTGCAAAAGAATCCGCAAGCATTGTCGAAAATTCGATGCCGGGATATTCCCCAGCAACTTCTGTAGCGATATCACGCCAAAACCTCCCACTAATGAGAACGTTGAACTTGTCCACAGATAGCACTTTGCGTCTCCGGCCAGACGCCCAACCAAAAGCGTGGCGAACAATTCGTTCAACTTCACTGCGTCGATACAACAGCGTATCCACAGCAGCTGGTTCACCACCGACCATTCTCATTTCTTTGGGTTCTCCAAAATATAGCCCGCCGGTGAGCTCCCGAACTATAACGAGATCCGTCCCACGCACAATCTCCGACCGAAGCGGGGACTGCCCAACAAGCGCATCGTAAACACGGACCGGACGCACGTTCGCGTAGAGACCAAGCCCGCTACGCAGTCGCAAGACACCCTCCTCAGGGGTGAATTTCGCCTGCGCGTCATCCCACTTGGGGCCGCCCACTGCGCCAAGCAGCACCGTATCTGCATCCAGCGCATCTTGAAAAACTTCGTCGGTACACGGCTCGCCAAATCTATCAATGCTGCCACCACCTAGCATTCGCTCGGTCAACCGCAACCCCGGACCATACAGTTCGGACGTCCGATACAAGACTTCTACACCAGACGAAACCACCTCAGGACCAATGCCGTCTCCCGGAATCACAACAACGTGCGCGTCTCTCAATCCGGATTCCAACCACCGACGTACGGCAAGGCGTTATAGGTATCAACAATCTCCTGATCCGCTTCAAGCAGTGTTGCGAGCGCATCCCAAGAACCGGTCACAAACGCTTGCCGAACCGCTTCCGGCTGTTGAGCAGAATAACTAGATTCACCCACGGTGATAACAGCCGTCGCGATGTCAATACTGATAACGGTTTCCGAATTTTGTTCAATCATTCCTTGTATCGAATCTATGTCTTCACCTGGAAGGGTAAGACAAGGAACTCCAATGACCGTACAGTTACCGAAGAATATTTCAGCGAAGCTTTCGCCAACGATCGCGTGAATCCCATAACGCATAAGCGCCTGTGGGGCATGCTCTCGGCTCGAACCTGAGCCAAAGTTTCGATTGACAACCAGTACACGAGCACCGGCATATCGTTTGTCATCAAACGCATGAGCGCCATTAAGCTGTTTTCGATCATCTTCAAACACATGTGGGCCAAGATTCTCAAATGTGATTTCTCTGAGATAACGGGCCGGGATGATTCGATCAGTATCTATATCATTGCCACGTACAGGAATCCCGGTTCCTGAAATAGAAGTGATGGATTGATCTTCAGCCATCAGAGCCGTGTCTAGGTCTGTACCAGCGCACGCACATCAGTCACCTCACCAGCCAACGCAGCAGCAGCAACCATCGCTGGACTCATCAACAGCGTCCGACCAGTCGGACTACCCTGCCGACCCTTGAAGTTACGGTTGCTCGACGAAGCACACACCTGATCACCCACCAACTTGTCTGGGTTCATCGCGAGACACATCGAGCATCCCGCCTCACGCCACTCAAATCCGGATGCACGAAAAACATCAGCCAGTCCCTCTGCCTCCGCCGCTGCCTGAACCTGTTGTGAACCAGGAACCACCAATGCCATCACGCGATCGGAGACCTGTCGTCCCTCTACAACACGAGCTGCCTCACGCAAGTCCGACAACCTACTGTTAGTGCACGAACCGACGAACGCAACATCAACCGGGGTTCCAGCTATCGGATCTCCAGAACGCAATTGCATATGGTCAAGCGCTTCCTGAATCGAAAATCGCTCCGCGTCGTCACCAACATCTGTCAGAGTGGGGATTCGTTCGTCAACACCCACAACCTGGCCAGGATTAATACCCCATGTGACCATAGGAGCAATCGATTTAGCTTCAATCCAAATCTCGTCGTCGTATGCCGCATCCCCATCAGACGCAATGGTGTCCCACCACGACGTAGCCTTAGCGTAGTCCGCACCTGCGGGCGCGTATTCACGTCCAATCACGTATGCATAGGTCGTAGCGTCGGGGTTAACGTATCCGACACGCGCCCCGCCTTCAATGGACATGTTACATACCGTCATCCGCTCATCCATCGACATTCTTTCAAACGTCGAACCTGCATATTCATAGGCATAACCTACGCCACCCTGGACACCCAAACGTCCAATGATGTCCAGAATCACATCTTTAGCGTAGACCCCATCAGCTAACTCACCATCAACCACAATACGACGGCACCGAGGCTTAGCCACAGCCAACGTTTGTGTAGCCAATACATCACGCACCTGCGATGTCCCGATACCAAGCGCGATTGATCCGAAGGCACCGTGCGTACTTGTGTGACTGTCGCCACAAGCGATGGTCATACCAGGCTGAGTAAGCCCAAGTTCTGGCCCAATTACATGCACGATGCCCTGACGACTGCTCGATCGGTCAAAAAGAGCAATCCCCGTGCCCTCAAGATTGCGCTCAATCGCGACAAACATTTGTTCGGCCATTCCATCAGCATACGGACGCTCCACCAGCGTTGTGGGAATGATGTGGTCAACAGTCGCGAATGTTCGGTGGGGATACCTAACAGACAATCCACGCTCGGCCAGCATCTGAAAGGCCTGAGGACTTGTCACTTCATGAACCAGATGAAGTCCAATAAAGAGCTGCGTCTGCCCATTCGGAAGCTCCCGCACAGCGTGCGTGTCCCAAACTTTGTCCAGCAGTGTCCTACCCATGCGTCTATCTAAACTCCAGTGACGGGAGCAGATACCGACACAGCCTCAGGTGTTGAAGTCCAGTCCTTACCAAGACCAGCCAAGAGACGGTTCAGAGCATTGATGTAAGCATGTGCACTTGCTACCAGAATGTCTGTATCAGCACCGTGCCCACTAAATACCTTTGCGTCACTCTCGACACGGATCGTGACTTCACCAATCGCATCGATACCCTCTGTAACCGAACTCACTGAGAATTCCGTCAGACGGTTGGGAACATTCACTATCCGGTTTATCGCCTGATAAACAGCATCAATCGGTCCCGTCCCAATTGCAGCATCAGAGTGCTCGACACCGTCATCAGATCGAAGACGAACAGTCGCGGTCGGCATTGATCCAGTTCCCGTGCTCACCTGTACATGCACCAATTCGAACGTCTGGTGAAACGCTCGGTGCTGCTCATTCTGAACAATCGCCTCAATATCACGATCAGTAATCGCCTTCTTACGATCCGCTATTTCTTTGAACGCGGTAAAGGCATTCGCAAATTCACCGTCACCGAGTTCATATCCCATACGTTGCAACTTGTCACGAAAAGCATGTCGACCGGATGTCTTCCCAAGAACAATGCTGCTCTCCTCTACACCAATATCAGCAGGATCCATAATTTCGTAGGTAGTACGTTCCTTGAGCATGCCGTCTTGATGCAGGCCTGAGGCATGCGCAAAAGCATTGGATCCGATCACTGCCTTGTTCGGAGGAACAACCATGCCCATATAGTTCGAAACAAGGCGACTCGTCCGTGCAAGCTCGGTACTCATCACGCGAGTGTCCGCGTCGAAGTAGTCATTGCGCGTACGGAGTGCCATCACAATTTCTTCCAACGCAGCATTGCCAGCCCGTTCTCCAACTCCATTGATCGTGCACTCAACCTGGCCTGCCCCATGCGAAATAGCCGCGAGAGAGTTGGCGACAGCCTGCCCTAAATCATCGTGACAATGAACAGACAACACAACATCTTCGATCCCTCGCGTGTTCTCGACAACCTGACGAACCATATGCCCAAACTCCGCGGGCTGTGCATAGCCAACGGTATCGGGAAAATTAACGACTGTAGCCCCCGCCTCAATGGCCGCGGAAAAAACGTCACCGACGAACTCGACATCGGATCGCGTAGCATCCATTGCCGAAAACTCGATGTGATCCGTTTTCTTACGAACATATGCAACAGCATCTCGAGTCATATCAATGATGGCCTCGCGACGTTCTCGCAGCTGATGCTCAAGGTGAATGTCACTAGTCGAAATCACGATATGTAATAAAGGTCGGTCGGCGTCCTTCAGCGCTTCCCAAGTGGCATCAATCTGCTCACGCTTAAATCCGCTTAGAGCGGCAACCTCGACGTCATGGAGCTCACGAGCAAGCAACTCGACTGCCTTAAAATCACCCTGTGACGTGAACGGAAACCCAGCCTCGATAACATCCACCTTTAAGCGGGCAAGCTGCCTGCCAATCTCCAACTTCTCATCGACAGTCAGTGCCCCGCCAGCAGCCTGTTCTCCATCACGCAACGTAGTGTCAAAAATGCGTACGTGTCGCATAGCGACAAGTTCCTCAGTTCAAAATGGTGCGGTCATCCATTGCGACCGCAAACGTCCCCAAGAAGCCCCCTCCGCTATCGGGAGGGGACGGGAAGCGCGAGTATGCGCATAACTCTTAGACTCAGCATGTCGCATGCGACGTAAGACAACATCATTCGCGGGTTTTTGGCAACCAATCCATCATGCCACGGAGACCACGACCAACGACCTCAACAGGATGGTCATGGTCTTTGTTTCGTAACGCATTGTACGCTGGTCTACCGGCTTGATTCTCCAGAATCCACCGCCTTGCGAATTCGCCATCCTGGATATCTGTCAAGATTTCCTGCATAGCCATCCGCGAACTCTCGTTGATAACCCGAGGGCCTGACACAAGATCACCGTACTCGGCAGTGTCACTAATCGAGTGCCGCATATAACTGATCCCACCCTGATATATGAGATCCACAATCAGTTTCAGTTCATGCAGACACTCAAAATAAGCCAATCTCGGATCGTATCCAGCATTCACTAGGGTCTCGAACCCTTGCTTCACCAGTGCCGAAACGCCGCCGCACAAAACCGCCTGCTCACCGAACAAATCCGTCTCTGTCTCATCCTTGAAAGTCGTCTCAATTAGCCCCGCTTTGGCACAACCAATACCCTGCGCATAAGACAGCGCTACGTCGCGCGCCCGGCCCGTGGCGTCCTGATGAACAGCAACAAGAGCCGGAACACCAACACCCTCAACAAAAAGGTCTCGAAGAATATGCCCGGGACCTTTGGGGGCAACCATGGCAACATCCACGTCATCCGGAACCTGAATTTGGCCGAAATGTATGTTAAATCCATGCGCGAACATCACCATATGACCTGACCTGAGCTGGGGCTCAATCTGCTCAGCATAGACGTGCGGTTGATCCTGGTCAGGGAGTGCCAACATCACAACCTCAGCAGCAGTGACCGCCGCACCTACATCCATCACCGCCAAGTCCGCATCCTCAGCTCGACCCCGTGAACTGCTTTCAGCACGCAACCCTACGACAACATCGACATCTGAATCGCGCAGATTCAACGCGTGGGCATGCCCTTGGCTCCCGTAACCAAGCACGGCCACTTTCTTGCCACGCAATTCATCATTCGGTATGTCTTTTTCATACAGAACTTCTTTATTCATGGGATATTCCATTTCTTCAGTCGGCGCTTTCACGCACCATCGCGATAGCACCGGTTCGAGAGATTTCTTCAATCGGGTAATCCGAAACAACATCAATGAACCGATCAATTTTGTCTTGCCCACCAGTCATCTGCACGATCATGGAGGATTTGCTTACATCCACAATCTCACCACGGAAAATGTCGGCGGCAGCCGCTAAGGCTGGTCGATCACTCGCTCCGACTCGGACCTTTATCATGGCCAACTCGCGTGTGATTGCAGACGCATTAGTTACATTCCGAACAGAATCAACCTCAATTAGCTTGTAGAGCTGCTTTTCACATTGCTTGACGTCATCCGAGGAACCTTCAACAGCAATGGTCATTCGAGAATAGCCCGGTTCCTCGGAATGCCCGACAGCGAGACTGGCAATGTTAAATCCGCGACGACGGAAGAGGCTGGCTACACGAGTCAAAACTCCAGGGTGATCTTGCACGGTAGCTACTAGGGTGTGCACCTGTGTCTCCATCATCTCGGATCCTCAATCACACTAGACACACCAGTGCCAGGAACAATCATCGGATACACGTTTTCCACGCGGTCAACATGCAGATCCAGCACAACCGGACCGTCATGTGCATGCGCCATCTGGATCGCTTCATTCATCTCGTCACGAGAATTAGCACTCATACCATGGAGACCAAAAGCTTGTGCAACCTTTGAAAAATCAGGGTTGTCCAGATAAGCACCCATAGATCGTCCCTCATAGAAAAATTCCTGCCACTGCCGAATCATTCCAAGATGCGCATTGTTGAGAACAGCAACCTTCAGGTTGATACCCTCCGCAGCAAGCGTGTTGAATTCTTGAATATTGATCAACAGACCACCATCTCCAGTCACACACCAAACATCTTGATGCTCATCAGCCAACTTCACGCCCATTGCAGCCGGCAGTGCATATCCCATGGGACCTAAACCACCGGCGCTGAAAAACATCCGCGGACTCTCGTACCAGAAGTGCTGCGCCGCCCACATCTGGTTCTGGCCTACATCCGCGATCACGCGAGCCTTACCGCCCGACACTTCGTAGATGGCACGCACGACCTCCTGCGGCAACACAGAATCAGGACTCTCGGGGATATCAAGTGACCGGTGTTCGTCGCGCCAGTGATTTAGCTGATCAATCCACGCCACGCGCTCACGCCGTTCGATGAGCGGAAGTAGATGTTCGAGGGTCATCTTCAAATCGCCGACAATTGGGACGTCGGTCTGAAGAACCTTTCCGATCTCTGCAGGATCTACATCGATATGGACTACCTTCGCATCAGGTCCAAATTCATCAGCCTTCCCAACAGCACGATCATCGAACCTAGTACCTAGGCCAATGATGCAGTCGGTCTGGCCCATAGCGAAGTTTGCGTAGGCTAGCCCATGCATCCCAAGCATTCCGAATGAGAGAGGGTGCGTCTCAGGAAACGTACCAACTCCATGAAGCGTTGAGACAACCGGGATGTTCCCACAAGTCGCTAACTCGAAGAGCTCGTCCGAAGCACCAGAGATGTCAATGCCGTGACCAGCCATAATCACTGGTCGTTCGGATGCATTAATTACATCCGCAGCCCGTCGAACCATTGTCCGATTGCCAACCTTCGGAGGTTGGTAACCCCGAAGGTTGAGATCCCTTGGAGCCACCTCGGTTGTCGATTCCAGGAAGATGTCCTTTGGAATATCCACATGGACAGGACCGGGTCGACCACTTGCAGCGAGATGAAACGCCTCCTTCATCACTCGAGGGAGATCATCAACATCGAGAACTAGATAGCTGTGCTTCGTGATTGGTATCGAAATTCCGGTGATATCAGTTTCCTGAAATGCGTCCGACCCAATTACAGGCCGCGCAACTTGACCAGTGATGTATACGACACCAACAGAGTCCATCATGTCATTAGCCATACACGTGACCATATTGGTCGCACCAGGACCCGAGGTGCTCGTAGCCACACCCACCTTCCCGGTCGCACGCGCATACCCATTCGCAGCAAATCCCGCAGCCTGTTCGTGCCGTATCTGAACGTGTCGAAGTCGATCCTGATAACGGTAAAGAGCGTCATAGAACGGTAGTGAAGCACCACCAGGCATTCCGAATACCACATCGACACCAGCCTCCAAAATAGCGTCACACACCACGTCACCACCGGTGCGAGAAGCAAGAGTATTGGGGCTGTAGCCGTTCGTGGACGATCCGTTCTTGGAAGTCATCAGTGGAACTCCTGAGAAAGAGAAATCTGACAAGGAAATGAGATCAAATGTGGTCTATCCTGGACCCGGGCGCGGAGACAGCGACTAGTCGGCGCCTCCGCCTCGTACATCGACCACTAAACCCATTCCCTGCGCCGCGCGTCGCGAAACAGCGCCCTGTCTCATTGCCATCCATCCTTTTCGCATCCAGAATCCCACAACAAAAAACCCGTCCCTCTAATCAGGGACGGGCATGCGGCCCGCGGTACCACCCCGCTTGTTCGATTAACCATCGAACCTCTCAAACCCCTTTTCGGAGGGCTCCGGATCGGCTTAGAAGAAAACCCTTCAGCCAACCAGCTCAGGGGCGACATTCAGCTCTGAGAACCCGCCGGCTCACACCAACTCCGGCTCGCTTGCGGTCCTGGGAGAACCTACTCTTCCCCGTCAACGCCTCTTCTGACACCAACCAATCGAACGTTCCAGCTGCTATCAGAGGAAAAGCAAAGCGACCGGAGTACGAATCGAATGTTTTCAAACACTAGCAGTGAGGCCGCGTCGCGGCAAGATGTTTTTCGATTCGGAGACCCTTAGGGGACAAACATCCTATAGGCAATACTGTGGAGATGTCGCCCATCCCCTGTACAAGCAATGACCCAGTACGTCACGTTACCTTCGATATCGAGACGCTACGACTCAGCCACGAAGTCCGTGGTGGATGGCAAAACATTCGGGACTTTGGCCTCGCCGTCTGCGTCACACTCGACGGCGAAGGGGTACAACATGTGTGGGAAGAATCAAAAGCATCAGAATTAATTCATTATTTGAGCACGTTTCAATGCCTGGTTGGATTCAATTCGCAACGATTCGACCTAACCGTACTGTCCGCGTACGCCGATGTAACCGCTTTGCGCGCTAAATCCCTCGATCTGCTCGAGTCTCTATACGCCTTGACTGGCCGGCGCGCGGGCATGAGCCTGCAAAACATTGCATCCACCATGTTTGGAGACTGCAAGTTGCTTAGTGACAGCACCCAAGCAACCAAGCTCTGGCGTACAGAAAATCCGTGCGGGCGACAACGTGTAATCGACTACTGTGCACAAGACGTCTCACTGACCAACCGAATTTTCGAGTTTGGGCTCAACAACGGATATGTAAGGGTTCCCGTGCCAAACCTCAAGAAACCCAACGAATTAACGACTGCACGTGTCCCTGTGCCCTGGAAAAACAGCCTCTATGTTGCAACAGATCCGGATTCATAGACGAGGAATCCCCACGCCCAGACAACGAATGCCACTACAAAAACTCGATGATCGCCTCAATCTCAACCGGCATACCGCCAGGGAGTTGCCCCATACCAACTGCCGATCGCGCGTGCCGGCCATTCTCACCCCACAACTCAACAAAGAACTCCGAATAGCCGTTAATCACTGCAGGCTGATCAGTAAAATCCTCGGTGCAATTGACCATACCGAGAACCTTCACGACCTGCATTACGCGATCTAAATCATCAAGAGCAGTCTTTAAAACCCCAAGATGATTCACCGCGATGGACCGAGCAAACGCCTGCGCCTCCACCACATCAAAATCACGACCAACCTTACCGACTGGCGTATTACCCAAAGCATCCGTAGGCCCTGCTCCAGAGAGATATATCAAATTTCCGCTCATGTTCCAGGACCGCAGCGGAGCCCCCGGAGGTATCGACGGCTCCGGTAACTCGATACCCAAACCCGACAGTTTTGCCTCGATGTTCATTCGTATTAGATCCTTCCGTAGCTATCTTTCAGCCTAAGAGTCCTTCAGAAGCAACCGCTCTAATCGCTCGGTCGAACGCATCCGCGGTTTGGTCTATATCATCCTCGGTGTGTGCGGCGCTAACGAATCCACCACCCGAGATGATGTGTACACCCTCAGCAATCAACGCACGCTGGAGTGCCACCCCTGCAGGTCCGGCCAAGCCACCCTTGACCGGCGCGCCTGTAAGACTCAAATGCCAGTAAGAGGTCTCTCCATATACCAGTGCTCCCACATCATGTCGATCAAAAACAGACTGTAATTCCTGCCGCAGCCGCTCACCCAGACTATTGATCTGCCTATGTACCGCACCGTCTGCGATGTGCTCGAGCACGGCTACACCAGCGGCGGCCGACAAAGGATTACCGTTATAGGTTCCGGGATGAGAAACGCGTCCTCCACGATCCCATTCTGGATCGCCTCGTTTTTCGAGGTAATCCATTATTTCAGCGCGCCCACCAACAACCCCCCCTGGTAAACCACCAGCTACGATCTTTGCCATGGTCGTAAGATCCGGCGTGATGCCTGCCCGCACCTGAAATCCACCGGGTGACATACGGAAACCCGTAACGACTTCGTCCAATATCAAGAGTGTGTCATGCTCAACCGTCAACTCGCGAAGACTTTTTACGAACGAAGACTCGATTGGTACGGCACCCCATCCAGCACCACTTGGCTCAACAATCACGGCCGCCACATCCCCTGCTTCCAACTCATCACGAACACGATCAAGATCGGTCGGGAGGGCAGTGATGGTGCTACGCGTCGCCTCAGGAACACCATTTGAAGTCGGAATATCGTACGGCTCCTCGACTCCAACCGTGGCATAGTCATGCCAGCCGTGAAAGTGACCCTGGAATTTCACTATTCGATCCCGACTCGTCACAGCACGAGCCAAACGCATAGCCATGTGTGTGGCCTCAGTGCCTGATGAGTGAAATCGGACCTTTTTGATGCTGGGAACAAGAGCCTTGATTTGCTCAGCCCATCGGATCTCGAGTTCGTGGCCAGCACCATAGTGCGTGCCTAACCCAAGCTGGGCCTGCACCGCTTGGACAGGAAGCGGGTGACTATGTCCCAAGATAAGCGCACCGTGTCCCATGGTGTAATCGACATACTCATTACCATCAACATCCCACTTGCGAGCACCGTCCGCTCGCGCCACCATAATTGGGAACGGGTTCTGTATCCGTTGATCGTGCGTAACACCACCGGCCAAAGCCGATTGCGCTCGCTCATGCAATCGCGCGGATCCAGAGCGAACTGCCGCATAAGCAATGTCAGCTTCGTCGTTAGCAGATTTCAAGTTCATTGGTCCTCCGCCTACATACCTTGGGCTTCAGATGTAGCGTACCTATTATTATCATTGTCCCGTGCACACAGGATTCGGACACAGCCCGTCGCTGTCAAACCTAGCAACATATCGGTCCCATATCGGTCCATTAGCGCGGCTATTCCCACACACGTAGGCTAGCGCCGTGCTATTTGTATTTCTAGGCCTTCGCGATCAACGGATGAGCCACGCCGTCAACGTAGCGCTCAGCCATCCCTCCGCCAGCGACCTATCGTTTACCCACCTTGACGGAACAAAGGCCACCGTAGACGAATTGAACGAAGCATGCGGGATGCTGTCGTTGTTCGGTGAGCAACGCAAGGTTTATCTGGATAATGCTCCGTCCAGTGGGACCCGATCCAAGCATCTAGTCGAATGGCTAGCAGCGTTTGTCACAACTCAGCGCAGTGACCCCAGTGCGAACACCTGTGATCTCGCAGTCTCCGTATATCTCGACCTTAGCGACGGTCGTACAGCATCACGAGCGACAAAATTTGGTGGGCTCAAAGCAAGTGGGGCACGAATTCAGCGGTTCGATCCATTACGTGGTGACGCGGCTGTTCGCTATGCCCAATCAATCGCTAACAACCTGAATGTTCAACTATCTGCGCCTGCAGCGACTCGTTTGGTAGAACTGGTAACCAGTCACGCGGGGCTTATCGAGAGCGAAGTTTCGAAACTGGCCGCATTTTGTGGATTCAGTGGTGAGATTACTGAAGAAGATGTCGACGCCGCATCTGCAACCATTGGTGAACATTCACGTTGGGACTATATCAATGCCGTTGCTGACCTCCGCGCCGACGACGCGCTTTCCATACTTCACGACATGCTTTCGCTACAGACCCCACACCAATTGATTCTTAACGACATTACAACCTCGCTACGGCAGATCGCATCTGCGAGACAGATCATTGTCGAAGGCGGAAACGAACACGACGTAAAACAAGCAGCAGGCGTACCGCCAAGCCGAGCAAGAACCCTGACGCGTCAAGCTCGACGCATGTCTGACGGCTTAATCGGTGCGATGTACGCCGAGGTTGTTCGAACAGATGCGGCCCTTAAGTCAACAGGAGGAAACAAAGACGCCCTACTTGAAATTCTTACAGCGCGGCTTTCCTCTAGACCTCAGGCCAGCAGCGGTTAGCGTGAATCTGCAGCCCGCAGTAAACGTATCAACCTGGAAATACGACGAGCCGCTTGCCTTCGGTGAATTACACCCTTACGTCCAGCTGCATCCAGCCTACTTTGTGCGAATTTGACGGCTGTACCAGCAGCCTCAGAATCGCCTGACTCGATAGCAACCTCGGCACGCCTAACGAAGGTCCTTAGCGCCGATCGTGTCCGCACATTTCGACCACGAACTAACTGCTGCCGTCGAACCTGCTTTGCGCGCCGGCGTTGACGAACAAGCTCCTTCGGTGAAGGCACTGGATTTCTGTCCTGAACTAAGATTCTTCTGGGGTGGACGCCCAATATATCAAAGAAATCAGCCTATCTTTGAACTTCAGTAGAAGACCGAGGCTTTGTCAACCATCGCACTCGTAGGTGAATTTGATGCTGGAATTGAATCAATTTTCACTGCTGCAGTAGGTCGACGAATCGTTCAGCACTCCCTTGGAAGAGTCGATGTTCAATCCGGAACGCTTCAACTCTCCAACTCCGCACTTCACTCAATCCAATCCATATTTTCTGCATCACGACTCGTCCCTTCCGAATTCACGCTTTGGCATACGCCAAGCCATGCACTGTCCACGATCACCCCCTCGTCCCCCGAATGGGTGGGCTTCCTGCGTACAACTGACGCGCTGCTGATAGTCGTCGCCTGTGATGGGAATCTCGAGACAGCGACCGAGCAGGTCTCGTCTCTAAAGACAGAATTGGCGCTGCTGGATCTGGGTGTGATTGAACCAGCACAACATCGACTCCGGAAAAAGCTCGAGTCAGGACCGCGGAATGAGCGACGTGCTTCTGGAAACCAGATCGATCTTCTCGACCAAGTAACGCATGCCCTCGAGTCGGACCACCACATTGGAGATACTCTTGAGCCTCATGAACTTGCCAGCCTCCGGGGATACGGTCTACTAACCACCAAACCGACTGCCGTAGCCGTTAATGTGCCAGACGAAGCAGCCGCAACGACCGAGACAAAGCGATCCGACGCGGATTTGATCTCATGGTGCGTCTCGCTGGATCTACCTGATTTACCTTCTGACGATAGCGCCGCCTTTCGTGCCGATCTAGGAATGACTTCCAGCACGGCTTTCCGACTAAGACGTGGGGTCCAAGGTGCGCTCAATTTCATCGTCTTTTACACAGAGAATTCGTCGTCAGTTAATGCGTGGAATCTCGCACGCGGTAAGTCGGCACTTGATGCAGCCCGATCGATTCACAGCGATTTGGCCGACAGCTTCGTTCGTGCGGACGTTGCCTCAGCAAGCAAGCTGGTCGAAGCTGGATCGTGGACGCGGCTTCGCGAGATTGGCGAATTAAAAAGCGTTGGCCGCGATTACATCGTCGAAAATTGCGATGTAATTCAGGTGCACTTCAGTCGTTAACTGTTCGTGAAGCCTGTCGAACAATTTCAACGATAGATCTATGTCCATTCCTCTCGAGGTAACCGCCAAGACCGTCCACTATCCCTTCAGCTGTACGTGGATCCCGAAACGTGGCAGTTCCGATCTGAACGGCAGAAGCACCAGCATGGAAAAATTGGAGAGCATCGTCACTAGTGACGATTCCACCGATTCCAATTATTGGAATCGATACGACATCCGCTACTTCATACACGCAACGCACAGCAATCGGACGTATCGCCGGACCAGACAAGCCACCCCAATTTGCTCCGAGGAAAGGTTGTCCAGTTTCTGGGTGAATCACCATACCCAAAACCGTGTTGATTAGAGACAACGCATGAGCACCCGATGTTTCGGCTGAGCATGCAATTCGACGAAGGTCGGTGACGTTTGGCGACAGTTTTGCAATGACAGGCAGCGAACTGCCCGAACACACAGCTGCGACAGCAGCAGCTGTCTTATCAGGGTCCGTGGAAAAGTCGAGACCGCCAGCCACGTTTGGACAGGAAAGATTAGCCTCGATTGCGACCACATTTTCCAAACCATCGAAACGAGCAGCTAAATCTGTCCAGTCTTGCTGAGTGTCTGCAGCGATGCTTACAACTACGGGACACGCAAGATCAGCCCACATCGATGCCTTGTCACGGATGACACCATCGCCACCCGGATTAGGCAAACCAATTGAATTCAACATACCTGCCGGCGTCTCAACGGTGCGCGGCGTTAAATTGCCTTCACGTGGTTCAGGCGTAACCGTTTTGGTAACAATGGCACCTAGACAAGCTAAGTCAACGACGTCCCGATATTCATCACCGAATCCAAACGTGCCAGATGCGGTCAAAACCGGTGCACGCAGCTTCAATCCGCGCGGATGGCTGGGCGCGATATCCACAGCAAGCGAGGAGGCTGCTCCAGCCTCAGTATTTTCGCCATCGCGCCCAGGGCTTGGTTTGAGCACGCTTGAGGCTACCACGGGTCGCCTCACGTCGGTGTTCGTCGAAACTAAAGCATAATTATGTTGACTCGTCAGATTCGAGTGGCATAGCATCACGCCTGATCGTCGCCGTGGGGTCGGTGGGCGGCGCGCGCGCGGAGGCTCCCATGGCCGTGACGATTTCAATCGCCAACCAGAAGGGTGGCGTCGGTAAGACAACCACTACATCGAACCTCGCAACAACATTAGCCCGAGCTGGGTCATCGGTTCTCGTGGTCGACTGCGACCCACAATCAAACCTTACATCCGCCTTCGGTGTAGAGCGCGTAATGGATATGACTCTTGCCAACGCGCTACTCGATCGGAAAATTGAGATTCCGCGCTACCGTGTCGAAGACCCGATGGGCTCAAGTGTTGATGTCGTACCAGCCACGCCGGAGCTTGCTAGCGTTGAGGCATCCTTACAGACAAAGTTGGGACGCGAAATGCGACTACGCGATCACATTCTCCGCGTATCCGACAAATACGACTTCATCTTCTTTGATACACCGCCGTCCCTCGGGGTACTCACACTTAACGCCCTCGTTGCATCTGAATGGGTAATCATTCCTACGGAAGCGCGTTTCTTTTCGCTGCAGGGTCTCCAAATGTTGAATCAAAGCATCGAAGAAGTCACCTTTCTAAACCCTCAGCTCCGCGTGTTAGGAATCGTACTTAGCAAACTTGATCGACGTCTTCGCGAGGAGAAGACCGTAGCGAAGTATCTTCGCGACCGCTGGGGCACCAGCGTTTTCGAAACTGACATCCCAACAAACAGCAAGATCCTTGAGGCCGCTAGTTCGGGAACCTCAATCTTCGCCGCTGATTCGAAAGATAGCGGTGCACGTCGAGCGGTCAAGGCCTACGAAACGCTAGCCGCAGAGGTCCGAACCCGTGCCGCGTAAAAAACAAACTGGATTCAACCCTGATCGACTCGCCGATCTTCAACGACCAAAAAACCTCGTGCCGCGAATACTGCGCCACAATCCCCAAACCGATCTAAATTCTCCTGTAAGCGCCAGCGACATACGCGTCATAGGTATTGGCGGTGCCGGAAATAACGCCGTCAACCGAATGATCGAAGCCGGTCTTGCTGGGGTCGAGTTCGTCGTTGTAAACACAGACTCGCAAGACCTAACCGCATCAAACGCCGATCGAAGAATTCTGATTGGTGACCAATCAACCGGGAATCTCGGGACCGGCGGAAACCCACGACTCGGTGAACGCGCCGCTAACGAAAGCTATGAGGATTTGTCGGACCTCGTTAAAGACGCAGATATGGTATTCGTTACAGCCGGTATGGGAGGAGGCACCGGGACTGGAGCAGCTCCAACGGTGGCAAAGCTAGCTTCGGAGGCTGGCGCACTCACGATTGGCGTCGCAACCATCCCCTTCTCCTTCGAAGGTAGTCGACGCACCCAGATCGCTGCGGACGGTCTGACTCAATTGGAATCACACGTCGACGCGCTCATACCGGTTTACAACGACAAGTTGCTCGACTACGCCGGCCCGCACACGTCTTTCAGCGACGCTTTCATCTTGGCCGATGACATGTTGAGCCGTGGCGTGCAGGGAATCGCGAACCTGATCACCACAACGGGGCTCATTAACGTTGACTTCGCCGATGTGAAATCGGTTATGAAAGACTCCGGAACAGCAATGATGGGCGTGGGTGAAGCTTCAGGCGAAGAGCGAGCCCTACGCGCAGTTCGCCAAGCGATGGAAAGCCCACTGCTAAATTCCTCGATCGACGGTGCCCGTGGCGTACTCCTAAACGTTACAGCTGCGGAAGATGTGGCAATGGCTGAGGTAAACGTTGCAGCCGAACATGTAGCCAGTGTCGTTGCGCCAGACGCTAATATCATCTTCGGTGCCGTGGTCGATCCCAACGTTGGTTCGGTGATCCGTATCACGTTAATCGCGACAGGATTCCATACAACCAAATCTTCGATCCGTTTACCGGCTAATCGACGTAATGCATTTCCCAAGCGCATAATTTCTTCCGAAGAGTCACCAACTCGCAGCAAGTCGTCTAATGTCGACGATGACGCACAGGTTGATGGACTTCAGACGAACCAACCACCCTCCTAATATCGAACAGCCCTCGCGCAACGCACTTTCCACGCAAATGAGAGCTGCTCGGTGACAGTTGAATGACCTCAGCGAATACATCAAGCCATGGTGAGGATTTCGCCAGGTGGCTTGCCGACCAGGGCAGCAATGGTCTCAACACATCGGACGTAGAAATCGGTCGGAGGTTTCTTGAACTCGGTCGAGATCGCACTTTCTTACGCCATGTTGAAGAAGTCGGCACATCCACCGCATCGCGAGGAGCTTCCCTCTCAAGTCTTCTTGCAACCGCACTTGAGCGGATAGGAGCGCTTGGGAGAACCGTCTTAATCAACACCGATCAGACATCGCATACATCAGTTATTGACCAGCTCGTCCAAATCCAGGCCGCTGCAATCCAATCTCTCGTGCGCGGCTACGCTTCCGTGGTCCCAATCAATGCACGCCCGACCGACCGCGAACTTCTTCTCGAAAGCACAATTCGAGCCCTGGATCAAATCAACAGCGTGATCAACTCATCGCTCGAGCTTCGAGGCGTTCTGCAAGCAACTGTCGAATCCGTAACCGATCATCTTCAAGTATCAGAGGTCACAATATACCTCTATGACGATGCGATCGACCGGCTGATCCTTAGCGCCACACGGGCATTCGACCCAGCAGCTGTTGGACAAACGACACTAGCACTGGGCGAAGGATTAATCGGTTGGGCTGCCCAATCCGGACAACCCGTCGCCGTACGTGATGCCTGGAGTGATCCCCGATTCAAATACGTACCTGGAATTGGCGAGGAGAGTTTCCAAAGCTTCCTAGCAGTACCAATCGTACTCTTCAATGTTGAACGGCTCGTCGGAGTGTTGAACGTCGCCAGTTCCGAATTCCGAGACTTCACGGATGAAGAAGTCCGCTTCGTTGAAATTACCGCAGGCCAACTTGCCATTGCGGTGGAAAATGCCCGCCTCCATGGCGAGACCGATGAAGCCCTCCGCAGCAAGATCGAACAGCTCACAACAGTTCAAAACCTGGCGCGAACATTGACTTCGGAACTCAAGCCTGAATCAGTCTTAACCCAGATTGCCCAATCAGCAGCGCAACTAATCGATGCTGACAAAGCAGCGATTTGGCGTGTCGGTCCAGACAACAGTCGGCTCGATATCGTAGCCGCAGTCAACCTGAGCGACGCGTATCGCCAACACAGCCTAGCCATTGGCGAGGGTGTCGTGGGGCGAGCCGTCTCAACCCGTGGTCCGGTGGTTGTTTCTGACGCACTTAATGACCAACGACTCGTCGCTCCCCGTGACCTAATCGTGGATGAATATCGAGCCATGTTCTGCGTACCCCTAATGCTTCGCGATCGACCGGTTGGAGCAATTAGCCTCTATAGCTCAACACCGAACGAGTACACACAGGAACAAGTCGATCTAGCCTTCATGTTCGCGAACCATGCCGCGATTGCCATTGAAAATGCACGACTCTTCGAAGAAGTCAGGCACGGGCTTGAAACAAAATCGATACTGCTCCAAGAAATGCACCACCGAGTGAAGAACAACATGCAGACAATTGCTTCGCTCCTAGAGATGCAAGCACGCCGAACCGAGACCACCGAAGCTTCGAGCTTGCTTAAGCTAAGTGCGGGTCGGATCGGAGGCATGGCTCGAGTTCACGACCTACTCTCGAGAGAGTCGATTGGTCAAACCACCGTATCCAACATCATCGATTCGATGGCCGACATGCTACGGAGCGATCTGGGGGCCAGCGGCCGTGACATTGACATCGAGGTTGATGCGCTCCCGGGATTGATCACATCCGACAAAGCCACGGTGTTCGCTTTAGTCGTAAACGAACTTATGTGGAACGCCGTGGAACATGGGATGACAGAACGCAACAACGGTCGAATAAGCGTGTCATCCAAAACTGAGAACGAGAAACTCACCGTTACAGTCACCGATGATGGTGTTGGCTTACCTGAGAATTTCGACATATCTCGAGATCAGGGTCTGGGCCTCACAATCATTCGCAACCTTGTAGAGCGGAACCTAGACGGTACTTTCGATATTAAACCTCGCAATGACGAACCTGGAGCAACGGCACGACTCTCTTTTCGACCTTAGGCAGCGACTTCAGTCGACCCGTTCCGACCTCCGCATGTAATGACCACTATGACCCCCACTAGCGCCACAAAAGCCCCTAGTAACGTGGTCCACCTAGGTATATCCCCATACATCAACGCCCCGAGTGCCACACCGCCAGTTACTTCTTGGGTCGTTATGACATTGGGGATCGTCGCACGTACTCGACGAAGAGCCGCGTTAAGCAATGTATGTCCGACACCTAATGAAAACACTCCCAAAAGGATGATCGAAATAATCCGATTCCCGTCGTAGACGTATCCATCGAATGAGACCACAGCCCACGGTAAAGCCCAGACAGCTGCCCACCCGTAGACGGAAAACACATACGCTGGCAAAGACACGGTCCGACGGTAATAGCGACTAGCCAACACGTAGGCAGCGAGCGCCGCCCCCGATCCCACAGCTGCTAGATCGCCCGTGAGTGTTGCTCCTGTTGAAGTCGGTTCGAACCCGACAAGCACTGATACACCCACAACTACCACAACAACGCCAATCATCTGTCGAAAACATGGAGGCTCTCGGAGAACCAACGCTGATCCAAGCGCAACTAAAACCGGCGATGTGTAGACAAGCGCTAAGGTGTGCGCTGTTGTCGTAGTCTGCGCAGCGAGGGTAAAGAGTAGGAAATGCAAGTAGAGCGTTGCACCCAGAACCGGCATTCGCGGATGACAAACATTTCTAATCCGGACACGCGAAACACCCAGAATCACCAACGCCACAAGCGTCGCCAAAACAAGACGCCAGAAGGTCACCTCCGCAGCGGTAATTGGCCTCGCAACACGCGAAAGCGGAGCACCCAACGCGAAGATCATCGCTGCTGCCAAGCTCAAAGCAACAGCAACACGCGTATCTCGCGTCAGCTTCCCGATCCCTTATCCAACCACACCGCCACATCAGGAGCCCAATACGTAATGATCACGTCAGCACCAGCACGCGAGATCGATGTCAACGCTTCTAGTGCCGCATCCGCTTCATTCAACCAACCGCGCGCAGCGGCTGCCTTAATAGCCGCGAATTCTCCACTAACAAGATATGCGGCTATCGGCACGTCGTACGTCGCACGCACTCGAGCCACCACATCCAAGTAGGGTAGAGCGGGCTTAACCATCACCATATCCGCACCTTCCGCGACGTCGAGGCCTACTTCTCGAATAGCCTCACGCACATTCGCTGGATCTAACTGATAGGTATGTCGGTCCCCAAACAATGGCGCTGAGTCAGACGCCTCACGGAACGGACCGTAGAACGCGCTCGCATATTTTGCCGCATACGCCATGATGGATATTGAGCCAAAACCCTCAGCATCAAGCACAGTGCGAATAGCACCCACTCTTCCATCCATCATGTCGGATGGAGCAACAATGTCTGCACCAGCTTGCGCATGTGACAACGCGACCTCAACCATACGACTCACCGAAAGATCGTTGTCGATCATTCCCCGATGTAGAACCCCGCAATGCCCATGATCCGTATACGCACAAAGGCAGACGTCTGTACACACGATTAACTCAGGTGCTGCACGCTTAATTTGCTCTATCGCGCGTTGTACTACGCCGTCATGGTCCGATGCCTCACTTCCATCCGGAGATTTCGTTGCCGATCGCCCAAAAAGAAGAACGCCTTGAATTCCAAGTGCTTCAACAGCACGAGCCGAATCACCCATCCGGTCAGCCGAGCGATGGAATTGGCCTGGCATCGAACCAATTTCATCCTCCACACCAGAGCCCGGGACGACAAACATTGGATACAGCAATTGGTCGATCGAAAGACGAGTCTCTCGAACCAAGCGACGAATCGCCGACGTCCGCCTCAGCCGCCGTGGTCGTTGAGACCCAATGATTCCCATTTTCGTCACACTTATCTTTCCGGGCTCACTCGCCACATCATGAACATCTGGTGCCCTAGGCTCGCATTCTGTCAAATCGGAACACGCGTGCCACATTGCAAGCAGCACGCAATCGCGTCAGCCAGAACCTCAGCTGACGGCGGAACCGCTACTACATCCGGCGCACGACCTGCGCGAGTGCAAGCCGCAGCAGTTGTGGGACCAATAGCTGCAACCACCACACTTGACCGAATCTTGTCGAGTCCTCCTAGCGCAATGGCATAACTGATAGCACTTGATGGACTTGCAAATGCAACCGCATCAACCGTACCGATACGTACGGCATCAACTACATCCTTGGGAACCGTTGCCGGCCGCGTTCGATAAGCCGCGACACGCTCGACTCTGAAACCAGCCGTACGTAGACACTCCAGGATTTCAGTTCGACCATCTTCTGCCTGAACAACCAGTACTGCCGATCCATGTTTCGCGATCGAGGCAACATCATTCGCCAACGACTCCCCTGAGTGTTCAAGCGATCGTAGATCGACAGTTATTCCGGCGCGGGTTGCAACAGCCTCAGTCTCTGGCCCGACAACACCAACCCGAACTCCAGGCGGCATCGAAGACTCTCCTCGTCTCAGGCGACGAACTCGTTGGACATAAAACCGCACGGCATTTCGGCTCATGAACAAAATCCAGTCGAACCGACTCGATGTACGAACAAGGCGATCGAGAAACTCATAACTTCGCGGGGGGCCGATCTCAATCGCAGCCGCACTCACCACTTCACATCCGAGACGCTCAAGGCGTTCCGCAAGATGATCAGAGGCGTCCGTCGGACGTGTTACAACAACGCGCGGTCGTTTCACAACTCTGCACGATCGGCCAGTGCATCCACGGCCACACCAATGACAATTGTTGCAGGGTTTTCTATCGTCGACCTCTCAGCAACCCCACCGATTGTTCCTAGCGTGCCAAAGATAACCCGCTGATTTGGGCACGTGGCCCGCTCCACAATACATACCGGTTCATCCGATGGACGACCCGAAACGACCAACGCCCGGGCAATGGCCTCTATATGGACAACACCCATCATGATGACGATTGAACCTTGAACTTGGGCAATATCACGCCAGTCCACGCCTCCATCCCTTGCACTCGGTTCTTCGTGGCCTGTCACTACAGTTACCGACGACGAAAGCCCACGATGCGTCACAGGAACACCAGCAGAAGCCGGACCAGCTAGAGCCGAAGTTACCCCTGGGACAACTTCGACAAACACACCGGCAGCACGACCGGCTAGAACCTCCTCACCCCCTCGACCAAAAATGAACGGATCACCGCCTTTAAGCCGACAAACCGTGCAACCGTTGCGGGCAAGACTGACTAACAAATCATTGATTTCGTCCTGTGAAGGACCTATTCCACCTGGAGCCTTGCCAACGTTTTCAATCCGTGCATCAGCGCGGGCAAGCTTCAACAATCCCGGGGATATCAGTCGGTCATGTACAACTGCATCTGCGCTCTCAAGAATCTCACGTCCACGAACGGTTATCAGCTTTGGATCACCCGGACCAGCACCAACAAGATAAATAGCACCAGTCCGTACGGTCACTGGACTTCAGGAACTCGAGCTGCCAAAACACGTGTGGCGACGGTTCTTCCCAAAGCATCAGCGTCCTCGGGTCGTGCGACACCAATCTCAGGACGTGATGCATCGTGTTCAAACACCGCTGCTGCCAATGTCAACTCGGATCCGTTAAGCGTAGCCAAGGCTGCAACTGGCGCATTGCACCCGCCACGCAAACTTTGGAGAAAAGCACGCTCCGCAGCCGTAGTTGCCCGTGCATCAGCATCGTCTATCAAACCGACTACCTCTTGTACCTCGGGGCGGTCTGTTCGAACCTCCACCGCAAGCGCTCCTTGGGCAGGGGCAGGCAAAAAGTCAGGCGGCTCAAGCACTTCACTAATGAAATCGACCATAGCAAGGCGCTTCAGACCAGCTACAGCCATCACCGCAGCATCGAGATCACCGGGGCGAACACGGGCAACGCGGGTTCCTACATTGCCACGTAACGATAAGATCTCAAGATCCGGACGTAATCGATTGATCTGAGCTGTACGGCGTGCGCTACTTGTTCCGACGGTAGCGCCCGACGGTAATTCGGCCAACCGTCGGCCACTGTAACTAACAACGGCGTCACGTGGATCCTCGCGAAGGGGTACTGCGACTACATCGAGCTCCTCCATCTCAGCTGTAGGAAGATCTTTGAAGCTGTGGACTGCCACATCTGCCCGATCGTCCAACACAGCGATCTGGACAGCTCGAGAAAACACCCCTTGCTCGCCAAGGTCCTCAATCGGACGGTCTCGCTCTTGGTCTCCGATAGTATCGAGAAGAATCATTTCAGTCGTAAGTCGTGGATTCGCAGCAACCAACAGGTTGGAAACCAACTTAGCCTGAGCACGAGCGAGAGGCGAACGCCGAGTGGCGATACGGAGGTTCAACGATGCCATCTACGCACACCGCGATTCATGGAGCCTCGCATGATAGGTCGCCCCATCAATAATGACCCGATCTCGATTTGATCTAACCGAGCTCTGCACAAAGTCATCGATGCTTAGACTCAAGCAATATCCCGTGTTAACGCAGTCCGTTGTTTGTTAGACGGCGCACTCACCCTCGCCACGCTCGAGCACATACAACCGGTCGCGATCCCAATCAACGAAATGATCGCGTTCATTCTCAAATTCTGGCGGAAGCGCCAGATCGGTCAGCAATCCGTCGAAATAGGCCTTGTCGTAGCGATCAACGTACTCGTTGAAGGTCTCATCGTCAGTCTCACGGTTATCCTCATAATCACGGATCAATCGCTCGACAACCGTTGGAGCTCGCTTCGCTGGGACACGCGTCTTGAGTAGCATGCCAATGCGCATCTCTGATCCATAGCGTCGATTACCACCAATAAAAGTGTGGTACGCAGGAACTTGCCGAGCATCACTCTTAATAGCCGCACCGTGGAAGCCAATATTTCCGACGTGGTGCATACCACACGAATTTGGGCACCCACTCATATTGATCAATATTTGGCGCGTGAGCGGATCCTGAATGTTCATTTCCTCAACGTGAGCCTGAATTGCGCGACTCAGTCCCATGGACGAGGTGATTCCCATCTTGCAACTATCGGTACCCGGACACGAAACGATGTCATTAATCTCATAGGCACCCGGATTACCAAGTCCTAGCTCCCGCAACTCACGCCAGACCGTATACACATTGCCAGTTGGAATCCAACGCAAAACAATGTTTTGCCAATGTGTAGCACGAGCACGACTTGCCCCGTATTCACGCAGGATCCCCGCTAATCCACGGAATTGATCTGGTGTAAGATCGCCTTGATTGACCTTGACTTCGATCGTCGAGTAGCCACCCTGCACCTGCGGAGCCACGTTCGAAGCCACAAAGCGCTCGAACAACTCCGCGTCTTCATCAGCAACAACGGCAGCCTCAGATGGAAGACCTGGGGCATCGGCTTGTTCATCATCGACAAAGAGCAGATCGTCGACTGGGTAATCCCTTGCAGCCCATTCGCCCTGAAGCTCTTCCTCGACCATTTCTCGAAACGCCTCGATGCCGACACGATGAATCAAGAACTTGATACGCGCTTTGGATCGATTACGCCGTAGTTCATCAGAACGGTTGAAGATCCGCAGCACGGCTTCCGACACACGGAGATAGTCATTGACAGGAACAAAGTCATAAAGCTCGAATGCCTGTTTCGGCATGATTGAAAGACCACCACCAGTCACAATGCGGAACCCACGGACCTCTTCCCCATTAACAACACGGGTACGCGAAAAGAATCCAAGATCGTGAATGTCAGCAATCACACGATCCGTATCCGAACCGCTAAATGCGACCTTGAATTTACGGGGAAGCAGTTGCGTGAGCGGGTTGCGCACAAAATAGCGAATAAAGGCACCGGCATAGGGCGTCGCATCAAACACCTCGTCGTCAGCAACACCAGCCCAAGGGTCACCGGTCACATTACGAACTGTGTTGCCGCATGCTTCTCTCGATGAGAGCCCCGTCTCACCCAACACCCGAATAGCCTCCCATGCGAGCGGCAACGGAATGTGGTGAATTTGAATGTTCTCACGCGTGGTGATATGCCCCTTCTTCAATGGGGCAAAGCGTTCGGTGACTTCAGCAAACGCGTCCAGTTGGTCAGCCGTCACACCACCGAAGGGTAGCTTCACTCGGATCATTTGCACGTTTGGTTGTCGCTGTCCGTACACACCTTGCTTAAGACGAAAACCTATAAATTGGTCTTCTTCGCGCTTGCCTGCGAGAAATGCTTGCGCCTCCGTCGTGAAGTCTTCGAATTCCTCCTCGAGGATTTCAATGACGTGGCCCGCCGTGTCTTTTCTATGTTCAATCGACATTCATGCTCTCCGATGACAGTGGCCGGAATCTGTGGCCTTAAAAATCCCCGAAAGCTTCCTCGGCAAACTGAACAGTCAATCTAGTCGAGTGATTCTACGAACTCAGGTGGGCAGACGGCTAGTCATCATGGGGCACGGATGACACGGAACCTGCCTGCGTCACGACCGGCCATTGGCCCGCGTAAACCGAATCGGGTTATGGTCAAACTCGATCAGCTGGCCATTCGTGGAACGTAAAAGGCATCCCATCCACGGTTAGACCAGCTGGTCTCTCAGGGCCAAAAAGAAACTTTACGGTGTCCGTAAGAGAACAACAATGTGACCATCCCGGACCTGTGAATCGGATCGAACTGCCCTTGCACTCAACCGCAATATCCTCCAACCCGTAAGCCCGAAGCAGACCTTCCAGATTCTCGATCCGCATCATTCCAACATATTCAGACGAACGCAGAATTCCGATCGCATCCAGCACTTCAGTGACCGCGTCTGATTGGGTAGGCGTCGAAAGACTCGCATGAACAGTTGGAATAATATCGGTGAGACGATCCTCGCGGGTGCGGGTCGACGTTTGTGTAGCCGAGTCATCCCACTCTTCAAGAAGCCGTGAAATCATCGGAATCACAAATTCAGACGGGCCACCGTACTCAGATATTGCATGTCCGCGCGTCCATAGATATGCACGCACTTCCCCTCCATCTTCAGCTACCCATGTTCGAGCCCGGTTCCGAGTGAACACCGTGCGCATGTGGTCAGCAGACCGGATTGCGCCATGATCCCGTCCCGTATGAAGTGCTGCGATCGATCCAAAATCGGACGGCTCGGCAGTCCGCATAACCAGCCCAGGATCCGAGGCCAAAAAACCACGATTGCCTCGATCAAACCGATAGACGTGGGTCCTCCCAGCGTACTCCCATCCAAGCTTGCGATACCAACTTGGCACACCAGTACTGAGCAGGCTTAAATGGCATCCCAAATCGCGCATGTGATCAATACACGCCTCAAGTATGCGTGAGGCATATCCACGACGTCGGTAATCCGGATGGGTTGATACACCGTTAATCCCACCGATACGCAGATTCACCCCTCCAATAGACGTTTCATGCGGCACGATCGCCGTTGACGACACAATATGATCATCCACAAGAATCACACGAATGTTCTCGAGGTTCTCACGGGTAATTACGTAGGGCCAATCCAGCGCGTATGACGGGGCACTGCCCACCTCCTCGCGCATCACAAGGTTCACGTGCGCAATCAGATCCGCAATCTCATCAGGCTTCGGAGCACGTGGCCCCTCTTCAGTCATGCATCGCCATCCATGCTCCCATCGCGTGCATCCAAGCACGATTCTGGGTCAACCGTTCCGGTGCCAGAACGAACCCGCTTATCGATAACTTTCCTTCCATGGACCCCGCTTGACCCACGTTTCCAATACAGAGCATGTCTAGCTGAGCACCGTTCCTTTACGCATACGGTCAACCCATACGGTCGGATGGCGCGCCTCGAAGAGTGTCGGCACAAAAGTCGGTCCACGCCAGACGTGATGTAGGAACTCTAGACCCTCTTCTTCCACAACGTACTCCACAAAGCGTTCTCCAACCCTATATTGCTCAAGTTTCAGTTCTAAACCAAGTAAGCGCAAAACCGTCTTGGATCCCGGCCCGTGCACACGGGACCGACGCTCCATACGATCCTCCAAGAGCGAAAATTCTGGAATAAGCTGATGTCCAATTTTCCGCATCACATGGTTGCTATATCCCTCCATCAGAGTCATCAATGCCTGAATCTTGGCCAGTGCCTCTGTCTGCGTATCAGTCAAAGCGAACCGCATGAGTCCAACCGACGTAAATTCCCTCGAATTGAATCGGTGCCACGCATCGTAAAAACGGGCGCTGAAACTACGACGTGATTTCAGCACACGGATCGCTTCTGCCACATAAGTCTGGAGTTGTTGGGCGATATAGGCCTTGATCCACGGTGGATTGCCTGCTCGGAACTGGAAAGCGTGTGTAGTCTCGTGAAGCGCCACCCATAGACGCAGATCGTTAGGCTCTATTCCAGTCTCCGCCGCTACGCGGGCTATGTTCGGCTCAACGAAGAGGATTCCGGCACTGTCCGCATTGTGTTCAAGAATTGGGACATCGTATTGACCTAACACGCGGCGGCTCAGATAACCAAACAACATCGCAATTTGCCCTGTGACTGCAAAATGGGTTCCCCAAGCCACAAGGCGCCCTGCCGGACCTGGGTTGGCCTGAACTCGCTCATACACCTCAGCCAAAGGGCCAAACAAGCGCTCAACGTTTCGAAGGTTTGCCGCGATCCAATCAGCCCGACCGAGCACATAGACAGCATCACGATCCAATGCCATGGCAGTACCGGTATAACGAGATACCTCTTCGAAACTTCGACGAACAAGAACGTCGTAACACTCTGACAACACACGATCGGGTTTCCAGCTATCTGTCTCGCCGGACACTCGACATGCAATGCGTCTGCTTAGGTTCCAGTTCACGAGCCGAGCCAAAGGTCGACGACGCGCAACCGTCAAAGACCCGATAACCGCCATCATGATCATCACGAACACTAAACGACGCTTCGACATTGACGTTAAGCGCTTACTACAAAACCTCTGCAAGTCCGCGATGGTATGAACGTCTTAAGAACGGTGTCTAGCGACCGACGATTCCAATGACCATGCAATCATCCTGGCAACATTCGCATACCACTTCGTCGAAAACTGAGGCCGCTTCTTTGAAATCGCACCTCATGGGAGTTGGTGAACACATCAGAAAACCAAACGGAAAGCATCAGCTGCGTGCGGACCTCTTTTCCCTTGCGTGGCCAGCAATGCTTGAACACATGCTGCAAAGCGCGTTGTTTATGATCAATACCGCCCTAGCAGGGCGGCTTGGCGCGACCGCCCTAGCGGCTGGCGGGATATCAAACATTCTTCTGTTCTTCACCTTCGCCGTTTTCATGGGGATCGGCGTGGGCGCTCTAGCACTCATCGCACGAGCACACGGAGCTAACGACATTCGGATGGCGCATCGGGTCGGACGTCAAGCCATGATCACCGCCATTACAGTCTCATCCGTTTCCGCCGGAGTCCTTGGGCTCTGGTCAGAGCAAATCCTAAGCGTTCTCGGGGCAACACAAGCGGTGATCGACCTCGCGGTCCCCTACCTTATTCTCGGAGGCCTTTCCGCCCCATTCCAGGCAATCGTCGTAATCGTTGGATCGATCATGCGTGGAGCCGGAGATACACGAACACCGATGTTCGGTTCAGGCGTGATGGCCCTGATCAATCTCATCCTCGGATTCCTGCTCGTGTTTGATGTCGTTGGACCCGGCGGGCTTGGGTTCATGGGTATTGGCATCGCGTTCTGCGTGGCCCGAATCAGCGCAGCCATCCTCATGCTGGTCCTTGTCTACCGATCCCCTTTCCGTGCTGGCATCATTGGACCCTACCGACCTGACTTCCCGATGCTGCGGCGCCTGTGGCGTGTTGCCGCTCCCGCAACAGGCGAGCAGGTCATTCACATTGGCGGCGTCATCGCCTTCAGCACAATCGGTCTCCAACTGGGCGCCGTTTCCTTTGCCGGTCAGAACGTCGTTGGAGCGATCATATCGATTGCCTATATGCCGTCATTCGGAATCGGGTTAGCGGCAAGCACAGCCGTCGGACAAAGCCTTGGTGCACGCAAGATCCCACTAGCCGTCGACTTCGCCCGTGAGGCGACCCTGTGGGGCACGATCGTATCAATGCTCGTTGGAGTCTTGATGCTTCTCTTCCCACGCCATCTTGTGGGCATCTTCACATCAGCCGCACCTGTCATTGACATTGCCGAAGCACCCGTTCGCATCATCGGTCTCTTCATGCCAGTCGTGGGACTTTCCCTGGTTATTCCCGGAGCATTGCGCGGAGCCGGAGATACGCGGGCCACCTTTGTGATTTCCTTAATTGCTCTGTGGCTTGTCCGAGTCCCACTCGCACTTACTCTCGGTATCTGGGCTGGTCTCGGACTACCAGGAATATGGCTGGCGGGAGGGCTGCAATACACCGTCTTCGCGGCACTATCCCTGATACGTTTTCGCTCCGGTCGCTGGAAGACGATCCACGTATGAGGAAAATTCAGGTATCACTGGTACCCGAAGCTCTCGATCCGGACTCGGACGGCGTCTGTGCTGTTGTTGATGTCATTCGAGCGAGCACCACGCTTCTGACAATTGCGGAGGCTAGCAACTCAGACATTTACATCGCCTCAAGTCTTCAAACAGCTCGTGAGGCTGCCCACAAACTCGGACCCGGCGCCCTACTGTGCGGCGAACGAGGCGGTGTCGCACCTGACGGTTTCGACCATGGAAATTCGCCTCTTGAATTTCAACATGTTAAAACGACCGAGCGTTGCTTTATCCTTTCGACGACCAACGGAGCCTTCGCAATCGAGCACTGGAGTAGTGCCCGACGGACGTTCATCGGAACGCTCCGCAATGCCAGCGCAGTCGCGCAGCGCCTCCTCGACGAAGATGATTCAGAATTGATTACGATCGTCTGCGCCGGTCGAGACGGGGCCCTTGCTCTTGACGACGTTTACACAGCTGGTGTGATTGTCCGCCGACTGTCGGACGCAAATCCACGCCTAGAGCTCGACGAAACTGCACTTCTTGCACTTCACAGCGTGGATGGGTATCCGTCCGCAATAGAAGCCCTCGCAAATTCGCAGAGCGCGCAACTCCTCAAACAGGTCGGACTATTCAGCGATGTAGCCTATTGCGCCGAGGTCGACACATCCACCGTCGTTCCTGAACTCAGTCCTGACGGCCAGCTTCATATCTGGCCCCGATCGAACGGATCGTAGGACAGACTCCATTTCAAGCCGACGGGCGCCCGAGGACTAGCGAACTGGCGTCAACCTCAAGCTGATTCGCGCACTCACGAGCAATGCGAACGTTGTGGTTTGTGCCACGATCTTCTGGGTAAATCTGTGACGTGTTACAGATATAAAAGCCCCGGATTGGTGAGGAATAGGACGGCTTCCGCCGCTGATAACCAGCAGCGATCACAGGTTGTGCCACAGGATCACGCGAAACCCAAGCCTCTACGATGTGCTGCCGTTCGAATCTCGGAAACACACGAGCAATCGGGTTGATAAATCTTTCGACCAACCTGTCGTCGCTTAGCTGAAAGAACTCATGCTCAGCAGGTAAGTAGTTACTGACATACAGTAACCGTGCACCACCATAGCGCTCACAATCCACAAAGTTCGTGTGCTCGATCAACCCAGCAAACGGCAGGTCACGATCACCAATACTGGTCCAGTAAAAGCGCGAAAGCTGCTCCCTGATATGCAGCAAGACCACACAAGCACCCACATAGGCCGTGGTGGCAAGCGCGGTAGCAAACCCGTGATGGACCCTTGGAATCAATCGTCGAATGATCGGCAGACCAACTGTGGCGACAACAGCATCCGCCTCGAAAGCCGATCCGTCAGCCCACAAGACGGGCGAATCAGCATCACCAAGCGTAATAGCCTCCACCCGTGTCCGGAGCCGTAGATCCGCCCCGTGACTCACAACCGATGCTGCAAGTGCATCAGGGATCACTCGAAAGCTGCCGCGGAAATACCCGAGTCGCTCGCGCCGCTTGTCGCGTGTACGAGTTCGAGCCCGAGCCATGAGTCGAGCCCACATCCAGGCCATCGAAACCGATTCCCAATGATCAGCAAACTTCGCTCGCAAGAGTGATGCGAAGACTAGTTCAAAGGCCTCCTCGCCCACATACTGTGGCAACACCTCCGCGGCGGTACGATCCTCAAATACCCGAAAATCTTTTGTCCGCTGGAGCAGCATCGTCCCTAGGGCAAGACGTGCCCGCCCTGAGATACTTAGGGCATCGAATCGTAAAAGATCGATGGGCGACGTGAACGGATAAACTCGACGGTTCGTGTAGTACCCCATCTCAGGCTCCATCCACTCGACACGGTCATGTACTTGAAGATCAGACGCCAATGCAACCATGTCGTCGTCATGCGTAAAGAGATGGTGGTAGAAGCGCTCCACCGGCTCACCACCCACCTCAACCGTTGCCAACTCGCCTCCGACATGTGCCGCACCCTCAAACACCGTCACCGTGTGATCGCGCTTGAGCAACTCGTAGGCGAGAGACAGTCCCGTAATACCCGCGCCAACAATCGCCACCCTCACAAGCGAAACGGACCGAGCGACCCCGTGGTCAGAAAATCTGTTCGTACATACATAACGAAATCAAATGTTCCGATCGGAATTGGAGTGACCTCACGTCGGATAAGCCAGTTCCAGAATGAACTCCGAGCTTCCGGATCTCGAACGAAATTCGCCACGAATCCTGCATCCCAAGCCTTATAGGCAAATTCCGGGAACCACCAGCGCAACACCATTTGTCGCCCAACGTGGTCGGGCAGTTGGATCCCAAGAATATCGGCCTCAGCCGGCGTCATGAACAACACATCAGCCTCGCGTGCGTTTTGGATCGAGACATCCTTGGTGTAAAAGACATTCGTGTACTCGCGAAGGTACCAGACAACTGGCCAAGCAAATTCGTTGTTTACAACTACTCGTAAACCCAGATCTTTTCCACTCCGTTCCGCTGCTTGGTGAACAACTGCGGTAGCTTCCAAGACATCGGACGAGGACTGGACGTATACGACAAAGTCGTTTGGGATATCACCGCGTTGAAAGTTAATAGGAATAGCAAACCAGACCGTCCAAGCCAATAATCCACCACTAAACAATCCAATCGTCGAACGCTGGATATTCGAGTTTTTCGTATCAAACCACCGACCAACCCACCAACTCGCTAAGAGAAGTGGTCCCCACAGCACATGTAACACCAACCACGGTGCCTTCTCACCAGCGACCGAGTACACGAACCCCGTCACCACGATCCATACACCGAGTATCAGATGGAACGGGCTCCACCAACGACGTGGATGGAGAAGGGCGATCACACCAAAGACCAGCGAGAACGGTTCGTACATGATCAAGAACATCACGTAATAGAACCACGGTTGGTTGACTCGTTCTGACGCGTGAACACTCGTCCAATACTCGATTGATCGGGTGAAGGCGTCTCGAAATCCCGCTAGATGGGTAAAGAACGATGTATAGAACACAAAGACAATCAATACGAAAACCAACGCGCCATACACCAAATGCTCGGCATCCCGCCCTAAGGCCACGAGTGCTCGCGAAACTTGAGACAAGAGTCCTGTTGCAATCGACCCACGACGCAAAACCACCCACCCCACAACCAAAAGCACCAAAAAAAAAACAAAAAAAACAAAAAAAATAATAAAAGTGTTATACAATGGTTAAAAT
>CAYRCL010000042.1:0-12686 GCA_964422795.1 uncultured Chloroflexota bacterium
ACAAATAGCGGTCACTTCGATGTCCTTCCGGCTGGTGCCGTCATTACTGGCGGAGGATCTCGTATCGCGTGACTGTCCACTCTAGCCTCTGGCATTATGAATATGCCCGTCTCGTTGGGCCGCCCACAAGCGATTTCCGGAATCGGGGAAGATCATCGTGAACCTGAGTTCAGCACTGGGATTGGATTGGTCTTAACCGCAGCACAGACTGGACCGGCCAACAACACGCTGAGTAACTCAGTAAGGAGTCAGCAAAGCCCATTGGGCCGAATGAGCGGATGGATGCGCTCTGTTCTGTCACCCCGAGCTTCCTAAATCATGAAAATAGGCGCACGAATAATTACAGTTCGGCATAATGCCGTTACTCCAGTGGCCGTATATCGCAGGCAACCAAGCCGACCTGCGTCCAGATGCATTAGTTAGAAGGGTGTCTAGTCATGGCTGAAGATGACCGCCCTGGCGAAAGCCGAATTACCCGGCTGAAACCAGCAAAGCGCGGCTCACGACAATCAAGCGACGAGCCCGTCGCAGAGCTCCGAGTAATTGGAATCGGGGGCGGCGGCAGCAATGCGGTGGAACGAATGATCGAAGAAGGTGTCGAAGGCATCGAATTCGTCGCGGTGAACACCGATGCTCAAGCTCTGGTTCGATCAAGCGCTCCTACTCGCATTCGTGTGGGTGATAAAGCCACCCGTGGCCTCGGGTCCGGTGGACAGCCAAACCTCGGCCAAAAAGCAGCTGAAGAATCGATCGAAGAAATCCGTGCGATAGTCGAAGGATCCGACATGGTCTTCATCGCCGCCGGAATGGGAGGCGGCACTGGAACCGGTGGGGCTCCTATCGTAGCCAACGTGGCCCGTGAGGCCGGGGCACTGACGGTCGGCGTCGTCACGCGTCCGTTCGAGTTTGAGGGCAGCACCCGTGCTCGTTACGCCGAAGAAGGCATTCGGGAATTGCAGGACCGTGTCGACACGCTCGTGATCATTCCTAACCAGCGGCTGCTGACGGTCGCTGACCCCAACACACCTATGAATGCTGCTTTTGCTATGGCTGACGACGTACTCCGCCAAGCGATTCAAGGTGTTTCTGATCTGATCACCCGCCCCGGACTCATCAATCTTGATTTCAATGACGTTCGTGCCGTTATGACCGAATCAGGAAGCGCCTTAATGGCTATGGGTGAAGGTCAAGGCGAGGATCGGGCAACGGAAGCTATCAATCAAGCCCTAAACAGCCCATTATTAGACGTGTCAATCGACGGAGCACGTGGAGTTCTCCTTAGCTTCACCGGTGGTTCCGATATGACGCTCCACGAGGTCAACGAGGCTGCGGCGATAGTCGCTCAAGCATCGGATTCAAACGCGAACATCATTTTTGGTACTGTCATTAACGAGGAACTAGAAGGACGTGTGCAAGTAACGGTCATCGCAACTGGATTTCAGACGTATGGTTCGGACTCTCGTCCAGCTCGACGTCGATCACGTTCCACATCTGGCCCTATAGTTCGGGAACTCGACTTTTCAGAACCCTCGGATGACGATACTGAGATCGATATCCCTACATTTCTTAGGCGGCGATCGGACGGGAACTGAGCGCTGCGGACCAGAGAGGTCAACCACAACTTCCTATGTTGGGATGATTCGGAATCGGATACAGACTGTGGAAGCACGGATAAATGCAGCCTGTAAAGACTCTCGTCGATCAAGGGAAGACATCACTCTGGTCGCCGTTACAAAAACTATGAACGCCTCGACAGTACATAAAGCAATCACAGCAGGCCTCACCAACTTCGGGGAAAACCGGATCCAAGAAGCGCAGACGAAGATCCCTGCGGTAAATGATGGCCGATGGCACCTGATAGGTCATCTTCAACGGAACAAGGCACGTACCGCAACTCAGATTTTTTCGCTAATTCATTCGGTAGATTCAGAACGGCTAGCACAACGCCTTGATAACGCGCGTGAGGATCGCGCATGTGCTGTACTGATTCAGGTCAATTTGACGCAAAACTCGTCACAAGGAGGGGTAGAGCCCACCAATCTGCGTAGATTAGCAATGACTATAGACCGCGAAACCTCTCTTGAACTCCACGGTTTGATGACGATTGGCCCAATGACCGCTTCCCAATCAACTATCCGATCATGTTTTCAAACCCTACACAACCTCCGCAACGAGCTACGCAATGATCTTCCTAATCAACCATTTAATGAACTTTCGATGGGTATGACGAATGACTTCGAACTCGCCATTTCCGAGGGCTCGACAATTATTCGGGTGGGACGCGCTATCTTTGGGGACCCTACACCTCCCTCAGGCCACTAATCTATCGTGATAGAACCTCTGCTTCGAATTCTCGACTTGCTGGTCAATATCGTAGTGTTCGCGATTATCGGCCGAGCAATCCTTTCGTGGTTTATCCGTGACCCATCGCACCCGTTGATGCGTATCTTGACCGACATCACCGAACCCATATTGGGGCCGATACGACGGCAACTCCCTTCGTCGTGGACAGTTGACCTTGCACCAATGATTGCGATTATCGTTATCCAAGTCCTGTGGAATCTAATTGTGTCGGTAGCAACAGGCAGCTAGCCCGTTACCCGACCTGTCACACATATGACCACACTCGTTCGGATGAAGACACGAGCAAACACCCGCGTACAACACGCACTCCGGCCAACGCCTAACCAAACGTTGCCGGTATGGATAGCTACTGAACCTCTACCAAACAACGTGAACGAGCCACCCATTCTTATGGAACGATCGTTGGATCTACATCGACCGGATCTTACGATCTGGCAGCACCTCTTTAAGCCCGGAAAAACGGTAACAGTAGCCACAAACAACCCAGCAGCCCGCGATACAGCAGATGCCGAACTAAAGGCTGCCTTGTGATCCGTCGTGCCCGCGGAACAAGCGATCGCCTCCCAGAAGCCAGCCTATCGTGGGATCTCGTGGTCGAAACGTTCACACGTGAGTGCGAATTACGTGGGTTCAAGCCGATAACCACCCCCACAATCGAGCACACGGACTTGTTCTCGAGAACGACCGGAAAACTTACCGACATCGTCCAAAAGGAGATGTATACCTTTGATGATCGAGGGGGTGATTCACTTACGCTTCGGCCTGAAGGAACAGCCCCTGTTGTGCGTGCGTACATTCAGAACGGCATGCGGAACCTTCCACAACCAGTCAAGCTTTACTACGTATGTTCGATATTTCGTTATGACCGACCGCAAGCTGGCCGATACCGTGAACATCACCAAATTGGAGCCGAGGCGCTTGGGGATGAGAGCGCTGCTGTCGACGCCGAGATTATCGACCTGCTTTGGTCGACGTATCGAGCGTTAGGCCTCACTGACCTGCAGCTCAATATAAATTCGCTAGGTGATCCAGAGACGCGACCGGCCTATCGAAAAGCGCTGCTTGACTATTTCAAGCCACACGAGGCTGATCTTGATGCTGAGAGTCGTCAGCGCCTTGAAATCAATCCGTTTCGAGTACTCGACTCCAAAAATCCAGCCGTAGTAGCCCTATTTGAAGACGCCCCACGATCAACCGATTTCCTCAGCCCTTCAGCCCAGCTTCATTTCGAAGATCTACAATCCTTTCTCGCTACCATCAACATCCCGTTTACAGTCAACAATCAGCTTGTCCGTGGACTCGACTACTACAACCGCACGGTGTTCGAATTCATTCCGCCAGATGTAGGCGCGCAAAGCACGGTCGGTGGTGGAGGACGCTATGACTATCTGTCCGAGTTGATCGGAGGCGACCACACACCTGGAGTTGGGTTCGGTAGTGGCATCGAACGTGTACTACTCAACATGGAACGTACCGGACATCGATCAGCGAAGCCTCGATCGACGGCGATCTACATCGCGCCACTCATCCAATCCGCGCTATCTGATGCCCTACACCTTGCGAGCGAATTACGCGAACTCGGGATCTCCGCTGAATTCGGATTTAAACCGTCCAGCCCACGAGCACAACTCCGCCGAGCAAACGCGATTTCCGCTGATCTGGCAGTTCTGATCGGAGAAAATGAGATGAAACAACACGTTGTCTCGGTGAAGCCGCTCGACGGGGCGGAGCAGATTGAAATCGCGCGTTCCGTAGCCGCACGGAAGCTACGTGATCTGATCGAACCATCCCCATGATCGTCGTCGTTGACTACGGCGCCGGAAATATCCATAGCGTGGCACGTGCTCTAACCAGAGTCGGAGCAACATTCGTCGTCACCAGCGAGGCCACAGCCATCGCCAAGGCCAAATCAATCATCCTGCCTGGGGTAGGAGCCGCTGCCGATACTATGCGAAGCCTACGCCAGGCTGACGTCGTTGATCCGGTTGTCACGGCTATTGCACGTGGAATCCCATACCTGGGCATTTGCATGGGATTACAAGTTCTCTTCGAACGAAGCGAGGAAAATGAAGAGACTCAATGTCTCGGCGTCCTACCCGGAACCGTCGTACGATTTCCTATGGATCGAGCCGTACCCCACATGGGATGGAACCAAGTACACCAGACTACTTCCACACCGCTGATGAACGGAATCGTGCAAGACACCAATTTCTATTTTGTTCACTCGTACTACGCCATTCCAACCGTCAAAGACCACATCGTCGCAACCACCGACTACGGATCCCCCTTCGTGAGTGCCGTACAGCGTGACAACGTTTTCGCCACACAATTCCATCCTGAGAAAAGCGGTGATGCCGGACTCAGGCTATATGCGAATTTCGTTCGTTTCAGCGGCCAACGCCCATCCCAAGCTTTCACCTAGGCAATGGAAATCTTCGCGTCTATAGATATCAGGAATGGCAAGTGCGTCAACCTCATACAGGGTGACTTCGGACGTGAGACCATCTATTTCGAAGATCCACGGGATGCCGCACGGCACTTCCTCGACGAAGGTACTGACTGGATCCATATAGTCGATCTCGACGCAGCCCGCAGCGGGATACAAGCCCACGCAAAGCTTACTGCCGAAATTATTCACATCGCTGGCGATACTCCAGTTCAGGTTGGTGGAGGGATTCGGTCAACCGAGACCATTCGAAGCACGCTCAGCGATGGAGCCCAACGCGTCGTTCTCGGCACCGCTGCGGTACAAGATCCCGACCTCGTTCGTCTAGCCGCCGATGAGTTTTCTGGCCAGATCGCTGTTGGGATTGATACCCGCGATGGCAAAATCGCGATCAACGGGTGGGCGAAACAGAGTTCTCTTGCACCTACCGCTCTTGCCACCCAAGCGATAACCGCGGGTGCATCCGCCCTAATACACACGGACGTCAACCGGGATGGAATGCTGGACCAGCCAAATTTCAACACGACCGATCATTTGGTCCGATCCTTCGGAAGTCAAGTTGACGTCATAGCATCGGGAGGCGTCCACACAGTTGCTGATATAACACGCCTCGCTGAAATAGGCGCTACAGGTGTAATCATCGGTCGGGCCCTCTATACAGGATCGGTGCGTTTGGAAGACGCACGTCAAGCCGCTCGCAACTAGATTCAATGTTGACACGCCGCATAATCCCTTGCCTGGACGTTAAGGATGGTCGAAATGTCCGCGGCGTTAGATTCTCAGCCGACATAGACGCCGGAGATCCGGTGGAGCTGGCCGCCCGCTACAACCGAGAGGGCGCAGATGAGCTGGTCTTTTACGACATCACCGCCTCAGCTGAAAATCGAAACATCATGATCGATCTTGTCGAGCGAGTTGCATCCCAAGTTTTTATCCCGCTTACCGTAGGAGGCGGCCTGCGTACCGTTGACGACATGTACAGAATGCTCCGGAGCGGCGCGGAAAAGGTGTCGATCAACAGCGCAGCACACCGCAATCCTGACCTCATTAGTGAAGGGGCCGACCGATTCGGATCACAATGTATCGTCCTCTCAATTGATGCACTGCGCGCGAGCGACAGTCCTACTGCAAAGTGGAACCTATACCTCGATGGAGGGCGCGTCGCGACCCAAATGGACACCATAGAAATAGCGCAGCGCGGCGAGGAGCTTGGAGCCGGCGAGATCGTAATAAACAGTATTGACGCCGACGGAACACGTGACGGCTATGACATTCACCTTCTCCAAGCCATAACTGACGCCGTCTCTATTCCAGTTATTGCGTCAGGAGGGGCAGGATCCCTTGAACACCTCAAGAACGCTGTGATTAGCGGACACGCACACGCTGTGCTTGCCGCATCTATCTTTCACTTTCAGATTTACACTGTACGTGAAGCCAAAGAATTCATGGCCGACCATGGAATTCCTATGCGCCTTGATCCGTATCGTGGGACCCCCATAGCCGCAGATCGTGTGCCCTAGCAACCGGCAGAATTGCACCCTGACAAACCGCGAGTAACCCACCAACTCATAGACCCTAGCGACGCCGCAAAAACCAGGATCGATCCTTATCAGTCTTTCGAGCTAAGACTCGAAGACTAGTTGCTTTCCGATGAACCGCTGATTCGAGAATAAATCCAGTAAAGGAGCATCAAAGCAAGCCCACCCAACGAAGTTCCAATGATGAGATAGAAAACCACTATTTCTTTCATTCCAAACTGCCTCCAGTTCTACCCGGCGTGTGCTGGCTTTTTCCGCACCAGCCACCAGAATCCATCTATGCATCAAGAGTGACAGGATCCGGCCGCAAAATTATGCCTAACATCCGCGTCCAGCGCATTCCGGAGTCATAGACAAGACGAGCGTTCTCGACGTCTGATGAAAGGAATGGCTTGTCCCGAGCACCCTGACATCGACAAATTCGGAACGATATACCAACCATCTCACGAAAACTACGGAGCACCATTCCCACGCATCCGTGATCGCACCGCTCTGAGACTCACGATGCTGAGCGCAAAATACACCCCCATCATGATGAACACTGCCCGATAACCCAACCCAGGCTGAATTTGGTTGAAAACATCGAGCACAATACCGGCCGAAAGTGTAGCGATGGCATCGCCGCCAGCCGTCGCAACGTTCGTCAAGCCCATATACAAGCCAGGGGCTCGTTCGTCAGGCAAGAGATCAATCGCAGCAGCCCAATCAGCGGCGGTGAAGAAGCCCAACCCAATCCCAAGAACACTGCCGGATACCAGAGCCTGAATAAAAGATTGCGCGAACACGAGCATTACGGCAGCCACAACACCGAGAAACGCAGCCACAGCTACCAATCGCAGTCGGCCAAAATGATCGGCAGCACGCCCAGCCGGCACACTCGTGATCATCGCCAGAACAAGGACTGAGCCTAGCACCGCAGTTGTCTTGATTTCGGGACTTTCTTCCCCTATCCCCTTGCCAAGGAACAACTGGAGAAAGTTATCCATCGCCTGTAGTCCCATAAAGAAAAGCAGCCGAGACAGCATTAACCAAACGAACGAAGATTGTGCCCGTAACTCCCCGATCCGTCGTCGCAACTCACCACGAATGTTCGTGAACGGATCAGGTGGCGGTGCTGGACCTTCGGAGATAAAAATCCAGGATGCCGCCGAAGCCAACAGCAACACAACGATGATTGTGACAAGAGCGAGAAAGACCTGACCTGAAGCGAGGAACACACTCGCCACACCGGCTCCGAGTAACGTGCCAAGGAGATTAGCAAGCCCGAAAAAACCCGACGCCTGCCCACGGCGATCAGGGTGAACTTGATCAGGAATTACCCCCTGATATGGACCATGGGCAATGTTTGCACCGATCTGAAGCCCGACAACAGCCACGACCAGCAACCAGTACATAGGCGCCAACCCAATGGTAATGAGAAATGGGATCGTGATCAGAACGCCCACAACCATGAACGGCCGTCGGCGCCCCATTCGAAATCGGGCACGATCACTGAACGCACCCGCGATCGGCTGAATCACAATCGCTATGAGAAGCCCAACGAACACAATGGAGCCAATCGCCGTTCCCTGCATGTGTTCGCCGACAAGATCAGGCACGACCGCGGGTAACAGCTGGATGTTTAGCGATCCCCACATGAACGACAGACCCAACCAAAACACGCTGATCCGCATGAAAAACCAGCGCGAAGCCAAGATCCCCGGACCGCCCGACCTGATCATCGGAACACCTAAATCACAACCCCGTACACTGTCTTAATTCTCCAGCCTGAGGACCGGAATGGCTACCCACCCTGTCACGTTCCTCGTTCTCGGCACCGGTCGTATGGCCAACCGGCATGCCGCTGCCCTAAGCAAGATCCGTTCTGATCCTGAAGTGAACGATGGCGCTCCGATACCCATCATTCTTGGAATTTACGGACGAAACCTTGACCGTTTGAAAGAAATGTCCGCCTCATACGAGGCAGATTTTATGAGCGATCATCTCGAAGGGTCCATCGGGAGATTTGATGTCGATATCGTCGACAACTGCCTGGTCAATCGCCTGCATCACAAACCCCTTATGCAGGCGGTGGCCGATGGGAAGCACGTCTTCACTGACAAACCCCTTGGCGCCACACTACCAGAGTCCGAAGAACTCGCAGCGGCCGCCGTCAAAGCTGGGATCCGACATGGAATCATTCAGAACATGCGTTTTCAGGGCGGACCTCAATCCGCAAAACAACTGCTGGAATCCGGTGAGCTGGGAAGGATCTTTCACGCCCGCATCATCTTTGGCTATAACGTGCCCGTACTGGTAACAAATCGTCCGCCCTGGTTCTTCAAGCACGAGGAATCCGGGGGAGGCGTCGTACACGACATGATGGCGCATTTCTATGATCTGCTCGGATGGTTGATTGGTCCCATCTCCAGCACACACTGTTTAACGTTCGACGGGATCACTCATCGCCATGACCCTCAACACGGACCGTTCACAAGCAACGTGGAGGAATCGTGCGCGGTAAACCTCCGCTTTGCCAACGGCGCGATTGGGCAAGTATTTTCAAGCTGGGTTCGGCGACGACATGAGGACATTCCCACCATCGAGATCGACTGTGCAAACGGCGGTCTTCTCGTGACAGCAAACCGATGTTGGGTCCAACACGGCGATGGCCCCCTCTTTCATTACAACCCGGCAGATGAGCAGGGCAACCCGCTAGACGGATGGGACGAAGTTCCAACGAAGATGGATGATCCATTCGAGGTTCAGTTACGTGCCTTCGTACGAAGTGTGGTTAGTGGTAGCGACTACTCACCCGATTGGTGCGATGCCGTCCGCACCCACCGGTGGGTCGAGGCAGCCTACGAATCCGCGCACTCCGGTCGTGAAGTCAGCATCGAAGCTCCGTAAATGAGAGGCAGCCTGCACCGGACCTTCTAGTCAGAGCGTTTCAAAACTTTAATGGGGTCTCCAGGCATGACCACACCGCCATGCGAGACGATAGCCAGCATGCCACGACGTCCCGCGAGTTCCGCTTCGAGCCCCTCACGTACCGCATTCATTTTGTGGCACGGTGCACATGAATGCGAGATGAGAATCTCCGCATCCACGCCCAATCGGACACGATCACCCTCCGCGAGGGATGCAACATCCACACCTCGTGTCCCAATGTTCTCCTTGAGATCCCCGGCCTTCAAATCAAAGTCGTCCACGGTCTCGACATCAACAATCAGGACCTGATTGCGCTTGTCCGCCTTGGCATGTCGATCACCTTCAATGCCCAATCCCTCAATCAGATTCAGACTGGCGACGTTCTCGCTATGCCCAGGACCTGGTGCCACACGAACCCAGGTAACGTGCGGAAGCACCGTCATAACGATTCGAGAACCTGCACCAATGCATCATGCGCGCTTCGCCATAACGCCTCACGGTCAGGGTCATCCACTTGGTTAGCCAAGTGCGGTTCAATCGAGAGATAAGTCACGACTTCAGAGTCTGCCGCATCAAGCACATCCACAAGCTGTCCATCGCCAAGGCCGGCTGGAACCCATCGATGACCCTCGGATAGACAATCTTTAATGTGCAGCATCCGTGTGGACGATCCCAGAATCGGCCAGGCTTCATCGAACGGACGCACACCAGCCCGAACGAAGTTTCCGGGATCAAAACACATCGAAACCGAAGCACCGCCGGTCTCGAGAAACTCGGCGCAGGCCTCGGGCGAATCGCCGTAGAGATCGTGCTCGTTCTCCAGACTGAGCATTATTCCGGAATCAATAGAAGCAGCGTGGTCAACAATTCGTCGAAACGCTTCTCTAGCAGCAGGTCGCTCGTTCACTTGCGGCATCCCACTCACGGCCTGAAACCCAAAGACACGAATGAACTGCGTATCAAGAGCCGCGGCAGCCCGAATCGCACCCTCCAGTTGTTGGCACTGCACGGAAACATCCGAACCAAGAGGGGCCTTACCAACCGGTGAACCAATCTGCGAGCACGCGACTCCATAATCATCAAGCATACGGCGCATGCGATTTAGGTCCGTGTCCGACAACTCGACAATATTTTTCACCTCAGAACCAGGAAGTCGAACCCGTCGAGGCTCGAGCGCATCGACACCAAGATCGGACAAGACCCGGAGCTGCACCTCGAGTTCATCGGAGATTTCGTCGCCAAAACCAGAAATTCGAAAGGCCATATCCGCATTGTGTCACCCTCCAACCCCCGATGCGAAATCTGCCACGATCAACAATATCTTCGACAACAAAGATTGGAACGCACGCGCCGGCTGAACCGAGCACGACTACAATACATACCGAGCCGAGGTGGCGGAATTGGTAGACGCGCTAGCTTGAGGGGCTAGTGATCTTCGGATTGTGCGGGTTCGAGTCCCGCCCTCGGCACCCTATAAGTCCCGGACAACGGATCTCTGGAAACCACCTGGCCGTACACACGGTCCCATTTTGACCTCCGCATGGCCGGTCATGCGGAGGTCACATATGTGAATGTGAGCAAGACCTATTTCGCCACACTCGACTGGACTGCTTTCGATGCGGTGGCACTACTCGGCGGGGACCTGGATACAGGCATCCTCGAACGCGCGATAAGACTGGCAGCCGTCGGCGGAATGACCGATGGTCGCGGGCCTTCGTGCTTCGATTTGCTGTGCACGAAGAACATTCCCTACATCGACGCCACTGCATCCTGGGCGCAATCGGTGGGGGAGTGCGGCATTGGACTCATCCTCTCGGCCCTCCGCCGATTGCCACACTGACACCACAGGATCGTTGCTATGACACGGTGGCCAAACGCGGCACCGGTCGTTCATCGATCGGTAGATGGATCAAGGCGGCCGCAATACCGAGCACAATACCGGCGATCCACATCCCATCATATGTACCCGTAGCCTCGTAGATTGCGCCGCCCAACCACACTCCCACAAAACCACCGACCTGGTGTGAGAGAAACACAAACGAAAACAGTGTGGCGAGGTAACGAACGCCAAAAAGCCGGGCCACGATATCGGTCGTGAGCGGGACTGTTGCCAACCAGAGCAAGCCCATGAACGAGGCAAAGATGTACACCACAGGCTCGGATTTCGGAACAATCAAAAACGCCGTGATGAGTACCGCACGACTCAGGTAAATAACGCTCAAACTGAATTTACGGCTGAACTGCGTGCCCGCAACCCCCGAAAGAAAGGAACCAAGAATATTGAAGAGACCGATGAGTGATAACGACAGAGCACCAACCCGGGCCGCTAAGCCAAGATCCAGCGTGTATGCCGGAAAGTGGACCGTGATAAAGGCGACATGAAACCCACAAACGAAAAACCCCGCCGTCAATAACAGATAACCGCGGTGCCCGACGGCTTCACGAATAGCCTCCCCAATCCCCGTCTTGGCCGTTGGCTCGGCCGCAAGATCCGGATCCCCGGGTAACATCAACACGAGCGGGACCATCACAAGCGTGATCAGGGCCAGCAGTGTGAGAGCATCGCTCCAGCCAAACGCGCTGATCAGGCCGTGTGCGATCGGAGAAAATATCACCTGGCCTAGAGATCCCGCCGACATCGCGAGTCCCATAACGAGCGGACGTCGTACCGGATCAACAACACGGACCATCGCTGCAATCGCAAGTGAAAATGAGGTAAAGGCCAGACCCGCACCCACAAACACGCCACCAACGAACTGAAAGACCAGTGGAGCCTCGACCAGAGTCATCACCCAGATACCAGTGGCATAGAAGACGGATCCAACTCCAATAACCCGGACGGGGCCAAACTTATCGGCAGCCGCGGCAGCCGCTGGCATCAAGAGCCCAACCGTCAGCGTCTGTAAGGCCATGGCGAAGCCGAATGCCTCACGCGACCATCCACGCGCCTCAGTCATCGGTGCCAGAAAAAGACCGAACACCGACCGCGTGCCAAATCCCACAATCGCGATCAGCGATCCAGCCACAAGCACAACCAGCGGCGTTCGCCAACGCACGACATTGCCTGCCTGCCGCGTCATCACAACCGGGCCAACAACAACACACCTACGACACTCGCACGATCGGGTGCGCACACGGCATGAAGGCACTCAAGAGTCACGGCAGGAGCATCCACCACGGACTGGAGGTCACATCCCATCATCATCGCCGATCAACAGGACGCTTGCCGTCGGCATCGTACCCGAATACCGAATGGGTCTAGTCGTCAACGACGCCTTCGAGAACCCCCTTAGCAATCATGCTGTCCCAACGGCCACGGAACGTCGCGGTCCACTCCGCCGTGCCGGGGTGCAGCATCATTTCTTCAAAGGTGTGGGGGAAGACCACCACGCCGTCGCAGCCAGCCCGGATCGCCACATCAGCGGAAA
>CAYRCL010000043.1:0-26909 GCA_964422795.1 uncultured Chloroflexota bacterium
CCCGCCACCTATACACGGACTATTCCGGTTCAAGGTATGCACTGTGCCTCATGTGTGAGTCGAGTTGAACAGGTTCTCGCGCGTGTACCCGGAGTGATTGAAGCGGCTGCGAATCTCACAACTGAAACGGTAACTGTCCGGGTGCGAATTGATGTCACGGTTGATGTTCTTGCTACTGCGATCCGTGGGTCGGGTTACGACATGGCTGTGGTCGAGTCCACACTCGACATTGATGGCATGTCCGCGGAGTTGTGTGTCCCTCGTCTTGAACAATATTTGTCTGACGTGTGGGGAGTACTGGAAGCGAAGGTGGATCTTTCCACGAGCCGAGCGCATGTTCGGCACTTGCAGGGTGTCATCCTCGGCGACTTGCGTGCTGCCATTGTGCGGTCAGGATGCGCGACGTCTAGAGACTCAGCTTCGCCGGGTGTTATTGAGAACGTGGATGGTGTCGATGTGGCGCGAGAGCGAACACGGCGTACGCTTGGTATCGAAGCTGCACTGTCGCTTGCCATAGGAATGCTCGCGTTCTGGGGATCTGCTGAATTCATTTCCTGGACACCTGCGATTCTGGATAACCCCTGGGTGTTGCTTGTCCTCGTCACACCTGTGCAGATCTGGTCGGGTCGGTACTTCTATCGTGGAGCGTGGGTCACCCTGCGTCACCTGACGGCTGATATGAATACGCTGATCGCCCTCGGGACCAGCGCGGCCTATGGCTATAGTGTGGTGCTCACAATATGGCCGGATCTGCTTGTCGGTACCGCGGGACAGGTGGCTTACTACTACGACACCGCTGCGATCATTATTGGTCTGGTCTTGCTGGGCCGATATCTCGAGGGACGGGCCAAACGACAGACATCGGTTGCTCTCCGGCGTCTACTGGGTCGCGAAGTAAGAACTGCGCGGGTCGAGCGCGATGGTGCGGTGGTGGAAGTGGCGGTCGAGGATGTGCGGCCTGGTGATCTTGTTGTTGTGCGTCCCGGTGAGAAATTGCCTGTCGATGGGGAAGTCGTTCAGGGTTTTTCTGCGATCGATGAGTCGATGGTGACGGGCGAGAGCATTCCACGGGATCGCGTGGTTGGAGATGCTGTGTTTGCTGCAACGATCAATACAACCGGGGCGTTGCGTGTGCGTGCGACGCGGATTTGGGGTGACTCGACGATCGCCCAAATCATCGCGGCGGTTGATCGTGCACAGATGGCAAAAGCGTCTGTCCAGCGATTGGTGGATAAAGTGGCCGCTCGCTTTGTTCCGGCGGTTCTGCTTGTGTCTGGGGCTACGTTCGGTGTGTGGTTGGCTGTCGGTCCTCAACCTAGCCTCACGCACGCGATTGTCAACGCTGTGGCTGTGCTTGTCATTGCATGTCCGTGTGCCTTGGGTTTGGCTACTCCTACGGCGATCATGGTGGGAACAGGTCGGGGTGCTGAGCTTGGGGTATTTATTCGTGGAGGGGACGCTCTCGAAGTGGCTGGCACGATCGATACATTGGTTTTTGACAAGACTGGAACGATCACCAGTGGATTGTTGGAGGTGATCGAGGTCATCGCGCTCGGCGGGGTTGACGAGAATGAACTTATTCGACTGGCTGCTGTGGCCGAGATCAACTCCGAACATCCGATCGGCCGCGCCATCGTGGATGTGGCGAAAAGCCGTGGTGTTCCGCTTACAAGTTCGGTGACTGTTCAACCGGTTGTTGCCGGTGGTCTTCGTGGTCAAGTTGACGGACGCAATCTCCTGATTGGAACGGCTAACTTGATGGTGAGTGAGGGTGTAGCAGTGGATGCCATCAGCGACACAGTCAGAAGGATCGACGCATCAGGCCATACGTCAGTATTCATCAGTTTGGATGGTGAGCTTGCTGGTGTTTTTGCGGTGGCTGACAGCGTTAAGCCGGAGTCGCCGGCTGTGGTTGCTGAAGCCCAACGACTCGGGCTCCGTGTCTTATTGATGACTGGAGACAGGCGCGCGACGGCGCAGGCCGTCGCGCGTGCGGTCGGTATCAAGGAGGTTCGCACGGAAGTGCTGCCCGATGAGAAGGCATCGATCATTGCGGGGTTGCAGGCTGATGGTCGTCGTGTTGCGATGGCAGGTGACGGTGTGAACGACGCACCGGCGCTTGCGCAGGCAGATCTTGGAATTGCGATGGGAGATGGAGGCACGGATATCGCGATCGAGGCAAGTGACATCACGCTTGTTAAATGCGATTTACGCGGTGTGCTTACAGCGATATCACTTAGCCGGGCGACCATGCGCGCGATTCGGCAAAATCTATTTTGGGCATTTTCGTACAACACCGTGTTTATTCCGATAGCCGCTGGAGTTATGTTTCCGGTGCTTGGAATTCAGCTCAATCCGATGCTAGCGGCGGGTGCGATGGCGATGAGCTCGCTTTCCGTCATTACGAACTCTCTACGGCTTCGGCGATTCAAGGTTTAGGTAGTGTTTCACTATTCACATACCGTACATCTCCGGTCTAACAAGTGAGATATCAATGTGTGCCAGGCGTACCTAAACCTGTATCAAAGCTGACCTTGGGGTCGATGGTTCTGCCTTCACTCGAACAGACGACTGTTGATGCTGTTTTGGATGCGTGGGTTGATGGTGGAGGCACGATGGTTGACACGGCGCGAATTTATGGCCGTGGCCAATCTGAAGAGATGCTGGGTAAATGGTTGGCCAGAGACGGGAATCGTCAACGAATAATGCTCCTTGCCAAAGGCTGTCATCACGACAATGTTGGGCCGAGAGTCACGGCTGCGGCTCTTCGGACGGACTTAGAACAAAGTCTTGGCGCGTTGCAGACGGACCACATTGAGCTCTACTTGTTGCATCGCGATGATCCGAACGTTCCGGTAGGACAAATTGTGGACTGGCTTGACGAACATAGGAAGGCCGGTCGCATCGGAGCGTTTGGTGGATCCAATTGGTCGGTAGCGCGAGCGCAAGAAGCTTACGAATACTCGATGTGCGTGGGTGTCAAGGGATTCGCTGCGACCAGTAACTATTTTGGATTAGCAACGGCAAACGAAGATATGTGGCCGGGCGTGGAATTAATCAACACCGATGATAAACAGTGGTACGAACAAACAGGGACAGTAAATTTTGCCTGGTCGTCGCTGGGACGAGGATATTTTGCAGGTAGAGGCGAAGGGGAAGACGCAGATGAAGATGTGACGCGTGTGTATGTAAATGCCACAAACGATGAACGCCGCTCCAGAGCTTTGGAAATGGGACAGGCGAAGGGGCTTACGGCTGTGCAAATAGCGGGAGCCTATGCAATTTCCCAACCATTTGCGTCAATAGCCCTTGTCGGATGTGCAAGTGTGGACGAGGTCGAAGCTGCCTTGCACGCTTCGGATATAGAACTCACACCGAAGGAAGTCACTTACCTTGAAAATGGCCCCTAACCGCTTTCCAAGAAGTGGAAGAGATAGACTCCGATTTTCCACCGGACGTCGTGATTCCAAGATGGATGTTCTGGCTGGGGTAGATGGATTCGAACCACCGCTTCACGGTCCAGAGCCGTGCGTCCTACCACTAGACAATACCCCAGGATTCAGCCGGTTATGGCCGAGGCCACCCTATCATTGAAACCCGGTGGATATGTCCGATTTGTGATTGCTGCGAACTCGTGGCGGAAATGTTCTTGCGGTATCACTTGGAGGGTTCAGGGATATGATCGAAGAGATCCTTCGGCTACGGGGGCCCTACGACACCATCTTTCTCGATGTAGGCGAAACCTTGGTGCATCTGGACCCTCCGTTTATCACAACGGTCAAACGGGTTGCGAACCAATTCAATGTGACGCGTGTGCCCGATGATTTCGAACACCGCGTGCATGATATTTGGGACAAGAATATTCGCTCGGCAGAGTCGGTTGGCCACAGTCTGTCCACGATTTCTTCACATCAATATTGGCATCGGCAGTATGCGCGCATTGGTCAACTATTGGATGTTCGAGATCATGCGGCGTTTAGCCACGCGTTGTACGAATGTTTCTCATCATTCGATGCATATGCCCCGATGCCTGGATCTGTTGATACGCTCCGTGCTCTAAACCGGCTTGGTTTGCGAGTGGTGGCGGCGTCGAATTGGGAAGGATGGCTCGGTCAGCTTCTCACTCAACTTGGGCTTGACCGATTCTTTGCTGTCCAAGTGGTTAGTGCGGACATCGGGTTTGAAAAGCCGGATCCAAAATTCTTCGACTGTGCTTTGATGCTGTCTGCAACCGATAGACACCGTGTGGTGCATGTTGGCGACAGCTTGGGTGCGGACGTTGAAGGGGCTGTGAACTCGGGTATTGATGCTATATGGGTGTCCACATCCGATACGTTGGATTTTCAAGGAACCAAGATTTCGTCGATTGCCGAATTGCCTGACCTCATTCGACCATTCGTTGCCTCGGTACCGTGGGCATTGCCTGCTGAGCAGGAGGCGACATGGATCTGAGTTGGGATGCGATTGCATCGAAAATGGTTTGGAGTGGAAGATTCCCGGTTCTGGTGGATCGAATTCGTTCCCGTGAAGACGGGCGCGAGTACGACTACACGTATCTCGGGATAACCGGCGGCGCGGTCTGTGTGTTGGCGCTCGATGAGATGGATCAGGCGATATGCGTACGGCAGTACCGGCATCCTTCAGGCCAGGTCTTACTGGAGTTGCCAGCGGGGCATTTGGAGCCCGACGAGTTGCCAGCATCTTGCGCACATCGGGAATTTGAGGAAGAGACAGGTCTTCGCTTGGGTTCGTTGCGTTCGTTGGGATCGTTTATGCCTGTGCCGGCACTCAGTCGATTTCGTATGCACATGTTTCTAGGATCAGAACTTTCCGAAGGTGTATCCGACCTTGACGACACCGAAATTCTGGAAGTGATAAGAGTTCCTATCGAGGAGTTGCGAGAGCAAGTAATCAATGACCAGCATGACAACGCAGGTCTGACGTATACCGTGTTACTGGCGTCGCAGCGAGGGTTACTGCCGCAGTGATTGATCAGGTGTTGATTGGCGGAGGCCCCTCCGAAGCTCGACGCCGTGCAGCCTACGAGTCAGTTTTGAACGTGGGAACGGTGAGTCGACTTACCTCCGCGGCAGAATTGTCCATCGATACGGTAATTGATTTGGAAGATCCCACCGATCTGGCACCTGACCATCTCGACCAACTGCTCGCGTCGGATGCTTTCATTGTTTCCGGTGCGCCGGTTCGCGGATCGGTGGATTTTCGCGTGTTGCCGGCATGGCCTGACTTACTGGCTGGCCCTTTAGTCCACATGGCTGCGGACCAGGCCGAACTGGGCGTCCGCACAATGTCCAAGTCGATTCTCGTGACTGAGACTCCTGGGTTAGCACCGGTGGTGTTCCGAGCTGTGTTGGCACTAGTGGCTATGGGGGGGACATTGAGTCGACTTGCCGCCTGTTCAGAGCCGGAGGATGCGAAGTTTGACGGTGTTTTTGGGGTTGGACGATTTTGTGATGGCTCGATTGCTTATGTTGAAGCTTGTGCGGGATGTCTTCCCGGTTCCGAACTCCTCATCTATGAGGTCCTGGGCCGTGATGAAGTCCGTGAATACGACTCACGACGTTCGCTGAATCGTGTTGTTGACGGTGACGGTCTGAAACCATTGGCTGCAGTTCGGACTGACCCATATACAGCTTTCGTCAAGGAGTTGTTCGAGTCGGATGAACTTGGATGTCCCTCCGATCGCACCGCCATCTTGCGTGATGCGGAGTCGGCTTATTTTGCGCTCATCAATGCCATGAGCACCCGCGGATCGGTCGTTGTATGAATCGACCGATCCGTATTGCGGCACTTAGTTTTGACCATGGGCATCAGTACAGTTACCTCCGGGCAATGATGGAACTTCCCGATCTGCAACTTGTTGCCATCGCTGATCCCGATCCGGATCAGCGTGCACAAGCCGCGAGAGTGCTAGAGGTTGCGCCGAACGACGTCCGTGTGCACGCTCGATATGAAGAGGTCTTGGCAGCTGACGATATTGACGCGGTAAGTATCTGTACTGCTAACGCATTGCATCATGATGTGGTTCTCGCGGCGGCCGAATCCGGCAAGCATGTGCTGTGCGAGAAGCCGTTAGCACTAAATTTGGGTGATGCAACCTCAATGGTGCGTGGATGTGCGGACTACGGAGTAATCCTTGCCACGGCGTATCCGGTTCGCCACGCCGCTCAAGTTTGGGATGTACGGCAACGCCTCACGAGCGGTGAACTCGGAGCAATCAGAGTCATGTCGATGACGAATGTCCTTCAGGCGAGTCCATCTGGATGGTTTATTGATCCAGCGCAGTCCGGCGGTGGTGCGATCCGGGATCACATCGTGCACGCTACGGATCTCATGCGATTTTTCAGCAATGCCGATGTGCGAAAGGTGTTTTGCGAGGCTGATACACGGATGCGTGATATTCCGGTTGAAGATACCGGAGCACTGATTGAAGTTCTGGACACAGGTGTTATTGGCACCTGTGATCCGAGCTGGAATCGTCCTAAAACGTGGCGCAAGTGGGGGGATGTGAGCGGCCGCATCCTTTGTGATCGAGGCGTGATTGAATTTGATGTAACGGATCACGCCATTCGGGTGACGACGTCCGATTTGGCCACGCCATATCGCGAGACTTCATTTGCTTCGGATATGAATACCGAACTGCTTCGCGATTTTGCGTGTGCGATTGTTGAGAAGCGTGAGCCCTGTGCTACTGGTTATGACGGCTGGGTCGGGGTGGCGTGTACCGAAGCGGCGTACGAATCAGCACGTAACCATGAATTTGTTGACGTGGCACGCTTTGATGTTGACTCGATCTGACGGTTTGTCAGTGACGTGTCTATATAACGGACGTTGTTTGGTTCGTAAACTCGTGTCTGTGGGCACCTAAAACTTGGTGGTTTGATGTCGAATGAAACTGGATTGCGCAAGGGGTTGCGTGACGGGTGTCTTGGTGGTGGGGTTTCCATGGCGGAGAGATTCAGGCTGGCTCACGTTGGTGGCTTTGAAGGGATCGAATTAACGTTGCCCGCGGAGGGAAAATTTTCGTTGCGGGCGACTGAGGCGGAGCGTGCTGAACTCAAGCGGCTCGCGGAAGATGGGATGCCAATTCTCTGTATGAATGCTGGAATACCCTGGGAATATTCGCCCGCTGCGATTCGCGACGACGTCTCACGGAAGGGTCAGGATTTGGTGCGCCAAAGCATTGACCTGGCTGTCGATATCGGTGTGGATACCCTGCTTTACATTCCTGGGATAGTGACGGCGGATCAGCCATTTGCTCAGGTTTGGGATAAGGCACAGGCAGTGACAGAGATGCTGCTTGCACAGGCTGCGGATGCACGTGTGACGTTGGCGGTCGAGAACGTGTGGAATGCTCTGATTTTGAGTCCCCGAGACATGGTTGATTTCGTAGACAAGTTTGATAGTCCGTATCTACGAGCCTACTTCGATATCGGAAACGTGATGCAATTTGGGTTTCCTCAGCATTGGATCGAAGCGTTGGAAGGAGCGCGCATCGCTCGAGTCCATGCGAAGGACTTCGTGGTGAATCCGGGAGGCAGACTGGGATTCACCCAGTTGCTGCATGGTGATGTCGATTGGCCGGCCACTATGACGGCCCTTCGCCAGGTTGGTTATGTGGGGTGGATTACTCCGGAAGTAGATCCTTCTACGGCTGATCTAGAAGACTGGATCCTTGAGTTGTCGTCGGCGATGGATTCGATCATTGGTTATTACGGGATTCAAGGGCCTCCCATGCATGTGTAGGCCGTTCTGGATAGAAGGACTGGAATTATGAATCGGTCATGCACGTTTGGGCTTTGCCGTTTGCTGCTCGAAGAGGTGCACCCGTGATGTTGCGAGTAGTATTCGGCTTCCAATATGAAGCTTGGTGTTGGATATGAAGGACATGTCATCTGCGATGAATGGGCCTCTACGCGTCCGTATGGCGCCAAGTCCAACAGGTGACGTGCATGTTGGTAGTGCTCGTACCGCGTTAATCAATTACTTGATTGCACGCAAGGTCGGTGGATCTTTCGTGCTTCGCATCGAGGATACAGATGCGGAACGAAGTGATGTGGGGAAAGAGGTGGGTATTTACGACGGATTACGCTGGCTCGGGCTTGATTGGGATGAGGGCCCGGACGTGGGCGGGGCGTACGGGCCCTATCGGCAAAGCGAGCGACATGCAATTCATCGGGAAGCCGTCGATACTCTGCTCGAGGCAGGCCACGCCTACTACGATTACACCACGGCTGAGGAGCGTGCGGCTGAGCGTGAAGAGCAGCGTGCGCAAGGTCAGACACAGCGCTACTCGGGTCTGGGTCGGGAGTTCAGCAGTGCGCAGATCTCGGAACGACGCGCGGCGGGAATTGTTCCGGCGGTACGCTATCGATCTGAACCCCAGCCAGTCAGTTTTGAAGATCTGGTGCTGGGCAAGATCAGTGTGGGTGCTGAAGACATTGATGATTTTGTTATAGCTCGAGGTGATGGTTCAGCCTTATACAACATGGCTGCTGCCGTGGATGATCATCGCATGGCTATTAGTCACGTCGTACGAGGCAAGGACCATATCTCAAACACGTTTCGGCAGATCCTCCTGTACGGAGCTCTTGAGTGGACACCGCCGGCCTTTGCCCATCTTCCATTGGTTGTTAACGGGCGCCGGCAGAAATTTTCCAAACGTGATGGGGCTCAGTGGCTTGGTGATTACCGTGCCCAGGGCTATGTGCCCGAGGCTATGCTCAATTTTCTCGTCTTTCTTGGATGGGCCCCGGGCGATGAGCGTGAGATATTCAGTCTTGACGAATTAGTCGCTGAATTCACGCTGGAGCGGGTGAATCGGGCGGACGCGGTTTTCGATCCGCAGCGGCTTGATTACTTCAACGGCGTATGGATTCGAGGATTTGGACTGGAGGAACTGGTTAAGCGCGTGTTGCCATATGTGGCGTTGGAGGGGCTTGACGTTGATTCGGACGATCGCGAATTCTTCACTGCCGCGCTCGCGCTCGAACAGGAACGTCTGACGCACCTGAACAAGATATCGGGTTTGATGGAATTTTTTTTCGACGACAGTTTGGATCCAGATATGCGGCAGGCGAAGTTCACCAAGCACAGTGCGGAGGACACCGCGAACGCTCTGGATAGGGTGATTGAATGCGTGCGCGGTGTTGATGTATTTGAAGATGCGGTGCTCGAGGCTGCTCTTCGTGAACTCGCCGATGAATTGGGATGGAAGGCCGGAGATTTGTTTATGCCGATACGAATCGGTGTTACTGGACGTCGGGCTACTCCGCCGCTTTTCGAGACCATGGGTGTTCTGGGGCGTGTTCGTTGTTGTACGCGGCTTCGGCGTGCGGTGGCCAACCTTCGGCAACTCTAGATGACGAGGTTAACTCGTGGCCGGACCATCCACATTGAGCCATTTGATTCAACAGAGTGGGGGCGGTGCTGGGAGTTTGTTCGTGTTGAGGTGGATGGCGAGCGTGTGAGCTGGATGCGTACATTCGAGGTCGAGCATCGCCTTCGCGATGTTGAGATCACAAGTCTTGGGGTGGTTGGTGTCCATACCGCCGATGAATATCAGAACCGAGGTCATATGCGGTTCATGCTCGAGTCCGCGTTAGAGCGTAGTAGGGAGCGTGGGATCTTGCTGTCGACGCTATATGGAGTTCCGAGTTTGTATCAGCGCTGGGCTTACGCATCGGTCATGCCGGAATTTGTAACAACGATCTCGACCCGGCAGGCTGAATTGGTTCGCCGAAATCATCGCGTGCGATCGGCCGATCGGTCCGACTGGCCAGCTATGGCGCGTCTCTTTAATAGAGAAACGGCTTCACTGAGTGGGTCTCGTGTACGTGATGCGGACAGGTGGACAGGGCCCCGTCAGGGTGCGATGTGGTCTGGAACGAAGACGTGGTCAGTCGTTGCCACCGACGCTCGCGGACGTGTCGTGGGCTACTGTACTTGCGATGACGGTGATGGACTCGGTGTTCGTAGTCGTGATCTCAATCTGACCTATGAGGTTACAGTCGGGGATGCACAGGCAGTCTCATCTCGGGTCGCCAGCTCACTTATTTCCGCAATTGCACGGGAAGCGGTCAGGCGACGGGTCGCTAAGATTTCGTTTCATGTGCCTCCGCAAAGTCGAATTGGCAGCTACCTTCGGAACTACGACGTCAGCGTGACGTCGACCCGTCCAGTCGATCGTGCGCAAATGGTTCGGCTTACCGATCCGGGTGGCGTACTCAAGAAACTTGAACCATATGTTCAGCAGCAGGTATCGGGTCTGAGTTCGAGGCGCCCGTCACGCTTGGTTATAAGAACAGAACTCGGTGACGGGGAGATGGTGCTTGGAGGTCGCGGGTCATCGCGCCAGCTCAGGTTGCCTGCGACTCGACTGGCTGAGCTAATGTTTGGATACCGGACTGCTCACGAGCTTCGAATGATTCATGGTGTTCGGATTGCGCGGGATGATGCCGAGATTCTGGACGTTCTCTTTCCTCCGATGGACGCGTACTGTTATTGGCCCGACCGTTATTGAAGCGGGATCATGCTCCCGTCGTAGCTGGAATGGCGATGTTTTTAGTGATGTGCCGAACCGTACAAATACGTTTCCACAAAATGTACGTCATGAAGGTGGTGGTTAGGATTCCCAGGACCGGACGCAGTGGATCGAACACACTCGCAGCAGTGCTGGCTTCGAATGCCGTTCGGATTATGTTGTTGCAGAGTGGGCATGATACGGCGAGCGCAGACAGGAGTCCGCCTGCGAGTATTGGTGTCGCGCTAAAGTTGTGATACCGGGGCGCGTAACGGTGTATCGCGGCTAGGGATCCGACAAGTGCCGAATTCAGCCCCAAGATTGGGTAGTCAAGTGCGTAATTTGGTGACAAGCGGCTAAGCCATGGGATGTCGAGTGCGTCGGTCATGATGCCAACACTCATTCCGAAAAGCGTGGCTGAAATAGTGGTGAACACAAGAGCACGCATGAAAATCGTGTGTTTCCATATTGCACCGGTATCGCTTGTCATCAGGTGCGCGGCATTGGAGTCTTGCTAGAAGAAGGGGTGTCGTGTTTGTCGACGCAGATCATTGTGTTGGTCAATCGGTTACCTTGCACGCGTTCTGATCGCGTCGATGGGCGGCCGCGGCGCGACGTCGAGCTGGGCCCCAACCGCCAGCGCCAGCTGTACGATGTTCAAAAATGTCTCCATGTTTGATAGTTGTCGTTGTCTTGCCCGCAAGCTTGATTCGACGGCCGTTTCGAACCAGTGTGTTATTCGATGTCGATCCTGGCTGCCTGCCCTGAAGTCCATACGGCCCCATTATGCGTCGAGAACTCATCTGGCATTAGAATCCATTTAATCGTGAGCTTGCGCACTTTCACGTAGCCGTAACGACCGGCAGTTGCCTTTAATACGCCCGGAAACGAACTTAGAGATCACCTGACGCTCGTACGGGAAATTATGCAGGCGTCTTTCGGGAACAGGAGTTGACCATGGCGTTTCGTGTTTTCGACTCGCGTACTGACATACAGAATCTGATTATCCGACCGGACATTCGTGCTCGTTTTCTTCGGATGGAACCTGGCGAGACGAGTAGTCTTCATAGCCATGATCTCGGCGAGGAAATTTTCCTAGTGTTGGAAGGTCAGGCCGAGTTTGAGATCCAGGGACATCGAGAGATTCTCGGTCCAGGCCAACTGTGCTTGGCGGCGCGCGACGAAATCCACGCAGTCCGCTGTGTTGGCGATCAGACCATGACGATGTATTTGTCAGTTACACCGCATATTGAACCAACCCATACATGGTGGACTAAAGACGGGTTGAAGCTCGAGCCTCGATACGGTGGGTCGACCAAAGCCGAGCGTGCGATGCGTGATGCGTCGGGTGCACCCGTAATCGCAGATTTGGCGGAGGCTCATGTTGAGGCTGTTGAGCATGCGGCCGAGCGTGCGATGAAGGCGGTTGACATCCAGCGGTCCGGTCAGGCTCGACTCTTGGTCGCACTGCGTGAGCAGGATCGTGCCGCCGCGAAGGTGGCGATCGATGATATGTGGGCAGAACTGTATCAAGCATTCAGTGCTGTTCGAGATATGGCTGGGACGTGGAATGAATTAGCGGCACGGGCTGTACCGAAATCTGACACGTAGGTCTGTTTTACCTAGTCGGATTCCGTTCCCGCTGCCCATGCCCCAAGGGCCATATACCCTCCATCCACATTCACAGACTCACCAGTGATGAATGAGGCTCCAGCGCTTGCCAGGAATACGGCAGCAGACCCTATGTCAGACGGTTTGCCTATGCGTCCTAGGGGGTGTGAGCTGCCCCACAATCGCAGTAACTCTTCTTCATCGCCGAACGCCCGGGCTGCTCCACGTGCGAGGGGAGTGTCAATGGTTCCCGGATTAATTGCGACAACACGGATGTTGTCGCCCGCGAAATCGAGTGCAAGGTTGCGGGTGAGAGACAGACTGCCACCTTTGCTTGCTGCATAGGCTGGAACCTGTGGCTGCGATTGCAGACCCTGTACGCTAGCTATATTGATAATTGTTCCTCCGCCCCGCGCGCGTATATGCGGGATCGCGAATTTCGACATCAGGAATTGGCCCTTCAAATTCACGTCAATTATTCGGTCCCACGTTTCTTCGTCCATCTGCTCGGCTGTCATATAGGAGGAGGTCGGTTGAATACCGGCATTGTTGACCAAGACATCCAAGCCATCGAGCGTGTCGACGGAATCCTGAATCATCCGTTCTGCATCCCGCGCAATACTCACGTCTCCGGCTACCGCGATAGCACGGCCCCCCATAACTTCAATTTGATTTGCAGTGTGCTCGGCGGCGCTCGCGTCAACATCGGCCACACTGACTATGGCTCCAGCCTTAGCGAAGGCCTCGCATATCCCAGACCCAATACCTGCCCCGCCGCCCGTGACCAGGACTACCTGACCTTCATTATTCATCGTTGGGTTTCTCCCCGTTCCACCTACGACACACAGCAGGGTAGCGTTCGATGCGTGGATGTTCGAGATGATGTGTTCGGCGTATACGGTCCGGCAGCGTGTCCATTGATGTGCAAAGTGCGTCACTTATGATCTCGGTAACACCGCGTCGACGTATTTTGATCGCACTTTTTGTTGCTCGGAGCGCTATCTCCGCGGGGTATTTGGCTGGCTTCACTGTACTTACGATCCTCGGCGAGGCTCTTAGCGGTAATGCTGCTCTGGCCGGAATCCCAGCTGCGTTGGTGATGATCGGACGTGCGATTGGACCGATCCCGATCGCACGTGTGATGGATGCGTACGGCCGGCGTCCTGCGATTGCGGGCGGCTATGCTCTAGGGGCTGTGGGTGGATTGATCGCTGCATTGGCGATATCCGCTGAATCCTATTCACTTCTTCTTTTTGGTGCCGTTCTTCTGGGGATAGCTCGGTCTAGCGGTGATATGTCTCGTTACGTGGCCGCTGAAATCTTCCCATCGGACCAGCGTGGACGTGTGATTGGAATCATTGTTTTTGCCGCGACTATTGGTGCGGTTGGTGGCCCACTACTCGTCGTGTTCACGACGGGTCCGGCTCGATCGATAGGACTCCCCGAATTTGCAGGGCCATGGATTGCGACATCGATAGCTCTTTTGTTTGCCGCTCTTGTTACGTGGGTTTTCTTACGCCCCGATCCACAGGATCTTGCTTTAACGGACAGGGTGATTGAAGACGACCCCGGCGGTGCGTGCGACAGTATGTCCAGTGCGCTTGCCAATGGCTCGATCCAGGTTGGCATTCTCGCGATGCTCGTCGGTCAGGCTGCTATGACGCTGGTTATGGTGGTAGCCCCGTTACACATGCATGGGGAAGCTCATAGCGCCAACACGATCTCGCTTGCGATGACAGTTCATGTAGTTGGGATGTTTGCGCTAGCTCCCGTCACCGGACGTCTTGTTGATGCCCTTGGATCACAGATCGTGATTTTGCTTGGAGGGTTTTTCTTACTGCTCGCGAGCGTGTTGGCATCGATGGATGCTGGACTGGGAACAATGTTCCCGTCTGTGTTTCTTGTGGGATATGGTTGGAACGCGTGCTATGTCGGTGGTTCGTCGTTACTGGCTAAGGGGATTGCTGTAAGGATTCGATCTCGAGTTCAAGGCCGTATTGAAGCGCTGACGGCCATTATTGGTGCTTTGAGCAGCGTGGTTGCGGGTCCGTTGCTTGTGGGTGGGTCTGGTATGGGATGGGTTGGCGCTGCAAGTTTTGCTGTTGCGGTTGGTTTGATCGTAGGGCTGGGTGGTGGTCGGATAATTCATCGTTCGGTTGGTCAGACGTAATTCAACCGCAACTACAATGCACTGTGTCAGATCGTTGCTGATGGGACTGATATGCCATTTCTTTGGGGTCGTAACTACACCCGAGCCGAGCTAATGGAACGAATAGGTGATATTTCACAGGTGGGAGGTGTTCGTTCGTACCGAATTGATGGGGGTCCAGGGGACGGCTTAGCGATTGTCCAACTAGACACGGGGGCTGGATTGCGATTCACCGTGGTTCCGGGGCGTGCGCTCGATATATCAGGTGCGTGGTATAAGGATATTCCCATTGGCTACCGAACGCCGACAGGCGAGGTGGACGGTGCTCGTTATGAACCCGAGGGTCAGGGCTGGATTCGGACCACGGTGCTTGGATTGCTTGTAACCGGCGGGCTCGACAATGTTGGGAACCCGACGTCTGAAGACGACGAGGTCTTTGGATTACACGGTCGGATTTCAAATCTGGCGGCATCCAACGTGTATGCAGACGGCGAATGGCGAAACGACGAATACATCATGTGGGTGCAGGGTCGGGTGCGGCAGGCGGCTTTGTTTGGTGAAAACCTAGAGCTCAAGCGCCGTATTTCGGCCTCGCTTGGCTCAACATCTCTATTTATCCATGATGAAGTGACCAATCTAGGTGTTCGACCTGAACCTGCAATGATCCTGTATCACCTGAACCCCGGATATCCGATTCTGGACGATGGATCCCGGTTGCATGTCCGAAGTAGATCTCGCCGACCATACGATGATCATGCGGCTGCACTTGAATCGGGATGGGATACCTACGGACCTCCCGATCGCGAGTGGCAACAGGCCGTGTGGATCCACGACGTAGAACCTGATTTTGACGGACGGGTACGGGCTGCGCTCGTCAATCGGTCGTTTGGCGATGGGGTCGGCTTGGGTGTCACCTATCGGAAAGAGCAACTGCCTTATCTCAATCAGTGGAAGATGACGGGCGCTGGCGCGTACGTTACGGGGATCGAGCCCGGGAATTGCACTGTGCTTGGCCGTGAGACAAACCGCGCTGATGGCACTCTCCAAGTCTTGGAACCTGGTGAGACGGCTGAATTTGATGTAGAGATCACGATGCTATACGGATCTGGTGCCATCGACGCCTTCATTGCCAATATCGATGACTAAGCTAAATCATGTGGAGCGTGTCCGGGCCCGCTACTCGGATACGGATGCGCAGGGCATTGCACATCATTCGAACTTTTTTCGTTGGCTCGAGGAGGCGCGACTCGCGTGGCTGCGTCACATCGGACATCCGTATGCGGAGTTGACGAGTCGTGACCTTTATATTCCATTAACAACCTGTTTTTGTGATTTCCATGCTGCGGTACAGGCAGAAGATTGGCTTGACGTGTGCCTCTACGTAACAGAAGTGTCGCGTGTTCGAGCTGGTTTTTTTTACGAGGTTTTCTGTGGTTCGAAAAAGGTCGCTACTGCCACAACGCGACATGCGTACGTCGATAGGACGGGGTGTCCGGTACGACTTGCCCCCGATGACCCATTCTTCCTTGCAGTGCGCAATGAGGCTGACAAAGGCTCAAAATACGAAAAAGTGATAGAGCAGGGGCAGATGGCAAAAGATGCCTACGAGATTTTCATAGGACGTGTTCGCGATGGGAAAAGACGTTCACATGGGTAGCCGATTCATGACGCTGGCTCGCTACGGACGGAGCCTGGAATGACTAAGGAGATCGGGCTCCGTCCTACATTCACGTTGTTTCTTTCGGGTGTTATCCAGGGGTCCAACACGAACGATGATCTTCACACGCAGACATATCGTGAAGTGCTCCGTGATCTTGTAAAGGAGATTCATCCTGAAGCGGATGTGATTTGTCCTGTCGAGCAGAATCCCAACTCAGGGAAATATAACGAAGAGCTCGCGCGGGCAGCCTTTATGCAAGAGTTGGAATTAGCAGCCTCCGCGGATGTGACTGTGGCATATGCGCCAGTGGCGACTATGGGAACAGCTGTCGAAATGTATCGGGCTTATGCCGCGGGTCGTTTAGTGTTCGCGATCTCGCCAATGGCACGTAACTGGGCAATCCGGTTTCTTTCTATGCGCGTCTTTGAGGATGTAGCGGCCTTTGAAACCTTTGTTCGTTCTGGGGCACTTGGTCGCGCGGTCGTTGCGAAGAAGGATGCCGTGGTGCGTGGAACGGGTTGTTGAACGAGCGGTGATTACGTGAAGAGGTGGGTTGCTACTAGTTGACGCTGAAATGTGTACGGACGACATGGTCAAGAAGGTCTTCCGTACACTCCTTGCAGAATATGATTCGGGAATCATGCTCTTCGCTACCAAGGTCGACTAGTTGTGTCACGCTGCTGGCGAAACGCATCGAGCACGTGTTCAGGCAGTTGATTTGCCCACGAGCTAATTCAACATTTGCTTGTCTGCGTGAGGATGGAAGATCGAGTACGTGTCCGAAGGCATGGATTGCGAGTCGGCGTAATGCAGTTCGTCGATGTTCAGGATCGCCGATGGATCGCAGCCGGTAGACTGAGATTGCAGTAGCCAAGTTTGGCTGACAACTGGCGAACACATGCGGGTCGCTATCGGCCGAGATGTTTCGTTCCGGTTCATCTCGAAGATCCTGGTCTAGTATGGCTACGTCGTAGTGTGGTGCGGCATGTTGCCATGGTTCTCGCTCGACTGTTTTTATGAACTGAGGAGCTATGATTTGGCCGCTGTTTTTGTCCAGGCTTTGCTCGATGTACCAGAGCGTGCTCCAGTACGGCGATCCACGAGGAATCGATGGAATGATCCATGTGCCGAGTGGCCTCATCTGTGATCGGGTCACGCTGAATCCGGCGCGTTGGCCGAGGACCATTGCGATCTCTTGCAGATGTGCAATTGTGGAGACAATGGTCTCTGCTTCCCAGTCCGCGACGCCTGAGGTCCACTGAAACGAAATCGACTTCAATATTCCAGAAGGTGGTGGTGTGGTGGTGACAGCGAATTATGACGGCTAAACGGCACTTTGCCTATGCCCACTCATTCATACTGTGCGACATGATGTTGGGAACTACATTATTTTGAATGCAAATGTCTCCGAGCGGGTCATAGCAGCGGACCTAGGCTCACACGTACGGATAGGTGTTTACGTTCCGGGGTCGAGTGGGCACCGGATATTAGTCGTTGGATCGGCACCCTCGACCCTTGATGCCCCGTTCTTTGATCTTACTGTGGCTTACAAGAAAGCGTTGAGTGACGCTACGAAGCACGCAGGAAGTTTTGCTTTTCCCGATTCGGTGGGTGACGGATCGTCAACTGAGCACGATCTAGAAATATCTTCGCTGACGGGCGATCGATTCGCTAACGCTCCAACCGTGTTTTTGATAGGTAATTTGGTGGCACGAGATCTCGAGGCTTTGGGGAGAACGGTTGCTTCGGTGGGGTTTGAGGAAGTTGGGCGGGCAACGACCTCTGCCCGTGCATTTCGTGAGCGCGTTGACGGTCAATCCGCGCTTGACGTGATTGCATCGCGTGCGCCTGATCTCATTGTGCTTGCTCTGACCGATGATACGAAGGGCGAAGGACTGGATTACATCACCGATCTGCTCGTAGGTGGACTCTCTGGCCGTGAGTCTGGATACACCCCGAGAATTGTGCTCTTATACAAGGGTATGCCTGATTCGGCGATATTAGGACGATTGCAGGCAGCACTTCCGACCGTTGCTCATCAAATCCATGGCGGCTCGCCAAATGAGCCGATGGATCTCGGAACACCCAACCTTGCAATAGAGGACGCGATGAGAGCGGTTTACCGGAGCTCTTTCGCAGGTTGTGAGATACCACAAGCGATAGCCCGGGCCCCTCGGGTTCCCCGTGCTTCCGCTCTAGGCGCTGCGGCCCGGGAGCTCAGCAACAATCAAGGGCTGGATGTGGCAGTTCTGTCATGCGAACACTCCGGTGTAAACGTGGTCGTAGCTCGCGGTGGTGAAAGTGAGGCGGTTCGGGTGACGTCGGGCCATGACAACGGAAGGTCGTTTCATGTGGGTTTGCAGACGCCTATTGACCGGGTCGCACGTTGGTTGCCGGATGTGCCTCTACCACACGCAATGCATGCATACGTGTTGGGCCAGACGGCGCATCCCACATCGGTTCCAACAAGCACTTCAGAATTGCAGTTAGCGCATGCTATTTGGGTCGCTGCTGCCCGAGATGCGTTGAGGGCATCTGGTGGCGGGCGAAATCCGTTAGATGATGTTTCAATTGACCTTGCGGTTCTCACGGGTGAGGTTACATACACGATCGGTCGACCAATGCAGGCCGTTCTCCTTCTGATAAATAGCTTTGAGATCTGTGGTGTTACGCAGTTAGCGCTTGATGCTTCTAACGCGCTAGCGATGAGTGGATGTCTTCTTGACATGGATGTCCCCGTGATGACCGAGTCTTCACTAATGGAGCTTGGCGTTTGTGTGGCCTTGCGTGGACAGGCTCCGTTTGGAGAATCGGCAGTTGTGGTTGAAGTTCATCCAGAAGGTAGGCCCACCATTGAACGCGAGGTGAGTTCTGGTTCTATGGATGTTGTTCAGTGGGAGGCTGGACTTGAAGCCGACGTGAAGATTTGGCCTGGTTCAAAGTTTGACGTTGGTTTGGGCTATGGACGGCCCGCGCATTTACGTGTTCCTATTACGCCTGGAAGTGTTGGACTTGTGATTGACGCTCGTGGTCGGCCGCTTTCTTGGCCCGATGATGCTGAAGACCGACACGCACGGGTAGAACAATGGTGTCGGGCCTTAAATGCCTACGCAGCGCAACGGCCATGGCCTGAGGCTTCGTCCCACAATGGATGATTCACTTCTTCAAAGTTCGCTTACACATTCGGTTTGTTGTGGTCGTATGCGTCGTTGGCATGCGCTCCCTTTTCCAGGTCGGATTCTGGTTGAACCGGGTGACAAGGTCTCTGTAGGTCAAGTCTGGTGTCGTGGTCGGATACGTAGCGGTGTCGTAGTTGTGGACTTGCCCCGGCTACTTCGGGTATCACCGAACGAAGTACGGAGGCATGTTGCCGTGGGCTTTGGGTCCACTGTTGATGAGGGCACTGTGTTAGCCGGTTTGTCGGGGCGTATACGGACTGGCAAACAGTGGCTTGCGCCTTCACGAGGGATGTTGGTGGATGTGAGTCCGCGGACGGGTGTGGGGGTTTTCGTGCGCGACGTTCGTGATGTCGCGCTCTATTGTCGTATCGAAGGCACCGTGACAGAAGTGGATGCGGGTGAAGGAATCTTAGTTGAGGGACGAGGTGTGTCTGTGGCTTCTGCGCTTGGATCTGGAGGACGCGCATACGGTTTGCTTAGGTTTGTCGAGTCTGGTGAGATTCCCGGGTCAGGTGACGAAGCACAGCCATCTGAAATCCTTGTATCTCCAGACCCCTTGCGTTCTGATTGGGTTCGTAGTGCTCTTGAAGTACGCGCAGCTGGAATAGTGGCACCATCGGCGGACCCTGAGTTGGCTGCAAGCTTGGCACTAGCTCCAGCCATCGCCGGACTTGCCCCACCAGATGATGGCCGTACAACGGCTCCTATCCCCATCCTTCTGACGGAGGGGCTTGGTTTCATGCGTATGCCTCGTGCGCTACAAGCCCTTTTTCGTTCATCTATTGGGGATGCTGTTGTGATTGTGTGTACACGTCGTCCAGGCCAATCAGAGGTTGTGCTATCGGAGGCAGCGGCGGACCGAGTGCGAGAAAGATCGGAGTCGCGTACTTCGGTTCGGGTCATCGGCGGTCCGCACGCGGGTACAGAAGGCCTGGTGGTCAATGTTGCTCAGGACATTGGTCGTACTGCGTCGGGCGTGCGAGTAAAGTTTGTGGAGGTTCGCCAGGCGGAGGGTGGGGTTGTGGTGGTTCCCGTGACGAACATTGAGGTCCTCGCTGGGTAATGATGCCGAAGTGCTAGCCCAAGTCCGTGCTTTCACGAACAGTGCTTGCGATGGATTTGGGAGTTAGCGGTGTTTATTTCCTGAGTCTTGACGTGTTCCTACATGCGCTCTGGTGCTTCGATCCCGAGCACAGATAGTCCATTCGCTAATACGCACCGTACTGCGCGAACTAGTTCGATTCGTTTGGATGTCAAAGCAGTGTTCTCGGTCACTACGCGGTTCTTGTTGTAGTACGAGTGGAACGCCCGGGCTAATTCAAGAAGGTAGTGTGCGATCCGGTGTGGTTCACGATTAACAGCAGCCTCTACCAAAATCTCCGGGTACGCCAGCAAGTGGTGTGTAAGGTTCACGTCGTCGGCAATCAATGTGGCGTCGCCCGCAGTAGTGGACGAATTCCTAGAGGCGGCTGTTCGTTCAATACCGGCGCATCGTGCGTGTGCCATTTGGATGTAGTACACCGGGTTTTCAGGGTCCTCACGTTTGGCCAATTCGAGATCGAACTCCATTTGGCTGTCGATTGCCTTTGAAAGGAAGAAAAACCGTGTTGCTGCAGGACCAACTTCATCGAGGAGTTCACGGAGGGTGATAAATTTCCCGCTGCGTTTACCCTGGCGGGCGAGTTCGCCGTCGGCTCGGATGCCGACCATTTGAGTCACGAGGATTTCGAGTTGTGATCCATCTACATCGACTCCGATCGCTTCCATAGCTGCCTTAATTCGGGGTACGTGCCCATGGTGATCCGCACCCCAAATATCAATGACGTGGTCAAACCCTCGATTCTGGAATTTGTCACGGTGGTAAGCAATGTCAGATGCGAAGTATGTCGGGTCACCACGCGAACGTACTAGTACATTTTCGCGGTCTTGAACGCCTTCTCCGCCAACGAACCACGTTGCGCCGTCTCGGTGCGTCACGAAACCACGTTCTTCCAAGTCTTGGATAACTGCGTTAACGGATCCGCGTGTCCGTAGTTCTTTTTCCGAGAACCACGTATCAAATTTGATTCCTAGTTCATCAAGATCACAGCGAATATGATCGAGACCGATGTCAATCGCGCGCTTTTCAAATCCGTTCACGTCGTTGGGTGTATCGTGGCCAAGCCATTGGTCGTTGTCCTCATCCGCGATGAGTCGACCCCATGCGGATATGTAGTCGCCTTTGTAGCCCTCAGATGGAAACGGTGTGTCTTGCCCTAGAGTTTTGGCGTAGTAGTGGTAGACACTCAGGCCGAGCATTTCAATCTGGTAACCAGCGTCATTGACATAATACTCACGTGTGACGTCGTAGCCACAGGTTTCTAGCAGTCGAGCGAGTGCATCTCCTACCACCCCACCGCGTCCGGCTCCCGCAGTGAGGGGGCCCGTAGGATTTGCACTGACGAATTCGACTTGTACACGAAGGCCGTTTCCAATATTTGTATGCCCGAATGTGTTTCCTGCTGAATTGATGGCCGGTATTTGATCGAGCACCCATTCATCGTCGAGCCAGATGTTTATAAATCCGGGTCCAGCGGCTTCGACACTGCGTACAACAGGCGATGTAGGTAGATGGGTGACGATTGCGTCAGCGATGTTTCGAGGGGATGAGCCGAGTACTCGTGCGAGCCTCATAGACTCAGCACTTGAATAGTGGGCGTGATCGTCGTGGCGTCGCTCTACTGCAAAGCCCGTAACCGGTATATCGGCTACAACACCGGCTGTTTGGGCTGCTCGTAGACCTTCGGACAGAAAAACCGATAGAACATTACTAATCATTAGAGGGACGGCTTGGGATGCGGAGCGTAAGGCGGTCAGACGCTCTGTGCGCGTTGAGTATAGCGGTGATGTCGAAATTTCCGAATTTGTGGTGTTCGGTTAACGTTTGTATCATTCACAGGGCGTGCAAGGACCCAAGCGGATCGTGTTTGGGTGGTGTCGCCAGGAGGCCCGCGCGAGTTGATTTGCACGCGTTGTGCAACGCGGCAATACGGAGCAGCAGCTAGCTGCGGCAACTGCAGCAAAGATCTTCTACCCGGAAGATCGCCTCGGTTCCGATACTTTGCGTTTTTGGTTTCGTTGCTGGCTGTTTTATCTGTTTTCATCATCGGAATTGGGGCTGAACGGATCCCTCTGGCTCAGCTGGGAATGGTTTTAGCCGTTGGTGTTGTCGTGGCGGCTGTGCCAATCGCTATTGCCCCGAGCTCAATTTCAAGTCGTTACCAGCGACGGGCCCGCAGCCAAGTCCATACGAACCCAGAGTTGGCGCTTCAGGATCTGTCACGCGCAATGGAGCTGGATTCGGAAAACAGGGCCCTTTTGATTGATCGGGCTCGTGTGTTACGCATGCTTGGACGGTTTTGGGAAGCGGCCGCCGATCTTCGGCTGTATCTTGAACGCACGCATGGCGAGCCGGCGTCCCGTGTGATGCGTGCGCGTCTACTTCTTAGCTATCTCGAGCAGGCCCCCGGGTCTAGGCAACCCGAGGTTAGACGTAAAGCGTCCTGAGTCCCAAGCGTCCGCGACCTGACGTGCTATAGAGGCGATCTCGACGGCAGGCACATCTCCCTCTTTTAGCTCAAACGTTCTTGCTCCTACGAACTCGATTTCAGTCAGAGACGCGTGAAGTCGATTCCAAGCTACAGATCCGGTTCCCGGCACCCAGTGCCTGTCGGCGATGCCATCTGTGTCCTGAAGGTGCAGGGCTATCAGTCGGTCTCCTGCTATCTTTGCTTCCTCTGCCGCATCGAGCGCGTTGTTGTTCGCGTGACCCGTGTCGAGACAGAGGCCGATCGTTGGAGAGTAGTCATCAACGACTTCTCGAAGCTCAGACATTCGGCAGAGCGGCCGAGGTTCGCCTTTGAGCTGCAAATTCTCACAGGCCAGTCGAATGCCAACCGCGTCAGCTCTTGCGAGGAGAGAGTCCAGAGATCGCTTAAAGTTAATCACGCGGAGTTCTGCGTCTTCGATACGATGGTTTTCGCCTCCAGTGGGGTGGATGATGGCGGCAAAGCCTCCCAATTCTGCGAACGGGGCGAAGCATGCGGCGACGGTTTCGATTGAACGATTCCGTGTTTCTGCGTCTGGTGCGGAAAGGTCAACATCGGCGAGTTGAGGGTGGATAGTCCGTGCCCAAACCCCATGGTTGTTGAGTGAGCGCCGCCGGTCAGCCGACGTTAGTTGGTCATTTAGGTTGGTCCATGCTGCCAATTCACATTGATCGAACCCGGCGGTTGCTACGCCCTCAATGACTTCGTCAAAAGTTGGTTGGCTTCCCCACAGCGAAGTCGCCATGCTGTACACAGCCATGGTTAGTGTCCCCAGTCACGGGGATACCGGAAATCTCGATCGATCGTCCGGTTGGAGAGTTTGGCTATCACCGGCAGGCGTCGTTTGAATTGTGATGTTTCGACCCGATGCATAACGGTGGCGATCAATGCGGCATCAAAACCATCGTTAACGAGATCTGTTGCGTCGTACATTTCGTCGATGAGTAGGTACAGAATATGATCAGCAATTGTATAGTCAAATCCAAGTTCGGATTCGTCGGATTGCCCGGCCCACAAATCCGCACTAGGGGGTTTATCACGGATGACAGACGGAACATTAAGGTCGGCTGCTAAAGCGCGAACTTGGGTCTTGTAAAGATCACCAATCGGGTTTATAGCGCTTGCCATGTCGCCATGTTGAGTGCCGTATCCGAGCAGCAACTCGGTCTTGTTGCTGGTTCCCACAACGAGGCCATTGAAGGCTTCGGACTGATCGTATAGAGCATTCATCCGCGTACGAGCCATGATATTCCCACGGCGCAGATCCGATGGCCCATTGGTCATTTCGGCCAGCAACCCCTCCACTGCTGCGGAGATATCGATTACAACTGACGGCACACTAAGTTGATTGACGAGCGTCTCAGCATCGATTCGACTAGAAGGATTGCTCGTGCGGTGGGGCATTAGTACTGCCAACACATGGTCTGGGCCAAGTGCTCGGCTGGCGAGTATGCAACTCAATGCTGAATCGATTCCGCCAGACAATCCAACAACAGCGTTCGAAATGCCGAATTTCCCGATTTCATCGCGGATGAACGCTTCGAGAACTTGGCTGACGAGCAATGTTTCGAGCTCAAGACCATGCTGCGCTCGCGATCTCAGAGAACGATCAGTCGTCATTGGCACGGTGGCGCTGGGCTGCGATACGAGCAAACTCACGTCCATTGATTCCTACATTCTCGTCGCGTCGGAGGGGCAGACGCGCTCGTTGACGCCGCAGTTCGGCGTCATGGAGTGTGGCCACAACGAGAGCTTCTTTGAAGTCCGGTGCTCGTGCTAGAACAGTTCCATCAGGTCCGACGATTTCAGAACCGCCCCAAAAATTCACTCCATCTTCGAAGCCGACACGGTTACAGTGCGCCACGTAGCACACGTGGAGCTGTGCATACAGCTTGTTCAGGCGGCGCCAAGTTTCAGCTGATCCGAGTTCACTCGATCCGTTTGATACGCCGCGTCCTGGGCTACTCGACAACCCGTAGATGATGTCAGCCCCGTCAGCTGCCACGATGCTGGCTGCGCTTGGGTGCCAGAGATCTTCACATATAAGCATGGCTTGTCGGCCCAGCGAAGAATCGAACGCACGGATGGAACTGCCGCTAGCTAGGTCACGTGCCTCATCAAACAATCCATAGGTCACCAAATAAACCTTGTGATGAACATGGACAAACTTTCCAGCGTGGAGGTAGGCAGCCGCTGGAAGGAAGCGATGGTCAGCAGTTTCTTCTACAAATCCGAAAACGATGTCGATGTTGGTGCTTGCCTCACGGAGCGGGTCAAGTCTTGGATCGTCTCTGCGTAGTGCCACTGTGGTTACTAAGTCGCTGAGAAAGTATCCCGTGAGCGACTGTTCGGGGAAAACGACGACGTCCGCCGCCTCGCTGGCTGCACGCTCAACATAGGCAAGATGCACAGCAAGGTTCTGTTCTAGATCACCCAACGTGGGCCGAATCTGTGCGAGGGCCAGACGAAAGTCCTGCAACGGTTCCCGTCTTCATGTGGAGCTTGTCACGGTAAGTCTAGCGACCAAAGAGGAAGTTTTTGGATACGGTGATCGGATTTGTGAAAACTTCACACGTAACACCAAGGCTTGAGTGCGTTGTTGCCGTGGTTCAGGATCACGTGGGGAGGTCAGTAGATCTGTGCGATTGAAGAGAGTCGATGTCCGGCTGGGTGTGCTTAACGCGGAGGCTAGGTGACCCTGTTTTCCGTTTTCAGGTCTCGACTAAATATTGCCCTGGATGAGCACCGTCAGATCTAGTTCTCGTGGCTCTCTAAAAGTAAGGTGTGCGACGTATGGTTCGTGGATTGCAGGTGGCCGCGATCGCAGTGTCCGATTGGGGTTTCCTAATGGCTGAGACGGGAAGGTTGTATCAATTTATCGGTGTGAGATGCGGATAAGTATGGTTGACTAGCGTCTCGTCTCGCCCATAGAGTTCCACTCAGCGCATCGGTTCGTTCATTTCACGACGTGTGGGTCGAGGCGTGCGGTCTTGGTGGTCGTTTACATTCGTTCGGAGATTCCATGCGCAAGGTCATTCTTAGCCTATCGTTGGCTGTTCTCATAGTGCTTATGGCTACCCCGACGCATGCACTGGAATGCGAAGGCATCATTCTGAGTGACGGATGTCTTTTCACTATTACCGGTGGAGATACGCCCGATCCAAACGATGGCTTTGCTGTCACTAATGAGGGTGGGATCCCGATGTGGGATTTTGTTCGTGGTCGGGACCTCTCCGCTCTGGGTCGACCGATTAGTCAGCGCTGGGTGGATGGGCCGTTTACCCTCCAAGCTTTCCAGAAGGTGATTCTCCAGTGGTCGCCGAGCGAGAAACGGATGAATTGGTTCAATACGCTTGATGAGCTGAATAAAAACTTTCCGTCGGCAGCGATTGGCAATGTGCCGCCGCATCAGGTGCTCGCGGCTGATGCGGGCGTTAGTTTTGAGGTGATCAAGCAGAATCATTTAGCGATTCTGGATACCAATTCGAAGATTAAGGCTGCGTTCTTGAGCGAGCCGGATTGGTTGAATCTGTACGGACTTCCGATCAGCTACGAAGAACGTGAGGTCAATGGGAATGTACAGGGGCTTCAGCTTTTGCGAGCGCAACGAATTGTTTTCGAGATATGGAATGTGGAAGCGCCTGGAACAGCACTCGGTGCTGTTGGGCGTCAGAATGTCCCTGACACGATTAAGAAGCTGAGTAATGTAATCATCCCGGACGCTGCTGAGAGCCCCATCACTTCGGCTCAGGCTGGGGCTGAAGTGGTAACGGCAGTTCCTGTTTCGGTGAAAACTCCTGCTCCCACCCCAATACCAGCCCCAACCCCAGCACCGGTAGCGACAGCGGCTCCAACAGCTATCGCAGTCGCCCAAATCCCGGGTCCACGAACCCTAGCTCAGGGTTTAACAGGCTATGGAATCCAAGGGGAATTCCGTCGTGCTGATGATTCGGTGCTCGGCAACCTAATCACGGGAGCCGGCCTGAACTGGGTCAAACAACAGATCCCGTGGCAAGACGTCGAAAACCAGCCGGGCATCCATAACTGGGTTGATGTTGATCGCTTCGTAACCACAATGCACGGCAAAGGCCTCAATATCTTGCTTAGCGTGGTGAAGGCACCGGACTTCTACAAAGCCGAAGAAAGCAAGAAAGGGACCACTCATGGGCGTCCGGCCGACGCC
>CAYRCL010000044.1:0-29312 GCA_964422795.1 uncultured Chloroflexota bacterium
ACAAAAACACAAATGTGGACAATTAACCCAATCCGCGCTCGGATTCTGGCCGTTGCGCGTTGAAAGGCCTGCGCTTCATCAGCTGTGTGCATTACGGGTGGTTACCAATAGCACCATTAAGGGAGAGCGAATTCTAGCTCCATCTCCTCAAAGCGCGGCCACGTTACAAATCCAATCAGAGGGACCGCAGTACACTCGCCAGCACATTTTCATCACGGGGGAGAACCGTTCGCATATCCAGATAAACCGAATCGTTGTGAATCCGCGAAATAACTGGATGTGATTTAGAGCGTAGCCGCTGCGCCACGACCTCAACCGATCCATGACTCGGACCAATCCGAATCGCAATACTCGGAAGCATTTGAGCAGGGAGTGCTCCCCCACCTACCGCGGACAAGGAATTAACAACGCATACATCCCGTACATCTTGCACCAAGCCATGAGCACGCAATCGCAACGCATCTTCCGAAGCCGAGATCATCTGCCAAACCGGAACTGTACTGGATGCATCACCACGTAAATAGGCAAGCAATGTGGCACGCAATCCTGCAATCGTCATCTTGTCAGGGCGTAGTGCCCGAGCCAGTGGTCGTTTCGCAATCGAATCAATCATGTCAGGTGTACCTACTAGAAGACCGGCTTGTGGACCCCCCACCATCTTGTCACCAGAAAACGTGACAATATCGGAGCCACCTTGGAGAGCCTCGCCAACGAGTGGTTCACGACTCAGACCATACGCAGACGTATCAATGAGGGTTCCCGAACCAAGATCCTCGATAAAGATTAATCCCTTGGCCTGTGCAAGGCCGGCCAGTTCCTGCCGATCCGGCGCTCCGGTGAATCCAATCTGCGCGAAGTTGCTCCTATGCACACGCAAGATCACCGCCGTTCGATCTGATATAGCATCTGCGTAATCCTGAAGGCGAGTGTGATTGGTCGTTCCAACATCACGAAGCAATGCACCGCTTGCGTTCAAAATATCCGGTATGCGGAAGCCCCCTCCAATGGCGATGGACTCACCACGAGCCACAAGAACCTCGCGGCCACGCGCATGAGCTTCTAATGCCAAGAAAACAGCAGCCGCATTGTTATTGACGACCAGCGCAGCATCCGCCCCCACAACCTCTCGAACAATTTCAGAGATATGTTCAGACCGGGGTCGCCGAGCGCCCAAATCAACATCGTATTCAAGATCGGAATAACCGACAGCCGCCTTGGCCACAGCCTCAACCGCGAGATCACTCAAGGGCGCTCGTCCTAAATTCGTGTGGATAATCACACCCGTAGCGTTAACGACCGGACGAGGTGCGTCGTGAAGCACTAGCCGTGCACGTTCCATCCCCGCTTCAGCCAGCGACCTCTCCGACAAGGTCGGTGCACCACGAGCCACAGCTGCACGGAGCAATTCAAGCTCAGCACGAGCTGCACGGATAGCAATCACGCGAGGGATCTCTGCATCAAGCCTCGAGATCTCACTAGCCACCGCATCTACAGAAGGTATCTGTCGCATTTCAGCTTGAGACCTCAAGTCACGCACCAAATTTTGCAAGACGGCCACTGTGGGCCAACATCAGAGCCATAATTGCCTGCGCTGGAAATACACCAAGCGATCCACCTCCACAAGACCTTTCACCAAAGCTCGAAGTCTCATCAGCACGAACTGTATCGCCCCAAAAGACACACGGCGATGGATGCCAACTGTGTTGCCCAAGGCGCGACGGCGTCGAATGGTCCCCGGTAACCACCAATACATCGGGTGCATGCTCTACGATCTCAATCAGGCGTTCGTCTACATCCTCGATCGCCGCAACCTTCCCGTCGAAATCACCGTCCTCACCACGGGCGTCAGGAGCCTTGACATGTAAGAAAAAGTAGTCGTACGCGTCCCACGCATCATCGAGCGTCGCCACCTGATCGCTAAGCGTATGGAGACTATCAATGACCTCCATGCCCACAGTTCGAGCCAGACCTTTGTACATCGGATACGTCGCGACACACACCGGATTCAGTCCATACAGATTGCCGAGTGTCGGCAGCTTCGGGGTGCCTGCATATCCGCGCATAAGAACAAAGTTCGCGGGTGTCTCGGCACCGATGACGCTACGAACTTCAACCAGGATTTGTGCCAATAAAGCACTCGTATGCGTTGCTTTCGGATCCAGTGCATCCGGATGTTTTGGTGGAACACCGACAGCTTGCGGGTCAGTCTCCACAACGCGCCTATCTAAATTCGGTCCACGAAGGACTAGTACAGCTCGATGCTGTGACTCGGTCACAAAGCGCAGATCAACATCTGGAATGTCGATCTCATTCAGCTTCTGAACCAACACGTGGTTTACTTCGGTTTCGATGCGTCCTGCGCGACGATCAAGAACCGTGCCATCAGCTCCAAGGGTGCAGAAGTTCAACCGGACTGCTAGGTCGCCATCGTTCAGATCCAGGCCAAGACCGAGCGCGGAAAGCGCACCTCTACCAATGTTATTGCCAATCGGGTCGTAACCAAAGAGAGCTAGATGCCCGGGCCCACTTCCCGGCGTAACCCCCAAGCCGACTGCTTGACTAAGTCCCGTTTGTCCTTCTCGGGCCAACTGATCAAGGTTAGGTGTGCGCGCAGCCTCGAGCTCAGTCAGGCCATGCGATTGGTGAGGCAACCCACCCAATCCATCCAGAACCAACAACACCAAGTGAGTGTCCGCTGGTTGTGATAAAGCCCGGAGTATATCGATTGAAATCACGACAATCTGCACCGAAAGATGACTTCCAGAGCTTATTATCAGACCGTAATTCTCTTACCGCGAACCAGAATTGCGCGGCAAGCACCGTGGAGACCTTCGTGAACGAGTCTGCGCTCAATCTCACAACCACAATAGCTCCTGATGTAACAGCCTTGATTGCTTCGACACCGATGGTCCGCTTAAATCGGGTCGCCGAAAACATCACCGCCTCAATAGCCGCAAAATGCGAATTCATGAACCCCGGTGGAAGCGTGAAGGATCGTATTGGGCTAGCGTTAATTACGGATGCTGAAGCGAGGGGGATCATTCAACCGGGTCATACAGTCATCGTCGAACCCACAAGTGGAAACACAGGGATTGCGCTCGCGATGGTAGGAGCCGCACGTGGGTATCGGGTCATCTTGACAATGCCAGAAACCATGAGCCTCGAACGTCGTAGCCTACTGCGCGCATACGGAGCAGAGTTGGTCTTAAGCCCCGGTGCAGCAGGGATGTCAGGAGCTATCGCCCGCGCTGAGGAAATCGTGGAATCCCTGACCAATGCTTGGATGCCCCAACAATTCAAGAATCAGGCCAATCCAGATATGCATTCAAAGACGACAGCCCATGAGATCTGGTCTCAGACAGCTGGACAAGTAGATGTGGTTGTCGCCGCCGTTGGAACTGGCGGCACAATATCCGGAATTTCACAGACGCTCAAGGCCCAAAATTCTGAAATCCGTATCGTCGCTGTTGAACCATCCAACAACCGTGTCCTCAGCGGCGGCTCTCCCGGTCCTCATCGCATCCAGGGCATCGGGCCCGATTTCATCCCCGATAATTTTGACGCCACCGCTGTTGACGAGATTTTACCGGTCGATGATGACGTCGCCGAAGATATGTCCAGAGAACTCGGACGTCTTGAAGGTCTACTCGTCGGCGTGTCAGCGGGGGCAAATGTATGGGCAGCGTTAGAACTCGCAAAACGTCCCGAGAACTCGGCTTCACTGATCGTTACGATTCTCTGTGACACCGGAGAACGATATCTGAGTCATCCATTGCATTCTTCCGATAGTTGACCGAACTCTTTTACATGATCATCACGCTTTCATCCCGGCCAGATGCTAGCCTCACGGGACTCTTCAAAAACACGCACAATCAATGCCCGCACGCGTATTAGTTGCTATGAGCGGAGGCGTCGACAGCTCTGTAGCAGCCGCGCTCTTGGCTCGCGATCACTATGAAGTCATCGGCGTTACCTTTAATCAATGGCCAGCAGACCTTATGGCCAGTACAAAAGGCAACGGATGCTGTACTCCAAACACCATTGATGACGCGCGTCGAGTGTGTTCAATTCTTGGAGTACCTCACTATGTCATTAACTACCGACGCGAATTCGAAACTGCAGTTATCGACCCGTGGGTCCAAGGCTATCTTTCAGGAGAAACCCCTAACCCCTGTGTGCTCTGCAACCATCGCGTGCGATTTGGGACCTTCTTCACTAAAGCAGACGAACTAGGCGCTGGCCATATTGCGACCGGACACTATGCAAGACTTCGTCACGATACGAACAGAGGACACGTGCAACTCCTGATCGGACGAGATCGCACTAAGGATCAGTCCTACGTATTGCATACCCTCGGGCAAAAACAGCTCACGCGAACGCTTTTTCCGCTAGGTGACTTAACCAAGCCACAGGTTCGCAAGATTGCCGTAGAACTTGGGTTGCCGGTTGCAGACAAAGCAGAGAGCCAAGAAATTTGTTTTGTTCCTAACGATAACCACACCGAATACGTACGGAGATATGGTTCGACCGGTCCAGGCCCTATTCAAGACTCAGAGGGTCGCAAGGTTGGCACCCACTCTGGACTGGAGCAATACACACCCGGCCAACGCCGAGGGTTACAGCTCGGAGGAGGCAAAGACCGGCGTTACGTCCTTGAACTCGACTCAGCCGAGAACACGATCACCGTCGGCAGCCGTGAACAAGGTTTTGTGAAATCCATTGAAATTCGTGAAGTTCACTGGGTTTCAGGAAGCCCACCCAACACATCACAACCGGTCGGCGTCCGAACGAGATATCACATGCCCCTAGAACAAGCGACCCTTGAACAAGCGAAAAAAAGCATAACCATTCATTTCCTCAACCCAACGTGGGCCCCCGCACGAGGCCAAGCTGCAGTTCTTTACGCAGGTGATTCGGTCCTGGGTGGCGGAACAATCACTGCCGTCCATCGATCATGAACACCCAATCCTCCGACTCCAACGCCACCTACTGTCCTAGTTGTTTTCGCGTTGCCGAGGATCAGCGCGTGTTCTGTTTTTTCTGTGGGCAGTTCATACATGAACATGTTCCAACCGACTCACGCCTCTGGGACTCACGACTTTCTGACCTAGCCGTGCTTGAACCACCCCCATCAGAACAACCGCCCACTATACAGATACCTGACGATCTCCTTAACCTTCAGCAAAACCCAAGCAACGCAACTGTTCTGCGAGGCAACGACAATTCCAACACCGCCGACACGGACACGGATTTCGATAATCCTGATCAGGGCACAGTGAAAGATCCTGAGTCAGAAGCAGCGACACACTCCAAAGAAGCGTCGCCTAACGATCCAATCGTCGGCGAAACAATCGGAATTGAAAAAGACGAAGAATCGCGACAGGACCATCAAGCCACCACCTGAGTTTCTTAGCCTGGCGAGCCTGATAATTGATCGGCAATTGGACGATGTGTTCGCCGGCAGCAACGAAAGAGGCTGTTAGCTCAACCTCGATATCAAACCCCGATGCACTGAGGTTCTCCTCTTCAAGAACCTCTCGCTGCCACATCTTGTAACAGGTCTCCATATCGCGAATCGCCACCCCGTAGAGGATATTCGTTAAGAGGGTGACAAAACGATTACCTACCCTCAACAGAAGCGTTTGGCTTGAGAAGTCACGAAATCCATATACAACACGCGTTTCTCCAGAAGCGATCGGCTCATACAACCGGATAAAATCCTGCGGGTCGTACTCCATATCACCATCTTGTATCACGACCACATTGCCGGTTGCCTGCGCAAGACCAGTCCGAACCGCGGCACCTTTACCTCGGTTTACGTCATGACGAAAGACACGCACATTCTTAACACCTGCAGCCTTGACCTGTTCTAGAGTCCCGTCTGTCGATCCGTCATCAACCACGATTATTTCCATGTCCAGATCTACCTCATCCACCCGCTGGAGCACAGTGGCGATCGTCGATACCTCGTTAAACGCCGGCACGATAACCGAAAGAATCATCTAAAAACCCGCCAGAGGCGCATTATGTCAAGCACGGACTGCCCGATCACTCGTGGGCTATTACCCGATTGTCGGCCCGATTTTCGAGGGTAGTGCGTTACCCCCACCTCTTTGTAGCTGTAGCCTGCTCGGGTTGCCCGCGTGATCAATTCCGCAGATATTGCGGCTCCGCGACCCGAAAACAAGGCCTCAAGCCGCACAGCTTCACGTCGGAACAGTTTGAATCCGCAGTCCACATCCCTAACTCGTATCCCGAGCAGTGCCCGAACAAGCGTCGTCCATAGCCATCCATTAAGTCGGCGATAGAGAGGGTCAGCCCTGTTCTGTCTATAACCCAGAACAAACCCATGATCTCCAAGATCGCGGATAAGCAGCGTGAGATCCTTCAAGGAAAATTGACCATCTCCATCGGCATAAAAGATCAGATCGTAGGAGGCCGACTCGAACCCAGTTCTGAGAGCTCGACCATAACCAAGATTCTCCCGATGGGAGATCACTCGCACACGATCTTCACCATGGGCAATAGCACGTGCTCGGTCGGCAGTCTGATCAACCGACCCATCATCAATGATCAGCACTTCAAACTCATCCGCCACTGTTGGTAAATACCGAAGCGCGTCACGAATGACATCTTCAACATTCGCCATCTCGTTGTAGCAAGGGAAGAATGCGGTAATTGACGGCCGAACACTTATGTCCGCCAGCATGAACTCCTAGCTGAATTTTGGCAGCCCCGATGGCTACACATCATCACTCCACCAAAATAGGATGCGTCGCCTTGACTATGGCACACGCGCACGGTTTTCCAAGCATCGGCATACTTATATCCTCAACCAACGGAAGACGATTATGCACGTCACCTATACAACCTACTCCGCGCCGGATTGGCCACTCGACCGTCACATCGATCTCGCATTAAAGCTAGGTTGTGAGGCTCTTGAGTTACGCAGCCTCGCCAATAAACCTGTCTCTCCTGATATGCCGAAAGACGAACAAGAAGCGACCGCCGATACAATTATGGACGCTGGGCTCACGATATGTGTCGTAGGTAGTGACTGCAGGTTTGCAATACCGTCTGCAAGAGACAGACGTAAGGAAATCGACCGAGCTATCGAGTTCGTAAGACTTGCCGACACATGGAGAGCACCTATCGTTCGTGTCTTTGGCGGCCTATACGACCCAGGCCCATCAGATGCGGAAGTTAACCAGTGGGTGGCTGAATCGCTTCGTGAAATCGCACAGGTCGGACTTGAACACGGGATTATGATTGCGCTCGAAACGCACGATGCGTTTTCCAGCGGTCAACGAGTCCGCCACGTCATAGATCTCGCTGCACATCCAAGCATTGGTGCGTTGTGGGACTTTGCCCACCCCGTACGTGCAGGTGAGTCCGTCTCAGAGACGTGGGCTCTCATTGGTGATCACACCGTTCATGCCCACTTCAAGGACATGATCCAGATTAGTACGGACTACGATGAACGGGAACGCTACTTCGGAACATGGAAAGCCGTACTTCCTGGTCGTGGCAATCTCCCCCTTCACGAAATGGTGGCCCACCTAACATCCGCGGATTTCGACGGATACATCTCGACCGAGTGGGAAGGGGGCAAATCGGATGGACCAATTGATCCCGCAACGGTCCTTGAAACACACACCTCCTATTTACAAGATCTCATAACCAAGACAAACGTCCCCCAATAACATTCATTGCGCAAAGACACCCGTGTTGGAACGGGCCGCCCACCGAAGACACAGAGCAACCGGAGGCCTAAAAGCATTGACATCAGAGGAGTTATCAACCTAGTCTCTCGCCAACGGTGTTGACTGGGACAAGTACGCGCTACTGCCGCACCAGAGATCCGGACCTCCTGCTGAAAGTCCGGTTGTTGGCAGGGCGCTGAATGGCCCCACGAGCCACGGGCTGAACGGAAAACCAAGTAGGACCCGTCGGACGCCTACCGTAATCGAGGCTGGACATCGAGTTTCTGCTCCATGTCACAGAGGAGTGCTCTCGCACTTGAACAGGGGTGGCACCGCGAAGGCTACGAACCTCTCGCCCCCATCGACAGGGTGATTTGCCCGAGTGGGAGAGGAAGCGTGACTGCCAGTTCAACAAATTCGTCGTTGCATCCAACCGCAACTCAGAACGCTAAAGAACGAGCCCTTAATCACTTGTCGGCGGGTGGCGCCACACCCATCACACGAGAACTCCCTGGCGACCTCGACACACCCACTTCGACTTACCTGAAATTGCGGGCGGGCTCACCATCCTTTCTGCTTGAAAGCGTCGAACGCGGTGAGGCCGTAGGACGGTACTCCTTTGTAGGTTCAGCCCCCCGTCTAATAGCCAGATTACGCGACGGCGAGGCAACACTGCACGACCCAACAGGATCAATTTCCCATACGCGCTATAACGACCCGCTGACGTATATCACCTCACTTCAACATTCCTTCCCGATTGCAAAACATCCCTTACTGCCAGCATTTCAGGGTGGCACTGTCGGATACCTGTCATACGATGCCGCGTCCCACTTTGAGCCAGTACCGGTTCCTACTCGGGACACGCTTAGCCTTCCAGATGCCATCTTCCTCTACTGCGACGAGATGGTCGTCTTCGACCACGTCAAACAAGTTATCCACCTCGTGGCACTCGCCACACCGCATGGAGAACCTATCGAAGCATTGAACTCAGCTGAGAGCAGACTTAATGAACTATCAGAAAAGCTTCAACAACCTATCCCATCACCAAGAGTCCAACGCAGGACCGGAACAGAATCATCACAAAGCATGACGCAGAAAGAATTCGAAGCACACGTTCGCAAGTCAAAAGACTACATAGCCGCCGGTGATGTGATCCAAGTCCTCCCATCAATTCGGTTTAGCCGGCAACTAAACGTCGACGCATTCGAGGTTTACCGCCAGCTCCGGCGCGTAAACCCATCGCCCTACATGTTCTTCCTGGATTTCCTTGACCTGCAAATTGCAGGAACCTCACCTGAGATGCTCCTCCAAGCAGTCACTGGACGAGCACGGACACGCCCTATCGCAGGCACTCGACCCCGCGGATCCACTCCAGATGAAGATGCCCGCCATGAACGAGATCTCCTCACCGACCCGAAAGAATTAGCCGAGCATGTCATGCTCGTGGACCTCGGACGCAACGATATTGGTCGCGTTTCAACTCGTGGATCGGTGTCCGTAGATTCGCTTATGAAAGTCGAACGCTTTTCGCATGTTATGCACATAGTCAGTGAGGTAAGTGGAGAGCTAGCTGAAGGCCAACAGGGTGTCGATGCGCTTAGATCCTGCTTTCCCGCCGGAACATTGACGGGGGCACCGAAGATCCGGGCGATGGAAATCATTGCGGAGCTTGAAGATCTTCGCCGTGGACCCTACGGTGGCGCTGTGGGCTACATCAGTCACTCAGGCGACGTCGACACCGCCATCATCATCCGGACAATGATTGCGCATGCAGGGTTTGCCCACGTCCAGGCCGGCGCCGGTATCGTGGCGGACTCCGTGCCTGCCAACGAATACCAAGAGTGCGTCAACAAAGCTCGCCCGGTACTTCAAGCCATCGAGCTAGCAGAGGAGGCAGCTTGTGCTTCTCATCCTCGATAACTACGACTCCTTTACTTACAACCTAGTGCAATACCTCCAAGTGCTTACGCCTGATATTGAAGTCCATAGGAACGATGCACTGACTGTAAATGACGTCGTCAAAATGGCGCCCGAGGCTATCGTGATCTCACCCGGACCTTGCACCCCGAAGGAAGCTGGAATCTCGGTTGACTTGATCCAGGAACTCGGTTCAACCGTGCCGACTCTTGGCGTATGTCTTGGACATCAAGCAATTGGGTCAGCTTTTGGCGCCGCAATTGTGCGTGCCCCAGAGCTCATGCACGGAAAAACCTCCCCAATCGTGCACTCAGAAAGCGGGCTTTTCAAAAACCTGCCGAACCCATTTGAAGCAACCAGGTACCACTCATTGCTCGTTGATCGGGAAAGCATACCCAAGGATCTGGAAGTTACAGCTACTAGCAAAGACGGGCTTATTATGGGCATGCGCCACCGCACGCATCGGATCTACGGGGTCCAATTTCACCCAGAGTCAATCCTGACGGCTGTCGGACCCGAACTGCTGCGGAATTTTCTCGACTTAGCACAAATCGAGGTGACGGAGTGATAACAGACATCCTCCAAAAGTCCATCGATGGGCAGGACCTTGATTACGATGAAGCTTCGGCTGTAATGGATTCAATGCTTGATTCATCCATACTCCCCTCCCAATTTGGAGCCCTTGTTACCGCTCTTCGCCTCAAAGGGGAGACAGCTTCCGAACTCGCCGGCTTTGCCGAGAGCATGGGCCGGCATGCAGTCCGCGTCAACGCACACGACACTAATCTGGTCGATACGTGTGGAACGGGAGGTGGGAAAACACGCTGGCTTGGGATTTCAACCACCGCTGCGTTCGTTGCTGCGGGTGCCGGAGCAACGGTTGCAAAACACGGGAACCGAGGCGTGACACGGCCAGCTGGTAGCAGCAATGTACTTGAGGCGCTCGGGGTTAACGTGATGGCCGATGCCAACATCGTCAGTCAGTCGCTCGCCGAAGCCCGTGTGGGATTCATGTTCGCCCAAGTGTTCCATCCCGCTATGCGTTTCGTCGCTCCCCTCCGGCGTGAACTGGGCTTCCGTACGCTCTTCAACATCCTCGGACCACTGACAAACCCGGCTGGCGCTCAGCATCGACTACTTGGTGTTGGTGACCCGCATCTTCTCGCCACCATTGGCCAAGCACTCGGGATCCTCGGTGTGACACGAGCCCTAGTTGTTCACGGACACGGAGACGTCGATGAAATCTCGTTGTCAGGCCCGACACAGGTGGTCGATGTGCATCTGGGGCAGAGCTCGACGTACGAACTAAGCCCAGATGACTTTCACCTACCAGTTTCTACTGGCTCAGATCTCTTAATCGATGACCCAAGCGAAGTCGCCGATCTAACCCGGTCAATTCTGTCAGGGTCGCAATCAGGACCACGACGAAATGTTGTGTTGGCAAACGCCTCGGCCGCTCTTGTTGCCTGTGGAATCGCTAGAGATTGGCACGATGGCGTCGAGCGTGCGACTGAAGCCATCCACAATGGATCAGCACATGATTGCCTCGATAAGCTCATCGAAGTGTCAAACCGGAATTCGCGTGCGTAACCTGTGATTTTAAAAGAGATTGTCTCGCGCAAGCGTGTAGACGTGGACATCCGAACAAAACAAACCCCGCTAACCGACCTAGAGTCCCGTATTGCAGATCGAGAACCAACGAAGTCCCTTCTGAAGGCCTTGGGCAGCACCGGAGTCGGCGTGATAACCGAGATTAAGCGCCGCTCGCCTACGGCTGGAACGTTTGCTGCCGACATTGATCCTGTGCAACGGGCACAAACATACGCTGCTGGAGGAGCCATCGCCATCTCGGTGTTGACCGATGAGCCATATTTCGGTGGAAGTCATCACGATCTTCAAACCACCAATAGGGCAGTCAATATACCTATCATCCAGAAAGACTTCGTCATCAACCATTATCAAATCTACGAGGCTGCCGCGTATGGGGCAGACGCGGTGCTCCTTATTACTGGACTAAGTTCGCATGTCGACTCCAACTCCGAACCTTCCATTGACGTGCTTCGCCATCAAATCGAACTCGCCGAACACCTCCATTTAGATGCGTTAGTTGAAATCCACACCGACACGGAGTTGGACGAGGCACTGTGCGCCGGCGCACGCATCATCGGAATCAATAATCGGAACTTGCAGAATTTCACAACTGATATCGCCGTAACTGAAGCCCTCTGCAAACTCATCCCCAAGGAGATTGTGGTGGTCAGCGAAAGTGGGATACACACCGCAGCAGACATTGACCGTGCAGGTGCCGTAGGTGCGGACGGCGTGTTGGTCGGTGAAGCCTTAATGACCACACCGAACCCCCTTGAGCATTTACGCACACTTGTAGCGGCTGGAAAGCGATCCTGCGTTGATCGTTAAGATCTGCGGACTCCTTGAACCCCATGATGCTGAAGTAGCGGGAGGGCTCGGCGCCGATATGGTCGGTGTGGTGTTCGCACCATCACATCGCCAGCGAACGCTTAATCAAGCGTCCGACATCTTTGATGCGGCCCCTGCCCATGTAGAACGGGTTGGGGTCTTCGTCAACGAGACGATTGCTGCGGTCCATGAAGCTATCACGGCTTGCAGTCTCGACCGCGTGCAGTTCGGAGGGGTTGAATCGCCCGTGTACTGTCGCACCTTTGGAAGCCTTGCAATCAAAACTATGCGCTTGCCAAAAGACGGTGCACTTTTTGACGATTTCAACACTCACCTCTTCCACCTTGACACTCCAAGCGACAAACAGGCTGGTGGGACTGGGCAACCCTGGGACTACGCTTTGGCTCAAGGTGTAGCCCACTCCTACCGAGTGCTGCTTGGCGGCGGACTCACACCATCGAATGTGTTCAATGCCATCGAATTGGCTCGCCCTTACGGTGTAGATGTCAGCAGCGGAGTGGAGACCAACCATAAAAAGGACCACGATAAGATCGAGCTTCTAATAAAGAATGCACGCAGCGATCTCACCTTTGAAAGTACGGTCACGTGAAGAAGCCCCGGTTGTTGGCAGCTGCACTCGTAATCCTCGCAGCCATGGCGTCATGCAACCTGGGTTACGAACTCCAGAACCGCACGCGCTCACAACAAGCCCCAACACAGATCAATTTCTTGTTCTCCGACAGCACCGTAAAGACGCCACTTGTGACCCAGATCCCTCCGACACCTGCACCTTCATCACGCACCCCATCAAGCGATGATCAAGCAGCAAGAAATGACGTAGGGCATCAGACATCCACTCCAGACATAAACAACTCCACCACCATGGTGACGGTAGCCGCAAAAGCCCGTTCGACTGACCTAACTGCCGCCGATCTAGCGATCCCGCCCAGCATGATGGACCCCAGCCTTCAGGTGTTTGACCAGAACTCTGATCCAACTAATCACGTCTCGCCAGAACTCATCGCCGAATCCGACCTCACGAGTTTCCACATCACAGCTGGTCGACGTGACTCTGAAACCGGCCCGGACATGCGCCGGCCCGTCCAAGTAATTGAACGCCTATTCCTCCATGCCACCGAGTCCGGTGCTGCTCTAATGTACGATCGAATTCTCAATCAGGCGGTCCCCTCATTCGCAAACGCAGCGATCGACGTTTTTCGTCAGACATATCCAGACATCACACCGTCCTCGCGTATGACCGACCAGTTCACATCCGCGGATCAAAATCACCTCGTAGAGCTTCGAATTGACTCCGAGACATCACAAGATAGAAGATCCCTTAAGGATGACGACCCGCATATCTATTACCTCTTACTACGTGAGGGACGCGTCACTGCGCTGTTCGAATTCTTGTACTTAAGCCCCCAGGATCCAGCCTCCGTAACAACGACAGCCGATCAATTCGTGTCGCGCGTCAAACACGAATTCAGTGAACAGGCAGCTTCTAACAATGGCTGAGACACGCCTGGTTCCTGATAACGCGGGATACTACGGTCCATTCGGTGGCCGGTATGTACCGGAAACGCTGGTTGCAGCGCTCGATAGTCTTGAACAATCGTTCGAGAAACATCATCGAGATGCCGCTTTCACTGCTGAATTGAACTCCTTGCTTAGAGACTTTGCCGGACGACCCACACCGCTTTATTGGGCACGACGGTTAAGTGAGACCCTTGGTGGAGGCCAGATCTACCTTAAACGAGAAGATTTAGCACACACGGGTGCACACAAAATCAACAACGCGCTGGGGCAGGGCCTGTTAGCGCGGTTCAGCGGCAAGCCACGTGTGATTGCCGAGACTGGAGCCGGCCAACACGGCGTCGCCTCGGCTACTGTGTGCGCAATGCTTGGCCTCGACTGCGTCGTTTACATGGGGGAAGAAGATGTCGGCCGCCAAGCGTTAAACGTTGCACGGATGCAGACCCTCGGAGCCAAGGTTGTGAGCGTCACCTCCGGTACACAAACATTAAAAGATGCAATCAATGAAGCCCTCCGCGACTGGGTAACGAATGTTGCGACGACCTTCTATCTCTTCGGCTCCGCAACTGGACCCCACCCATACCCACGAATCGTGCGGGAATTTCAACGGGTGATTGGACGCGAAGCGTCAATGCAACTTGATGACCTCCTTGGAAAACGGCCTACCACTGTGATTGCATGCGTAAACGGAGGGAGCAACGCGATCGGGATCTTTGATGCGTTTATCAATGAACCCGGAGTCGAGCTTATCGGGGTAGAAGCCGGTGGGACACGCTTGACCCCGGGTAGCCACGCTGCAACCCTTACTCTCGGATCGCCAGGCGTGCTCCACGGCTCCTTAAGCCTCCTGCTCCAAGATTCCGATGGTCAAGTTATGGGAACACACAGCGTCGCCCCTGGCCTTGATTACCCAGGAGTAGGGCCGGAACACGCCTATCTCCAAAACATCGGTCGAGCCAGCTACGTGTCCGCAACAGACACTGAAGCCTTGGATGCACTCCACCTACTATCGCGTACGGAAGGCATCATTGCTGCGCTCGAGAGTGCACACGCGATCGCTCACGCTGTGCGGATCGCACCGGAACGAAACCCGGAGGACATAATTCTCGTCAATCTATCTGGCCGAGGAGATAAAGACATGGAGACCATCGCCGCCGACCTCAACCACCGTCCATGAACCGGGTTGACACGGCCTTTGTAGCTGCAGCTGAGGAGTCACGCCTTCTCCTCGCCCCGTATGTAACTGTTGGGTACCCCACATCTTCGACAGCGCTCGACTTGGCACTCGCCTATACGGACGAAGGCGTTGGAATGCTTGAAATCGGAGTTCCGTTCAGCGACCCCATAGCCGACGGTCCAACTGTACAGACTGCTTCACAGATTGCGCTCGACGGTGGAACTTGCTTGGCCGACGCCCTTACCCTTGCCGCCGGTGTTCGATCCCGCAGCAACATCCCAATCCTAGTTATGGGCTATGCCAACCCTTTCTTACGTTATGGGATTGATGTGCTGGCGTCCGATCTCGCAGCGGCCGGCGTCGATGGCTTAATTGTTCCTGATATCCTCCCCGAACATAGTGGCGAGTTCGAGTCTGCGTGTGTTGCACACGGACTCCATATGATTCGATTCGTCGCACCAACAACCGCTAAGGCTCGACTAGCAAAGATCGGATCAGGTGCACGTGGTTTCGTGTACTGCGTAAGCGTGACAGGCGTGACAGGAAGTCGCTCCGAACTCGCCGACTCTCTCCCAACATATCTTGGTCACGTGAAACAAGCGATGGATGTACCACGGGTCGTCGGCTTCGGCATCTCAAAGCCTGATCATGTTCGAACCATCAAGCGCATCGCTGAAGGCGCCATCGTTGCGAGCGCTCTTATCGACATCGTAAGTCGCAATGGACCGAAAACCCGAGTTACCGCCGCCGCCGCCCATGTCCGGCAGTTGCTCGCGGCAACGTGATCGTAGCCGTATTAGCCTTCCTCGCCCTCGGAATTTTCGCTCTTGGACTCATAGCCTTTCGTGCCGCGTGGCTAGTAACGCACCCGAAACGTGGTTGGCGACCGAGCAACTGGACGCCCTCACCACTTGAGGGACGCCGCATCCAATTCAAATCACAAGACGGAACGCGCCTCATCGGTTGGATCAAGAATCACCCGGATCCTATAGGGACGGTCCTTTGTGTGCATGGACTTGGCACTAACCGCACAGAACTCGAATGGCGTGCCTATCGCCTTTTCAAACGCAGTTTTTCTGTGTTTCTCTTTGATTTCCGGGCCTGCGGCGACTCTGACGGCTCTATAACCACCGGTGGGGTTCGTGAAGCAGACGATCTGACAGCCGCATTGGACCGATGCAAACACGAGCCAACCTTCGGGAATGCACCTATCGTCGTTCTCGCTGACTCAATGGGCGGCACCGTAGCTCTTAAAGCTGCATCGACCCGAACAGAGATCCGAGCCATCTTCACGGACGGTGCATTTGCATCGATGGAATCCGCAATTGGATGGGGATTCACTAACCACACAGGACTCCCTGCAACGCCATTTCGAGGCATCGTCGTACGGATAGCCGAGTGGATATCTAGGGAGCAGGTGTCAGCGCTGTCCGTCATAGACCTTATTGGTCAAATCGCGCCTCGGCCGATCCAAATCGCTCACGGACTGGCTGACCCGCTCGTACCTGCCTCCGACGCGCGCTTACTCTACCAGCATGCTCGTGAGCCAAAACATATTTGGCTGGTACCCGACGCAGGACACGTGGTCGGAGCTTTTGTCGATCCGGAAGCATATACAGATCGCGTCGCTCGTTTTTTTCGACGCGCCCTCAAATCGAAACCCGATCTTGAACTGACTCTCTAACGCGCTGAAACATGAAGGATTTCCCTCCACATTTTCACCCAGATCGAGCTCCAGACAATCACGACCCCACCACTGTCGCTTGCACACAAAACGGTATGCCAAATTTGTCAGATAACGCGGGCACCAGTTTGGCTTCCTACCAGTTAGATTGACTCATCCCATCGTTTACTTCGGTCGTCCGCCTCAAAGTCAGGCGTGTTGTACGCCTCACGCTCAAGTAACTCCTTCAGTTTCTCGAGAGCAACTCTCATGACAAGATGTGCGTCCTTCTTTGGACTCGCAAACCCTAGGAAACCGCCGCCCTTTGCATCAAGATCAAGCACCCAATCAACCTCGGTTCCTGTGAGTGACGGCTTGACCTGCACCGTCGCTCGATGCGGTCGGAACTCGGCGTAGCGTGTAGGTAATTGATAGGTCAAAATTCGGGGCGGCTCAAATTCGAGAATCTCGATCTGAGCCTCAGCTGCTCCCTTGATATCAACACGTGCGCCCAGTCCAAGCTCACCATCGCCAACCATGACAACTTCATCGACACCAGGAAACCAACGGACAAGCTCGGCACCGATTGTCCAAGCCTTCCATGCGGTGTCTGGATCGGTATGAATGAACTGTTCAGCCCTAAGTCCTTGTACAACCCGTTGCGAAGCCATCGTCCCCTCCTGCGGTTGGCGTCTAGCAACGCCGAGTGCATAGTACGTGGCGAAGACGGTTATGGCATCTAGCCATAGCGCCTCTGCAGGTAAACTCACATGGAGGGGTGCCCGAGCGGCTTAAGGGGCTCGTCTCGAAAACGAGTAGGCGTCATGCGCCACGTGGGTTCGAATCCCACCCTCTCCGCCACCATACAAAAACACTCAAGCCCTTTACTCTGAAGAACGCAGCATCATTCGAGGCTATTTTCATACCAACACGTTTACGTGATCCGACCCAAAGACTTCTCCTCCGATCACGGTTCTCTCAGAACGGGAAGTTGTCCGGATTGATAGCATCTCTGCATGGAGAGGTCGCATAGAGGCTTAGTGCGCACGCCTGGAAAGCGTGTAGGGGGCAACCCCACGTGGGTTCGAATCCCACCCTCTCCGCCAACGATGAGGAGAGCAAGGGTATGACCGAATCCGAAAAAACGGTTTTAAGGGCAGACCGATTGTTTGATGGGATCCGAACCACACCTCGTACACACTCTGCACTACTGCTCAACGAGGAACGTATCGAGGCCGTCGGGCCTGCCAAGGAAATCGAACAAGCCGCTGGACCAACCGCGCCAACCATCAATTATGGAGATGCCTGCCTATCACCCGGTCTTATTGACGGACACACTCACACAACTCTGGCCGGCGATGGCCGACCATATGCGGACTTGTTTCGCGAAACAGATGAAATAATGGCACTGGTTGGCGTGAAAAACCTTCTCGCACACCTGCGGTCTGGAGTAACCACAGTTCGAGAACATGGGTCTCGAAACCTGCTTGGGTTCACACTCCGTGAGGGATTACAGCGCGGCTATTTCAGTGGACCACGCATGTTAGTCAGTGGTCGACCAATCACCCAGCCCAACGGACATTTTCATTTCTGTAACGGCACGGCCCAGACCGAAGAGGAGATACGGTCGGCCATCCGCCAACTCGTTTCTGAAGGCGCAGATTACATCAAGATCATGGCGTCCGGCGGAGGCACGGAAGGCACCGAGCCCGGTAAAGCGTCCTATTCATCCGCTGAGTTGGAAGCAGCGGTACACGAAGCCCATCATCTTGGTGTCTTAACCGCAGCACATTGTCGCGCCACTGAATCGATGGCGAGAGCTCTACAAGCCGGTATAGATCTTATGGAACATGCAGAATTCCTTAGCGAGGACGGAGCCCTAGCGTTCGATCCTAAAATCGCTCAACAGCTCGCCGATGACGACATATTTATAAGCCCCACCCTACAAGCATGGACCAATTTCCCGAGAATCGTAGAACTCACGAATCGACGTTCGTTGGGACGATTCGGCCTCGCCCAAGAAGCTGAACTCCAGCGGCTTCAAGTCCGTAAGCACGAACGACTTGACATTATGAGGCGACTACTTGATTACGGGATACACGACAGGATCGTGCCAGGCACCGACTCAGGACCTGGCCTCATCGCGTTCGGGCATATGGATTACGATCTGCAACTGCTGGTCGAATCCGGCCTAACTGCAGGCGAGGCGCTAGTCGCCGCAACCCAAACCTCTGCACGGGCAATAGGTAGAGATTCCGACTTGGGGACGCTTGAACCCGGCAAGATTGCTGACATTACAGTCTTTACGGGAGACCCAACACAGGACATTTCCAAAGTGTCCGACGTACGGGCCGTGTATTCAGAAGGTCGACTAGTGCACGACGTTAGCCCGGGCGCTGTAGAGGGTTAGTCCATACTAATCTTGACATTAGCCCACGCGAAACATACTGTTCGGCGGAGCAGTCAATAACACAGCCACCATATTCGATCGAAATGCCGCCCTCCACACAACACACCTTCAATAGACGCCGAACACTCACCATGGGAGCCGCTGGACTATCCGCGCTGGCCTTCGCCGCATGCGGCGGTAGACCAGCCCAACCTGAGCCAGAGACGACCGCAATTCCAACTCAACCTAAACAGACGAGCGAGACGATAACTCTATACTCGGGCCGAAGCGAAAAGCTTGTTGCTCCAATCCTCGATGCGTTCGAAAAGTCCACCGGAATCGATATCAGGGTCAAATACGGCAAATCAGCAGCACTAGCCGCCACACTCATGGAAGAGGGCGACAGATCACCAGCTGACATCTTTTATGCGCAGGATCCCGGAGCCCTAGGATCCGTAGAATCGCGCCTCACGACCCTTCCTTCAGAGGTGTTGGGTCGAACACCCGAATGGGCACAGCACCCGGAAGGCCTATGGACTGGGATCACCGGACGTGCCCGAACAGTGGTCTACAACACAACAACACTAGGTGAGACTGACCTCCCCGACGACATGTGGGGGTTCACGGAACCCGCTTGGAAAGGCCGTATTGGCTGGGCACCAACAAATTCATCATTCCAGACCATGGTGACCGCGATGCGCGCACTGTGGGGGGAAGATAAAGCCGAACAATGGATCCGTGGAATCCAAACCAACGAGCCAACCGTATACCCCAAGAACACACCGCAGGTGGCAGCCGCAGGGGCTGGCGAGATCGGCGTTGGCTTTGTGAATCACTACTACCTTCATCGTGCACTTGCGGAAAAGGGAGAGAGTTTTCCAGCTCGCAATTACCACGTGCGATCGGGAGGCCCAGGAGCTCTCATCATGGTTTCAGGAGCTGGCGTCTTAAAAACCGCCCGAAACCCTGAAACATCAATCAAGCTCCTCGACTACCTGCTAGCAGACGAGACGCAACAATCGTTTGCCTCAACAACATATGAGTACCCACTCGCACCAGGTGTGAAACAGCACGAAGGGGTAACACCATTAGCGTCGATATCACACCCGGCTATCGCTCTTGCTGACCTTGCGGACATCAAGGGATCCCAGGATCTCCTACGGAAGGTCGGAGCGCTCGCCTAGCGCCCCTGACCCATCATGTCGGATCTACCGCTGGAACCGAGGCGTATCCCCCTTACGCTTTCGGTTCCAGCGATAGTGATCACCGCCCTACTACTGGCACCGATTGCCTATCTCGTCATCCGAGCAGCTGGATCCGCCGAAAACCTGCCTGCCTTCTTATGGCGCCCCAGAATCGGCGCCGTTGCCCTTCGAACACTCATTCTTGTCATCTCCGTAACCGTTGGAGCAAGCATTCTTGGCACCGCAATTGCATGGCTACTAGCCCGCACGGACCTTCCCTGGCGACGCCTGTGGATCGTCGTCACTGCAATCCCCCTGGTAATCCCAAGCTTCGTTTACGCGCTCGTCGTCAGCACAGCTCTAAGCCCACGGGGCTTGGTACAACAAATGATTGGCCCTACCCTAGGCATCACCGATCTACCATCGATCTTCGGATTCCCTGGCGCCTTCATCTCCCTTACGTTACTCACGTATCCCTACGTCCTACTACCAACACGAGCAGCCCTCGCCAACCTCGACCCCGAACTTGAAGAGGCCAGTCGAACACTCGGTCGGGGACCATGGAAAACCTTCGTTACAGTAACCATTCCAGCATTAAGACCAGCCATCGCATCAGGATCTCTACTTGTCGCGCTATACACACTCTCCGATTTCGGCGCTGTATCGCTACTTCGCTGGGAGACTTTTACTTATGCCATCTTTGCGCAATACGAAGCAGCCTTCGATCGCGCTCTGGCTGGGGCCCTTTCACTTGTTTTAGCGATCACCGCCCTCGCTATCGTTGGATTCGAAGGATGGACACGGGGTCGTGCCCGATACCATTCACTCGGATCAGCTCCACCGCGCACCAATCCCCGTCGACCACTAACACGTTGGCGATGGCCTGCACTCATTGGGCTCGCCACGATTTCCTTCGCAACCACCATAGGCCCAATGACCGTCCTGACTTACTGGCTTATCCGGGGAGCCCTTGCAGGAGAATCATTCGGCGACCTCGGTGAACCGCTCATCAATTCGCTCATCGCAGCATCACTTGCTTCAGCTGCCCTGACAGCAATCGCGCTTCCACTCGCAATATTTATCGTACGTTATCCAGGAAAACTGGCTTGGGCGGTTGAACGCAGCGCATACATTGGATTTTCCCTCCCCGGCATCACCGTAGCTATTGCCCTTGTTTTTCTTGGCATTCACCTCCTATACCCGATTTATCAGACCCTCCTATTGCTTGTCATCGCGTACGTACTGCTATTCCTCCCCAGTACACTCGGCTCACTCCGGTCCGGAATCCTCCAGCTAAACCCACGTGTCGAAGAAGCCGCCCGCACCCTGGGCAAAACACCGCGCCAGGTGCTGCTGCAAGTCACACTTCCACTAGTACGGGGAAGCCTACTGGCCGGCGTTGCAATGGCGTTCCTACTCACTATGAAGGAACTGCCGGCAACTCTTGTTTTAGGCCCACTGGACTTCCGGACACTAGCCACCACCACATGGGGCGCAACGTCTGAGTCCTTTTTTGCGAGTGCCTCAGCCTCGGCGCTACTGCTAATCCTTGTCGCATCCATACCCCTTACTGTCCTCTTAACTGCACGGGATCGAAGAAGAGCTCCCATAACTACGTTTGACCATAACCCCGTATGATTCACGCACCGACCATTCGCCATGGCGTGATCACGTGTACAACCCCAACCTTCATTTACTCATTGACGACGATGAGGTGCTCTACCGACGCGGTCTCACACGAGTAATCGAGCAACCGCAACGTTTTCAATTAGCCCCAGTCCTGGAAGCGGACCGCGCCTGGGAGCACGATAGCGTCAGCCTTTGGGGCTCGGTATGCCGTGACGAAACAAAGTTCCAAATGTGGTATCTCGCCACACGTGAGCCACGAGGCCAGCTGCACAGTCGCATTTGTTATGCCACGTCGACTGACGGGGTGACGTGGACACGCGAATCATCTAACCGCTACCCCGTTCCCGAAGCCAACGAAAACAACATCGTGTACAGAGACGAGCGTGACCCCGAAATCATGCGCACCCACCCCTTCACAGTCTTACGCGACGAGGTGGATCCAGATTCAACCAGGCGCTACAAATTCATCGGGTATATGAACGATGCCAACGGGACTCGTGGCTACTCCATCGGCTTCAGTGCCGACGGTGTTGAATGGACAATGCCACCACGCGTGCACCTCCCCAGGGGTGACCGCACAGCTGTCGGCCAAGACTTTGTCAAGGGCGGGTTCGTCATGAGCTCCCGTGGAGACCATCGAGGCCGTGACCGCCAAGCTGGTCATGCAACTCGGCGTGACATCGCGATATCACGATCAGATGACCTGCTTCATTGGACTCCAGGCATTCGTGTTTTCGAAGGTGACGATGATGACCCACCGGAAACCGAGTTCTACGGCATGCCCCTCTTCCAATGGGGCAACCAGTGGATTGGGTTCCTAGAATATTACGACCCGTTGAACGAGATCCTGAACCTGCAGCTCGCCACCAGCCGGGACGGTGATCGCTGGGCACGCGCCTGCTCACGCCGCACATACTTTGACGTTGGATCCTCCGATTCATGGGATAGCACGTGGGTCGCATTTCCGCCCTCACCGCCCATAGTCGCAGGGGAAGAGATGCTGTTCTGGTACACCGGACGGCCCATTGCCCATCGACGACCTGAGGGCGTACCGTTCCGAGCATCGATCGGGCTAGCCCGGGCGCCGCGGGACCGCTTTGCTGGCCTCCGAGCCGGACCAGATGGCGGTGAATTAACCACGGACTGGATAGAAATTGGCGCACCGCGCCTACTATTGAACATCGGCGCGGCCTGCGATGCTATCTCCGTAGCCGTGACTGGCGATGACGGCCAGCCCCTAGACGGCTTTGATCACAAAGATTGCGACCTCGATATCGCCAACGGTGTGGATGTCGAGACCACATGGCGCGGCCAAAACCTTGCAAGGCACGTCGGCGATCGGGTACGGCTGCACGTCCGCATTAACTACGCCACACTCTACGCGTATCGATTCGCGTGAGCCGTGCCGGAGGCCACGATCCACATCTACATCTCATGGTCGACGACCACGAGATCCTCTACCGGCGGAATCTCACACGGCTGATCGAGCGACCCGTGCGGGTGCAACAGGGGCCAATCCTGCAGCCCGAACATCCCTGGGAGGGTGACGGCGTCCACCTGTGGGGTTCCGTATACCGGGAAGCCGATCTCTACCGGATGTGGTACCTCGGAATCTCCTGCGGCCATGCGAAGTTGGAGTCGTCGATCTGCCTTGCTACCTCAAGCGACGGCTTGACCTGGACGCGGGCACTTGCGAATCAATGGCCATTCGATGGTCAGAGACCCACAAACATTGTGATTCGCGACCATCGCGATCCGCAGCTAAAAGGAATGCATCCCTTCACGGTTCTCAAAGACCCTTTGGACCCCGACCCCACCCGTCGCTACAAGTTCCTTTCCTGGATCACCGTCGCACGGCGCAAGCATGGCTATATGACCGCCTACAGCGCCGACGGGGTCCAGTGGACACTCGGCCCACGGCAAGTCATTCCCCGTGGGGATCGGACCTCCGTCATGCAGGACTTCATCCGGGGTGGATTCGTGATGGCCAGTCGTGGCGACCACCGATCTCGCGACCGACTCGCAGGCCATCGACCAAAACGGGACGTCGCCGTATCCCGATCGCTAGACTTCGAACACTGGTCATCCGGAATTCGGATCATCGAGGCCGATGATGACGACCCCCCCGACCTAGAGTTTTACGGCATGCCCATGTTTGTCTGGGGCAACCAGTACCTCGGCCTGCTCGAAGCGTACGATCCCGTCAATGAACTCCTGAACGTACAGCTTGCCACCAGCCGTGACGGTGACACCTGGGAACGTGCCTGCTCGCGGCGCACCTACTTTGACGTGGGTTCCTCCGACCGCTGGGACAGCACCTGGGTGGCATTTGGGATGACCCCACCCGTGGTCGTCGGCGATGAGATGCTGTTCTGGTACACGGGCCGGCCCATGGCACATCGGCGCCCAAAGAGGAACGGGCTGGTGTCTGCGATCGGGGCTGCGCGTGCACCACGCGACCGCTTTGCCGGACTCCGCGCCGGCCCTGACGGAGGGGAACTGACCAGCGACTGGGTCGAAATAGGCGGACCACGGCTGTTAATGAACATCGGCGCAGCCAGCAATGCCGTCTCAATCGCCGTAACCGGACAGGAGGGCCAACCGCTCGAGGGCTTTGGCCACGACGAATGTGACCTCGCGATCGCAAACGGGGTCGACGTCGAAGCCACATGGCGTGGACGGAATGTCGCATCGCTCGTCGGCCACCGAACACGCCTTCATATTCACATCAGATATGGCACCCTTTACGCCTATCGATTTGCTTCGAGAGAACCATCACACGGTGAGTGAACTCGCCTTACTCGGTGGACCGCCTGTCCGGCCCCACCCCTTCCCTGATTGGCCCATCGTCGAAGACCGCGACGTCGAAGCCGTAGCCGAGGTCATTCGCAGTGGCCGCTGGGGCCGACTCGGAGCCACGCACGTTCGGGACTTCGAACAAGCCTTCGCCGAATACCAAGGATCCGCTTACGGTCTTGCCGTCAACAGTGGCACCGCAGCACTAGAGCTGGCACTCCATGCCCTTCATCTACCCCGGGGATCCGAGGTTATCGTGCCCGCGTACACCTACATGGCCACAGCCGCTGCAGTGCTCAGGGCCGGCCTAGTCCCGGTATTCATCGACATCGAGGCCGACACCTATAACCTCGACCCTTCCCGGCTCGAAGATGCTATCAGCGACCACACGACCGCCATCCTGCCGGTCCATTTCGGTGGATTGGCATGCAATATGGATATGGTGCTCAACATTGCCGACCACCATAAGCTCTGTGTGGTCGAGGATGCGGCACACGCACATGGCGCACGCTGGAAGAATCGTGGACTTGGAACAATCGGGGACATTGGTTGCTTCAGTTTCCAAGCAAGTAAGAATCTAAATGCAGGCGAAGGTGGAATATTACTCACCGACAGCACTGCGTTCTACACCCGAGCAATCGAATACCACGATCTCTGGGCTGGCGGAATGCTCGAACGTCAAGGCCAGCTCGGAGAAGGCAGTCTTCGTTCAGGTCAGCTATGGGATTTCCCATTCGCTGCATCGAGCCAGCGTGTACCTAATTATCAGGCAGTCCTTCTGCATCAGCAGCTCAGCCGTCTTGAAGAGCAAACCACGCGACGCGAGGCTAACGCAGCCTATCTAGATGACCTACTCGCCGACATCACTGGCATCGAACCCCGACGACAAGACGGCTTCGCCACCCGCAACGCACATCATCTGTTCATCGCTCGTTACACCGGCGAAGGATTCGGAGCGTTGCCACGCGATATCTTTATCAAGGCACTCAACGCCGAAGGTATCCCAACTTCAGCAGGCTACGGACGGCCCTTGCATCGGACCGCCCTCTTTCAAGACCGCAACGGCGAACTTTCGCGCTACTGGCCGCGCAACGACGGCGAACCTGACATAAATTATGGCCCTGGCACCTGCCCAGTTGCAGAACGCTTATGCACAAGCGAAACATTATGGCTCAGTCAAAACCTGTTCCTTGACACGCGGGAGGGCATGAATCATATCGTCGATGCGATCGAGAAGGTTCGCATCCATGCTCACGAACTCATCAACGCCAATCGCCTGTAGGTTCCGGCCATGGAAGCTCATCCGCTGGCCCACCGTTTCGCACCCAACCAAAATCCGCCCAGCCGCGCGCGATATAGAGCCGAGGCGAAGGAAACTCGTCATACAGATGAATATGGATCGGAACCCCATCGCGTCCATCACGACCGCGGAATAGCGTGTACGCACCGCGATAATCGGTGAATCGGCCAATCTGAACACACCCTGCAAAACGCACCGGATCTTCACCAAAGACACGCGCAGCAAACGCAAGTTCCTTCCGAGCATCAGCGCCCCGATCCACTGGAGCCGGCGGCCAGATCACATCACACCAAAACGGGAGATCATCCACACCGATCGCACCCGCCTCCATCGTCACCCAGGTTGGCGAGGACCAGGCAAACCCTCCGTTTGCCTGCACAACACGGACGTAATACCAGTGCTCACCCGCGAGAGGCGATGGATCCACCCATTTCACTTCTACATCTAGCTCATTCGGAAGGTGGGAGTGCACAAGCCGATCGCCACGAATAATGTCAACACGTTCGACGTTCGCCGTGCCATGCACTTCAACGTCGACAACAACAGCATCCTCACCAATCAGCTCTGCTCCAGCAGGTCTTCCGTTGACGGACACATCGAGCAGAATACGGTCACCGCTGGTCGCATAGGTGCGCCGGGCAAAGAACGCGTCGCGGACGGACATCCGCGTCAATTCATGACTGAACACCGCCGTCAGTGCGCTACGCACCGAGAAGGGTCGGCGTGGTGTACCAGCCTGGCCAAACCGCGCCCACACGTCATACCCAGGATGCCCCGCATGCTCATCAGCCATCCCCACCGTTGCGAACTTGTACCCGCGCTGGAGCGCCTCGAACAGGTACCACTCGGCGTGTTGGTGCATCGCCGAAATCTCGAGTGTAGGCATGACCGTCTCAACGTCCTCTGGATAGTGCTCCCAGTCAGGCTTCTGGGCTGCGTGTGTACCAACAAAGATGCGGCCCTCAGCCTGTTTCACGGATTCGATGGTCGCTGCAATGGTGTCCTCAATCACGAGATCGGAATCATCGTCCATGAACCAGACCGTTAAATCACCGGCTCGCTGCCTACGCTCCCACGGAGTTCGTTCATACCCCAAAAACGTCACGAATCGTCCTGGCTCATACCACTTTCGGGCCTGACGCTGGCACTCAGCCCACATCGTGCGCACATCAAGGACCAGCGGCCGATTAAAGGCACCGGTCGCCCATCCCGGCGTACTATAGATGTGGTCGGTTTGGCTAAAAAAGTCAAGCCGTGCACTATTCCGTGCGAAGTCATGATTCCATTCCACCGACCCCACAGCGTCCGCATAATCCGCGTGGCAGTGCATATCACCCCAGTACACGCGTGAAGCCGGAGCATCTGCACATCGAATAGGATTCGAGATCGCCGACATCAACCCGTCAACCGTTGAGACGCTAAATCGGAAGATGCCTGGTTCGCTCAAACTTAAGCCCGCGACCTCGATGATTCCTCGATCATCTGGACTCATCGAGACACGCGTACATTCCACTCCATCGACCACAACCGACAAATCACCGACAAAAGCAGCCCGAGGATTTGAATTCACATCCTCAACCCGAACATGGAGCGCAAAGATCTCGCCCGTGGCCGCCACAGACGGGGCCGTAACCGCTAGCTTTGCAGGTGGACCCGGAAGGATCGCTGCCGTGACCACGTAGGGGAGATAAGCCCAACTACCATCTCCCTTATGGTCAACACCGACATAAAAGTTGATGCGCTCAACGGTATAGGGCGCTGCCGGCGTAGCCTGCCCGTCCGACCGAGTGTCTCCAACACGCAGAACCACCGAATCGCCGCGCACCAATTCACCGCGGGTTACCCGCACCTCACAAAACCGGTTGTCTTTATACCCACCAGAAAGACCCCCGTCTCGGCCTGAGGGTAAATGTGTAATCACAAGCTCGACGTCGGCATCTGATTCGACCGTGACATAGTCCCAACCAGTTGGATCATCCGTCTGGCTCATATAGGCACAGGGCAGATTCGTTTGATCATTCCAGAAACTCACCGATCCGCCAGTCGGCACCGACACATCACCAGCCGTATAGATGAACATCCAGGTGCCCAGGCTTCCTGCCTCAATTTCAATGGCATGCCCGGAGGGGCCATTAAACGCCACGGTGAAATTTTCCGGTGATCGATCGTCCTCAGGAAGCCGTGGGCCCAGCCCACTATCCGCTCCCACCAGGGCTGCTATATCCACCCATGATTAATCGAGGTTGGCTCACCCGTGGTCTGGCTGGCCCATCCAAGGCCAGACTCAAGAATCACTTCCTCGTTCGTAATCGCTGACTCTTCAGCCGCGAAAAGGATCTCCATGATGTGCCGTCCATAGCGACCATGGGTCGCCGGCTCGAGATTTTGCTCAATCGCCTCAGAAAAGGCAATCCACTCGTTTGTAAATTCGGCTGGCGGATCAACGAATGGTCGATCCTCCCACTCATCACCTTTACCTACACGAACATATTTTTCGCCGTGCTGACTGAAACGCAAGGTTCCGTTAGCACAGATGACCTGGCATGAGTAATCAGGAGCTCCGTCGGCAAACCCAACCGAAACCGCAACACCCGCCAGGCCGTTCTTGTAGCGAATGAACGCCGTTGCCGAGTCGTCACTGGCCTGGTAATGCGCACGCGTACCGATCGCCGCAGACACAGACATAGCCTGGGAGGCCATGACCCACGTAAGGCGATCCACAACATGCACGCCGTTGCTGAGCCACATCCCGCCTCCGTGGTACCGGCTACGGTATTGGGGCCGACGACCGGAATGCCCCCAATTCTTCGACATGTAGCAGACCGCAGTGATCAAGGGGCCTAACTCGCCCGAATCCAAGATGGCCTTGGCCGCAAGACTGGTGCCATAGAAATGTTGTGTCTGACCCACCATCAACTTACGGTCATTTGCGTCAGCAGTCGCAATCATGTCATCGCACTGCTCAAGCGTGAGAGCCATTGGCTTCTCGACTAGCACATGCTTCCCCGCATTGAGCGCATCCACCGTGAGGCGATGATGTAATTGATGCCCGAGAACCACAGCCACGGCATCAACCTGATCGTCTTGCAGTAATTCAGCATGCGACGAATACCCCTTGGGGATGTCGTACGTCTCCATATAGTGTCGGCGGGGTTCTTCAAACAAATCAGCAACCGCAACGATTTGGACGTTATCCAGCGTGGCGATTGCTGCACAGTGCTGTCGCGCTATACCACCCAAACCGATGATGCCTACGTTCAACATAGCGCCCCGTTTCTCAAAATGGTCACGATTCACATAATCATGCGCAGAGTAGGCGATCATCGTGGATCAGGAAAACCATCGCCTAACCAGGCAATGCGGGTGCAGTACACTCCCCGACGTCAAGACACCGCACACTGAAAACCTAACCTTGTCCGAGCGTCCAAACTTCATCTTCATTACAACTGATGAGCAGCGATGGGACACACTGACCTGCACCGGGAACACCGCGATCCGCACACCGCATCTTGACGCCCTCGCCGAACGCGGCACTCGGTTTAGCCGTGCCTACCCCAGCAATCCGATCTGCATGCCCTCACGCGCCACGATGATCACAGG
>CAYRCL010000045.1:0-9198 GCA_964422795.1 uncultured Chloroflexota bacterium
GGAGGCCAGCAGGCATCACAATCGTCATGGCAAACACGCGAGACGCACCTGTGTTATCGGGCGGGGCTTGGAACCCAGGCCTTCACTGACGTTGTCCTCGCCTCCAAACGCGACGCGACACCTGCAGAGTCCAACACCATGGACACATGCCGAAGCCTAGGCGGCCCTGGAAGCGACATGCCGGTTTTTGACCTGGCTCAAGTCTATAGATCGGACCTATTCCCCCGCATCTACCCGGAAACGGTGATTGGGACAAGTGCCCACGCGTGGTTTGAGTTTATGGATGTGATGGCGGATGACATCGAGATCAAGCGCCTGCAGGCTACGGGAACTAACGCATTTCACTCGGTGATCTTGTACGGCGTCGACAGCAACGGCGATGCGTTTCTCCACCGCCCCAAGGAAGCTGCCAACCTGATCATTCGCGCCCGGATTCGTGGTTTAGCCGTGCACCTCAGCCTCGACACATTCACATATGACGTTCCCTGCAACGGATCGCACGAGGAAAACCTCGCTTCATATATCAGAGTTCAAACCCAAGCCGCGATTGCATTCGCCCGCTTTGCTGACGCCTTGAATGTTGAGTATCTGAGCCCGGGCAATGAACACGAAGGGGGCTTCCAGGGCCCCTGCCTAGACTCCAGATTGTCGCAGGACTCGGGGCGGCACCCCGACGAACAGATGCTTGACCCTCAAGGAGAACCAGGCCTCACCGCCCGTGTCGCGGTCTCAAGACAGTGGCACCTCGACGTGCTCCCGGATGTCCGTGCCGTGTTTGGCGGTCAGCTCGTAGCGGGTTACGGAACCATTCATCCGGCAGCCGTGACCCCGGGCTACGATGGACTCATGTTTACGCTGGACCATGCGCACCTATCTGAAGATAAATTCAGCGCGCGCGTTCAAGCGAACTACCAGGCAGCGGCTGAGGCCGCAGGAGGAAGCGGTGGGATCCCCTGGTACGTGAACGCATACCTCCCATACAGTCACATCGCAGAAGCGACCAACCCTGAGATGCCCGAATACGACCCGAACTATGTCATTGACGAAGACGAAGACGCGCGAATGAAAGTAATGCAGGAAATATATGTCGCAGTCTCGATATCAGCGTTTCGGGACTTCAACTCACAATCGGGAGCCGGGCTTTCAGCTCCAGGTGGATATCTGCTCGCCGGATGGATCGACAAGGGTAAAGAAATACGAGACTCTAATTTAGAGAAGATCGTCGTTGAGAACTTTGGATAAATCAGCGACCTAGCAGCCAGCACACCATTCTGAGAAGCCGTGCTCGGATATCAAGAACAGTACTTGTCGACGGTGAGACGAGTCATACGCGGCCTGAACGCTTTTGCTGATGGGGCTTGCTCATAGCAACCTAAGACGAACGCGCCTATACTCGAGCGTCTGTGGAGGCAATGAGCATCACCTTGGCAATCCACGCTGGTCTAACCGCTGCCAACATCTCTCAATTTCACCGGGAAGGATTCCTGGTAGTAGACCACATCTTTACCGACGAAGACATACAGGCTTTCGCCGATGACATCACCGACCTAATCGACGTTCGTGCTCAAACCCTGCTGAACAAAGGCGAACTCTCGGATCTCTACACCAAGGAGCCGTTCGAATCGCGCCTCGCCAAGATTACGGCGGAAGATGAGTCCATCTACTGGGCGATCAACGGCGGACAGCTCGCTACCCAGGGAATATTCAATCTCCTAACAACACCTGCATTGCTGGACGTGACCGAGTCCCTGGTGGGCCCAGAAATCATTGCATCGTCGGTGTACCGATTGCGACCCAAACTTCCAGGTCATTGGCATGGCATTGTTCCCTGGCACCAAGATTCAGGCTACTTCGAACCATATTGCGACACATCGTTAATCCTTACCGTTTGGATTCCTCTGGTCGACGCGACCGTGGAACGTGGCTGCCTTGAAGTGCTCCCGCAAGCACATTTAGGCAACGTCCTCACTCATCATCCCGCTGGCGATGATGAGAACGAATACAAGGGCTATTTACGAATCAATGAGGCAGATCTGCCCACTAAAGCGTCTAAGCCCATCCCGGTTCCCGTACAACGTGGCAGCGCACTGCTCCTAACCAATCGCACACCACACCGCTCTACCGAAAACACCTCCGACATCGTTCGCTGGAGTATGGATTTTCGCTTCCAGAGCGCTGATTTACCCACCAATTACAGAGCACCCAGTGGATGGATTAACACCGCCCTGCCTTCCGAAGCACCAGCTGCTTGTTATCCCCCTGAGGCAGATTTTCTTGTCAGGAGCCGGCTACGCCCACAAGACGTAGTACGCGAACGCACAGTCTTCCAGAAAATCCGTGATTCACACGGAGAGTTAGGCATGACGGACCGATGGGGCGCCGGCCATTCGGTGGCAAGTTACCACCGAACCTAGGAGATGATCCGTCACAAAAGGTAACAACACTATGGATCTTCTCCTCTGATCTATGTGTGGTCGATTCAACCTTACGACAGATAGTCAGCAGGTAGCTGAAACCCTTCAGGCTCGCCTTCCCGCATCAGTGAGCGCGGATTTCCGTATTCCGAATTACAACGTTGCACCGACACAGACAATCCTGGCTGCCACACAAATTAATGACCGCATTCTCCGACCAATCCGGTGGGGACTTATCCCTTCATGGATACACGATCCACGCGCGAGTACCGGCATCATCAACGCGCGCGCAGAAAGCCTACAAACAAAACCTGCCTTCCGAAACGCATTCAGAGATCGTCGATGTCTAATTCCTGCAACCGGAATTTACGAATGGACCGGTGCCAAACCAGCTAAGCAAGCGTGGCATATACATCGGGCCGATGGCGACCTGCTTGTTATGGCAGGACTCTGGGAACCGAACACCACTCATGGTGACACGTGCACAATTATTACCTGCCAACCGTCCATCTGGATGTCGGAATATCACCACAGAATGCCGGTCGTGCTGGAGCCTGAACATTGGAATCGATGGCTGGAGAGCACCACAACAACAGAAGATCTGATTCACCTAATGGCCTCAGCAGGTGAAGAAACCTTAACGGCCTATCCAGTGTCCCCAAGAGTGAATAGCCCCAAAAACAATCGACCCGACATACTCCACCCTGTGCATCCCAAGTAGGACGTACGCAAGCCTGTAAGATGGCCTGGCTCCATGCTCGCGTCATCTGCCCAGAGGCCTCAAATCGTGCACATTTCATGCCCCACGGTGGTCCACGCGTTTGACAGAATCGCGAAACTATCGTGGACTTTGCATTGAAATGCCTAAATGCAACACATGCGCCACGCAGGAACGCACCGTGGACGAAGCCTTCCATAACGGCTGGCTTCGCATTACGGATGGTACGGGAAAGAAAGTTATTTGGTACTGTCAGGCTCACCATCCCAAACCAGCTCCCCGTCCCCCGCGGGCACCATTCCAAACAAACGACTCTTCAGCTAAGTCAGGTCCCAAGTCATGACCTGGGTGGCTCGAATCCACCCCCCAACACGATTGCGGCTGATCGTGAAAGGCGTCCCAGCTTGAGGATTTGGCGACACTGAAGACGAAGAACGCTGTGGCCGGAGTATCAACGACAACCTTAGATACACGGCTATGGCGAGCGTTAGGGTCGTACAACACACCAATAATCCTAGCCATGGCCTTGGCCGTTGCCTTAGGAATCTTCTGGTCACTCCTGTTGCCTTTTGGCTGGGGTGATGATGAACGCCAACATGTAGACACGATCATCCATTGGACCACCTCGAATGACCTTCCAATAATCACGCAAGATGGCGATCGGTTCTTCCGCTACCCGGGAGAAGCGGCATTCACATATCTAGCCCTTCCGCCTCTGCCCTACCTTCCCCCAGCGATTGCCGCACGCCTGTTCAACCTGACCAGTTACGACGCCTTCATCGCAGTAGGACGAGCCTGGTCAATCCTGTGCATCGCCGCCGCAGTGGGTATGACCTCAACAATTGCAGCGGAGCTTGCTCGCCCGTCGAGGCGTCGACAAGCCGCCTTATGGGCTGGGACCGTCCTTGCATTTATGCCGAAGATGGGTGAGATCGCCGGCTATACAAATTCCGACAGCACATCCATCGTGGCAGCTGTTTTTGTCCTCTGGGTTGCGATGCGAGGATACCGGTCCGCCTGGCCAACACGCTGGACCGTCACACTTGGACTCGCCTTAGGAATCCTCGGTCTCACACGATACAACGCGTACGTTGCCGCTCTCCCCGCCCTTGCACTCACGCTCCATTTTTGGTGGAAGAATGATCGCACTCGAACCCCGCCGCTCCTCCCAGTCACACTCACAGCCTTAGCTGTCTGGGCATGGTGGCCTGTCCGCAACCTTGTGCTGTATGGAGAACCAACTGGAGTTCCAACAATCTACTCTGAACTGGCTCTCCGTGGACGCGGAGGGGAAACGCTACCGCACGTGTTCAACCTTCCCAACACGCTAGAACACCTGGTCACCCAGACTCCCTTTATCCACGATCTGTGGGCCTCATTCTGGATTGGCGAAAAAGCGGGTGGAGACGGTCCGTGGATATGGATTATCACGACTGTACTCGTGGCGCTCATGCTTACACACAACCGGCAGGCGCAATCATGGTCGAGTATCTATCCGACCCGATCTATGTTCCTATCTCTCATTGTGGCAGTAATCATCATCGGGCTCGCCTCAGCACAGAACAGCCTTGCCTATGATTACCAAGCTAAAGGCCGCTACCTCCTCCCTCTGGCCCCTCTGGGCGTAGCCCTTATGGCGGCTCACATCACAACTCTTCCTAGCTGGGCCAGAAGCCCCGCTCTCGCTTTCGGACCCTTGCTTATCGCTGCACTTTCCGTGGCATACACGACCGGGTTTTTCGTCCCAGCTGCCCTGTTGGGTTACGGATAATGTCGCCTAAACGACTGCCGACCATTGCCTCTCTCGCCATTATCGTAGTGATCGGCCTCACGAGTGTTTTTTTCGCAAAAACACTATGGCCCATTCCCGTCTCCCCCAAACTTTCGTACACGATTTTTGCCGAACCGCTACCAGAGTCAGCTCGCCTTTTACAGACCTTCAACATCCACACTTCGGTATCACGAGTAGACTTTCGCATACGCGTCCGCAAACCGACAGTCGCCCTATTTGAAGTGCTTGATTCACAGTCAGGCCATGTACTGCGTGCCACCTCAGCCACAATAATTCCAGATGAACTGGATCACACCTTTACTTTTCCCGTGGTCGGATCAAGTGTGCACGGCCCGGTATACCGTCCCATCACATTTGCACTCTCATTTCCTGACCAAAAGCCAGGCACCTTTGCTGGCGTCGCCATCGAACTAACCGACGCTTTTCCAGACGGTAATTTGAGCGCAACAGGACTCGCCATCCCTCAACATGCCGACGCACACTTTCAGGCATTCCGCGACACCACTGGCCTCGATATCGCCGGTTTGCTAATTAAACGCCTATCAAACCACAAACCTGAGATCTGGGTTTTTGGCCTCGCCCTAGGTTTAGTAGGAGTTTTCGGAATCACCGCCCTAACCTATACGCTGACTGTGAGCGGTAAGTACCGGCGTTGGGCTATAGCGATCGTGCCAGGTGTTATCTGGTTTCTGTCACTAGTAGCGCTGTCAGGCCCCCTCACAAACACAAGGCTTATCACCTTCTAAGTCAGCCGTGACACCGTGCCAGAACACACTCTGAGACTACAAGGGCGCTATTTTTAAGTCACCTCACGAACAACCCGCACGGTGTGAACCTAGGGAATTTTGGACTGAGTGACGATCGCAGCTTCACATCCCGCAATACGGCCATAGGCAATACCGATTGCCAGGCCGCCGGTATACCCACGGGTATACAGTCCACCAACATCCGCTCCAGCCGCAAAAAGACCGTGAATCGGCCGACCGGTCGAGTCCAGCACTTGCGCCCGTTCATTCGTGCGGGCACCACCGTACGTAAAAGTGGCTCCAGGCAAGAACCGGATTGCATAGAACGGTGGGGTACTTAGAACCTGCAATCCACCACTGCGCGGGACTCTCAATCGGGATGCATCACCGGCGGCTGCCGCCTCATTGTATTCAGACAAGGTTCCCATCAAGCGCTGCGCTGGCACGCTCCAGCGTTCACTCATCGACCTTGTAAGCGCCTCCAAATCCCCCGACTCAAGGATCTCGCCACCAGCGGCACGAATGTTCTGTATTCGAATATAGGCATCCGAAGGACACGCGGCGGTGTGTCCTTCCATCCGCACTCGCTCATCAAAGATAAGGAAGCACAAGGCTTCAGGTTGATGCACAACCGCCTGCACTGTCACCTCGTCACCTAGAAATTCATCATCAAACCGCTCGCCGTACTGGTTCACAAAAACAGCGCGGTCACTAAAAACAGGAGCGACACTTGGAAAGTTCTGAACACTTGTTTGGGCCGGTGGAGCAGGAATCATATGACCATAAAATCGCCCAAATGGGCCCGCCGTGCCCGCACCAGCTGCAACCGCAGCTAAAAACCCATCACCCGTGCTATACCTGTTCCCACGCACAATCACCCGATCGGACCAGCGCCCGAAGTAGCGTGCACGCAAATCCGGACTGGCCTGAAATCCACCAGTCGCCAACACCACGGCCTGGGAGACAATGTCGACGGTCCTACCAAGACGACGTGCTCTAACACCATTCACCGATCCGTCTTGTTCCAGTCGAATATCGCTAAGAGCCGTGTCAGTAAGAATCGTGCCTCCCGCGGACTCAAAACTCTGGGCCAATGCACCCATAAAAGTTCGCGCATCCGGAAGAAAGTTGTGAACGCGTCGAGCAAATTTATACGGACGTGGATCTTGTCCTTCAACAATCTGGAGACCCAACTGTGCAAACCACTCCACGCCATCTAAATACTTCGTAATCAGTGCATGCCCCATCGCCCGATCAGCTCCCGGCTGCACACTTAGCCAGGCCTCCAGGTTCGCAGCGGTCCACGCCCCTCCACCGGACACAGCCGCTGAACCGCCAATCTCCGAGGCCTTCTCAATTACGACGACTGATGCTCCGCGTTCAATCGCCGTCCGCGCCGCCGTAAGCCCACCAATCCCACTGCCAGCCACCACCACATCGCATCGCAGCTGTTCAGTCGAATACCGCATTGCGAACTACCTCCATGATTTCCAGCGACAGACTACGTGGGGCTGGGCTGTGACGTCGAACACTTTTAGCGTTGTCACTCAGGATCATCAAATCGCGCTATCGTCTGTAGGAACCACGTCAACTGCGAAACAAGCGTTGTTGAGGCAAGGACCCTTCCATGGTCAACGATCACGATGCGCCACGAATAGTTCAGGTTGGGAGCGGAAAGACTGAACCGTACGGATGGGGAGAGATTGAGTGGCTCGCAAACAAGGATCTAACGCCAGGATCCGAAATGACCCTGGGCCAGGTCCGCCTCGGACCCGGAGGATCGAACCCTCGGCACATTCATCCGAATTGCCACGAACTCCTTCTCGTCCTTTCGGGATGTATAGAGCATGATCTCGGCGCATCAACCGTTGAACTCAAGGCGGGATCACTCCTACACGTACCGATTGGTGTCCCGCATCAAGCAAGAAACAACGGCAAGACGGATTGTCTAATGATCGTGACGTATTCAACCGAGGACCGCAAAACCGTGTTCATTGACGAGGATCGATAGTTTGTCGCAGAACATAAGCGCCATCGATGCATCGTGAACCACGTGAACCAGATGCCCTGCTACGGTCGCCTACCACAGCCAACTGTCGCAGGAACAGTTACGTTGCACGACTGAACACGACTAGCGTCAATGCACGCATCACCCAATCGCCCAAGGTTCAACTAAGAGATCGACTCGGGGTCGTATCCCCAGCGAGATTCCGATTCTTCAGCAGCCTCGACCGCCTCAACCAGTAACCGTCCTGCTACCAAGGCCGCATCGGTAGGTCCGGTACCCATAAGAAGATGAACCTCATCAACTTCCCTGCTCACGGCCCGGACACGATCTACCCACGAGGAAATTTCATCCGCGCTGTAGGTGTATGACACTGGCTCAACAGGAGAAACCAGGGTGCGTGCCCAGCCCGAAACATTCTGTCCGTGTAACCGAAAGACCGCCACGTCATCCACTGTCACCGTATCGATTGGAGGCATCCATTCGTCCGTACCCATCGGGAAATCGGCAACGATCAGTCCAATTTCAAGCTCAATAAGGGTTTCTAAGGTCAAATCCCGGTTTACGGGCACCGTCCACGTTGGATGACGAAACTCAGCAGCTAGCGGGATCATAGGCATTTGCTCCCGTATTCGCTCCAGATATTCACGACCCGCCGAGCCCGACTCGAACCACGGCGGAAATTGAAGAATGACCGCTCCTAATCGGCCGGCAGTGCACAGCGGCTCAAGTGATGCGCAATAATCTTCAAATAAGACATCCGGTGGTTCAACTGCGACATCCTTCCACGACTTGGTGCCAAGATCCGAAAGTCCGGGCCTCCGCTGATAAAGCGTGAGGCCGCCAAAAGCCAAGACATCGAACTTGAAGCCATCCGGGGACTGCTCAACCAATGCTTGAACTCGCTCCGGCTTTGGAATGCCACTAAAGAAGTTTTCTGCTTCCACCACAGACGCGTGCGTCGCATAAACACTGAGCTGATCGGACGGACGCGTGCGAGCGGGATAGATTGCATCAAGCCGTTGCCAACCCCGAGTTCCAAAGCGCCAATCAGCTGTCATTGTTCACATCTCGGCACGAGCCCAAACGGTTAAGTTCACGCCGATATTCTCGATCCTGCCAACGTTCGAGTGCACGTGAACCAGGTCCGACAACAAGTCCAGCATGGATAACGAGCGCAATGAGCCACAAGAGCACTGGCCAAAGAAACCAAAGACTTTCCGGGCTGGTAACGAGGTTCAACGCAAACAAGAGAATGCCGATTAGGACAAAAACACAAATGTGGACAATTAACCCAATCCGCGCTCGGATTCTGTCCGTTGCGCGTTGAAAGGCCTGCGCTTCATCAGCTGTGTGCATTACGGGTGGTTACCAATAGCACCATGAAGGGAGAGTGAATTCTAGCTCCATCTCCTCAAAGCACGACCACGTTACCAATCCAATCAGAGGGACCGCAGTACACTCGCCAGCACATTTTCATCACGGGGGAGAACCGTTCGCATATCCAGATAAACCGAATCGTT
>CAYRCL010000046.1:0-21881 GCA_964422795.1 uncultured Chloroflexota bacterium
CCGCTACCCCGGCCAAACGCTCCGCATCGATATCGCACATTGCCACAATCTCAATACCATCAGCCGCGTCATATCCACGCGCATGCGACCGGCCAAGGTTCAGCCCGATGATTCCCGCACGATATCTAGCCACGAGCGACCGTCCTAGTCCGGCGTCGCTGCGATATGCCGGATGTCGAACCGCCCCGCATATCGCACCGGGAGATCACCACTATCAATCATGGCCTGGAGTGGGGACCCCATCGTCTTGAGCGGCAATCGCACCAGGCTGTGGGTGCGAGCCGATTCGTAGATCCCCATGAGAATCTCAAGTGTGTCGATGGCGAGGTTTGCATCCTCGCGATGCTCCTCCACCTCACCGCTCGCCCAGGCTGCGAACGCATCGATCTCACGAGTCCGCGCATCAACGTAGTCTTCAGCGTTAACATCGATTTCTTCCCATCCCGTGGATCCGGACCGGAGCAACCTGAATCCCGGATCCGGGCTGCCGCTGTTCCCAAGGGTCTTGATGATCCCTTCGGTCCCGGTAAAGACCCGTAACCCACGATCCATCCCCTCTGGGGGAGTATCACTCTCGAAAGAAACCCGTACACCACCGTCAAACTCAATGACGGCACCGGCAAGATCCTCGGCTGGCCAGCTTCGCTCGTATCGATCCGTCTGGCGTTGCACGTTGGCTAGCACCCAGCGTGGCTTGGGATCGCCAAGCATGTAGGTCAGGTAGCTCAATGTGTGTGTACCGATATTCATCAGACCCGCGTTTGGTTTCGGCGGGGCGAGGTGGACGGTGAGCAGCTCCCCAATAGCACCATCCGCCAAGAGCTCGCGTATGCGTTCATGTCGAGGCATCCAACGTCCTTGATGACCGACGGCGAGCTTTACCCCATTCGCCTTGCACGCCGCCAGCATTGCGTAGCCCTCGGACGTACTACTCGCCATGGGCTTTTCGCAAATAATGCCCCGTGGCGAATAGCGCGTGGCCGCAAGTATGGTCATCGTGGCGTGCAGTTGCTGCGGCGTGCCGATACTGATCAGATCCGGCTGCTCCTCTCGAAGCATGGTTTCGTAATCGGTGTAACGCCCCTCGACATCAAACTCATCACCGAACGCATCCAACGTCATAGGGTCGATATCGCAAACCGCGACCAGATCAGTGCGATCGCTTTCGAGATAAGCCTTCGCATGACTCCGGCCAATATGGCCACCGACAATGACAGCCCGCAGCCGTTCGCCGCTCATGGCGACGTACCTTCTGGAACTCCGCTCGGAGCGGGTTGCACGGGTGCGGTCGCCGCTCTATGACGCGTGTCATAGAAACCCGGATTTCGAACCGGCAGCGCCCCGCTATCAATCATCTCGACCAATGGTGACGCCTGTGTCTTCATCGGCAGCTCCACCAGGCTATGTGTTCGTGCAGACTCGTAGATCGCCATCAGTATTTCCTGTGTCCGGATGCACACGTGCGCATCCTGCGCATGACCGTCAACGTCACCGGCCACCCACCGAGCGAACGTGTCGATTTCGCGGCGACGGGCATTTTGGTACGTGTCCCCGGGGAATTCGAAGGATTCGACACGACCGTCCATACGATGAATTCGCAGACCGACGGGATCATCCGGTGCCTCGCCCGGCTTCAACATCGATGTGGCCTCGCCTTCGGTCCGCGCAATCATCATGCCTTCAGTCCCAACCAGCGTATGCCGGTGTTTCTCGAGATGGCCACCCGGCGGTGTCTCACCTTCCAGCATAAGCCGGGCCCCGTCTGCAAACCCGACCACACCCATGGCCCGCTCCTCAGCCGGCCAACCGCGCTCCCAGCGGTCCGAGTCCCGCTGCACATTCCCCATCACCCAGATGGGCCGCGGGTCACCCATGATGAACAGCGCCCGGTCACAGCCATGACACATCTGGTTCATCATTCCACCCTGGTCATACCAAACATGCGAGATCTGAACGTCACCGATCGCACCTTCCGCTACCAGATCGCGTGCCTGCTGCACCTGCGTTAGGTAGCGACCTTCATGGCCAATAATCATCTTGATCCCGTTGCGGTCGCAAGTCGCCAGCATGGCCCGGGCCTCACCCATGTTGTTGGCCATACCCTTTTCACACAAGATCCCCTTCGGCGCGTATCGTGTCGCCGCTAGGACCGTCAGCACGGCATGGGATGGCTGTGCTGTCGCGATACTAATCAGGTCGGGCTGCTGCTCCTGAAGCATCGTTTCAAAATCGGTGTACCGTGCCTCAACATCATGCTCATCAGCCACACTCTGCAATCGAGCCTCGTCAAGATCACAAATTCCAACAAGGTCGGTGGCATCAGAATGGTTATACGCATCCGCGTGCTTGCGGCCCACCCCACACCCGACAACCACGGCGGTTAACTTGGCGCTCGGCATCGTGATCACATCCTTCGTTCTCAGCCGTCGCATTTGATCAGGTCTTGCGCCATCGGTCAACTCGACGGGGTCCGTCCGCCGGCTACTAGCAAAGAAGCCCCGCTGTTGATCGCTCATCACGGCCTGCGGCCGTCCTGGTGCTAGGTGTTCGCTGGAGGAACCGCCGTCCTGTGTCGGGTGTCATATCGCCCCGGGTACCGAACCGGCAACGCCCCGCTCTCAATCATCTCGATCAGCGGCGACCCGTTCGTCTGCATCGGTAACTCCACAAGGCTATGTGTCCGTGCAGACTCGTAAATCGCCATTAAGATTTCCTGCGTCCGCACACACCATCGGGCCTCCTGATAATGGCCCTCGACCTCACCCGTGACCCAGCGCGCGAACGTATCAATTTCACGACGCCGCGCGGCGCGAAGCCCACTGTTGTCATCGGGCTCCTCGGTGGGGAATTCAAACGACTCGACACGACCGTCCGTCCGGAGCACGCGCAACCCAATCGGATCCCCCGCCACCGCGCCGGGGTTTTGCGCGGTCAGCAATATGGGTTTGTATCGGACCGTCAACATTCCTTCGGTTCCCACCACTGTATGCCGGTGATCTTCGGTGTGTCCGCCATTCGGCGTTTCGCCTTCCAAAATAAGTCGGGCCCCGTCGGCAAAACCGACCACACCAACAGCTCGTTCCTCGGCCGGAAAGCTCCGTTCCCAGCGGTCCGAGTCTCGCTGCACGTTCCCCATAACCCACGCAGGTTCGGGATCACCCATGATGAAGAGGGCACGGTCGCATGCATGACACATGATGTTCATCATCCCGCCTTCGGCGTACCGGATATGGGACATTTGAACCTCGCCGATAGCACCTGCCGCGACTAAGTTGCGCGCCTGCTCGATTTGCGTCAGATACCGATTCTCATGCCCAATGATGAGTTTCACCCCGTTACGATTACACGCCTCGATCATCGCCCGGGCCTCACCCATGCTAACCGCCATACCTTTTTCGCACAGGATGCCCTTCGGGGTGTATCGCGTTGCCGCCAGAATCGTCAGCGCCGCGTGCGTTTGCTGCGGCGTCGCGATGCTGATGAGGTCCGGCTGCTGTTCTTCCAACATAGTTTCGAAATCCGTATACCGGGCCTCGACGTCATACTGGTCCGCGATGAGATCAAGCTGCCTCTTGTCGAGATCGCAGAGCGCAACGAGCTCCGCAGCATCCGAATCCACGTAACCATCTGCATGGTTCCGACCAACTTGGCAACCTAATACGACCGCGCGTAGCTTTTGATCTGCCATCTCGTTCGGCCTTTGTTCACTTTGTTGTGACGCATTTGAGCAGGTCTAACCAATCGCCGTCAAACGCGCCCGACGGCATTGAACGGATGCCCCACGCTACTCAGATCTGACGATCACCCCACTTGACCGACATCATCCAAAACTGCGCCGTAGAACGGCGACCGTACAGGTCCATCCAGCAGGGGATCAGCGCTCGCCTGCATCCAGGCAACCAGCTTGGAATTGAGCTCTGATTCGACCGCTGCTGTGTCTGAGCAACCAGCCACGTTCGTTTGTTCGTGCGGATCCTCGCGCAAGTCATAAAGCTCAACGGCCACGTGATGGGACGGTTGCAACCGGCCAGCCACATCACGATAGGCACCGCTGCCCGCGATATCGCTTGGAATCTCCACACCTAAGCCCGTCTCAAAGTTACGGATCAATTTCCAACGATTCGTTCGAATCCCCCGCATCGGGTCGTAGTAGCTGTGATACGTCTTTTCAACGAACACCTCAGCATGGCCCGACGTTGCCCCGGCCGCCAGCGGCAACAACGACGTTCCGTGCAAGTCCGGGGGCCGCGTGGCACCGGTAAGTTCAACCAACGTGGGCAACACATCCAGAATACTCGCCATACCGAGCGGCGCAGCACCACCAGAGAGCACGGTCCCGGGCAGTCGCGCGATGAGGGAGATCTCAATCCCGGGGTCATACAGTGAGCACTTGGCACGCGGGAATGCGATGCCGTGATCACTGACATACAACACAAGCGTCTCATCGAGAATTCGCCGCTCCTCAAGAAGCGCAATGAGACGTCCGATCTGGATGTCGGCACGTCGCACACAACCCTGAAAATCGGCCAGGTCAGCACGCGTATCGGCCCCATCAACCAAGTACGCAGGCACCGTGATGCCCTTGCGAATGTATGGCTCACCACCAAAACCGTGCCGATCGTGAATATCCCGACGCCCACCGATACGATGTGTCTCGACAAAGCCAACTTGGACAACGAACGGTCGCTCACGATCAGCGTCGATGAATTCTGAGACACCGGCGACAATCGCATCGATCTCCCGGCTCTCGTCATACACATCATTTCCGATCCGTCGCGGATCCTTTGCAGCATGCTCCACACCCCAATGCCCACTGCGGTACCCGGCGGTTCGAAGAACCTGTGGAATGGTCTGCTCAGTGGGGTGAAGATCCCACGCAAAATCTCGGTGCGTGAGACCCATGGTTCCATTCGCGTGGGGGTAACGCCCGGTCGTCAGACTGGACCGACTGGGCGAGCATTGCGGCGCGGTTGTATAAGCATTGAAGCACGCGCCTTCAGCAGCCAGGCGCGCGAGCGCTGGGGTCTCTACAGTCGTCACGCCATACGGCTCGATAAAACGACCGGTATCGTGCGTCGTGATGATCACGATGTTTGGTGACGACATCTGCACACCTGAAGAAGTAGCGCCTCAGTGTATCGCCCGTGATAAATCGATGGCCCCGCGTCGGCGCCAACGTGACCACTGGAACGTAAGCTGGCGCCCCTGTTAGCGTAAGCTGTCTGGAATCTGCCGACTGCGCATGAGGGCTACGGAGATCCAGCCACGTGAACACGTCAACGAACCCAAGTAATCGCTCGGTCGATACAAGTCCGACGATGAATCCAAATACTATGTTCCCGGACACGATAAGTAATGAGACCGTGCTGGATGAAGTGCTCTCGCAGCCAAGCCCACAACTCGTCGAACAGCTTGGCGCAGGCACCGGTGACCTCGTGGTTCTTGGAGCTGGCGGCAAGATGGGTCCAACGCTCGTCCGTATGGCACACCGTGCGTTTGAGGCCACTGGACGGAACGGTGCGGTTATTGCAGCGTCACGATTCAGTGATCCTGCAGTCCGCGAGTCGCTTCAAGCACAGGGCGTTCGGACATGCGTGGGCGATCTGCTTGATCGCAACTTCCTAGCTGGCCTCCCCGACGCGTCTGACGTTGTATTTATGGCAGGGCGAAAATTTGGTTCGACCGGGTCCGAACACCTGACCTGGGCCATGAATGCGTACCTTCCAGGTCTCGTGGCTGACCGGTACCGCGACGCACGTGTCGTCGTCTTTTCCACCGGCGCCGTCTATCCCTTCACCACCATTCAATCCGGTGGGGCCGATGAGGCTACCGATCCAGACCCGATCGGCGAATATGCCCAGTCATGCCTTGCACGGGAACGTGTGTTCGAGTTTGCTGCGGAATCGTGGGGTACACGAATCTCCACCATTCGCCTCTCCTACGCTCTTGATCTTAGATATGGAGTACTCGTTGATGTTGCTGAATCAGTACGTGGAGAGCGTCCGATCGATCTTGGGATGGGCTCCGTGAGCGTAATCTGGCAGGGAGACGCCTGCGATTTAATCCTTCGCAGTCTCGATTACGCATCAGCGCCCCCATTTGTGCTGAACGTGTCTGGCCTGAAACCAGTGCAAGTTCGCGACATTGCAGCACGTATAGGCGAACTCCTTGAAACCTCTCCCATCTTTGAGGGCACAGCTCCAAACACAGCCCTCATCCTCAACTGCGAACGGATGGCTCAGACTGTGGGGGCACCCAACACACCACTGGACCGCGTCATGTGCTGGACCACCGATTGGCTTGGGCAAAACGGCCACACGCTCGATAAGCCAACACACTTCAATGTGCGAGATGGGCGATTCTGAAGAGCAACACGCACGCCATGGCCAGCCCCTCTAAATCACGGAAACAGCTCGGACGAGGGCTTCTCGGATGACTTGCGACTGGTGCCGGGGGTGGGACTCGAACCCACACGACCGAAGCCCCGGGATTTTAAGTCCCGTGCGTCTACCAATTCCGCCACCCCGGCTTTAGCCGCTACCCAGTCTAATCCAGCCTAAACTCTCGGATCGACGCAAACACCCTCGTGTCTAAACACATTAGTGGGTTCCTTAAAACCATCAAGGGTTCAGCTTCTGCAATCGCCGGTTTCTCCGTCGGCGTAACCGTTCAATCCCAAAACCAACGGGCGTAAGAACCAGCGTTGCAGCAACCACAATCTTGGCTCCAAGGTTCGATGCAGTACCCGCGATAGGTGCGATTCCAATCCTCTGCAATTCCTTCACCGGCGGAAGGTCGGACTCGAATTGGATCGCCATATCCGACGGTGCGCCGGCAACAATGCCTGTTGGGTTCTGGCCTACAACCGCGACGGACTCCACCTCGTGCTTTGTGGTGTTGAGCACGGAAACTGTGTGGTCAGCTGTATTGGTCACGTACACCCACTGAAGATCTTCCGATAGGGTGATTCCTGTTGGTCCGTGACCAACTTCTACCTGCTTGAGCAACTGACCTGTGGTGGCATCAATAATCACCACCTGGTTGGTCGAACTGCACACAACATACAACTGTTGAACCCCGGGCATCATTGACACCTGATGTGGTCGCTCACAGGGACCCCAGACGTGCGTCGCCTGTTTGTGTTGAACATCGACCACCACTACCCCGTGGCTAACCGTGACAAAAAGCGTGTTGTTGTCCTCGCCAAAAACAAGCGCCTGCGGACCTTCCCCAACTGAAATCTCCGCTCTTGGCAACAAGGATTTCCGATCAACAATGGTCACTGAATTGGACCCGTTGTTAGCCACGGCAACATGCGTCGCATCAGGCGACAGCGCAATAGCAACAGGACGATCGCCTACGGATATCCTGTCCTCCACCTCAGCCTTGTCGGCATCGATAACGATCAGCAGGTCATTCGCGGAATCCGTCACATAGAGGACTTGACCATCTGGACCGAACACTAACGCATTGGGAGAGCCCCCAATCGACATCCCCCGAACCACAGTTTGCGTGCCTCGGTCAATGACCAGTAGTTGACCACTCTCTTGATTAGCAACCCAGACATCATGTCCGTCGACACTAAACGCCGCCGCGGTTGGACCTGATGAGACCCCAACACGATCGATGGGGATGTGGTTAATTCCGTCAAGCACCGTGACTGACTCGTCTCCAGAGTTCATCACGTATACGGTCCCGCCGCCGCCTGCCGCCACGCGCGAAGCACCGATCCATCCGCTCGCTAAGACCATTGCGGCAATCAAGATCCACCCTCGCAAGACCTTAGGGAATTTAGCCTGCACGACCGACGTCTTTCGGTGACTTACGTACGGCCTCACGCTAACTGGCTGACTATTAAACCGTGGGGGTACATGGATCGACACCTAACCAGGATGTGAGAAACGAGATCAGACAAATGCCGCGTGGTTTGACCAATCTATCCACGCGTATGTCGTCACGACCACTTCTACGGTTTGTTTCCAAGATAAGCTGATTAGCCCTCACACAACTGATCCTCATATCGATTAGGCATCCGAGTTCGCGGCACGCTTAAGCGTTCGCTCATACCGTCGCTGCATCTCTGGCCCTTGCCAGGACAAGAATTCCGATTCCATCTCACGTGCGTTTACCTCGGAAGGCGGAAGTGGAGCCTCAATCACGCCGATAGAAACACGATCAGTACCCCATTTGTAGGCCACCACTTCGCCCTTGCTAACAATCAGGTTCACACCCACATTCGCTTCCACCACAGGGACACCATTTTCCCGCGACCGTGCAATCACAGCCTCGTTTTGCCGACGCGCACGCGAACCATAGGACGGAATCAAGATGACCTGCGCTCCATCCATCACCTGTGCCCGGGCAATCTCTGGATTCCACCGGTCGTTGCAAATCATCGTGCCGACACGAGCCAGCGGCGTGTCAATTGCGCGCAAGCTACGACCCACTCGATTGAACTCCCAATCGGAGACCGTCCCCTCTGCAAGCTGCATCTTGTTGTACGTTCCACAAATCTCACCTTGAGTCCCAAGTACCACAGCGGAGTTGTAGATGCCATCGTCCCGTCGTTCCGCAAACCCAAAGCACAACACAATCGCTAGCTCTTCGGCCAGTTCACGAAATCGTTCAATGTAGGGACCGTCTATTGGCTCAGCGATCTCCCACATCTCGTGTCTCCGGTCCGGCCGATTGATCACATCCATCACGATGTAACCTTCCAAAAACCCCTCAGGCGCCACAATCAGTTCGGCACGTTCAGAGGCCGCCTGGCGCACGAAGGCCTCAAGTTTGTCCGCGTTGGCAGACTTATCCCATCTCTTTGGCTTGATCGAGAGCGCCGCGGCGCGAATTGATCGATACATCACACCTCCCGCCTGCTAGTTCGTGCCATCCACTACGAGACAGTCGTAAGTCCCATCTCAAAGGCTCCGTACCGCAATCTTCCCGCTCACGACCGCAAATTGGAAGCACGTCACACGATTATTGCTCGGCTCAGAGGCCAATCTATTCACAGCCACAACCACTCAGCACGATGAGTGCAAACGAGGTTTCTCCTACAACCAGACCAACAATCGTCGTACCTGTTCATCGACCTTGCTTATGTATCAGACCGATCACGTGGCCCAAGCCACTCGCGTTCAGGAGTGTTTGTGTCGTGATTCATCGCTCGCGCCATCTCGAAGAGGACGTCGCTGAGGCGGTTAAGAAAGATCATTGCTTCCGGTCTAAGGTCAACTTCCTTCGCCAGCTGTAGGGTTTCGCGTTCTGCCCGTCGGCAGATCGCACGGGCAAAGTTCACAGTGGCGGCGGCTGGAGTTCCACCTGGCAAGATGAAATGTCGAAGTGGTGGAAGCGACGACTGATAACCTTCCAGCCAGTCATCAAGAGTTGCCACATCGTTATGGTGGATCCAGTCGCCGTGTTCCACACATTTAGGATTGGCCAAGTCCGAGCCCAGTGCAAACAGTCGTTCTTGAATCCACGCGAGGCGCATCGCATGTTCAGTACGAGGGCTGGTGCTGATAGCGAGACCAAGCACAGAATTCAGTTCATCGACAGCACCGAGCGCAGCGAAGATTGGGTCGGTCTTAGAAATGCGCTGGCCATCGTAGAGGCTGGTTTCACCGCCATCGCCGTGGTGTTGAGTACTCATGCTAGTTCAATGCAAACAGCCACAGATTATAGGTTCGAGCACGGTCTCCACCGTACGACCCCACCGCAGATTTCGCGCACGTGCTCATAGATGAGCGTACGCCTCAAATCCGGACACGAGAATCCATCCAAGCTATGACTGATTAGAACGAGCTATTGTCGCGGAAAACCGAGATCGTGCGCCCGCGTTAGCAACACTGATCTTAGGGAACGGATATTCCATCACGTAGGGAGCGATCGTTAGAGGCCCTTTCGTCTACTTGTGGCAGATGCCCTTGGCCATGGTGCTCTTCGTCCTCATGATGAGGGTGTCAGCCATCCAAGCGGGGTGTTCTTGCGCCACAGTAGTCGGCACAGCCACGTCTGGCGAGTTGATCCGATCTATAACATCAATCAACGAATCGCTAGCCATCACCTTTCGGAACTAGTGCTCGGGCAAACGGAGAGTTTGATCGAAGAACTCCGCTGTTTTTGAGATGGGACTTACGACTTTCTCGTAGAGGGACGAAACGACAGTCCGTGCGTCCAAATCGAGAAGATGTCCAAGATCTGGATATTCATGTAACGTGCTGGTCACACCTTCCGACCGAAGTGTGCGATCGATCTTCGTAGCCCAAGCCGGATCCACAACCTGATCGGCTGTTCCTTGATGGATATCGACCGGTCCTTGTATCTGGCCAAGGTAATTGCCGGTGGAAAGCGCAGCTCGAAGCTCCTTAGACGACTCACCAGCCGGCAATAAATAGTATGTCGCGAGATCATCGATCCAGGGACTCATCGGAGCCCAGACGGCAACAGGGCCTATGTTCCTATCGACGGCCGCAGCGCGGAGAGCAAGTTCCCCTCCGAGGCTATGTCCCCAAATTCCGATTGGTTGCGTTTGAGCCTCCGGAAGACTGGGCGCCGCTGCTGCGAGATTCAGTACATCGACAGCAAATTCGAGCCGGATCCCAAGATTTATGGATGTGTTGTCTTCGGATTGACCAAGTCCCCGGTAGTCCGAGGCCAGTGTGAGATACCCACGCGAGGCAAGAATGTCCGACATTACCCGAGTACCTGCTCCGGTTGTATATCGAGAAGGATGGGCATAACCATGGTTCAGAAGCACAACAGGGAATGGCCCTCGCCCATTCGGGATTGAAGCCATCCCGGTGAGGCGCAACCCATCCGACTCATGAAACATTAGATAGGACGTGTAGGCTTCATTCCGCTCCTTCACTGCATCCAGGCGTATTTCAGTAGCCTTAAATTTCCGCGCCATCAGTGCAGGGATTGAGAGCGGCGACCCACCAGGACTTCGCTCGTCCCCACGCGCAATCACACTCCACGCGTCGCAAGCGCCCAGAAAGGTGCCAGCCACCGCTGCACCCACGAACCCCAATGTTCGGCGCCGCGGAACTTGAAGGCATCGCAGCAACCTCACGCTATGTCTACTATCGCGATCCCAAACGCATGCAAACCGTGGCCTCCGGTCGCCATCAGGAAAACTCTGTTATCGCTTACAGTATGCGCTGGCACGAACCCGGCAACTCAGGATTTCCGTATTGCCTACAACGTACGCGCCGGTTACCGTGCTCACCAACGCTAACTTGCTTGAGGCCAATCATGGTTCGATGGGGCATCGTGGGCTTTGGTGATATTGCAGCTCGGGCCGTAGCCCCAGCCATTCAAGCACACACGTCGAGCAGCCTAGTGGCAATCTGCCGACGTGATCAGGCGTCACTTGACCGCTACGCTCGCGAGTTCGACGTGGCGAACGCGTATACCAGCTACACCGACATGCTGGATGCAGGCGGGATAGACGCCGTATATGTCGCAACACCTATACACCTCCACGGACCCCAAACGATGGCAGCGCTCGAACAGGGTCTCCACGTGCTCGTTGAAAAGCCTATGGCGATGGACGCTGCCGAAGCACATCAGATGGTTGCCGCAGCTGAACATGCTGATCTCACACTCGGCATCGCTTTTTACCACCGCTTCTACCCCATCAATTTACGCATCCGCGAACTCGTCGAGTCAGGCGAGCTGGGTGAGCTAATCGCGCTTCATGGGAACGCCTCCGGGCCTTTCATCCCAGACCCCAACAATCCGAAACTGGTGTGGCGCGTTGATCGTGCGCAAAGCGGTGGTGGGCCCCTTATGGACCTCGGAAGTCATCGTCTGGACCTCTTCTACAGCCTCGCAGGCCCCGCTGAGCGAGTCGCGGCCTTCAGCGATCGTCGAGTGCTCGATGGTACTGTCGAAGACACGGCAAGCGTGATTATTCAGTACGCTTCCGGTGTCCAAGCGACCTTATCGTCGCTGTGGTCCGTGAATCCTGCACGGGGCGACTATGAAATATGGTGCACCAAAGGCCATGTGAATGTGCCATTCGCCCGTGGTACGGAGTACGTGCTTGAACGAGATGATCGGACCGAAACGATCACGTTACCGGCCGAAGACCTCCATGACCTGCCGCTGATCGATGACTTTGTACAAGCCGTGGAACGACGGGGCCCACATGTACTGACAGGTGCAGGCGGTCTAGAAGTCCAGCGGGTTATCGACGCCGCATACGCGTCTGCTGCTACGGATCGGATAGTGACGATCAGCCGATAGGCCCCCGACCCCTGTTCACTCTTAGCCGGGGCTCGTGGTTAGCTATCGTTGTGGGTTCGGTCTGGATACGCATACGTATCAGGCCCCGATCGGCGCCAGTCGGGTACGTAACCCTCCTTCGCATCGAACCCGTAGGAAGGACCAATCTGCCGAGGCACTCGGAACGGCCAGCCTTGGCCACCCAAAACCCGAAATTCGTCACCCTTACCGCACAGCCAATAAAACATGTGCGCCACAAAGATGGACTGTTGGTGACGACCGTACGTGGCATTGCGAAAGTCGAAGTCGTCCTGCGTGATCCAGTCACGCCGCGGTGGGGTCGTGCGCCAGTAATTGAATTTAAGCATGCGCCGCACACCGGTCGATGTGGACACGGGACGCCGGTGAAGAATGCTGTGATGGTGAATACCAATAGTCCCCGCAGGTCCTGCAATCAAGATCCCCTGCTCCTCAATGTTTCGCTCTGTCGGACCAATGTGAGTGCCGGGCAGCACTTCCGTTGGCCCCAACCCTGCCGGCGTGTCCTGGGGAAAGTAAAAGACTTCAACAAAGTTCAACTCAGGGCCAAAGACTCTATCGTCATCGTGGTGCCACCGTTGAGGCTGCTCAGGACATTCGACTCGGTGATGGCTGGCAAGAACCGGTAGACCAACATTGGATCCGAGCAAAGAGCGCAGGATGCCAGCAAGCGGCCTGTTGAGTAACACGTGCTGGATAAACCAATCCTCCAGAAGAATGCCGCTTGGCTCCGGCGAGGTTTGCATCGCCTCCAGCTCTGCTAGCGTCATCCCTGGCGGAAGGGTGTTTGGACTGATCGGAATGTTCCCATCGAGGTAAGCGCAAGCCTGCTCGTTGATTTCGTCGGGGACTACGCCTTCCAACACGAGATACCCGTCCTTGCAAAAGTCCAGAACCTGCCCGTCAGATAGGGTGGGCTGACAATCAAAAGTACGAGTATCACCGTTGTAGTCGACGCTCGATTGCATAACCAGTCACGCAAGAAGCCGTACACGGACGCAAGTCTACGTCCTGAACCCATTCAGTGGACAACCCGGCGCTCTATTCAGATAACCCACACGACGCACGTCCATATGCATACGCCTTCACGTAGAAACCTTTCGGGTGCTTCGATTACGTCTTGTTCGGTCTGGCCACTCGGGCAAAGGCGTAGAAGCCGGACGCCAAATCTTCAGCCGCTGGGCGATCCGCCACTATCCGATCAAGAAACTTAATGGGGACTGTAAGCCAGGCCGCGACAAATTCAGCCAAGCGCTCCCGGAGATTATCCCGGCCAAAGCCGCTTAGGAGACCTTTCAGATACCCCCGTAAAACCCAACTTAGCGCGGAACTCGGACCAACACAGACTCCAACCTCAACATTCTCGAAATCGCGAAGCATTTCGGCCACACCACTGGAGGTGTAGCGCTGATAATCACTCGGCGAAGCATGGAAACCCTGCAGGAACGGAACTTCGATATACACCAAACTGCCCGGAGTACAGACACGCGCAACCTCGGCAACCGCCGCATCCGGTCGTCGTACATGCTCAAGCACCGCCGTCGAGACCGCTCCGCAGAAAACGCCTGAAGCAAAGGGCAGACGGGCAGCGTCCGCTACACACTCAACACCCTGATGTTGTTCCACATCCACATTCAGCATTGCTGCCTGCACAACCCCGTCGACTGTCTCAGTCGGGAAGCCCCGCCCGCCGCCGCCAACATTAAGGATTGGAAGCCCGCCACCACAGACCCGTGTGGACATCTCCGTCCCAAAACGACGAAGATTGCGCGTGGATGCGTGGTTGTAGGTAGGACTCGGCACTCGGTACATCTGTACTGCCTGACGACGTAACCACTCCCTCAGCCTTTTGTTCATGCCGTGCGATCCACCACATCCAGAGAAGCGATCGCTGGGATCAAGTCACCCAAGTCCTCAATAATCGCTGCCGGCGTTTCATCTTCCGGTCTGACATCAGCAGATTTGAGCCAGATCGAGCGCATGCCACATCGCTGCGGTGCCCGGACATCGACTTCCCAATCGTCCCCAACCATTACCAGCTCGCCAGGTGCCAACCGCAAACGTTCCGCAGCCGCGCGATACAACCACGGATGTGGCTTGAGCCACCCTGTTTCTGTACTCAGCACAAGCGTGTCTATACGCGTGGCTAGATCAAGCGCCCGTAGGCGACTTATTAGAAGATCTTCGCCGTACAACAGATTGGCAATAACAGCGGTGCGCAATCCAGCCTCGCGCAGGAGCTGGAGCACTTTGCTCGCCTGCGGAAAAGCCTGCATGGCATCGAAGTGTGGCTTGAAGTAGGCCGGCAGCATCACATCAATAACATCCGTGGGCGCATCCCAATCCATAGCATCGAACGCTTGGCGGAATAGACGATGAACGTCGGGAACCGCACACGCACCTTCATACGCTTGGATGAGCGCGTCCTGCAGCGTCTCACCCAGCATCTCTGCAAACTGCTCATCGGTAAGATTCGTTGCCAGAAACGGCCTGGCTAGGGCCGCAATCGTAGCGGCACCAAGACGATTGCTGGACGACCCAACCAACGGCTCCTGTGTAACCAGAGTGTTGCCCAGATCGAAAACGACACCGCGAATTGGCATGGTGTATGAGTCTACGTCGGAGGCTCGATGTGTGCCCGCTTACACCAAGACCCCTCAACCAGTGGGATACTACTAACAATAATGCTAATCAAATCATCCCTCTGGTAGCGCCGTGAGCGACACACCACAGGCACAGGATAAGAGTCGTGCCTCACTGATCAGTGAGAAGATCGCTTCACGATGGGCTGCGATTAAACCCTCTGAAGACGTGTTCAGCGAACTTAGCGTCAAAGATGCCATGGACGCTCACATCGCTACTGTCGCCTCGTTTCCTGAAATCGCCGATCTCTCGTCGGAGGAAAAACGGGAAGTTTTGATTGGAACATGGCGGAACACGTGGAACACCCAACTGCGTCAGGAACACAAAGCTCAGTACGCGGCGGATTATGACGTCACCCTCACGAACGGGCTAGCTCGGCACGAAAGCGGTCTACTTCAGGCCGCGCAAGGCAGCGAGCTTCACCACGACGTGTTCGAGGGGGTCGGTGTCCCAGAACGCGAATCACTCCAACCGCCCGGGACGAACGGGAATTGGATGGTTCGAGATTCGACCTTGATCCAACGCCGCGTCGGCGCCTACATCCTGGACTCAGTGTTCATCTCAATTGCCGCGATCATGGTTGGATCAGCAACCGGATCGATCGGGCCAGATTCAGCCATTAATCCATCCTTTGCCATTTGGGCACTTATCCTCGAAGTGCTATATCGCTGGGCCATGCAAGCCACGTTCGGATTTACGGTGGGCAAGTTTCTGCTCAGACTCCGACTGGTGGGAGCTGACGGCAACCGCGCCGGACCACTGCGCGTTCTCGGGCGCGAGACCTCGCTCTTCGCCATGCTGTTTATCGCCCAATATATTCCAGGGCTCCCACAACCACTATTGCCCGCGCTCGTACAAATTGTTTTGCTGTACTTTGTTATTCGACGCCCCGACCGACGCAGCCTGCACGATCTCACAGTGAAAACGCAGGTAATCCACCTGGCCAGTCACAGCAAACCCGACTAGTCAGTCAACCCTGTTAGCCTTTTCGGCGTCCTCGCGCAACTACTCAGCATGGGTTTCACGGTTGCTACACACATCACGCTTAGCAGCTAGAGCTCCTAAACAACGATGTCCTTCAACCCAGAACCAGTCGCCGGGATTACGACCACTTCCTGTTGCCGAATAACGCCCGTATTGCGCAAATAGCCCACGGCGGCAAATCCAATCGCCGACGTGAATTCGAGATCAAGACCCTCGAATCGACCCAATTCAAAGCGTGCCGTCTGCGCTTCGTCATCTTCAACGCTGACCACCGTCCCTCCTGAAACACGAATTGCTGCGAGTACCTCGTGACCTCGAACGGGTCGAGCGACAGCCACACCACTTGCCACGGTAGGCCTTGGATTAACAATGGCTGGCTGGGGACTACCTCTATCGAAAGCTGTGACAAGAGGGGCGCAGACGGCTGCCTGTACCCCGTGGAGCCGAGGGAGCCGTGCACTAAAACCCGCCGCTTTAAGTTCCATATAGGCCTTAAAAATCCCAAGTAATAGCCCACCATTACCAACAGGGATCACCACGTGGTCCAGGGTTTCGGAAGCAAAAGAAGCCGCAATTTCGAGGCCGCAGGTCTTGGTTCCCTCAACAAAGGCCGGGTGCCGACTATGGGAAGCGTACGCCACACCGTCGGCAGCCACAGCGGCCTCTGCCGCAGCCGCAACATCCTCCCGGGTGCCCTGAATGGCAACGAGTTCAGCCCCATATCCACCGATCTGAGCACGCTTTGCCGCTGCAGCTGATTCTGGGACAAATATTCGGGCCTTTAGCCCCGCACGAGCCGCATAGGCAGCCATAGCAGCACCCGCGTTCCCCGAGGAATCCTCCACAACTTCTCTAAAACCCTGGCCCGCGAGTACCGCTATCACAGCAGCCGCCCCACGGTCCTTGAATGATCCAGTAGGCCCCAAGTACTCAAGCTTTGCGAATGCGCGGTCGAGCCCGATCGCCGACCCCCAACGTGGTAAAGGCACGATCGGTGTATCACCCTCACCAAGACTGATCTCTGGGATATCGTGGGAGAGTCCAAGCGACGGCCGGTAGCGCCAAATACCAGTACGCGTAGCGTCTCGTAACGAGGGCCATCCATCCGCAGCGTCTGGCAATCGGGTCTGAACGAGCTCCGCTATCGTCTTCATCAAACTGTGCCTATCCGATCGAGGTCAGCATCGGACAGACCAAAGAAGTGAGCAATTTCATGGATCACAGTTTTGCGAATCTCAGCCCGCAGCCGTTGAACATCATCGAATGCATCCATGAGGGGGCCCCGGAAGATCGTGATTCGATCTGGCAACACCATGTTGTAGCCAGCCGTACGTTCTGTAAGAGGAATCCCTGTGTAGAGGCCAAAAAGCGTATGACCGTCAGGAACATCCGCAGCTTCCAAGTCCACTGCTGATGGCCACGCCTCGATCACAACATCGAGATTCTCGACCCGGGCACGTAGGCTCGAGGGAATCGCCGCGAAGGCTTCTTCCACAACAGCTTCAAATGCCGCAGGCGTCAGGCTCATGGTGGCTTCTATGACCTGTCGGGAGCTTTAACAATCATGTGATAGCATCCCCCGCCCTTACGCCACAGGCTACACGCCAGCATGGATGATGTTCGCGAACACACGTTCGCAAACGGATTGAAGCTCCTTACGCGGGAAGTGCATACGTCACCGATTGCGGCTTTCTTCGTCTGGTACCGCGTCGGTTCTCGCAATGAGGAAGCCGGCCTAAGCGGAGCATCACACTGGGTCGAGCACATGATGTTTAAACGCACCAAGCGTCTCGCTCCTGGAGATGTCGGGCGAATCATCGAGGGTGTGGGTGGGACCTTCAATGCCTTCACCTACGAAGACGCCACCGCGTACCACTCCACGCTACCAGCCACGCATCTAGACCGTGCGCTGGAAATCGAGTCTGATCGAATGATTAATGCGGTTTTTGATCCAAGCGATGTTGATGCGGAGCGGAGTGTCATCATCTCAGAACGCGAGGGCAATGAGGCCTCTCCTGTTTTCAGATTGATGGAAGCACTAGAGGCTACGGCATTTACGGTACACCCATATGGCCATGGCGTCATTGGCAGCAAGGCCGATCTTCGCTCGATGTCACGCAACGACCTCTACAACCATTACAAGAACTATTACGCGCCAAACAATGCGGTTGTGGTAGCGATCGGGGATTTCGAAACGACCACCCTGTACCAAAAAATGGAACGTTACTTCGGTGACCTCTCAGCGACCGACTTGCCTCCGTCGCTCGATGTGAAAGAACCGCCGCAGGACGAACCTCGACGGGTCGAAGTCCATCACCCAGGTCCATTTCCCGTACTCATGATGTGCCATCACATCCCTGAACGGGGTCATCCAGACTACGCCGCATTACTCGTAATGAACTCGCTTCTCTCCGGACCACCAAGCGGGCCTTTCGGCGGCGGGACGACCCTACGCACATCGCGCCTTTACCAGCGGTTTGTCGCATCAGGTCTAGCAGCCTCCGTCAGTGCGGACACTGGCTCCAACATCGATCCGTCGCTTCACCGAATCTTCCTGGTACTAAAGCCGGACAGCGAGCCGGATCCTCTCGAGAGAGCTGTTGAGGACGAAATTCACCGTCTGTGTGAGAAACCACCCAATAGCGATGAGTTGGCACGTGTAATACGACAGACACGGGCAAAGCGAGCAATCATGCTGGAGAGCGTGACTTCCCAGGCCTTAACCCTCGGGATGCTCGAAATGGCCAGCAGTTGGCACCTCGCAGACACTCTGACCGACGAACTGTGCGCAGTCACGCCGGGTGATGTGCAACGGGTTGCCCGTAAGTACCTGCACGAATCTGCACGGGTAACTGGGTGGTTTCTACCAAGTACTACTGCCGGTGAGGACTAGATGACTGATCGAACGAAGCGCGCTATTGGCGCATCCACTGTTGCTCGCCACGAATTACCTAACGGCGTGACACTTCTTGTCTATCCAAATCCGACTTCACCATCAGTCGCCATCACCGGATACCACGCGGCGAGTGCAGTGCTTGAAACTCAAGAGACTGCCGGCCTCGCTAGCCTGACAGCTGAAGCCCTCAACCGTGGAACAACATCACGCACCTTTCTCGAGTTCAGCCAAGCTCTTGATGATGTCGGAGCATCGCTCTCATTTCATGCCGACACCGAGCTCGGTTCGTTCGGCGGACGAGCTCTCGCTGATGATCTCGAACTACTCCTTACACTCGCGACTGACGGGCTCGCACACCCCATATTTCCTGAAGACGAAATTGTTCGCATCCGTGATCAGACGCTTGCGGGTATCGCGTACGCAGATGACAACCCGGCAGCTGTGGCTGGACGCCGGTTTCGAGAATTACTCTACGAACCAGACAATCCAAATGCATGGCCGGTCGAAGGCTATGCCCCAAGCGTGAGTCGGTTCAGACGTCAAGATCTCCAAGCTTTCCATCAGCGTGCATATAACCCTCAAACTCTTGTACTCGCGATCGTCGGTGCTGTAGATCCCGCCAACGTTCTGGATTTGGCAATGGCGACAGTTGGGTCTTGGACAAATCACCGTGGCTCCATAAGTCTAGAAGGCTGGCACCACGCCCTTGCTTCCGCTGATGCTCCACCACATGCACCTGATGGTGATCACCGACGCGAAGACCTTGCGCTTGCAGGGAAAACTCAAACCGAGTTCGTTCTTGGCTGGCTCGGTCTTCGGAGAAACGAACCTCAATACTACGCAGCAATCGTTGCTAACTATATTCTCGGTCAGATGGGTCTTGGAGGCCGGATCGGCTCAAATGTTCGTGATACACAAGGACTTGCCTATCACGCCACCAGCTCCTTTGAATCTGGGTTGACGCGCCAACCATGGACCTTGCGGGCAGGGATTAACCCGTCGAATGTTGATCAAGCAATCTCAGCGAGCCTCCATGAAGCTCACAAGCTCGCTGATCAGCCGCCAGATGCCGACGAGCTGCGCCTGACTAAGCAAGCTCTCATCGGCTCTATGCCCCTCCAACTCGAACGTAACGAAGGCATTGCGAATATGCTGCTCGCTTTGGAACGCCATGGCCTCGGGCTTGATTTCTTAACGATATTTCCGGACCTTGTGACAAACGTTCGGGCTCAAGACGTATGCACCGTGATCGGGTCAATCATGAACAACCCAGGCTACACGCTCGTCACGGTCGGACCTGACCTCGACACGCTCGGTAAATAACGTCGCCTGCTCCCACCCGACGCACATATTCGTACAGGCCCTCACCGTTATTCTCCACTCACCGTCTTCCTCGCTTGCAACACGCCGAGGACTGCATCCGTCATCTCGTCAAGTCCAAAGGCCGGACGCCATCCCCAATCCTGATCTGCTGCTGATACATCCATAGCGCTCGGCCAACTATCAACAATGGCTGCACGTACAGGATCAGGTTGGAATTCGAATCTCACATCAGGCATCCGTTTCGTTACAGCATCTGCCATAGCTTTAACACTCGGAGTGCCAGCTGCAATGTTGTAGACACGGTGCCGTAACATCTGGCCATCAGCATCATGCAAGCCGACGAGCGCTCTCACGACATCATCAACCCAAACGACTGGAAGTCGAGTCGTCGGGTAGACATCAAACCGATAGGCACCGAACTCCACGGCATGTGAGTACAGATCGCACACAAACGCGCTTGCCGCGCCCCCGGCCGGAGGGTCAGGAGCAACCATTGCAGCCAATCGCACACCACGGAAGTCAAGACCGTGCCGGAGGTGGTAGTACGCACCCAACCGCTCGCCGGCAACCTTCGTAACACCATATAAACCCGCTGGCCACTGCGGAGTCTCTTCCTTGATGGGTTCCTCTACCCCTGTGCCGTATGTGGCGATGGTGCTCGTGAATACAACCTGATCAACACCCGTCGCGCGAGCCGCATTCAAAATGTTGCGTGTACCCTCCAAGTTCACGCGCCACGTCAAGTTCGGGTCTTCTTCCGCTCCGCCCGACAGAATTGCAGCCAAGTGGAAGATCGCATCTGGGCAAGCCCGGGCAATCGTGGACAGCACGAACTCGTTGTCGTCCACGCCACCGACGCAGACTTCAACCCGCTCAAATTCCAAGGTTGGATAACGAGGCGCATCATGGACATCAAGCACCAAAACGTCGTCACCACGCCGGACCAAAAATGCAGCCAACCGTGATCCGATGTTTCCACACCCACCGGTTATTACAGCGCGAATTATTGCCACTCCTTCCCGCCCCACACGAAGCCACCATTGTGCATGTGCCCTCCACCTGACGGTCTATTCATTTGGACTGCCCTCAACCCAGTCCCGCGAAAAGACTACCCGACGGATGCCGTCTATTGTGGAACGCCTAACCACCGATGAACGTGGTGCACACAAGCCTCATCCGTGCAGTTTTCGCACCGTCAGCGGCTCTGACGTGCTAAATTGCCTCTGGTGCCCAGGTTTAGCATCTTCCGTCAGCCGCTGTTAGTGAGGTCGCCGTTCGCGTAAGCCATTCGATTCTCGAACGGCATGGTTGAACTGGCCTCAACAACATCGGGTACACCGCGGCATTCTGTAATGACGGATTCTCTTGATACCCCCCCAACGGCGGAGGGTGTCGGTGTGCGTGTGTCCAAGTGGACCGCGCGTAGGAACAGTTTTCGATGAATATTTATGTAGGGAACTTGCCGTTCTCAACGACCGAAGATGAGCTCCGTGAACTGGCTAGCGAGCATGGTGAAGTCACGTCATGCTCCGTTATCCGAGACCGTGACACCGGTCGGTCGCGTGGGTTCGGCTTTCTTGAAATGCCGAATGATGATGAGGCACAAGCTCTCATTGCAGCCTTGAACGGCACTGACCAGGGTGGCCGCGCTCTCACGGGCAACGAAGCCCGACCGCGAGAAGATCGCGGTGGTGGTGGCGGCGGATTCGGCCGCGCGTGTGATCGTGGATGTGTGTAGGGCGGTTGATGCGCCGCCCGAAGCGGG
>CAYRCL010000047.1:0-73472 GCA_964422795.1 uncultured Chloroflexota bacterium
TTCGATCCCCGCCAATATCTCGGACCGGCGCGTGAGGCTATGACGACCGTCTGCATCAATCGAATGGAATCTTTCGGAATGGCTGGACAAGCGGGCAGCGTGCCCATTGTCTCCATGGACGAAATGGCTCACCGTTACGCGGCATCCATATAGGCTAGACACCGCGCAAAGACTACGGAACACCCGTCCTAACTGAGAGACATTTAGGCGCTCCGGTGCCTCCTCACCCGCCCCTCAAAGTATGGACACTTTTAGAACAGCCTGTGAGTGAGCCTCCCTGAGTTTGTGAAGTTTTGTCCGCGCCCGCGAGATTCGCCACCGTTCCTGTAACCCGTAGAGCACCTTCCCAGCGGTGTCCGAACCTATAGCAGGGTGGGCGCGGGTATCGCCCTGCTGCCCGTCCCCTACCAGCGAGTCTAGACGCGAGACATTCGGCTCGCGAGCCAACTCGTCCTAACCCATAATGGATCGAGCATTTAACAACAGACTCAATTAAGGAACGGATCATGTTGGGTGAAAAAGTAGGATCCATCTCGGGTCCCACCGCGATGAAAGCCCTTCCGGCTGTAAATGGGAATCCGTCATTTGAAACGGTCGCCAGCGGCTTGTCCGGAACCCTTGCTGGCACTGAAGTAACCAGTTTTGCAACATACTCCGCAACACTGAGGGCTGACGGCTCTTTTTACGGCGAGTGCCCCAACTCTGGAGTGGTAATGGCCGCAGATGGAGTAGCTACATTCAGAGCCACTGGTATCGGATCCCCAACAGCTGATGGCGGTTTCTCATTCAGGGGGGTCGTGTACTTCGAATCCACTGCTCCCTCGCTTTCTTCCCTAAACGGCATCGCAATCGTCTACGACTGGGACGTCGACGCCAGCGGTAACGCAGCGTGGGAACTTTGGGAGTGGAAATAACAGTACAGGCTCTTTCGGCACAGCACTAATAACACATCGTGCCAATGAGTCAGAGCTACATGCTGTCCTGAACTGGTTCGCCGAACCGGTTCAGTATTAACTTGTGGAGGAATCGGCTCCATGGAGCCAGGCTCCGCTGTTGGCGCTGTACTTGCGGAGCTCCACATTGAAGCCCTCTGTATTTGTCTCAACCACTCGCCAAACCAGTAACCAAGAAGCCTGGCGCCACACAATATGAACTAAACAAGTCCAGCCACTAAATCGCCAACATCGGACGTTCCCATACCCATACGACCAGCACTCATCGACTTGATTTCCCCGCTATTGAGCGCACCTACAATCGCGCTCTCAACTCGCACGGAACTTGCAGTTTCCCCCAAATGGTCCAACATCATGTGCAGGGCGTTAATTGCGGCCAGCGGATTGATGACACCTTGTCCTTGATACTTGGGAGCCGATCCGCCGATCGGCTCAAACATCGAAACACCATCGGGATTGATGTTTCCACCGGCTGATATACCAAGCCCACCAGAAATGATCGCTCCGATATCCGTAATGATGTCGCCAAAAAGGTTCTCAGTGACCACGACATCAAACCACTCAGGACTCTTAACAAACCACATAGAAGCGGCATCGACATGCGCGTATTCACGTTTCACGTCCGAGTATTCGGCATCTCCAATCTCGTTGAACGCTCGCCACCATGTCCCACCAACGCTCGTGAGGACGTTTGTCTTGGCCACAAGGTGAAGCTGTTTCCGCAGGTTCCGCTTACGTGTCAACTCAAACGCGTATCGCACCGCTCGAGCGGCACCCCGATACGTCGTGCAATGGATCTGGGTCGACACCTCGTGCTCTGTGCCTGGGAATTGGACACCACCCATTCCTGTGTACATACCTTCGGTGTTCTCTCGGACTACGACAAAGTCAATTTCGGCAGGCCCCTTGTCCTTGAGCGGTGTATCAACATTTGGATAGAGTTTTACAGGGCGAAGATTGATGTACTGGTCCAATTCGAAACGAGCTTTGAGAAGAATCCCTTTCTCAAGCACGCCTGGTGGAACCTCCGGATGCCCTATTGCTCCGAGGAAAATAGCATCAAAACCTCGTAGATCCTCTAGCGCCGAGTCTGGAAGTGTTTCTCCAGTCTTGAGATAACGTTCACCCCCAAAATCAAACTCCGTCAGTTCGTAAGCAAACCCTTCAACACTTCCGACAGCTTCAAGAACCTTGAGCGCCTCTGCCGTCACCTCAGGCCCAGTCCCATCCCCGGCAATAACTGCAATGCGATGCACGATTGAATCCCGGCCGCATGAGGCCAAATCAAAGTTGTATTGTGAGGATACCGAAGTAGCTGCTACCCGCGAGCCATACATACACTTAGTTGATGGATAGAAGACAGTTCCGACCGGACATTTCGGTTAGTCGAGTTACAAATTCTCCAGGCGAGCATTTCTTCGGCTACTACGACAAGACACCGTGGTCCACATCAGGGCAGCTGCTACTCGCCATGCAGACGACGTTCCATGACCGACAGCCAGAAGCAGATGATCGAATCAAGCTGGGAACAATAGATTGCGAAGGAAAACGTCTCTTTGAATCGTTCGCAACCACCACCGCGTGGTGCTGGCAACAAGGAACGATGTTGCAGTGGTTACCTAATAGACCAGACACGGTCCTGTATAACGATCGCCGAAAAGACCGCTTTGTGGGCGTAGTGCACGAACTTCAAACCAGCCATGAGACCGAATATGAACGAGCAATTTATGCACTCGACCCCCTTGGGCGCTACGGGATTGGATTGAACTTCTCCCGTCTCGCCACACACCGCCCCGGCTACGGATATGAAGGACTCTGTGACCCCCATGCTCATGAATCCGCGCCAGACGCCGATGGACTATGGATAATCGACCTCGAATCAGGAACTGCAACACTTCTGCTCTCGCTTGCCGCTATTGTCGCAATAGACGCCGACGACGCTATGCAAGGGCATACACACTGGTTAAACCATGCTCAGATAAATACGGATGGCTCACGCATTGCCGTATTACACCGTTGGGCACCACCCGGATGCCCACGACAGACCCGACTTCTCACCGTTGGTCCTGATGGATCGGACCCTCGTATTGTCTGGAGTGCACGCCACGTCTCCCATTATGACTGGCGCAACACCAACGAAATCCTCGTCTGGGGCGGAGCACCCACACGACAAAACGCATTCTGGTCTGTAAGCGATAGCGGAAGTGAACCACAACTTTTCGGGGTCAATGTCCTGCATGAGGACGGTCATTGCTCCTACTCACCCAACGGCGACTGGATTGTGACCGACACGTATCCGAATGATGATCGACTTAGAAAGCTTATGCTTGTTCGCACACTCGACGCGCGCTGCATCGACATCGCCGCATTCTATGCACCACGAAGTGTTGATGGACCTCTTCGAGTCGATCTCCATCCGCGCTGGAACCGTGATAGCACAAAGCTCTGCATCGATTCGATCCATGAAGGAACCCGTCAGATGTACGTCGTAGACGTGGGCCCTGTCGTGGCCACACCCTGCAACCCGCCCGTCGCCCCTTAGCCACGCTTACAGTCCTTGCAATGAATCGGACCTAATCTATTTCATAGAGGAGCCAGTGGATGAGCTGGGGGATTTCAGGGATGTGTGGAGAAATCGCAGACCATATCGACGATCAGTTGTCAGGCCTTCGCTCGCTTGGCATTAACCGCGCCAATTTAACGAAATTGAGCCTCTCCACTAGAGAAAAAGCCAGATCAATCGAGACACTGTCAGACATCGAGTTGAAAGATCTCCAATCCCGACTAGCTGCGAATGGAGTGCAGTGTTATTGCGTCACTTCACCGGTTGCGAAATATTCTGTGGACACAGATGCTCGTCTGGTATCACAACAACTCGAGCGATCAATCGTTGCAGCCAACATCCTTCAAGCCCGCTATCTCCGTATCTTCTCGTTCGCCGTACGTGATGGATCCGACAACCCGACTGATCGCGACCAAATTCATCGGGCATTTGAAGGTATCGTGAGGACAATTGAAACCTTGGGCACGGGCGTCATCCCGCTACTCGAAAACAACTATCGGATGTATGCAGCTGACGGACCCTCTACCCGTGACCTTCTGGCCGACTACGAACCAAACCGCGTGGCACTAGCTTTTGATGCTCACGCTTGCGTGGTCGCCGGTGCAAAGGCATTCGACGAAGTCTGGCCAGAGATCGAACCGTGGGTCCGCGTCTTACATCTCAAAGATTATGTGGCAGAGACACAAACCATCGTTCCTGTCGGTCAGGGTGATGGCCAACTGTCCGATATCGTCGCAGCAGCCGACAGTTCCGTGGTCGAGGATCTAGCTCTGGAGCCACACCTCATCAGCTCCGCATACGGCAGCGGTCGTGACTCGCTCGACCTATTCCGGGAATCACGAGATACGGTGCTGGCTATGATTGATTCAGCCAACCAGCCTCGACCCTCGGTTGGAATACGCTAGCCATACAGTCGACAACTCAGACAAGAAAACCCGAGATACCGATTCGTTCTCAGTAACTCGCTGCAGCGGATGGCATCTGATCAGGCCTCATGGAATCACCCACAGCGCGCACTTCATCAGCACGGGGTTCCACAATTGCTCCGAGAGCTGCTAATTCCCTCTGTAGTGATCGGACATCCAGATCCCGACTGCCTCTGTTCTCACGTGCCGATGTTGCAGCAGCAAGCCCAGCAGGCTGTCCCATCCCCATACACGTCAAAGTCACCCGACTTGACGCGAGTGCCCCCGAATCAGCCGAATGACATCGTCCAGCGACCCATACGTTGGACAAACCTTGCGGAATTAACGTTCCATATGAAATGTCATAGGGTCGGGTAATCACATGCTCGTGATAGCCAGACGACCCAACCGGATGGCGATCGAGCCACCATCCTCCAAGACAGACAGCATCTTCATACGCGATGCAGTCGCGCACGTCTCCAATGGTGAGCGTACGATCCCCTTTGATTCGACAAGTTTCCCGAACCCCAACGACGGGACCCGAGGTGACAAACTACGCATCCTTAAACGCTGGGACCCTCTCTTTAAAGAGATCGAACATCAATCGAGCATCCTTTCGACCTTGAATCCTTGAAGTGCCGTCGGCGAGCAGTCTTCTTTCGATCACAAGCACGACCCGCCATTACGAAACGTCAGGCCATCCATCAACACTCACAACAACTCGAATTTCTGTCACATCCATAGCTTCCAACTGTGCTTGGACACGACCCAGAATTTCGGGAGCAGCAAACCGCACGCGCTGGGCAACAGCATTTGAATGACATTCAAGAGTGACGACTGTTCCAATGCTTGACCCAATCCGACACCTGTCAGACGCTTCTAAACCAAGTACATCGAGCAACGCCGTATCTATAGCATCGGTGGCTAACGTCCGACGAACACCAAGTCGAATATCAGAACGCGCACGCAGCACGCCAATAAGATCTCGGATTCGACGTGGCGAACCGGAACGTCGTTTTGCCATCAAAGCGATTCAATCTCGCCTGCGGTAACTCGAAAGTGCGCTGCATCCCTAAGTTTCGTTTCCTCTAACCATCCGAAATCAGCGGTCGTCACAATTGACTGCGCAGCAGCAGGCATCTGCTCGATCAAAAGCTTTCGGTGAATAGGATCAAGCTCGGCTGCAATATCATCTAGAAGCAGCACAGGCAGCTCGCCGCGAGTAGCAACCGCCACTTCATGTTGCGCAAGCTTGAGCGCGAGCGCCGCGAGCCGAACCTGACCGCGAGATCCAACATGGGAAAGGTTGCGGCCACCAAAACACGCCTCTATGTCATCGCGATGCGGGCCCAGGCCCGAGGAGCCTCGCTGAACATCACGGTCAACACGATCGCGCAAGGCCGCACAAAACGACGCCGCATCCATATCACCAGCAGATGCGTTGTATCGGATATCAAGAAGTGCCCCCGCACGCATTTCCCTAAAAGCTGAACTCGCCGGTGATCGGACACGCGCCAAGTAATCAGCACGTATCGCCATGATGGTCACTGCTGACCCCGCCATGTTTTCGTCCCAGAAACGCAACTCTGTCCGCGCCGCAAGTCCAGCCTGAATTCGCCGAAGCAGTGCGTTTCGACGAGCGAGAAATCGCAGGTATTCCTCAAGCACATCGACGTATGTTGAATCAAGCTGCGCAATCGCCAGATCCAGCCAGCGTCGTCTAATCGCAGGTGGGCCAGTCCAAAGATCAAGATCATCGGGTGAGAAACTGACTGTCAGCAATTGGCCTGGGAGCTCTGAAAGCCGACGTTGTACCCCACCGATTCGCACACGACGTCGAACACCCGAAGCTTCACCGTCGTTCGGATTAGTCCTGGCTACAATCATTTCAATCTCGACTGAACCCGCAGAAGCGTCTACCGTCGCATGTAGCCGGGCAAAACCCTCGGCTGCAGGCGTTTCATTGCGAACCCATACCGCCTCAGGTCCTGGCCTCAGGCTGCGGCCAGTCGCCAGAATATGGGCCGCATCCACGAGATTCGTTTTTCCCTGACCATTCGACCCCATCAACACACTAGGACCTGCCGGAAGGTTAAGTTCCAATCGTCGGTAATTCCGAAAGTTGGACAGTCTGAGCTTGACGAGGTGCACCGGACTATCCTCAAATCCTGTCACAGATTGCTCAGCATCTGTGGTCGCCCTCCCGCGAGGGTTAGGCTGCGCCGTGATCACTAGATGTTGGGTCTGGCGATTGCTCGCCAGGAGATTCTGTGTTCCACGTAGCCATAAGCGCACTTAACTTTCGACGCCGCCGCCCGATATACACGATAAACACAGCCACAGCTAAACCAGTTGCCGCAGCGTAGATAATGAGAACAGCCGCCACTACGTACCAGAGCCACGCACAACACGTAACGAGCATGATGAGCCCCACCAGTAGTAATGCCGAAGCCACACCAACCGCCACCCCTATCTTGCCTTTAAGACCACGCGGACTTAATCTCATCAGCCACCGGCTCCTCTAACCACCAAAATCTCCAACCATGCCCGTAAAAATAGTCACTGACAGCACCGCCTCATTGCCTACCGCGATTGCTAAAGAACTTGGGATAAAAGTCGTTCCATTGCATGTTCGATTCGGTACTACCGACTACCGCGAAGGCATCGACCTTAATACTGAGGAATTCTATCGACTCCTAGAGTCGTCACCCGAACATCCCGCGACATCCCAACCAAACCCGAGCGAATTCGCCCAAGCCTACGGCGAACTCGAGGGCAATGACGACATAGCCTCAATACACCTCTCAACAGAACTGAGCAAGACTGCCGAATCAGCATCTCAGGCATCTCGTGAGATGACAGATCGACAGGTGGAGGTGATGGATTCACGACTCGTAAGCGCTCCTCTGGCATTCAGCGTAATTGCAGCGGCGCGTGCGGCGCAACAAGGTGCAACCCTCAGTGACATCCGAAACATCGTTGACGACCACGCAACACGTGCGCACGTAGCGCTGGTGGTTCCTACACTTGAATATCTTCGGCGCGGCGGACGAATTGGTGCAGCAGCCGCTTTTCTCGGATCTGTCCTAAATTTTATGCCCGTTCTGGAAATACGAGATGGCCAAGTAGGACCAGTCACCCGAGCCCGATCGAACAACAAGGCCCACGCCGTCATCGCAGATCACGTGCGAAATCGGGCTCCTAATGGGGTTGAAAGCTGGGCCATTCTGCACGCGAACGCAGCCGATCAACGTGACCGACTTCGACACGAACTTGCCGACACCCTCGATGCCACCGGCGACACGTTTGCTGACATCCCGATCGGACCGGTGCTTGGCACCCACAGCGGACCTGGGGCCTTTGGATTTGCGTTCGTAGCTCGACCTTAGATAGGCGACGGAACCTGTTCGGTCAAAGCTGCTCGTCGAATAGCACGAATTACATCCCCGACTGTCCACCATGCTTCGACTCCCACCCGACGCAGCTTGAACATCCTACTTTTGTTGTGAACTATGCCGGGCATTGTCGTAACAGCAGCCCGATAACCTGCATCACGAATGAGTTTTTCAACGTCACCATCGAACCTCCCTTCCGGATAAGCGAAAAAGTCGACTCCATCAACCTCGACCTCAAGTTCATTCCGCGATTGAACCACTTCGGCCTGGGCCGCACCAATATTGGCCTTATAAAGGGACGGTAAATCCGCGTGATTCAGCGTGTGCGACGCAACTGTGATTCCAGCATCACGGAGACCACGAAAATCAGCTAGTGACATATGCCCCTGCCCATGACGATCAAACCCTGGCATGACAAAAAATATGGCAGGCACTCGAAGATCTCTTAGTATCGGAAGTGCATCCTGAATCTGCGCAGCCCATCCGTCATCAAATGAGATCAGGAAGGCACCTTGTGGAACGTCAGCCCAGCCTTCCACAGCCGCAACGAGATGCTCGAATGAAATCGGTGTCAATCCGGCTGAAAGAAGCCCTGTGAGCTGGGCGTATAACGCCGAGGCCTCACGGATATGGTGATAAGTAAGGATAGGCGCGTGGATATCGCGCCAGTCACCCACAGTCGGACGTGCGATTGGAGCGACGCGCCCCTCACCGACAAAACGTTCCTGTTCGTTAAGCGAAATAAATAGATCACCTAAATGCCCAGGATGAGGCTGCGTTCCCCCGGGGTATCGATCCAATATCCGTACCACCTCACGTTCATACAATTGAATATGCCAACCACGCCATTGCACCGGATGACCCACTGGTCGCCCGGCCCACAACCGTCGACTTTCGTCTACCCATGGAGCAGAAAAGGAAGTCGGCAACCGAACCAAGGGAGCTGCGCTCAGTGCGCGTGACATCGCACGGCCCAAATCAGCGACCCGGGGTACTCCAACTGGGTACGGTGTCGATCTACCGGGCACATCGAGCCGCCCATGATTGAAATACTGTTGCAGCGTGTCCCCAGCGAAGACGCCGGGGCTTACTGGGCACCCAAGGACCTCTAGTCCTCCCAGCTCATCAAAGGTCTTGAGAAACGAGGCCTCGACAGCAATCCCATTGATATCACGCCAACGCGCTTGTTTATCAGACACCGTCCGATCAGACTCGGGCAACCGAAGCGGTCGAACAACTGAGCGACGATAATTGATCTACCCTGGATGAAAAATGACGAATGTCTTCACCCAGCCGTTCAGCAGCCAACCAAGACGATCAAACGCGTGACCTGCCTCCGCACTACAGACTTAGGGTAGGGCCTGACGCACTTTGCTGGGCTACTTGCTCTCGATATTCATCTGCCATGTTTTTGGCATCCGTGATTCTAGGATCCGCCGTGAACACTCCATGCGCCGCAGCGGGTATTGCCTCTAAATTTGCGTTCGAAACTTGCGGGGGAACCGCACACTCCGGAGCAATAATATCGACGCCAGCCGCCACAATATCCTCCACCTCCACAGCAACATCCTCAGGCCGCCCAGAGAGCAAGGTAACGAAATTACTCACGTTACCCACCAGCTTGAAATCACCGACCTCTTTTTTCGCCAGATGCGGATCGTTCTCAGTCGCAAAGTGAAATGCCTCGAAACCCGCATCTTTGATGAATTTCATACGGTCCAGCGTCTTGCCACAACAGTGAAGGATCACGGGTCCACATATCTCGGGGGTTATCTTCTGATGTACTGGGAGCAGAAAATCGCGGTATGTCTCGGCCCTCACCAGATCACCCGTAGAGTGGTCTGCCAGACAGATTGCGTCCGCGCCAGCCTCTAGTTGTGCGTTGGCGAACATGATCGACGCCGGCATCAATCGGTCAAGACACGCGTGAACATAATCGGGATCAAGGATGACGTTAATCAAGAATTCCTGCGGACCAAACATGTGATAAGAAAGCGTCCATGGTCCCATCACTTTGCCGACAATAGCTGCATCGGGATTTCGTGATCTTAGAGTCCTGATTGAATCGATCACGGCCTTAGTTTCACGGCGTTCAAGAAAATCATTCGGAATAGCAATGTCATCTGGCTTCGTCCACGGAGGGGGTGGGCTAACAGCCGGCATTCGCGGCCCCGAAACGATGGCACCAGTAGCCTTGTTGAACTCCCAAGGGTCCTCGCCCCACTCAATCTTGGCTCCAAGGGCCGCGGCACCAAGAATAATGCTGAAGTACGGCATGATCGAGTCGTAACCATGCTTGGGGAATCTACGTTCGGCTATCAACGCGATTGCCTCAGCCTCATAGTGGCCAGCAGGCCATTCGACCCCGAGGCGGCGCATTTCCTCATACGTTGCAAGTGAAGTTGGGCTGCCCACCGGAACTCTATCAACCGGCTTCCCAAGCAAAGCATTTACATACCGCTCACGTCCCGTCATCGACCTAGTCGCTGTCGCAGTAGCCACGCAAAACTCCCCAAAACCAATCTAGCTGTTCAGTATAGGGGGGCTACCGCCAAACCCAAAGACCCGTTGCTTTGACACCAGTTTTCAGCCCCAAGTAGCATCGGAGGGTGAGGACCTGTTGAGACTCACACTTATATACAACGTAATGCCCTCAAAGAAACCATTGACCCAACACTATTGGCTGGAGGCCAGATATGGAACCACTACTGTCGGTCATCGCCGGCTTGGTGGCACTTGTTCTGGGACTTGTACTGGGCTACCTCTATCAGAAGCAACTTTCACGATCGAGCGAACGTCAATTCGCAGACCATGTCCGGGAAGAACTGGAAGAAGTAGCAACTCAACAACAAGCTCAGATCAAAGACGCCATCAGAACCGCACGGGAAACACGTGCAAATGCAGATCGTGATGTCCACGAACGACGTCAAGCACTGCGGCAGGACAACCAGCGTCTTCAAGAAAGAGAGCAGGCTCTTGATGCGCGTGCGGAAAAACTCGATGCAGTCGACCGGGATTTTCTAAAACAGAACGAGCAGCGAGAGAAGCGAGAGAAAGAGCTTGACCTACGCGAGACTCATCTAGAGGAATCCCGCCAGAAACAAATTACAGCGCTCGAGGCGGTTGCCACAATGACTCGCGATGAAGCCAAGGAACAATTGCTCGCCTCCATCGAGCGTGAGATCCGCACTCTTTCCGATCAAAGGGTTCGACAAATCACTGCTGAGGCCGAGGAAAACGCCGAAGCGAAAGCTCGTTGGCTTGTGGGGTTATCGCTCCAACGCGTGGCGGCCGCCCATACAACCGAAATCTCTACATCGGTCGTACAACTCAAGAGTGACGAGGTTAAGGGACGAATCATTGGTCGAGAAGGTCGAAACATTCGTGCTCTCGAGACAGCGACTGGAATCGACATCATCATTGACGACACGCCAGAAACTGTCGTTCTCTCGGGTTTCGACCCCGTGCGGAGAGAGATAGCCCGCGTCGCATTGAAACGCCTTGTCGAGGATGGCCGCATCCACCCCGCCCGTGTTGAAGAAGCCGTTGCTAAAGCCAGATCTGAGGTCGAACAAATAATCAATAACGAAGGCGAGCAGGCTGGATACGACGCCGGAACACCTGGGCTTCCACCAGACATACTGCGATACATGGGCAGGTTACGATTTCGAACGAGTTATGGACAAAATGTATTGAGTCATTCGGTTGAAGTCGCACTCCTTGCAGCCACGATGACAGCAGAAGTTGGCGGCAATGTTGACGTTGCTCGTCGTGCTGGATTTGTTCACGACATTGGCAAAGCAGTCGATCATGAAGTTGAAGGCCCCCATGCACTCATCGGCGGTGACTTAATCCGAAGAGCAGGAGTCAGCGAGGAAATTGCCCATGCGGCAGAAGCTCATCATTTCGAGGTGGAACTACGCAGTTTTGAAGCATTTGCTGTAGCTGCGGCCGACGCAATTTCTGCTTCTCGTCCGGGGGCTCGTCGCGAGACCGTTACCCGCTACCTTCAGCGGCTTGAAAAATTGGAGGAAATCGCTCAATCCTTCAAAGGCGTAGCGTCCTGCTATGCGATACAAGCTGGCAGAGAGCTTCGGGTGTTTCTACGGCCAGACGATATAGACGAGAAAGACGTGCAGCGTCTGACACATGACATCGCGAACCGCGTACAAGATTCGATGGAATATCCAGGACAAATCAAGATCACGACTATTCGGGAAACACGCGCAGTCGACTACGCCCGTTAACCCATAGACCAGGTCCCGTGGAAAATAGCCCTGCCAAGACCGCCCACGTGATTCCAACGGAATGCCGTGCTACGGTTGAACTTATAAAGTATTTATTTATGTATATATTTAAATGGAAATCGACCTAGCGGATATGCGTACCTTTGCTCGCGCACTTGCTTCACGTACCCGTCTACGCACACTTGGTGAAGTATCAGCGGCTCACGAGCTAGACGTCAGCCAGTTATCCCAAAGGCTCGGTGTAAGCCAACCGCTTATGTCATGGCACCTTCGCCATCTCCGCAAAGCAGGGTTGGTACGAGCACGACGTGAGGGCCGGCATGTTCGCTATACCCTAAACCGTGATGCTCTCGATTCCGGCCACTCAAACCTAACAAGTCTAATAAGAGGATTTACTGCCTATGACAAATAAGAATCAGTTACGAGTCCAGCTGCCCTGGCAAACAATCCCTGAAGGCAAGTCATGAGCAAAGTTCGTGTAGCACTTATTGGTGTGGGCAACTGTGCTTCGGCCTTAGTTCAAGGCGTTGAGTACTATAGGAACGCGCCAGCTGATGAATTCATCCCTGGCTTGATGCACCCTGAGTTCGGGTCGTATCACGTAGGTGATATCGAGTTTTCCGCAGCGATTGATGTTGATCGGTCAAAAGTTGGAAAAGACTTATCGGAAGCCATCCTGACGTCACCGAACAACACCGTGCAATTCTGTCCGGTCGGGCACCTAGATGTCTCCGTCGCCCGGGGAATGACCCACGACGGCATCGGCACATACTTAGCAGACACTGTCATCAAAGCAGATGGTCAAACAAACAATATTGTTGATCTACTGAAGGATACAGGGACAGACGTCGTTGTTAATTACTTACCAGTAGGCAGCGAAGAAGCGACCAAGTGGTATGTGGAGCAAATCCTGAATGCGGGATGCGCGATGGTGAACTGCATGCCCGTGTTCATTGCCCGCGAGTCATACTGGCAAAAACGGTTTGAGGACGCAGGATCCCCGATAGTCGGAGACGACATTAAGTCTCAGGTCGGAGCTACCATCACACACCGCGTGTTGACCCAACTCTTTCGCCAACGCGGCGTTAAAGTCCTGCGAACATACCAGCTAAACGTTGGCGGAAACTCCGACTTTAAGAATATGTTGGAACGATCACGGTTGGAGTCAAAGAAGATTTCAAAGACTGACGCGGTAACGAGTCAACTCGACTATGACATTGGAGAGGACAATGTCCACATAGGTCCGAGTGACTACGTCCCCTGGCTCGAAGATCGCAAATGGGCGTATATACGTATGGAGGGTGTCTCCTTTGGTGACCAACCCCTAACGGCTGAATTAAAGCTCGAGGTCGTTGATTCACCAAATTCTGCGGGTGTTGTTATAGACGCGGTACGTGCCTGCAAGATTGCCCAGGATCAGGGCCTGAGCGGTGCAATCGAGGGTCCATCCGCTTATCTAATGAAGTCGCCTCCGGTCCAATACTCGGATGAACAAGCCCGTGCAATGATGGAGGAATTCATCGGCAAGGATGACACTGACCCCAGAAGCCCGTCCGACGTGTAGGTTATGCTCACGCTAGTCGCAATTGCCGCCTGGGCTGAGAGCCGAACACCAGATCAATTAAAACGGGGTTTGGCTCGTCTAGTCGGGACTCTGACGTACTGGCTCATCCCACGAATTCGCAGAAATACGACGGCCAACATGGCCGTCGTCCTCAACCGACCCTCAACGGACCCCGAGGTTCGTAATCTTGCCCTGCGCTCCGTAATCGCCTATATCGAGTACATTCTGGATTTCTTACGCACCTATCGAATGACGATGTCTGATGTTCTCCAAGAAACCGTAACTATCGAAGGCTTGCAGCATATCCGCGCCTTCGAAAGCATGGGACGCGGAGGCATCATGATCACAGCCCACTTTGGTAATTTTGAACTTCTTGCCGGCCTCATATCCCAAGAACGACCAACCTATGCTGTTGCCGAAACGTTCCAAAGCCAATCACTAAACGCATTATTCGACAGCGTACGCTCCCGCAAGAACATGCGTTCAATTCAACTTGGCAACGCCGCTCGCGAAATCATGCGAACGCTACAACGTGGCGAATTTGTCGCTTTGCTCGCTGACAGACCCACACCAGGCAAAGGTGTACAAGTGGAGTTTTTTGGCCGTCCAGTCTGGATACCCGAAGGAGCTGCAGCCATAGCTCGACGCACGGGAAGCCCGTTGCTTGTCGGCGGAATGCTCCGACACGCAGATCGATCGTACACGGCTTACAGTATGCCGCCGATCCTGATTGACCTAGACCGCCCCCCTGCGGAAGCCGTTCAGGACGCTATGCAGAGAGTTATGTGGGATGTGGAGAAACTGATACGTAAAAATCCAGCCCAGTGGTACATGTTTCGAAGGATGTGGCCGGAAGTTGGATCTCCATGAGGATCCTGCAGGTCTCTCCCTACGACTTCCCGTACCCTGGTGGGGTAACACAACACATCATCAATCTGGACCGCGAACTTAGGACTCGTGGTCATGAGGTGCAAATCATGGCCCCAAGCACCTCGAACGACGCCGAAGAGAAATTTCCAGGATTTATGCGGGTTGGGTCCCGCGTTGTCCCGCTACCCGTCAACCAATCTCGAGCACGGCTAACGCTCTCACCACGACTCTTGCCTCGTGTTCGACGTTTCTTAGACAAAAACCATTTCGACATCATTCACTTGCACGAACCTTTACTTCCAGCACTCCCGTTGACAGTCCTCAGGTATTCCAAAACAGTGAACATTGGCACTTTCCATGCTGCCCGAAACTCAGCCCTTTTTTACCATACGACCCGTCCACTGATCCGACGCCTCCAACGCCGGCTGCACGGAAAGATCACTGTTTCTGAAGCAGCCCGCGAACTCGTCTTCCGGTCTTATAAAGGCGCCTATCGCATAATCCCGAACGGGATCGACGTGGATTTCTTTAGCGCAATCCAGCCGACCACAAAAGAACCTTCCGACGGAAAATTCAACATCCTATTCGTTGGTCGACTGGAAAAGCGAAAAGGACTCGACTACCTACTCCGAGCCATGTCACTCGTCTGTCAAATGCGCCCTCAGGCACGGCTTACGGTGATCGGCGCATTCAGTCGAAATCAATACCGGGCTTACCGACGCCAAGTTCAGGAATTAGGTCTACCGGATGTCATATTCAAAGGATTTGTATCTGAAGAAGAAAAGCGACAGCACCTCCAATCCGCCGATGTTTATTGCTCACCTGCACTCGGTGGTGAAAGTCAAGGCATCGCACTCCTTGAAGCGATGGCCTCTGGAACACCCGTTGTAGCCTCAGATATTCCTGGCTTTCGCACAGTGCTCATCGATGACGAAACCGCAATCCTAGTGCCCCCTAAAGATCATGTCGGATTGGCAAGAGCATTGATGCGCGTCAGCGACAATATCGACAAGAGGCGGCGGATGGCGCGCGCAGGCCGAACACGAGCACTTGATTTTGCGTGGACCTCGATCGCCGACCGGGTAATCGACTACTACGACGAACTGCTTAATGAAAGTGAAATTGGTGGACAGTATTGGAGAAGCTCACCGACTCTCGCAGGCATCGGAAAAGAATCGTGATCAATACACGTATGCAAGCAGCTTCTCGTCGCATCGTTGAGCGTATGGCTGCCCCGCTTGCCCGGATGGGGATTCATCCAAACACGCTCACACTCGCCGGTCTCTTATTGAGTGTGCCAACCGCATTTTCTATCGCAATCGGATGGACGATTGCCGGAGGGCTACTTGTCTTCTTCACCGGATGCTTCGACATGCTCGATGGCGCCGTAGCCCGCATAAGTAGAAATGGATCGCAATTTGGGGCCTTTTTGGATTCGACGCTTGACCGATGGGCCGAGGGAATCATTTTCATCGGCCTGATCTGGTTTTTCTCGGACCAATCCGCCAGAGTGGAAACCATACTCGCGGTAGCTACACTGATCGGCTCTATGCTCATCAGCTACACACGAGCTAAGGCCGAAAGTCTCAATATTCAGTGTGCAGTGGGATTGTTTCAAAGACCGGAACGCTTCTTGGTTCTGGGCCTCTTGCTTATTGGACCGACCTGGTTTCTTAGCTACGGTATGTGGCTAATGGCCTTCGCAACACAAGTCACTGCCGTGCAACGTGTGCTCCATGTACGCCGCTCTACCACGAACTGAGATCAACCCAAGACTCAAGCTTGGCCTTATCTACCAGTCTGAATCACGCAAGCGGCAACTGGACAGGCTCACCAGCGAAATACGAAGCGTAGCCTGCCAGGAGAACTTCAACATGCGAAACACCGTGGCTTGCGTTGTTTATGGTCTCCCGACCATTATCAATACTTGTAATCAGCTCGGAAACCATACGACCAATACCATTGGCATCTAGAGCATCAAGCCTGGTCGCGGATTTCCCGTCATCACTAAGGGGACCATAAGTCATGGCCATGGGTGGCGATCCATCGGCGACAATCGTTCCCTTCGTGCCTATAACCGCAACTTTATCGACTCCGGAACCTGGATCAGTTTGCCGGCCATAACGGCCAGTCGTAATGGTCGCCGTAACTCCGTTTGCAAACTGCATCTGCAAAACGGCAAAGTCCTCGGCCTGGCGCTCTGCGTGCGAGGCCAACCAATATTGACCCAATTGCGCATAGACCGAGCTCACCGGCGCGTCTACTAAAAACTGCGTCAGACCAACCGGATACAACCCTATCTCATGAAGCTCTCGTTTTGCCCAAACGTTATGACCAGATCCAGACGGATCACTACCCGATGCCCGAAACGTGAATTTCGTCAAATCCCTGGATATACGAGCAACCCACTCATCAGGCACTTCTCCAGCTTCGCCCTTCGCGAAAACAAGATCCCAATGGATCGCAACCAAATCCCCAACAGCCCCTGATGCCAGCTGTTGCTTAATCTTTTGGGGTACATCCGCCATTTGCCGTCCATAGATGACGGTACGCACACCATGCATCTCCGCAGCATCAGCAATGGCTCGTGCCTCATCCAAACTAATCGCATTCGGCTTATCCATAAAAAGATGCTTGCCAGCCTGTGCAAGACGAGCTGAGATTCGACCACGTCGCTCTAGTTGCGGGCATACACTGCAAATGTCGATAGTTGCATCTTCAGCCACGGCATCAATACCCTCTACATAGGGCACACCGTATTGCTCTGCTATCGCTCGATTTGTCTCGACAACATATTCGTCAATCTCGTGAGGATCATCTACGACACACGCAATTTCAAGCCGCGGATGCGCAGCAAAGACTGGTGCGTACATCGGTTGATGCATGGCGCAACTCACGAGCGCTATTCGATAGATTGGCACATCAACCATGCGATTAACCTCCTATCACCCGATCGCATTCAGCGTTGCAAGCCCGTTACAGATTCGCAAGATCTTCTCAAGATAATTTGACACATTCGGTCCGATCCACCATTGCAAACGACGGTCCAAACGGACGTACGGTGGTCTAACGATAGTCCCACGGAATGGGGATTTCCATAATCGCAACCGTCGCCCTTCAACTCTCGACCCTATGCGCACGCAAAACCTCACCGAAACCTAGCTGTTGAAGAGGGCACCGTTGAAGTCCGCACCCGTCACTTTCCGTTTTCAAGACTCCGTAGAGCAGTCGCGTAAACAACGCATCTATTCTGAATATTTCACCCATCTCAACAAGTAACCCTCACCAACCCTGTTTTGCCAGTCGGGCTGTGACGAATCCAGAGTACACACAACAAATCTCAATTTATGTTGGAATAGGGGACAGGAGGAAATAAACAGAACTTGCTTTCCCGAAGACGTTTCTTACAGGCAGCGACCGCGCCATTAATTTCGACACCAGCCACTATCCTTTTTGCCTCCTGTGGACAAACCCAGATTGTGACCACCGAAATCCCAATCAAGACAATAGTTATTAAGGAAATTCCTGTCGAAAAAGTTGTGACGCGCACTCAGATCAAGGAAATCCCTGTAGATCGCATTGTTGAGAAGCCGGTGGTTGTAGAGAAAGTCGTGACTAAAGTCGTGACCAAGGTCGTCACAAAGATCGTTGAGAAGACTGTCGAAGCATCTCCAGAGCGGCCCGCCGCTGTCATCCGTTTAGCCCATGACCACACATCCGGAGTGCGCGGAAGACATATGCAATGGTCGCTGGACCAATTCGCCAAGACTCACCCCCATATCGCTGTGAAACTCGAACCCAAGAATTACCTTTTTCGGGATTCCTTCGGTATTCAACTCGCTGGCGGATCACAAGCAGAGGTGGCCTTATTAGATGGTGGATTCTTCCATCATTGGGTCGACAAGGGAGCCTTCGTCCAAATCAACGAACATCTCACTAAGAAGTCCACTTACAACGCTCAGGACTACTGCATGTGGCCTGACCAATGCACGATCAATTTTCAAAACAGCTTCCCGATACCGTTCAATGAGGGACTCAAGGGACCACAGTTCGGACTTCCTTACCAAGCCCAATTGAACGGCGTGTACTACAACTACACGTTGTTCGAATCCGCTGGTATACCTCAACCCTCGCCTGGGAATTGGGGCCTCGAGCTGGAATTCATGGACGCACTTCGGAGATTGACCGACCGCGAAACGAACCAATATGGACTTCAATCAACCAGTGACATGTGGAGGTATTGGGCTGGCTGGGGCCGTGCGCTCGCCTACGACGAAGACTTGCTGTATTACGACGAAACTGCCTCACGAATGACAATCTTCGACGAGGGAGCAGAAAAGGCACACGACCTTGTGATCAACGCGATCTGGAAAGAGCGGGTTTCAAACAAGTTGAGTGACGCTAAATCGCTGGCCGGAGAATTTGGCGACCCCTTCTCAGCGGGGAAACTGGGTGTAGCTAGTGCCGGATCTGCAGGTATTTTTATCGAACGAATTGCGGGCCGGTTCGATTGGGGTTTTGGTCTCCAACCTGAAGGGCCACGTGGTGAGGCCCCCGTCCACACATCACAACAACCACACCTAATCACAAACGCTGCAGAGGAACATGGAACCGTCGACGAAACCCTCGACATGCTGGTGTTCTTCGCAGGACCAGAAGTGCAGGAGCAGGCGACCATTCACAGAGGTTTCATCCCTGTCAACAAGAAAGCACTGACCAGCACAACCATGGCGAATGCACCTCCACATCGTCATTCTGATATTGCGCGCATCCTTACTACGAAGAACAATCACCATCACTGGCAATCAGCCCATCCTGCCTGGTGGGAATGGTTCGAGGCTTGGCGATCTGAGTCGGATCGTTCATTTCACGGTGAGATCGCTCCCGAAGCGGGACGGGAAGCCTTGACCGAAGCCTCAAACCAACTACTTGAGCTTCAGCACGATGCATGGTTCGCCTACAAGCACTGGGCCAACACGCTTTCAAGTTAGGTTTACCGCAAACCCCAAATCCACTGCACCGTGTTTTCAAACGACGAGAGTTAAGAGCCATTAGTGAAGCTTGCCAAACCCTCGAATCACCACCTTAACTTTGAAAGTTGTTCGTTAAGAGTGGGTGCAGCCCAGTTGCATTCGTCGATCGAATGCACACTCCACCGAATCCTGCCCCGTAAAACGGCATGTCGATACCCTCTGGACTATTGCTCTACTAAGCACCTCGACTCCTAGCGTGCGTTTCCTCCGACGCTATCCAAGCCAACTCGAGATGCTTCTGCGCCCGCCGCCCATACATCACCGTGGTTATAGCCTCGACTACTAGAGCGCCACCGAGCGCTACAACGCCAATCACTCCCCCCGACCAACCAGTCGTTGTACTGGCCACCGCAAGAATCGTCACAAGACCCAAGAGGCGAATGATATTGATATACACAATTGGCCGCGTTCGCCGCGTTTGCATTATTGCACTGGAAAAAATGGCCTCCTGCACAAGGATCAGAGGTAACAGAGATAGCAATCGTATGCCTGTTTCCGTCATGTCTTGAAGCCGTGTGGAGGCGCCAAGCCAATTGTGAACAAGTAACGATGTCAACGGAGGAACGAATGCGACTATGGCTGCGGGAACCGTAATGACCAGTGCAACCATATTGGCAAATCGCCGTCCAAGTGCCGGATTCTCACCTCGGGACATCAGCGAGAGCAAAGTCGGCTGTACACCCCACAGCAAAATCACAAACACTTGATTGACTCCAAAGGCAAGAGCAACCGCAGCCACGCTTGTCTCCGGATGCGGTCCACGTGTAAGCGTGGTGTTGATGATCAGCGGTGTAATGACTGGAAGAAAGGACGCCATCAGTAAGGGAGAAAAAAAACCAAGCAATTCATCATATTTGGGCGCACGACCCTCCGTGGGAGCCAAAGTTCGTCGCAACGGTTGCACCGTGGCAAGACTTAGAACAAGTATTTCAGCAGCCGCACCAACCGAAACAGCAATCGCAGCAATCTGAGATCCGGCGTTGGGATCGATCGTAAACACGCCTATTCCGGTCACCAGGACTACGACAACACCGACAAAAGTTCCCATCCAAACCACACGAGGCCTGCCTATTCGGAGTGCTATGCCGTACAAATAAGTGCGAAGAACAACAAGGACAGGAAAGGGAACCAATGCCACCAGCGCGACAGCCGCCTGCCTCCGAAGCGAACCCGTGGTCGCGAAAACCCCATCTAAGAGGACATCCCGGAAAGGAGTTAAAGCCACCAGGATGGCAATCACTCCACTAATCGATGCGAACACCCCAACAAAGGACCATAGGCGTCGCAACGAGTTCTGATTATCGAGAAACACGAGTGCGAGCGCCTGAACACGCGCATGAGGAAGCGCAACAAACATCATCACGCTCAGAGCAAGCGCATATCCGCCAATCGAAGCCTCGGGTTCCACACTACGTGCCAACAGCGCGTTAAGGACCGGTGCTAATACACTGGCAACACCAAGATTGAGAGACGCCGGAACAAGCACCGCTGTAGCGCGCGACATGTATGAACCATGAGAAGCAGAACTTCCCACATCAGCTGACGTTGACGACTTGGTCAGCTGCCCGTCAACCGTCGAACTCGGCCTTCCACTTTGGCTGCATAAGAATGTATTGAGCTCCCAATATGAACCCAGGCTGGAGCTGGATCCGCATGCAACTCAGCCTCGCGCAAGGAAACCAGGAACTCAGCAGGATTGGACCACGGACGCATCGATTGCCAGCATCGGCCAATCTCCACAGCAAGATGGGAATCGGACCCTACAGACCGAACCAATCCACGATCGATCGCGTACTCATCGGCTGTATCGTTATCACTCCGACGGATCGTACGCCCGTTAACCACTTCCAATATATCGATATCCTCAACAATGGATTCCGTCCAATAATGACCTAACGCCGAACGCCGAAAGCGATCGAATGGATGTGGAACCAACACAAGCCCCCCCTGTCCCTTAATTGCAGCAACGGTCTCAGCAGGCGAAAGGTCTCGAGGGATCGACTCCGAGAGGAAAAGACCGATTATGTCGCCTTCCGTGCTCTTGATCTCTTCGCCAAGAATCACGGTGAAGGGAAGACGGTCGGCCAAATCAAACGCACCGTCCATTGTGTTGTGATCGGTGATCGCGAGCGCATCAATGCCACGTTTCCTATTGACAGAAATTATCGTCTTAGCTGTGAGGCGCGAGTCTGGCGAAGCGCATGTATGGGAATGCAGCTCCACTCGCCATCTCGTTTCCGACGACTCCTCCACGATCCGTGTCGACGCTGGACCTAAACAGACCCCGGCTGATCCGAACGCCCGGTGCCCATAATTCCATCGCGTCCAATCTTCCGCTGTAAGGCAACAATGCCATCGATGAGCGCTTCCGGACGCGGAGGACAACCGGCAATGTATATGTCTACAGGCACTATACGATCGACGCCCTGCAAGGTGCTATAGCTACGGAAAGGGCCACCGCAAGTGGCACACGCACCCATCGCAATAACCCACTTGGGATCCGGCATTTGGTCGTACAGGCGCTTCACTACCGGCGCCATCTTATTCGTAACAGTACCTGACACAATCATTACATCCGACTGTCGCGGCGAGCCTCGGAAGACTGTGCCAAACCGGTCTAAGTCATAGTGTGGAGCCGCACTTGCCATCATCTCAATAGCGCAACACGCCAAGCCAAAACCCATTGCCCAAAGCGAGTTGGATTGCGCCCACGTAAACAGCTTATCGACCGTTGACGTCAGCACCTCGAGACCGCCTACCTGACCTGTAGCCTGCACGAGTGGGATCGTGTCTTCACCAAGCTCGAGTGGCGCTGCCCCCCACGGTTGGCGGCCTAGCGGCACCTGATCAAGACCAAAGTCGTGTCTATGGTCACCACCCTGGCCATTAGTCTCCGCCACTAGTCTTCCTTCCAGAAACGGACTCTACCGACTGCTAATTGTACCTGTGCACGGAAAAAGAGCCATCTCCTGATGCGAAAACAAGCCACAGCCCACCCAGCATGAGAAGATCGGGTAGCTTGACGATACTCGAAATTTCGCTGTTGGAGATCGGAACCACCATCGACACGACCATTCGCTCGCGTTTTCTTCCTGAAGACCGGGAAATTGAGTCCCAACGAGGGACCACTATTCTTGATGCAGCGCATGCCAACAACATCCCGGTGGAAACAGTATGCGCTGGAAAAGGTTCCTGCGGAACATGCCGTGTGCTCATTCGTGAGGTTGGCGCACCAGCTCCTAACCCACATGACCGTCGCCGCCTATCGGAAAAACAGCTCGCGCAAGGATGGCGTCTCTCCTGCCAACACTCGCTCGTCGAAGGCGCCCTATACACCCATCCCTTAGGAGCACGACCGCTGCGAATCGTGGAGAGCGCGGGACTCGGTAAAGTCGAACTCGACCCGAACGTGCAAAAGATTTATGTTAAGCCATCGCAGCCCACCCTCCATGATCAATCTGCTGATTGGTCACGCATCCAGAAAGAATTAGCGGCGGTCGCTGGTGACATCGACCCGACGATTGAAACGCTCCGGAACTTAGCCGCCATTGGTGAAGAGATCGAAGCCGGAGTAACGGTGATAATCGTCGGCAACCGCATTGTCTCCGTAGAAGGAGGAGACACCACCGACCGGGCCTTCGGAATCGCGTTTGATATCGGCACCACAACCGTCGTTGGCGCGCTCATGAATCTTGTAACGGGCGAAGAAGTTGCCGTGGCATCAGATATCAACGGCCAACACATTTATGGTGGCGATGTAATCAGCCGCATGAGCGTGACAATGAAGGGTGCCGAATGGGTCAACCGACTCCACCGCGCGGTACAAGACACGCTTCACACCATCATTACTAAGTGTCTTTCTGTAAGCGGTGTCTCCCCTCACGAAGTTTATGAGTTGACTTTCGTCGGTAATACGGTCATGCAGCATTTAGTCATCGGCGCTGATCCATCACGTATCTCGTACTCACCATTCGTCCCGACTACCGTTGACGCTGTCACATCGACCGGAGCAGAAGTTGGATGCGCAATTCTTCCGTCATCTTCGGTCTGGATGGCCCCGAACATAGCGAGTTACGTCGGTGGCGACATCGTCGCAATGATGCTTAGTGCAAACATCGGTCGACGTCGCGGCAACCTACTCGCGATTGACGTCGGGACCAACGGTGAGATCGTCCTCCAAAAAGGCACAGAGTTATACGCCACCGCAGCTCCTGCAGGCCCGGCTTTCGAAGGCGCAGAAATCTCCCAAGGGATGCGCGCGAGCGCTGGAGCTATTGAGCGGGTCCGCATCCAAGGATCATCGATCACGATCGACGTCATCGATGACACACCCCCAACAGGAATCTGTGGATCTGGACTCGTGGACGCAGTAGCAGAGTTGATCCGGATTGGAATAGTCACACCATCAGGTCGACTACTAAATCCAGCTGAAGCCCAAGATATCGCTCCCGAGCTAGCCGGCCGCATCCTCCCTGACGAGACCGGGGGCTCGTTCGTTCTAAGCGGTTCTACCGACATACCCGAGACAATGATCAAGCTGCATGCACAAGACATCCGGCAGCTTCAGCTTGCAAAAGGCAGCATTCGATGTGGTGTGAACGTACTCATGCAACAGGCTGGCCTGACAGAAAACGACCTTGACGAGGTGCTTCTCGCCGGTGCGTTTGGCAGCTATATCGATCCCACGAGCGCGATCGCGATAGGCCTGGTTCCTGATGTAGGAGTACGAAAACTTCGCGCACTAGGTAATGCCGCCGGACACGGATCCCGCATGTGTCTTTTATCGACACGATCCCGGATACGAGCACTTGACCTGCCAGCACGTGTCCACTACATCGAACTTTCGGCCGTTACCGACTTTCAAGATGAATTCGCCATCGCCATGGGATTCCCCAACCCATCATAGAAACGACGAAGCCAACCTCATCCAACCGGTATACCAAACCCGCCACCAACCACTTACTTTTCCCTCGATTAAGCACGGGTGTTCTTGGGTGAAGCCCCAACGTGACGCTTATCTCCGAGCCAGCGGAACCTCGCGACCCAAAACATGAGCTCTACTCTACGATCGGTTGGAATTCCGCCGGCTCCACCCAAACCGAACCGTCATCAAAAAATTCCTTCTTCCAAATCGGCACCGTCGTCTTAACCCGCTCAATGATGTAACGACATGCCGCAAAGGCCTCCGCTCGATGTGGTGCACCAACTGCAATTACGATACTCGCCTCGCCAATCTGCAGTTCACCCGTGCGGTGAACTAGCGCCACATCACATGACTCCCAGCGAACAAGTACAGCATCAACAATCGCTTTCATTTGGGCCAACGCCATCGACTCGTAAGCTTCGTAAACCAATTTCTCTACTCTTCGACCATCCGCATTGTTCCGAACGACCCCGTGAAAGGTACAGACTCCTCCGTTGGACGGCTTCGTCACGAACCCAATTAACCGCCCAGCATCGATGGTGTCCCGGACAAGTTCAACAATCATCCGCCCGACACCGGTGGAATCATCGCGAGCTCATCGCCGTCAGCCAGCATCACGTCCTGCGTGACAAAAGCCTCATTAACCGCAAACGACACGTGGGAACTGTACGCCGCAAATCCAGGAGTATCCCGTTCGAAATATGTAATGGCATCCGCCACTTTGGAACCAGAAGGCATCACAATATGCATCTGACGCGTACCCGTAAGATCAGCAAGCGACGCGAAGAATAAGACGCGAATGCGTATCACTGCTGACGAAATTATGACGGCCCAACCAGCACATGCCGTGGTGTAACCATCCAACGAGCCTACCAACATCGTCCACGTACTCGTTATCATCCCTCAATTCGTGGCCCATGGAGACCCAAACACGATGAGCGATCGCCCCAAACAATCCATTTCCCCATCCACGCACGATCATCGACGGGAAGCGGAGCAGATTGGCCCCATATCTTCGTCCGTTATCGTGGTTAGCGATAGCCGAACAGAAAAGACCGATCGTTCGGGACGCACAGCCTCAGCGCTGATTCGAGAAGGTGGTCATAACGTCGTGCACGAAGCTCTTGTTCGTAATGACGGCCCTGCGATATGCACCGCAATCCACGAAGCTCTCGAAGCTGGAAGCCGCTTTGTGTTCTGCACCGGAGGAACTGGCCTCGGCGACCGCGATATCACCGTTGACACCGTTACACCGATGCTCGAAAAGATTCTGGACGGTTACGGCGAATGGTTTCGACGAATGAGCTGGGAACAAATAGGACCCGCAGCCATTCTGTCCCGTGCTGTTGCCGGGAAGCTGCGAGGAGCGCTCATCGTGTGTTCGCCCGGTTCAACCGCGGCCGTAGAACTCGCTTTGCGCGACTTGCTCGTGCCCGAACTTAGGCACTTCATTCGAGAAGTATCCCGCTAGCCCGCCGTTTCGGACTCCGTCTCCTCGCCATCCTCTATCCAGTCCAAACCGTCCGGAACAATCTGCTCGAGTTCATCGAGGCGATCCAAATGATCAAAGAAGAGCACGCCATTGAGATGATCCATCTCGTGTTGAACAGCCTGTGCCAACAATCCGTTAGCTTCCAAGCACACTGGAAGACCACCTAGATCGGTGTAAGTCACAACTGCGGTCTCGGCACGGTCAACACGCGCACGATATCCCGGAAGCGAGAGACAACCCTCCGTCATCATGTCGAACTTCCCTAGCAATCCTAGTTCAGGATTGATCAATACACGCGCCACTCCCGACTCAGAGTCTTCATCATCGTGTGGCAGCTCAATGACAATTAATCGGATCGCCCTCCCTATCTGGGGCGCAGCCAAACCAATACCTGAATTTGCATGCATCGTCGCGAACATATCGTCCACGAGATCTTCAACTTCGGGAGTGATTTCCTGAATCGGATCCGCAACCTCTCGCAACACCGGATCAGGAAATTCAAGGATTCGATGAATCACGTCTGGATGCTAGCAGCACCCAACTGCCGATGGTATCTACATGTGTTCCGTGTACTACACCACACTGTGGCATATCCATGAGTGCACCTGTCAGTTTCGGCAGCTCCGGATCACAAAACCAAAGCGTTGCGCTAGCCTCTACTACAACGCTTTAGCTCATGCAGAAAACATCGGTTCTTCATACTACCGTCGCCCCAGCCGAATCCGTCGTGATCTAGATATTTAAACCTGCAAAGAAGACCCAGTAGTAGATGAGATATCCACCCACTCCAACCAGAAACAAGGAGCTGGTCTGTTGAACGTACGGGACGGCACCCCGCAAGAAACGCCACACTGCATCCCTGATAATGGCCGCACCAATCGTCACCGCAATCACGACACAACCCATTCCCAGCGCAAATCCAACAAATTGGCGAACCGATCCTATGAAACTCTCCGTCCCAAGTGCGCTCCCAACAACGACCAAGAAAATCGGAAGGCTACAACTGAAAGATCCGATTGCATATCCAACACCAAACACAAACGCGTTACCGGCATTACGCCGAGGCGTGACCTGGATACGGCTGGCCGCCAAAACACCCACATAACGTCGCGTCGTCAAGAAATACGCACCCAAACCAATCATCAACACTCCGATCACAAGTCCGAGAAATGGGAACACACGGCTCAAAAATGCCCCCCCAGCCGAAACTATGACCCCAACACTCGCAAACACAAATACAAAGCCCAGCGTGGCCATCAGCCCCACAACCAGCGCTCTCATGCCACGTTGGACAGCCGACAATTTGCCGTAACCCGCCTCCTGAACACCTAGTTGATATGCGACATATCCAGGAAGCATAAAAAACCCACATGGGTTAATACTGGCGACAATTCCTGCAGCCACTGCAAACCCTATCGGCAACGTTGCAACAACGCCTGAAAGCGCCGCCTCCGTCCGCACCTGAAGAATAATTAACAGGCTAATTAAAACAGCTACCAGCACCGCCGAGACCCCATAGGTCATGCTCACACCCAACCGTGCGATGAACCCACGCATCCTTATAGTCCAACCGTTGACGGAAGCACACATAGACATGAAGTCGCCTGCATCACGACACAGCAACAAGTTCATCAACGATTTTCATCATCGACGAGGCATCCACGACGCCAGTCCATTGACGCACGATTTCAGCAGCCGGTGTGATGAAAACAGTTGTTGGTATTCCGAGAACCCAGAATCCCTGCAGGAGGCCAGGGTCGCGTGTCGTACCAAGCGGATAAGTCACGCCAAGCTCACCAGCAAGAGCACGACCCTCGTCACTGGACCCAAGTCCAACAAGTGGTCCAATGTCGAGACCTATGAGTAGAGCTCGACCATGCAATGTCCCGTAGACACGTTGCAGATCAAGCATCTCGACCCGACATGGAGGACATTGCCCAGCCCAAAAGTTCAGTACTACGGGCACGCCCACTGCAAGAATCTCACGAAACTGAACTCGTTGACCGCCAACCACACCCACACCTTGATACGGCTCGAAGGTAAAGTCCGGAGCTACACGAAGATCGCCTTGTGGTACCGCTTTCATGTCAGCAGCGCTAAGTACTAGACGTGAAGTCGGAGATGACGGTTGGGTGGTTTCGTTAGACGTAGAACCCAGAGATGAAGGAGTACAGGCAGCCAAGACTGACCCAACCGCCACACTTACCGACGCAGCAAGAATTTCGCGACGGCCACGCATTGTTCGCAGGCTGTCACGCACTCGGTGATTCATCCGACACTAGCCTATACCGTCGTCGAGAGCCTCACGCTATCTCGTATAGCACTGCCTATAGAACTATTCGACGAGAAGAAAAATTGCAACGCCCTAATTTAACAACCGTCTGGCAGCACGTATGCTCAACTAGTTCGACACCGACTGACAAACCATCACTACTACAGATCCAAATTTCGACCACGAGCATCCACACCGACTATCGCTCTTCCAAAGAGCTGCTGTGTTAGCCGGAGTGTCCGCCCTTGCCGCCTTGATCATTCTGATCGCATTAGTGCTGCGGGGCGGAACCGCTCAGGGAAGCCCAGGCATCATCTCAATAGGCCACGCAGCCCCAATCACACCCCGACCAGCACCTGATTTCATCGTCACTACATTCGACGGACACCATGTCCAGCTTTCCGATCTCCGTGGCCAAATTGTGGTCCTAAATTTCTGGGCAGCCTGGTGTCCACCGTGCCGAATTGAAGCCCCGGTGCTGGAACGAGCATCCAACCGGCTTTCTACGCAAGGCGTGACCATACTCGGAATTGATGTATGGGATGACAAAGATGCTGCAACTACCTTTCTCAATGAACTGGGGATCAGCTATCTGAACGCCGAAGATACGTCACGACTAATCCCTGTCGAATACGGACTGACCGGTCTACCAGAAACATTTGTCATTGATAGGCGCGGGGTCCTCGTAAAACGCTGGGTTGGCCCGCTGACAGACACCCAGATTGATGACCTTCTAGCCCCGCTGCTCCGTAAGAACCCCGCCTAACGATCGTCCGCGGCCCTATTCGGATTGGGCCGAAGAACAAACGAAGACCTCGCACCCGATGCGCGGATCGAAAGCGTCTGTCCCTCAAGGGCAGACGCGACATCCGGTTCAGCAACAAGGATTATGCGACCCTCAAAAACAACCTTCTTATCGTCATCCCTAATCTCCCCCATCGCCATATGCATGTGTCGCTCAGTATCCAGAGAGATTCGAATGGAGTGTTCTCTCGATTCACTGTCATCAGCCAAAGCTGCGTGGAGTGCCAATGCTGCCTCCGGTGTCACAACAAGCATCGAAGACTCGGACGGAGCAGTATTTGCGACCGATTCTTCAGTCATACAGATCGCCGACTGCAACCATCGCACCGCCCCGATCTGCTGATCGATACGCGGCATCGAGCATCTCAACAGATCGCAACCCTACCTCGCCAGATGAGCCGTTCTTGGCCGTTCCTAGACAAACATCCACGAGGTTCGCAGCAGTAGCAAATCTCGGATACGTATCCTCCGGATCAAGACGATCCTCGACCACCTGACCGTCATTCGAGTGGATGACCAGCACTCCCCGTATCGCATCGAGCAAAAGATATCCATCCTCACAATACACATGAAGATCAAGTCTCCCCGGATCACCGACCGGAACGTTTCCCGTGCTAGCGACCGACCCCAGCGATCCTCCTTCAAACTCAACCGTCATTGCATTCACCAAATCCACCGGAAGTCCAAAGGTGTTCATTAACATGCTCACCCGCGCCGCACGCAACCCAGTCACAAAAAACATCAAACCGGACGAATGCGTGACCTGCAAATGCCCTTGACCGCCGCCCGACAATTCCGGCCGCGCATACACGTCACCCGGACCGGACACCGTCCACCCGAACACCGGCTGGTAAGCAGACTCATTGCCACGATAAAACTCGATGACCATGGAGCTATGCATGCACTGAACATGCTGAATCCCACCAAGCTGCGCAGACGACAACACATTACGTGCCCTGATAGCCGTCCGTGTAAAGTTCCATGGATATCCAACAATAACCTCGACACCCTGTTCCGATGCGCGTGCAAGCAAATCTTCAGCATCACGTGCAGTTAACGTCATCGGTTTTTCGAGCATTACGTGGAGGCCCCGATCAAGACACTGGGCCGCCACAGCGTGATGCGCTTTGTGAGGAACTGCGATCACCACACCATCTAAGGATTCATCCGACAGCATGGCGGATAAATCTTCGTACATCTTCAGACCGGCGAAGGCCTCGAGGACCCGAGTTCGAACCGCCTCATTCGTGTCACACACAGCAACGAGTTCGGCATTCCGGTTTTCTAAAAGGCCCGGAATATGCGTATATGTTGACCACCAACCGGCACCCACCACACCAATTCGCGCCCTATCTAACATCATGTGCACAACCCAAACCCTCTACACGCACAGGTTAATAACACGCTCACGCACTCCACGTCAGCTATTCAGTGACCGTCAACCTAACAGGAATCCCCTGGAGGGCCTTGATTCATCGCTGGTGGCACGCTCACCGGCGACCACGCATATCCCGTCAATTCGACGTAACCATGCCCGGTCCGCTTGCCTTGATCGGAAACACCTACTGCTCCTTCCCAATAAATAACACCAGTACTCAAACGCGTGTCGAGCTCCTGATCCTCGACAAGTGGATGAACGTGCATGGTGAGAGCTTCGCTTGGAACATGGATGGTCCACCCGGAGGGATACGTAGCCCCACTACGTGGACTCTCCCAAGATGCCGTCGTGTCCAGCGCAAACTCGTGTGCCTCAAGGTGACGAGTTGCCCCAGCCGCATCGATGATTGTTCCGTATTTCATAACGGTGGCTCCGTCGTGATCGCGAACTAAAGACGCCGTGAAATCACGTCCGTCATCGAGTTGGATACTGAACCAATCCCATCCACCAGTTGCGACTGAAACAAAATCTCCCCACTGATGATCAATCCATGCAATCCCCTCGACCGGACGAACACGTCCTGAATCAACCCAAACACCTCGCGCCTTCACACGGGGATACGAGTAGTAATAGCTCCATCCAAACGGAGAAAAGTCAAGGAGACCAGTTTCGTTATGGAGCGCTGCCGGCTTCATTGGTAACAATTCAAGTTGGAGGGAGTTCTCAGGAGACGACGCCGCAATAGCGAACCCCGCCGGAACACGTCGAAACGCCCAGTCACCCACACAGAGATTCAACTCTTCACCAGCCACCACCGACGTCCCCGCGGCGGTCCGCTGCGCATAATTAAACGATCCTGAGGCAACATCAGTAATCGCAAAATGGGCTGCATATCCTGTTGGTGCCCCTGTCCGCATCGACTTAAAAATCACGAACTCGAATCCGACATGCTCGCCTTCGATCGTTTCAAGATGGCCAGTCACGTACCACCACTCCGTTAAGTTTTCGTGAGCTCCATCATCGCGGGGAAGACTAATCGGCGGCAGCGTGCGAATATCGAATTCCTTCGGGGGGACCCTCGCCAAAGGCTCAGCAGCTTCGCCACAAGCCATCATCAAACATATGACAGCAATAGAAACCACCCGCATCCAGATCACAATGACACGTGTCGTTTTCTACGGATCCAGCTAGGAGACCACCAATTCCATTCGCCGAGAAGCCGCATCGTGGCCGGCACGAGTAACGACCGAACAATTGCCGCATCGACAAACACGGCGATCGCCGCGCCGAGACCAACAGCCTTGATCAACACAATATCCGCAGTCACAAATGCTAGACAGACGACAATCACGACCAGAGCTGCACTCGTAATGACGCTGCCGCTCCGCTGAAGCCCAACCGCAACGCTTTCTGTGTTGGATTGGCCTTCGTCATGTGCCTCCTTAATCCGAGACAACAGAAAGACTTCATAATCCATGCTCAAACCGAACAAGACCGCGAACAGAATGACCGGAAGCGTTGCTTCAATAAACCCAAGAGGCTCAAATCGAAGGACATTCGCAAGCCAACCATCCTGAAACACCAGGACCAATGCACCGAAGCTTGCTAACAAGCTGAGCACATTCAAAACCACAGCCTTCAGCGGAATCACGACCGAACGAAAAAGCACAGCCAACACCACGAAGGTAACTGCCAGAATGATCGCCACCGCTTTGGGGAAGTCCCTATACAACCGGTCAACAAAATCGGTGAGGCCTGCGCCCCCTCCACCAACAAGTACGTCTAGACCCTCTGCATCGCGGTACGTACGAATAGCTCTAACAAGCTCCCCCACCTTGCTTGAAGTCGCTGGCACGCTTGGCTCGACAATCATCACGCTTACTGTTCCACGGGTGAGCGAATCCGCCATAGCGCGGACATACGGATCCCCAATATGAGGGACATCTCGGTAGAGGAGTTGGTACTGCGACAACGTGATCCGGTCGTCCACACTCGCCACACCGCGAACCCTGGACACCCGGGGATCAGCCTCCAACCTCCGCCCCAACTCGTATTGATCCGCAACTGCGTCGGCCGTCAGCGCGCCTTCAGGAAACACGCCGACCAAGAAAAGTGGGGCCACGTGCCCTTCACCAAATTCAGTGCGGAGCAGGTCAAAGGCACGACGTGACGGCGCGTCCTGCGTGAGAACCGATGCGTCAGGAGCACTAATCCGCACGTGTAGAAAAGGTAGACCGAGAACTATGAGAAACGAGGTCACCACCATAAATACGGGTATGGGACGACGCATTACCACGTGCGCAAGCCGCGCCCATCCATTACGCACGCCAAGTCGAGGTCGCCATACACGCCACGCGTTCACACGCGGTCCCAACACAGCGAGCATTGCAGGTACAAACGTCGTGGCCGCTGCGGTAGCGATCACAACCACAATTGCTCCACCAATGCCAATCGAGCGAAGCATCATGAACTCGAAGAGCATCAGAGAAGAAAGACCCGTTAACACGGCCAGGCCGGAAAACACGACTGCTCGACCAGCCGTGACCACTGTACGTTCCACCGCCTCAGGCGTTGGTCGACCTTCAGCCAACTCCTCACGGAATCGACTCACCAAGAAGAGGGAATAATCAGCCCCAAGCCCAAGACCAACGAGTGTGACGACGTTGAGCGCAAACATCGAGAAGCTTGTGAACTGCCCAACACCCCAAATCGCGGCTAAGCCCACCACAACGCTAGCCCCACCAGCGAGAACCGGAATTCCAGCAGCCGTGATTGACCCAAAAACAAGAAGTAATGCTATTAGCGCAAACGGTAAACCGACGGCCTCGGAGCGACGCAAATCGGCTTCACTCAACTCTTGAATGTCAGAGTAGAAGACCGCGGCACCAGCAACATGCACGTCCAAAATCGACGGCCCAAGGTTCTCGCGAATGACCGGAACAATTTGGTGAGCAAAATCAGGGTCCACATCTACGGTTACCAACGCATACGCGGTCTGGCCACCCGGAGCAATCTGCGCTGGAGCATCCCAGAAGGGAACGACCGAAGTCACTTCCGGAACATTCGATAATGGATCTAACGCTGCCGTAGCCTCATCAATAAAGGCTTGATCATTCACATGCAGCATCTCATCGTGAAAAACAATTTGAATTGGCACACCGACGGCCCCAAACGACCGTTCGTACCGAGCCAACGCTTGCTCGGCCTCAATACCGTCAGCGGAGAAGCCTCCGGCCCTCAGGATTGAACTGACGTTCGGGAGCGCAACTAGGCCGACCATGGCCATCGCAATCCAAATCGCAATGACCAACCATCGCCGCCTGACAACAAATCGACCGATCGACGCCAGCATTCGCTCCTTATGTCAGATATAACCATCCATTGTGAGAGCCGACTCAGCCCATCACTCCGCTCCCAAGAGGATTATCGTTCACCTTCCACAACCGCACGCACTCGAGCAGTGACCCTAGGCCGTCCACTCGTAGAGTCAGTAGTGATATCCGCATCCACGCCAAACGTTTCCTTTAGGCAGCCAGCCGTAACTACCTCTGCTGTCGGACCATCAGCCACCACACGACCCCGGTCAAGCACAACAACACGCTCAAAAAATGCTGACGCCAAATCAATATCATGCATTGAAGCAAGCACGGTTGATCCGCGTTCATAACTGACACGTTCAACTAGCTCCATCACCTCGACCTGGTGAGACAAATCAAGGTGAGCCGTAGGCTCGTCAAGAAGCAATATTTTGGGCTCCTGCGCAAGAGCCAGAGCCAAAATCACACGCTGCCTCTCCCCTCCACTGAGCGAATTAAACTCCCGGCTTTGCAAATGGGCTACTTCCGCACGTTCAAGCGCTTGATCAATGATTTCTTCGTCATCTTCATCAAGCGTGCCAAGCAGGCCCATATGGACGCTCCGTCCGAGGCCGACGACCGTCCGAACGCGATACGCAAACGGCATTTGAAATTCTTGAGGAATCGACCCGACTAGTCGAGCAATCACACGCGCCGACATGAGCCGAACGTCATGCCCGAACAGATGGACTTCCCCGGTCCTTGTCCGCAACAAGCCATTGATGCACGAGAGCAAGGTGGACTTCCCCGCACCGTTTGGCCCGATGAGCGCCACACGTTCTCCGCGCATGAGACAAAGATCCACATCATGCAGAACCTCATCCGTGTCATAGGCGAAGTGCAATCCGCTAACACGAACAGCTTCGGGGTCGACCTTAGAAATCATAAGACCCTCGCGCTCGTCGGAGCAGTAGAACAAAGACCGGCGAGCCCACTATGGCGGTAAAGATGCCAACAGGAACCTCCACCGGGGCAAGCAACGTACGGGCGAGAAGATCTGCCACGATCAAGAACGAGCCACCAGCCAACGCCGCCGCTGGCAACAACAACCGATTATCTGGACCAATTACTAGTCGAACCGCATGCGGCACCAGAAGTCCGACAAATGCGACCAACCCGCTCAACGACACAGCGAGCGCTGTTAGCAATGAACCGATCGCAATGACCGCAAGTTTTGTCCGCTCAACATTAATCCCTACGCGCACAGCACCTCGTTCGCCAAGGGCCAGCGCATCCAGCCTTGAGGTCAGCAAGAAACCAGCAAATACCCCGAACACAACAAGAGGCACCACAGTTGCAATAGGAACCCATCCATTCACTGACACACCACCAAGAATCCACGAAATAGTCTGCATAAATCGGATCTGTAGTTGGTCACTCAAAATCACGAGAAGCGCGTTGAGCGCCCCAGCCACTGAACCCAGTGCGAATCCAGCGAGAATGAGCCCGCTAATACTCGTGCGTCCATGATGTCTCGAAAGGAGGTATACGATCCAGACCGTGACAAATGAACCCGCAAAACCCAGGACCGGAACGATCCCAAACCCAAGAAAGGTGATGTTCAAACTCAAAAGCAACGAGCCACCCGCAGCACCGAGAGCCGCACCGCCAGACGATCCGATCACAAACGGATCCGCGAGTGGGTTTCTGAGCAAGCCCTGAAACAAAACCCCAGCTGTGGCAAGTGCCACACCAACCGTGGCCGCACCAATAACCCGTGGCAACCGTATTCCAAAGAGAATTTGGCTGTCGGTTGGACGCCACCACGGATCAATGTCGGCGAACGGTAAGAAATTCCACACAACACCGACGAGTACCAGAGGATGAATCTCAACACTCCCAACCCAAACCCCGACCATCACCATCAACACCATAACGACCGTTAAGAGCCCAAGCACCAGGGAACTCCGGGGGCCATGCCATCGTTTCGTCGCTGCCAGAGTTTCGTCCACTCTCGTCATATCACAACCAGCTGAACCGTCACTTCGGAAAGACGTCGGGATGTATGAAGCGCGCGACTATCGCAAGCCCATCCGCAATTCGAGGCCCAGGCCTCGAAATCATATCGCCTAGCTCAGGCGTCACTTCAAGAATCCGACCATCACGAACTGCAGACAGGGCATCCCATCCCGTTCGTCCTTTAACAGACTCCGCCGTAATACCAAACGGACCATCAGCCAATATGATGAGTTCCGGGTCCCGTACCAATACCGCTTCAAAGCCCACCTGCGGAAACGGAACGGAGGCATCTGCAAAAACATTGGCAGCTCCAGCCAGCGTGAGCAGATCGTTAACAAAGTTTCCAGGGCCTACGGTGAATGGCTTCATTGGGTCGCTAGCATCAAGCTCGTAGAACACGCGAGGACGATCTGTCAATCCAGCCACAATCTCTATCAGACGCTCGAGTCGACGCTCCAAATCGGTCGCAACCACCTCAGCGGTTGATTCACGCCCAAGTGCACCCCCGAGACGACGAATAGACTCCGCCACACCACGTACATCCGGACTATCCACAATCCAAACTGAAACTCCAGCCGTGGTCAACTGTTCAACGATCTCAGAAGAAACAATCTCAGCCGCGATGACAAGATCGGGCTCCATCGCAACAATCCGTTCGAGATCGGGAGTAAAGCTACCAAGACGCTCAAGCTTCTTGGCCGCGGCAGGAAAATTACTGAAATCATCAACGCCAACAAGCTGCTCGCCTGCACCAATCGCGAACAGGATTTCTGTAGCGCTCGGAGATAGCGACACGAGCCGAACGACTTGTTGCGGAACCTTCACTTCGCGTCCAGCACTATCGACCAACACACGTACCTGGTCGAGCACTGTAGGACCAGAACTCGACTTAACCAGAGTCGATGATTCCACCGGCACCGTACGAACCAGTGGCCCGCGTGAAGGTTTGATGATCGGCGTGAGGGTCGGTGAAGGCGAAAGCTGTATGTACGTCGATTCTGATTGGGTAGCGGAAGTCTGAACAGTCGCCAGGTCGGGACCTGACGTTGGATCGGATACCAATCCTGACCCACAAGCAGCGATAAATACCACAACCGCTACGACAAATGGACCCTGCACTACCGACCTGAACAGTTGAAAAGAAAACAAAATTTGAGCACTCCTAATTGATGCGTGATTTACAGCACACCGCAATCGTGAACGTAAAAAACAGCGACCCCGTGTAGGGCAATCGTCACGTCAATACACGCACCGTCAGCGTCCCTCTCGTGCGAAGGAGACCACCGACACTACCCAAGACAGGCGTTCTGGCTTCCTGGCATTCCAGGCTACAGTTGCGCGACAGCGCCGGAATCTGACCGGCTTTCCCTTTTGTGGCCACGCTATGCGGGGTCACCTCAGGTATTCGTCAGGAGGACTATTTCGATTTATGGGTATAGCCTAACAACAAAGTTGAGACGAACCCCTAACCCTGAACAGCACCACATCACTGAATTCTCGACGATTTATCACGGTCGTTTGTGTCATGGCCGTCGGCCTCGCCGGATGGTTACCGGTTGTCAATTTCCTTTCTCTTTTCGTCCGTGACGAGCTCGGTGGAGGAATTGCTGGCGCTGGATTACTACTTACTGCCATGCATGGCTCACGTAGCACTATCGGCATATTTGTCGGTGTGGTTCTCGGACGGGTTGGTAGTCAGCGTTCGTACGCATTGGGTCTGACCGGGCTAGCAATCCTGGTCGCAGTGATGGCTATTACGCCCGACCTTCGCCTTTTCGTGATCGCTGCACCGTTCGGTGGCCTCGCCCTAACACTGCATTGGTCTGCCGCCCAAACCTATGTGATGGAGGCCGCCCCATCAGAACGACGTGGCCTTGCCTCATCGATTATGAGTTTCGTGGTCGTTGCCGCACCCGGCCTCGGCGGTCTGGTATTGGGCACGCTCGCAAACACGTATGGCTTCCGCCTATTCGCCTTCATTGCCACATGCCTACTCGCGATCGCCGCCCTAGCCGCGTTGACGTTGTTGCCGCCACCCCCAACCTCTAAACCCTCCACACCACCGTCCGTAATACGCCTGACGAAGGATCTCCTAGAGATGCTCAAGCATCCAGCCGTCCAAATCCTCGCACTGATCCGTGCCTGCACCACGGTAATCTATGGCGCCTTTATCATCCTGGCCGGACCAAAGCTGGTGGCAGCCGGCGGTGACCTTGCCGACGTCGGATGGCTTATTTTCATTTCCGCTATTGCCGGCGCTGGCGCCCAGGTGCTCGTCGGGGCAATGTCGGATTACATCGGTCGTCGAGGCGCCCTAGCTGTCACATTGATTCTTGGTGCACTCGCGACAGCCATCTTTGGACAAATCCACGGCTTTGCTGTCCTCCTGCTGATATGGGCAATCTACGCATTCACACAAAGTGCGTTCCAGAGCTTGATTGTGGCGATCGCCGCAGACATCGCGCCACCACAACGACTCAGCCAGGTCATGGCCATCGACTCCACCGCCTACTCCATCGGAGTCACTACAGCAGCCATCCTGGCCATGATGACCGCGGAGACCCAGCCCGCCACCATTTTTTGGGTGGGATCCGTAGCTGGTCTTATCGGCCTCATCGCGACACGCCGCCTACCTACGAGTCGTCAACGCTAGCCACGATCGATCCCGTGTAACAAGGCATCGTGACACGTGAACTTCGATATGTCAGTATCCAGTGAAGCGACACCGCTGCTTCCACCAACCAACGCGGAGCAATTGGAATGAGCTATCCGCCGCTGGCTGATGTCCGAAAAACCCTCCGGGTGGAGTGGTATCGATCCCCTGTCGATCCCGCCACACTTCGCACATTATCGAAACGCAGTGACATTAAAGGGTTTAGGCAGGCTGGCGGTCACCTTGCACTAGCCGCAACGACCGGCACGCTGACCTTTCTCCTTTGGTCACAACAGCAATGGATCGGATGTGCCGTCCTTCTCTTTGCTCATGGCACCGTGTGCAGCTTCTTTCCTGTTCCATGCCATGAGCTAGGCCATGGCACCGTATTCCGAACCAAGAAACTGAACAAACTCTTCCTCTATCTATTCGGCTTTCTCGGGTGGTTTGAAATCTTTGACCACATCACCAGTCATATCTACCACCACCGCTATACGCTGCATCCCGAGGGTGATCGAGAAGTCCTATTACCCATGCCGCCGACAGTCGGAAAAACGTTTCTCCTCCAAATGTTTACGATCAATCTCATAACCATCCGCGGTCGGACATTAGGTCCTTGTGTCCTACGGCGAGTCGTCGACTATTTCAAGATGGCCATAGGACGAGACCATGCTAACGAGTGGAGAAGGGCCTGCCACATTGACCAACCGGACGAATACAAGAAGTCCGTGTGGTGGGCACGGTTCATACTGGTCTTCCACGGGACCGTGGTCATTGTTTCAATCAGCACTGGCCTCTGGATTCTGCCCCTCCTCATCACGTTCGCCCCCTTCACTGCGAGTTTGACTGCTTACTTCGTAAACCTCCCCCAGCATTGCGGGCTGATGGATAAGGTCCCCGATTTCCGTAAGAGCGCGCGGTCGTATACAACCATCCCGATCCTTGAATTCCTGTACTGGCACATGAACTGGCACTGTGAACATCATATGTACGCTGGGGTACCGTGCTACAACCTCAAGAAACTCTCGAAAGTAATCGCTGAGGACATGCCAGAATCCCGGACACTTCGGAGTTCCTGGCGGGAAATGCTTGCGACCTGGCGCCAGCAGGAAATAGACCCGGCATACCAATTCGACACCCCCTTGCCAGCCACGGCCCGACAATTCCAGACCGATACACCCTGCGACCTAGAGAACTCGACCGGAGGGTTAGCGGCTAAAGACCTCCGCTAACCCGACCCCGACGTGCGGCCATCACGCCGGCGGCACAACCCTCGGGTCCACCAGCACGCGAGCTCTGCCCTGCCACGGCAGGCATCCTGGCCATGGTGACCGCAAAGACTGAGCCCGCCACCATTTTGGTCGGACACCGCACCTGGTCTTATTAGCCTCGCCGCAGTACGCAGCCTGCCTGCGAGCCGGCGGCGCTACCCACGAGCGATCTCGTATACCAAGCATCGTGACACTCGACCTTCGATATGTCAGTATCCGGTCAAGCGAGACCTACGCTTCCACCAACGCGGAGCGATTGGAATGAGCCACCCGCCGCTAGCTGATGTCCGGAAAAACCTCCGGGTGGAGTGGTATCGGTGCCCGATTGAACACGCAACGCTTCGTGAGTTATCAAAACGCAAAGACCTTCAGGGGTGGCTACAAGCTGGTGGTCATCTCGCACTGGTCGCGCTTTCTGGAAGTCTTACCTTTCTCCTGTGGTCACAACAACAGTGGCTGGGCTGCATGCTCATGCTCTTTGTGCATGGCACGATGGCCAGCTTCTTTGCTGGCGTAGCCCCCCACGAGTTGGGCCATGGCACCGTCTTCCGAACCAAGCGATTGAACAAGATCTTTTGCTACTTATTTAGCCTGCTTGGCTGGTTTGAAACATTTGATTACAACACCAGCCATACCTATCACCACCGCTACACCTTGCACCCGGAGGGGGATCGGGAAGTCCTGCTACCGATTAAGCCAACGGTCGGCAAAACGTTCCTGCTCCAATTGTTCACCATCAACATTCTGACCAAGCGGGGCCGGACGCTCGGCAACAGCCTCATTGGAAGGATTCATTCAACGTTCAAGAATGCCTGTGGGAAGGACAGTTCCAACGAATGGATCAATGCCCTTCACGCCGACCAGCCAGACCAGCACAGAAAGTCCATCTGGTGGGCCCGGTTCATACTGGCCTTCCACGGGACCGTGGTCATTGTTTCACTCAGTACCGGACTCTGGATCCTAGCCCTGCTCATCTCGTTTGCACCGTTCATCGCTAATTGGGCCAGCTATTCTGTCGGGATGGCCCAGCACACTGGCCTGATGGACAACGTCCCTGATTTTCGAAAGAGCGTACGGTCCATGACGCTCATTTTCCCGCTTGAGTTTCTGTACTGGCGCATGAACTGGCATCTTGAGCATCACATGTACGCCGGGGTGCCCTGTTATAACCTGAAAAAACTCGCACGCGCGGTCGCAGACGATATGCCAGAACCCCGCACGCTGCGCAGCGCCTGGCGCGAAATGCTCACGACCTGGCGTCAACAAGAGACCGACCCGTCCTACCAATTCGACACACCGTTGCCAGCCACTGCACGAAAGGTCCGCACCGACACCCTCGGTGACCTCGAAGACTCGATCGGCGAGCTAGCGCCCAAGGGCCTCCGCTAGCCAACCACGAGTGATCGCCGTCGAACACGAGTGGCCTACCCAACAGGGTTACTGACCCCCGGCTCACGCATTGCTCACCACAGCAGGATCAAATCGGTAGGAGCCCGCATGGGCTTGAATTTTGAACCAGTCCGAACGAGCACTCTGGACCGACGGAACGTCGGGCCCATACTCACCACTGCGGGCACACGAATGGAACAAGCTGCCATCCATAATCACGTCATGCGCCAAATCCCCTCGCTCAACCATTAACCGCAGGGCAGCCGCTGCAGCCGTCGCATTGCCCTGGTCAATCCCGTCACCTCGCTGATGGTCGTTCAGCGCATCCCCCAGCAGCGTGGTAACAGCAGGTCGATCTGGAAAGCGCTTCTCGGTGAGAAAATAGCCGAAGTACTCGGCAGCACCCTCAACAAACATCATGCGTCCGTCTTCCTGGCACTGCCGCTCCTCAAGATCATGTTGAAACGCGGGGTAGAGCTCATGCACCAGGAACTGGTGCAGGTCCCAATCCGGCATGTCATCGGGCACAGCCATCATCACAAGGCGCACATCACCACAGAGCGCAATTTGGCTTGACGCGTCGGCACCGCCTTCCATCCAGAGGCGATAGACGGCCAGTTGATCGTTCCGATGTTCGAGATCAATACAATTGTGGGCGGCCATCCATGTCTGAATTTCGCCAAGCATTACCTCTACCTGTTCTTGCGAAATCACTCGCTCAAACTTGGCGAAACTCGCTCCGTGCTCCGGGTTGCCATCCGGTGACCAGGTTCCCGGTAACACATCAGCAATGTACGATCCGATGGGATAGATCACCACCAAAACATCGCTTTGGCGATTCGCCATAAGGCTCGATGCTCGCGTGGCATCCCCTTCAAGCGTCGCCGTCGGTACGCTCGTGATATTAAGCACACGCAGCCCGGCAGCCATGCCCGATCTAGCCGGTGGGGCCGCTGTCTCATGGCTATGCGACCCATGATCGTGTCCCCCCGGCTTTGACATCGTCGAAGCGGACTCACTACGGGAACTCTTGACCACAGTTGGTTGGCCGGTGTTCTTGGCCGACGCCTCGGATGTGGGCCGCTCACACCGACCACCAGCCCATGTGCCGCCGCCGGCCAGACATGCGACTTGTAATTCATGCGCCCGTTGAGCCTGCGATGACACCGATAGCGCCTGGTCTCCATCCTCAGCTACTGGGCTATCTGTTTGCGCACCTTGTGCACCGCCACACCCGAGACACAGGATCAGCATCAACAAACCGAAGACCACGAAAGATATCGGTCGTCGGCTCAAGGCACACATGATCATGGATACTTCACCCTACCTGTCGGCTTCACAAGCATGAACAAACCGGCTAGGGGCGCCACGCGGGTAAACCATTCAACTCCCTGGTTCTTGAAATTTCACCTGGGCCCACGGTACATCGTCGATCCATAATGATCGTGGCTAAAAACCACAGTATTCTCAAAAGAACATTTTTCACCGTAAGCCGGCCTATGGTCTATGCCGTGCCCTTGAGTTGCCGACGCGACCGGAGACCGTGCGCAGCGATCACACCGCCCACCGATCCGAGCCCGAACGATTACCGCGCCTCAGTCGTGGATAACGACTAGCTTGTGCTCGGTCATCTCCTCGACCGCATAACGGGGGCCCTCTTTGCCCATACCGCTGTCCTTCAGACCACCGTAGGGCATGAGATCTGTTCGCCACTGGCTGCCCCAATTGATATGCACATTGCCCGAATCAACTTCGCGGGCAAAGCGAAGTGCCACATCAATATCCTGCGTAAAAATCGCGGCGCTTAAGCCATAAATCGAGTCATTTGCAAGCTGTATTGCTTCATCAGCAGACTGGACCCGGGTAACCCCCATCGCGGGACCGAACAGCTCGTCGCACGAAACCCTCATGTCCGGACTCACATTTCCAAGAAGCGTAGGCTCAAACAATTGGCCTGAACGATCGCCGCCAGCCAGCAACTCCGCTCCACCAGCCACCGCCTCGTCGATCCACTCGCCGACGCGAACAGCGTCAGCCTCACGAATCATAGGACCCACCTTAGTAGTCGGATCGAGCGGATCACCAGTCGCGAATTCGGCAACTGCCGGCACGAGTACGTCGATGAGTTCGTCGTAGATCGGCGCTGGAGCAATAACTCGTTGGGTCGAAATGCAAACTTGCCCCGCATTAGCGAACGCGGTCTGAGGGATAACCGTCCGGACCTTCTCCATGTCGGCGTCAGGCATCACGATGACGGGAGCATTCGAACCCAACTCCATCGTGACCTTCTTGATCCCTGCCTGTTGACAAATGCGCTCACCGATATCGCGACTCCCCGTAAAGCTCACCTTGCGAACCCGAGGATCAGAAACCAAAGCGTCACCAATCTCCGCACCCGATCCTGTGACGCAATGTACGGCTTCGGCAGGAACTCCAGCCTCAAGCAGAAGTTCTACAAGCCTCAATGCGGACAACGGTGTGTCACTAGCGGGTTTAACCACCACCGCGTTGCCTCCGGCCAGCGCTGGGCCAACCTTATGGCTAACTAGATGCAGAGGGAAATTGAACGGGGTAACAGCAGCAACCACACCACATGGCACCCGCAGCGTGAACCCCAATTTCCCCTTGACACCTGGCCCGCCTTCAAGCGGGACAACTTCACCGCCAAGACGCTTTGCTTCCTCACCCGACAGGTAGAAAATCTCAGAAGCACGTTCGACTTCAATGCGTGCCTCGGCCAAGATCTTGCCTTGTTCATGGGTAAGCGAATTAGCGAGACCATCTGCGTTTGCCACGATGAGGTCTGCAACACGATGAAGAATCTCGTACCGCTCATACCCGGTCAACTGCGCCATAATTCGCGCACCTCGGGCAGCACTCTCAAGCGCACGATCAACATCTTCCGCCGTGCCTCGAGGCACCGTGTCGACCACCGATCCATCGAACGGATTCCGAACGTCCATAGTGGACTGCCCGTCAGTCCATGCGCCGGCGATATACATTTTCATGATGTGCGTGATCCTTACTTTATTTGCGTTCTGCCATCAGGGCTCATATCTCGCAAAATCGAGTCCAGCCAACTTCCACCCTGCAGTGTGCACATTATTGCGTAGCAGCAAAGATCGCGCCGCTCGTCAAACACAAATGCTCTTTTACCTAAATCGTCAACAGCCCGACGAAGCCATTTAGCGCCCGGAGGGGATGTAAAATGTTCCAGACAATCGATTGTTTGGAGACTCCGATCACCGTGTTCTACAAACAACACAGGCAACCGATCCCAACTTTATGCCTGGGTGAAGAGCAGGCACAGTTCGTTCACGTCAGCTACCATAGCTCGGGCGCCGCGTGTGACCGAGCGCCGCAGAGGGACTACCGCGCGTGCAGCTAGCCGAGCTAAGCGCCCATGATTGGGCCAAGCTTTCTGAGCTTGTAGCCCATATTTGGATCTTTGCACTTGCGATGATCATCTCAGCTCTGAGTTATATGGTTGCCCACGCAATGCTGCCCTCTTTGGCTTACACCGGAGACCTACCCAGCAACATCGCGTTGCGGATGCGTATGCCGCTCTACACTGTGATGGCGATTGGCATCACGACGGTCATCGTCGTCGCCATCAAAGCCATCCTGCTCGCACTAAACATCCTTCCGGTGATATATCCCCGGCTGGCCATATAGCGTATGGAATACCTACGTGCCCTCTTGCCGCGCATCACACGCACGCAAGCCATCATCATCGGACTGGCAACAACACCAGTGCTCCTCGGCGGGGCAGGCGTCCTTGCCGTGCTGCTCTTCCTAATGGCATCTGGCGGCACCATAACTCCAGCACCTGACCAACCGATCGCATTCGATCACACAGTGCATGCAGGCGAAGCTAAAATCCCTTGCGAGTTCTGCCATCGAGGGGTATCGACCCAAGCCGCCGCCACGGTACCGTCCGTTCAACAATGCATGTTTTGCCACTCGGTCGTAGCAACCGACCGCCCCCAGATTGAGCTACTCCAAGCGCACTGGGAAACCAACACACCTGTCGACTGGACACGTGTTCACCGGGTACCAGACCACGTACGATTCATACACGCACCGCACATTCAAGCAGGCTTGGAATGCACGACATGCCATGGCGACGTGGCTTCAATGACCAAGGTGAAGCAGGTTCGTTCTCTAGCGATGGGGGATTGCCAGGGATGCCACCGGGCGAACTCCGCGTCAATCGATTGTGCGACATGTCACAAGTAATAGGTCGAGCCTAATGAGTGCTATCGGGCGACGTCGTTTTGTACTCGGTTCAGCCGCGCTCGTGGGAGGAGCGACGGTTGTCGGGTGTGCCGCTCCAGAGCGTGAGTCGCAGGTTCAAAGTTTTGTACTCCAACCCGAACAATCTCTACCAGGGCAAGAACTCTGGTTTGCCACAGCCTGTGCTCACACATCGTGTGGGAACAGCGTTGTCGTTCGAACAATCGATGGACGCGCAAAAAAGGTTGAAGGAAACCCCAACTTCCCGGTAAATCAAGGCAGACTCAATGTCCGCAGTCAGGCAGGCGTTCAATCGCTATATCACCCCGACCGCTTGCAGACGCCAAAGCAACGGCGAATTCGTCTTGGTGCTTCTTCGTTTGACGACATTGACTGGATCGACGCACTAGACCTGATCTCAGCGAAACTTTCAGATGCATCGAACGTGGTTGTAATCACCGGGCCCATTAGCGGAACACGAGCACGCATCGCCCAGGATTTCGCTGCAGCCTTCAACGGCGAACACTTGGTGTATGAAACTATGGAAAGCGCCGTATGGCGCCAGGTCACACGCCAAGCACTCGGGACCGATCGACTGCCACACCTTGATATTGCCAACGCCCAATCGATTCTTTCCTTTGGCGCAGACTTCCTCGGGACATGGGTCTCACCCACCCAGTACAGCATCGGTTATGGGGAATTTCGCCAAGGTTCTGGTGCACGAGGGCGTCTTATCCAAGTAGAGCCACGAATGTCCACCACCGGAGCTAGCGCCGACTCATGGATCTACGTACATCCGGGTCAAGAGGGTTCCCTCGCACTCTCAATCGCGCAGGTGATTGCGGCGGAAGGACTGGCCTCGAACGATCAATGGTTCGACATCGTAAACAGCGTCGGAGGGCTCGCCGCCTTGAACGCCTATGCACCGGGCCTCATCTCTGACCGAGTTGGCGTGCCAGTGGCCCGCATCCAAGAGATCGCACGTGAATTCGCCGGCCATCAGCCTGGATTAGCGATTGCCGGTGGACCAGCGCTCGCTAGTGCTAATGGACTCGACAATGGACTCGCGGTCATGTTGTTGAACTGGATGGTGGGTAGTGTTGGAACGGCAGGTGGCTTGCTACCGAACCCCGATTCAACGCCCGGATTTAGCCCGGCGGTTGGTCCATCAACCTTCGGAGATTTAGCGAGTCGATCAAACGCCTGGCTCGAAGGCCAACGCCCCGATGTCGCCATCGTATTCGACGCCGACCCCGTGTACGGGATGCCCAGCGCGACTCGATTTGCAGATGCACTGGGCTCCATCCCGTTCGTCATTGGAATTGGCACATTGCTAAATGACACAATCGGCCAAGCTGACCTTGTGCTTCCATCTACACATGCCTTCGAGGAGTGGGGCGATTTCGAACCCGACCCGTCGCCAGGCTACCGCGTGATTGGATACCAACAGCCCGTCGTGAACCCATTGCTAGCCGGTCGGAGTTTTGGCGACATCCTCTTAACAGCCTGGCATGAAGTGCGACCGAATTCCGCGCCGCCGTGGGAAACCATGCGGGACGCTGTACAAGCTGTTGCACAGGAAACCCATGGACCCACCAATTTCGAGACGCGATGGATAGATCTACTTCGAAAAGGTGGTAGCTGGAAAGAAGCCTATACCGAGCCATTCGCCGGCAGTCTGGACTGGCACATTAACCTCTTAGCAGAGCCTTCTTTCGCTGGTAACGATCTAGAATTCCCCATGCACCTCATCCCTTTTGAAAGTGTGGCCCTTGGAGGTGGAGACGAGACAGCAAACCCTTGGTTGCAGGCCACACCAGATCCGCTCACCTCGGCAACCTGGGTAACCTGGGTTGAAATGAACCCCTCAACGGCTGCCGCCCTCGGAGTTGGCCACGGTGACGTTGTAAACATCCAAACGCCACATGAGAGCTTCGAATCGATCGTTTATGAATCACCCGCTGCCGCACCTGGGATCATTGGGGTGCCGATTGGCCAAGGACACACACATGGTGGACGCTGGCGCGAAAATCGCGGATCGAACGTTCTCACGTCTCTCGCCCCGATCACCGTGGCTGGAACAGGTGGCCTTGCCTGGGCCGCGACGCGCGCACGAGTGACGCCGACCGGAGATTTCAAGCAGCTTCCAACCATTGAAGTTATTCCAAATTCACGGAATGACACCGAAGAACCGGTGGTACAAATAACCGATGAGTAGCGCCCACGAAACCTCTGCCCGAGCAACAGCCGTAACCACGCTTGGCAACACCATCCCCACCGACGCTGAGATTGCACCTCAGGATGGCACGCGCTGGGGCATGGTTATTGACTTAGACCGATGCACCGGATGCCAAGCGTGTGTGGTTGCCTGTCAAGCCGAAAACAACATCCCGCTTAATGAAGAAAATCGCGTTCTCGAGCGGCGCGCTAAGACCTGGATCAGGATCGAACGCTATTGGGAAGGTGAGTTCCCCAATGCGAAAGCACGCTTTATTCCGGTGCTTTGCCAGCATTGTGGAAACGCACCCTGTGAAACTGTGTGCCCTGTTTGGGCCACCTACCACAACTCCGAAGGACTCAACGTTCAGGTATACAACCGTTGTATCGGTACACGATTCTGCGCGAATGGTTGTCCCTATTCAGTTCGGTATTTTAATTTCTGGAATCCCGAGTGGCCTGAGCCGATGAACAATCAGCTCAATCCGGATGTGACCGTTCGAACCAAAGGAATCATCGAAAAATGCACATTTTGCGTACAGCGGATCAATCGCACGCAGATGGACGCTAAGACTAAAGGAAACCAAGTCGCTGACGGCGATGTACAACCAGCCTGCGTCCAGTCATGCCCCACTACCGCGCTGGTTTTTGGTGATCTAAACGATCCTTCAACCAAAGCTGCAACCCTTGCCGAGTCTGATCGTCGCTACACGCTGCTCGAAAATTTTGGGACAGACCCGGGCGTCGTCTACCTCAAAAAGGTGGATCCGCACGCCACCAACCAACACACTGAGAGCCATGCCACGAGCGAGCATCATTCATGATCCACCCTCAGCCTGACGGTCTCAAAGTATCGCTACGTCCACCGTACCGTCCTCAGGCGCTGCAAATATCGAGTCGCAATGCAGCACTTGTGATTCTCAGTGTTCTCGCTTCAATCGGCGTCATCACATACGTCATTAAGCTAATCACGTCGTGGGGCGATCGCGCTGCGTGGGCCTACCCAACAGTGGCGTTAATGTTTGTGATTTCAACAGCGACGGCAGCACCGCTCATCGCGTACGCTTCCCGTCTTGCAAAAGGGTACTGGGCTCTGCCGCTGCGTCGAATCACGATGCTATATACCGTGCCATCGCTCCTAAGTTTTGTACTTCTCATCCCAATCATGGCGACGGTCCCTACCTTGGACGGCAGAGCCAATCTTTGGTTTGGCTTCAGTGCAGGTGCACCTTTTCTGACCGATGCGCTTGCCCTGGGCATCTTGCTGCTGGCAGGGATTGCGATGCTGTGGTTCTCAGCTGTCCCCGATATGGCCGGACCTCCCAGTCGCGTCCGGGCAATGAGTCCACTCCGACGACTGCTCTATTTGAATTGGATGGGGAGCAAGCGGCAATGGAAAGTTCTCCGCCTGGCCAACCTCACCCTCGGAGCCTTTTATTTTATGGGGTACGCCTTCGTACACATGCTGCTATCCACAGACCTCGGTCAGAGCCTGCTTCCCGGATGGCGATCGGGCATCTTCCCGCTCTATAGCGCAGTGACCGGCATCCAAGCTGGCATTGCGACCACGTTAATCACGCTCGCCCTGATACGGCGATTTTCGCCAGATGCCGGTCGATTTATCGGTAACGAGCAAGCATCTGCTCTTGGCAAAATACTTCTCGCGACCGTCTTGTGTTGGTTCTACTTCTTCTGGTCTGATTTCCTGCTCGTCTGGTATGCCCGGCTCCCTGGTGAGGTAACAGCACTCCAAACAAACGTCGCGATCACCTACAAGCTCCCGTTCATCTTCGCTATTCTCCTGATGCTCGTCATCCCATTTTTCCTGCTCATTTTCAACCCTATCCGCCAGTCGCTCACCCGTATCGCGTGGGTCTCGGTACTCATTATTGTCGGTCTTGTGTTCGACCGAATCAGGTTCTTCGTCGCACCTATGGCCAATGAGAACCCATTTGGTCATGCGGTAATCCAGTTGCCGACCCCACTCTGGCCAAACGTCCTTGATGTCCTTTTCTTGGTCGGCACAATCGGTCTCATGTACGGTCTCTACGTCTTAGCCCTCACCCGGATTCCAATTCTCAACGGATGGGAGTTGAGGCAGGGGTCGATGCTTCGCAAAGAACGCACGTATATGAAAGCACGCGTACTCGTAATGGGGAAACCTGACTGATGCAAGAACCGGTTATCTCTGATAACAAGACGACAAACCGGGAACTCTTGGACTTCGTCTTTTCGTGGCCCAAGTGGTTCTTCCTCGTCGGAGGCGCCTTGAATGGGTTGATCGTAGCCGGAGTCGCCGTCGTGCTGGTAATGCTCTGGTTGGGCCTTCAGTTCCTTGGATATGCCCATCCGGTGTACTGGGGATTCCTGATCGTTAATTTTGTGTTTTGGATCGGCGTAAGCCACGCCGGAATCATGGTCTCAGCGATTCTCCGCTTAACACAGGCAGAATGGCGTCGGCCCGTCACGAGAGCGGCTGAAGTGCTCACAATCTTCTCCTTGCTCACGGCAGTGCAATTCCCACTAATTCACTCCGGACGACCCTGGAGGACAATGTATTGGACTTTCCCGTACGACTGGAACCGAGGCGCATGGCCCAATCCACGATCACCACTTGTGTGGGATCCGTCCGCAATATTCACCTACCTAACATCAACTATTCTCTTTGTATACGTCGCCCTCATCCCTGACTTAGCTCTCGCACGCGATCGCGCACCGAACCCAATAAGCCGAGCGATCTACGGAGTCCTCGCCATGGGCTTCCGTGGAACAACCCGGCAGTGGCGCATTCAAGCGATTGCAGGAATATTGCTCTCTGCAATCATCCTGCCTATCTTCGTCTCGGTGCATTCGATCGTGTCTTGGGACTTTGCCGTAACCAGCGTTCCAGGCTGGCACAACACGATCTTCGCTCCATACTTCGTAATCGGAGCTGTGCATTCCGGCGTGTCAGCCGTCGTCACCGTAATGATTGTGATGCGGTACGCCTTCGGCCTGAAACGATTCATCACCCGCGATCACATTGACTCGCTCGCACGACTGCTAATTGTCGTCGCGACCGTATGGCTGTTTTTCTTCATGCTCGACCTGTTTTTCGGTCTCTATGGCACGGAGCCAGCCGAAGTCGACACCTGGCAACGCCGGCTTATTGAACCCCCTTGGATCGTATTGGCTATCATCTTCATCTTTTGCTCGTACCTCATTCCGGTACCACTGTGGATGTTCCGCAACGTGCGTCGCAATTTCTTCCTGATGTTCGTCACAACAATTCTGGTCAATATTGGAATGTGGATAGAGCGCTACATGGTTATCGTGCCCGCCCTCGAGCGAAAGAGCGGGCTTACTTTTACCTACGGTGAGTACGCCCCGTCACTCTCGGAAATTGTACTCGTGGTGGCCTCGTTCGCTCTGGTTGTTCTAGGTTTTCTAACGTTCGCAAAATTGTTACCAATCATGCCGGCAGCAGATATTAAGGAAGGCCAAATTCTGGCCGACCGCATCAAAGTCGGTCGGGCAAATGTACCGGCCGCAATGCGGGAGTGAGTTCTATGGCAAACGAGTCCCATACAAAGCGCGAACTACTGGCTCTTTATGAGGAGCCAGAACAGGCTGCAGATGCGCTTGGGCGCCTACGGGACGCCGGGTTCAACGATAACGATGTAGAGGTTCTCAGCAGCACACCTTACCCAGAAGGGGCCTTTGGCGAACGCCATACAAAACATCGGCTCTTTGCGTTTCCATTTGCAGGTGCAGCTTGTGGGTTAGCCGTGGGACTCGCGTGGACGATAGGAGCCCAAGTCTCCCTCCCCATCATCACAGGCGGAAAACCCGTTGTTGCAATCCCGGCAGTAATTCAGATCATTTACGAAGGAACGCTTCTCGGTGCAGTCCTCTTCACCGTAATCGGCGTCCTTTTTGAATCCCGCCTTCCCGATGGAGTCGGATTGTATGACGACCGAATTTCAGAAGGATATGTGGGCGTCTCAGTGTTAGCACGAGAGCACCGCATACCCGACGCCCAGATAGCTCTAGAAGAAGCTACACCGATCGACGTTCTTTCGAGCGAAGGTAGTCTGCTGAATGCACCGGGGGTCACGTGACCAAGAGTTTCATAAGGCGTCTTCGTCTATCCTCACTCGCCGTTGGACTGGTGGTTATGTTCACCATGATCGGCTGCGAAACCGGGTCCTATCCGATGGATATTTTCCCGGAAATGCATTATCAAGCGTCTCATCGAACACAAGAACCGCCTCATCACACAAGTCCCGAAGGCTCGGTGCCGGTGACCGGAGCCGAAGCGCCGCTCACCGACTTCGTTGCGATCCTCAACTCGGATAGCCCGATACCCTTTGGGTCGGCATCAATAGAGGCTGGCCGCGCACTTTTCATAACAAATTGCTCGATGTGTCATGGACAGGACGCTGATGGCGAAAGTTACGTCGCGAACAAATTCAAGCAATATCAGACCAAGCCACCACCGTCGCTACGCCTCCAAGAGGTTGCAGATAAGACCGACGGCGCTTTGTTCTGGACTATATCGAAGGGCGTAGGCGATATGCCGTCATTCACACCGCTGCTGACGGCAGAAGAACGCTGGTCACTCGTCAACTACATCCGTTCACTGCAACCCTGACCAGCCGACAGGATATTCAGACTACCCAATCGGAGGCCCCGACTGGCCGACAGCCCTATCGCACTGCTCGTGGCACTGCGTTTTGTACACGTGGTGGCGGCAGCGCTGTGGGTTGGAGGAGGAATCTCGTACCTCGCATTACGCACGGCACCAGTGGGGACATCCATGGTCGACAACACATCAAGACTCCTCGGCCATACATTCAGTCGGCTCTTCAAAACCGGTTTTTTCGTCTTCGCCGTTACCGGAGTCATCTTGGCTCTTGCCCGACTCGCCGATCAATCGATCGATACATCCTATGCGCTCGTCCTCGGAATCAAGGCTCTTGTCACCCTCGCCATGTTCTCGCTTGCGATTCCGCGTCGGACGAACATCGACCAGAAAAACAACCAGTTCCATATCTGGCGAAGCCGCGTTGGATGGATCGTGGCACTCGGACTCGTCGCATACGGGTTATCACTGGTAATGAACGAGATGGCAGAAATAGCCTTCAAGAACCTGCGCTAACCACGTGCAACTGAAAACCCAGAAGAATCTGCCATGAGCGAATCCGACATAACGCGAACACCCGGAACCACACCGTTCTGGAAGGCAATCTTGTCAGGTAAATTTGTGCTTCTTGGAGCCGCTATTTTGACTTCAGTTGGGTTTCTGATCTGGACGAGCACTCAGGGCGCCACCGTCTATTACCACACCGTAGCAGAGGTCAAGACGATGGGGGACGAAGCATACAACCGCCTGATCCGTGTCAATGGCATTGTCGTCGACAAATCGATTACTTTCCCGGGTGGAGACTCCCCGATAACCTTTTCTATCAAGGATGATTCTGGTCAATTATCGGTGGAATTCAAAGGAACCCCGCCAGACCTGTTCGGATATTCCACCGATAACCGCTATCAAGAAGTCCTTGTGGAGGGACAGTTAAAACCAAGCGGAATCTTCCAAGCACGGTCGTTAATCGTTAAACACGGACCTGAGTTTGAACCACGCGAGATCCCCTCTCGTTGAGTGAAGCTTGAACCGCACCAAACCCTCACCAGGACCACCTCAAGATCGCCCACACAAACAGCCATGCACGCACTCAATATTGACCACCTAACACTCAGACGTGGGAGCCAGACCATCCTTCGCGATGTGACCCTGGAAATCTCAGCAGGCGAGCGCGTCGCGATTGTTGGACCTAATGGTTCCGGCAAAACCACATTGCTACGAGCACTAGCTGGTTTAATTCAGCCGACCCGTGGAGACATTTGGATAGACGGGATCCTGAAAACACCTGCGAACGTTGGAATAAAAAGCCGGATCGGCTATGTGGGACACAGTCCGCATCTCTATCCACACCTCACCGCGCATGAGAACCTCCTATTCCTCGCACGGCTATTCGAAATCCCAGACCACCGTGAACGGATCGCGGTCACGCTCGATGCTATAGGCCTTTCCGCTCAAGCAGACCGTCTGGTTCGGGAATTTTCCCGCGGCATGCAACAACGATTAGCTCTCGGTGCGGCAATGCTTCATAACCCTTTGGTTTTGTTGCTTGACGAACCAAGCACCGGCCTGGACACCGACGGCCCTACTGCTCTTCCAGCAATGCTCGAAACACTCGCCCCAAATGCAGCTGTACTCCTAAGCACACATGACGATCAGATAGCCGCCGAACTCGGCAGCCGAATCATCCCAATTCGTGAGAAGAAACTTGTGGCCTCGAAAAAGCTACAGACCAAATCTTCTTCAGCACCCACAACAAATCCATTCAGAACGTCATTCAGACGATCAGTAACAACCCTCATCGCAAAGGACGCTCGCCTGGAATGGCGCACTCGAGAACAAATCCCCACCTTGCTTATCTTTACATTGCTCATCGCATTACTGTTCGACATGGCGCTCATAGCGATTTCCAATAGTGACGCCGGAATCGTTGCAACTGGTGTTTTGTGGACCAGCGTGCTCTTAGCAGCCACGCTGAGCGGCACACGGCTTTTCGCTATCGAACACGAGCGCGGCACACTCGATCGCCTTCGACTAGCTCCCATCGATCCAAGCGCAATCTATGTCGCAAAATTCACACTCATGGTGATCGAAACGTTATTCATTGGCATCGTCCAAATAAGTTTTCTTAGCGCCTTAATGCGAGTACCCCTGCTTCAAGGCACGACACTCGGTCTAGTAGCATTGGCAGCATCCGCTATCAGCGCCGTGGTTACCCTTCAAAGCTCTCTTATCGTCAATGCACGCGCCCGAGAATTACTGCTGCCGCTGCTGGCAATCCCACTAGCAATCCCGATCATGCTGGCAAGCGTAGGTGCAACACTCAGCATCCTAAATATCACACCCGCAGCTCAGCAATCGCAATGGATGGGCTTGCTCGGCGTCTCGATAGCCGTATTCTTTACCCTTGGCGTTTTGCTCTATCCACACGCTGCCCGAACATAGCAGGAAAGAAGCACAAGCATTTCCACCATAGGCCGTCCTAACGCATTCAGTGCGCTAAGCATCCGCGGAGCTAGAAGCGCAACTCCTTATTCAATCTTGCTAATCAGCATGAGTGTCGCCATGTTTATGGGCTTGGTCTTCGCACCGTCGGAACGAGTTCAAGGTGAGGTCTATCGTCTGCTGTTCGTTCACGTCCCGAGTGCGTGGCTTGCATTCCTAGCGTTTGGCGTTGTAGCCATAGCAAGTGCGTTGTACCTAATCCGCGGCTCATCACGCTGGGATCACCTCGCAGCAGCTTCAGCCGAAGTTGGAGTAATGTTCACAACCCTGACCTTAGCAACAGGTTCTATTTGGGGCCGCAGTGTCTGGGGTGTTTGGTGGCAGTGGGACCCGAGACTCACCACCACACTCGTTATGTGGTTTATCTACGCGGGATACCTTTCCCTTCGGGCTTATATTGACGAGCCAGAGATCCGCTATCGATCAGCCGCGGTGCTTGGTGTACTCGGCGTAGTGAGCATTCCACTCGTCTGGTTCTCGGTCGAGTGGTGGCGTGGACTCCACCCAACACCATCCATAACAAGACCTGGTGGTGGAATGCCTCAGGAAATGCTCATTACGCTGCTGGTTTCGGTTGGCGCGTTCACCATGCTGTACATCACCCTACTCCAACAACGAATCCGAATCCAAAGCGTGTCCGAGGAGCTAACACACATTCACGAACAGCTTCGAGATCAATCAGAGGTTTCACCATGACGAACGATATGCTCTTTCTATTCTTGGGGTTCACCATCGTATGGCTCGGTATCTTTGGATACCTTATGTACCTACGGAGCCAAGTGCGTCGCCTGCACGACGAATTCCGCAATCTTCGAGACACTAGTGGATCACCCGATACTGAATACAGGTCGCGGGACCTTTAGTCGTTTCACACTTCGGCTCTTTCGTCTTTTATGAATTACCTTTAGTCACCAATGCCTGATCTCGTAGATGCTGGACGGATCGCGCTTGGCGTCGCGTTCGGAATGGCAGCGCTACAACTGGCCCTAGCGTTTGCAGCATCCACGCAACGGATACCAGAACTAGCCATAAGTGCACGTAACGCCGCCTTCGCACAAGCAGCCTTACTTACGGTCGCCGTCATCGGGCTGGTGACTGGATTCTTAACGCATGATTTCTCAATCGCTTTTGTTGCTGACCACTCGAGTTCGGGAATGCCTATCGGTCTAACGATCGCGGCTTTATGGGGTGGACAAGAGGGATCGCTACTTTTTTGGACATGGGCGATGAGTCTCTTTTCTGCTGTCGCGATTCACCGGATGCTCCGTACCGACAAAGTACTGAGCCTCTCCGGCACCACAATATTGAGCCTCCTGCAAATCTTCTTTCTCGCTGTTGTGGTCTTCGCCTCGCCACCCTTCCAACGCTTATTGATAGCTCCAGCCGAAGGACGCGGATTGAACCCATTACTTTGGGACAGCGGCATGCAAATTCATCCCCCGATGCTACTGACCGGCTATATGAGTTTTGGCGTGCCCTTCGCCTTAGCCACGGCCTTGCTCGTATCCGGTCGTGTGACCCAACCCTGGCTTCGCGAGCTCCGGAATTGGATGCTATTAGCTTGGGCTATTCAGAGTGCCGGCTTGCTCCTAGGCGCCTGGTGGGCTTACCGAGTACTCGGATGGGGTGGGTATTGGGGATGGGACCCTGTCGAGAATGTTGCGCTATTGCCCTGGCTCATCGCGACCGCTTATCTTCACTCCGCTCTCGCACAAGAGCGACGAGGCCAACTACGAGCTTGGACCGTTGGCCTCGTGCTCATCTCGTATGCGCTCGCAATCTTTGGCACTTTTGTCGTGCGCAGTGGAGTGCTGACATCCGTCCACTCATTCGCTCTGTCCGATGTAGGCCCTATCTTTTTCATCTTTCTTGGGATCTTGCTTGCGGTATCCACAACCCTTTTTGTGTACCGCCTGCCCCAGCTTCGATCACCTATCCCTATCACTGCCATCGCTTCAAAGGAAGCAGGGTTTCTACTCAACAACCTTCTCCTCCTATCAATCGCTATCGCCACCTTCTGGGGCACCATCTTCCCCATGGTGACGGAAATTATCGAAGGTTCGCGAATCACCGTGGGTCCGCCCTTCTATACACAGGTCAATACGCCGCTATTCGTAATCCTCTTAGGCTTACTTGCCATTTGGCCCCTACTAGCTTGGCGAAGGACCTCTCTGCGTGCGGCCTGGAAGTCGACGCGCTGGCCAATCCTGACCGCACTTGGTGTTTCGGCACTCCTCATCATCCTTGGCATGCGCGACGGTCTTCCAATCGTAGCTGCAAGCCTCGCTGTTTCCGTGTTTTCCGGAGTCACGCTTGAATTCGCCCGCGTTTTAAAGGCATCTTTTCGAGCCCGTCGAAGTGCTTCGCCCGGAGTCACCTTGTTTGCGAGCAACAGGCGGCGTTTGGGCAGCTATGTCGTCCATCTGGGTGTCGCGGTCTTCGCGATTGGCGTTATCGGATCGTCCGGATTCGGACAAGAAACGGTGGCGAGTCTAGCTCGCGGCGAGAGTGCCAACATCAATGATTACACTGTTGTGTACGAGGGGTTGCGGAGCAACGCCCAGCCCGGACTAATCAAAGTCACAGCCGATCTGAAACTGCTTCGTGACGGCATCGTGCTCGGCTCCCTTACACCTGAACGCCGTATACATGCCGGATGGGAAACACAACCCACTGCAGATGTTGCCATCATCACATCGCTACCCAGGTTGGATGACATTTATGTCCTGCTCAGCTCCTGGGACGCGGACACCTCGTCTGTTGTGTTACGAATCTTGGTTAAGCCGCTCGTCGTTCTTCTATGGATCGGAGGCCTACTATATTTCTTCGGGGTCGTGATCATCGCTTGGCCACGATCCCAGCGAGAACACTCGGCGATGCACCTACCTCAGCTCGGCAAACCAATATCTTGAACCGACTCTCGGTAGCCGTAGCAGTCAGCCTGCTCCTTAGTACCCTTACAACCATCGTCCACGCGGATGTGGATCCGGATTTGACCATTAAGAAACGAATGTGGGCCATCGCAGAAAACCTCGACTGCCCCGTTTGCGCTGGACAATCGGTTCGTGAGTCAAATGCGCAGCTTGCCGTACAAATGCGAGAAGCAATTCTGGTGAAATTAAAGACTGGGGACTCGGATTCCCAAATCATGCAATTCTTCGCTGACCGTTATGGCAGAAGCGTTCTTCGCAATCCACCGCGTGAGGGGCTCGCGTTAGCAGTCTGGATCGTCCCTCTTGTTGTCATCCTCCTAGGAGTTTGTCTCGTTACCTGGATACTTCTTCGACCGGACCGTGCGCAACCAACATCAACCGAACGTGATTTAGCTTCTTACGAAGACCTTGTGGATAACCTTCGCCATCCGGACCACTCATCGTGACGGGAATCTTGCTCATCGTCCTTGTCCTGTCGATTGGATTGACCGGACTTGCATGGACTGTTATCCCCCTCCTGCAACGGATTCCTTGGTCAAATGAAAAGTCGGACGTGACCATTGATACTGATCTAGAACGTTCCCTCCAAATGCTCAAAGACCTTCAAGCTGACCATGACCGAGGATCTCTGAGCTTTGCCGATTTCAACCAGGTCAACCAAGACGTCCGCCGTGAGGCAGCAGAGATACTCCGCAGTCGTGACCAGCAGCGCTTGGCCATGAACGATCAAATCGAGGCACTTATCACCGAAACACAACCTGCTGCCGCGTACGACGCACCTACTGCCTCGACGAAAGACAAGGCAATAGCGTGGGCCGTTCCAAGCGTGGTGTTCACGGTCCTCCTTGCGGCACTGGTGATTGTCATCACTGTCAGTGCCCGTCACTCAGCTACCGAGCAGGCAGTAATTGGAATGGTAGAAGCAAGTGCAATTACGGGGATGACAATCGACGATAATGACCCCGACACACTCATCGTCACTCACCCGCTGGGGGTAAGTGCGAGTCACGATAGCGGTCAAACGTGGACCTCAACAATCACGCCCGGACCTACGCTCGGGGCAACCTCAAATTCAGGTGTGATTGTCATCCTGACCCAAGACGGACCGTGGACAAGCATGGATAAAGGCAGCACGTGGGCACCGACGTCAACTATTCCACCATTCAGACATGTTTCATATGGTCAACGGAGCGGACAAATCACTGGCGTCCTCAACGATGGAGTCATCCAATCCAGCAGTGACCAAGGGAAAACCTGGTCCACCTCAGAAGCACAAGCCCCACCCGGAACTACCGCCATCGCTGTTATCGACTTCGACACCCCCTTCGTGCTTGCAGCGACCAGTACAGAAGGATTATTGGCTAATTTTGGTGATGATGTGTGGCGGAGCGCGAACGGATTTGTGAATGGGGCGTTGCCGACCGTCGTCGCTTACTCAGTCGTCTACGCAGCAGCAACCGAGGATGTCTATACAGCCTCATCTGGTGAACGCTTCGAAGGTGCCGTCTTTGTAGCCACCGAAGCCGGATTATTCAAATCCACCGATGGTCTGCAGTCCTGGCAATTACTCTCCCTCAACGCCAACGTTCGTGCACTCGGTAACAGCGTGCTTCGACCCCGAACAATTTTTGCCATTGCAGAAGACGGAACGGTCTATCGTAGTTCTGACAGCGGAACAACATGGCGATGAGATTCGCCCGTCCACCTGCCATTGCCCTCGTGTTGCTCGTGCTTTCAGTTCAGCTTGTGCGAGCCGAGAGTGTGGGTGAAATCTCGGGCCGTGTCACATCAGCAACTTCCGGAACTGCTCTGCCCGCAGGTCTGACCATCACCCTAGACGGCTACCAACAAACAGAACGCCTCCCCACTCGAACAATGCCTGTGAGTTCGGACGGGTCTTTTCGATTCTCGAGGCTCAACGCTGGCAATGAGTTCGCGTACGTCGTCCAAGTAGAAGCTCAGGGTGTACTGTATAGCAGTGAGCCCCTGCGGGTGCAAAACGGCAAACCGACCATCTCGAATTTTGAAATCTATGCCGTTACACCCACTAACCCTGGAATCTACTTCCAAACCCTGACGCGGTTCGTGAAGTCACGGTCTCCAGACGTAATATCGATCGTTGAGATCGCTGAACTTGTGGTGCCTGGCGACCGCGCATTTGTTCCAACACCACGACCAGATACACCACCACCCCTACGCTTTGGGTTGCCTAACGATGCATTCGGGCTACAACCAATTTCAAATATCGCCACGGATGAGATCGTAGTCGGCGGACCTGGCTTTGCGGTATTTCGTGGGTTCCCACCAGGTGTCTCCATGCTCGTCTTCGGATATCAACTCGCCTTAGATAACGGCCGAGCAGATCTCCGATGGTCGCCAACCCTTGATACAGAAACCGCCATCTTGTTGCTCGAAACCAACTCTTTGAATCCCGACATCTCGGGCCTCAAACCTCTTGGTGCAGATAGTTTTGGCAGTACGGACGTAACACGCTGGGAGGCAAACAAGATCACAACAGGCACAAGTTTTGAAATCCGTGTTGTCGACACCTCCGAAGCCTCGATCATACGTACGTTACGAGGAACCACCACGGATCGCTGGGCCATAGCTATCTCAGTTCCAACGCTGATATTTGCACTAGGCCTTGTCGTTTGGCGGCGAACTTGGCGCCATCCACCAGACCCAGACCCCATTGACGCGGCATACATCCTTCTCGAAGAAATCCGTGCAAGCCAAGCCGTATCCGATAATGACCCTAACGCGACACAGACCACGGCAAAGACGCAACTCACGGAGTTACTATTTCACCACCCGACACTCCTACGTCGTCTTCGTAGAACACAACGAAAACAGCAGGGAAATGGCCTGTCACTCAATTAGCGAAAGACGCCCCATACTTATGCTCATCGGCAACGATAGCAACGGGATTCAGCCCCGCAATTGCTTTCGTATTAACCTCTCAATTGCCGAGCTCTTCGGTCATACCTAAAATCAGCTCTGTGGAAGAAGTCCGACACGACGTCATTATCATCGGAGGCGGAGGCGCCGGACTCCGAGCGGCCATTGCCGTAGCCGAGACCAACCCCGACCTCTCTATTGGGTTGGTCTCGAAGGTCTATCCCATGCGGAGTCACACCGTAGCGGCTGAGGGCGGTATGGCTGCTGTCGCTAAGCCAAATGATGCCCGCGACTTCCACATATACGACACGATTAGCGGATCGGACTGGCTTGCTGATCAGGATGCGGTTGAACTGTTCGTCGACGAAGCACCGCGCGAGTTGATCCAACTCGAGCACTGGGGTTGCCCCTGGAACCGCGAAGCTTCTGGCCAAGTTGCCGTACGCCCGTTCGGCGGCATGCAGATTGAACGCACCTGGTATGCCGCGGATAAGACCGGATTTCATGTCCTCCACACGCTCTTTCAGACGTCATTGCGATTCGGGCAAATCACCCGGCATGACGAGTGGTTCGTTCTTGCGCTATTGACGGCCGATGGACGATGCCAGGGATGCGTGGCACTCGAGCTCCGCACTGGCGAGATCCGAGCGATCCGTGCCAACGCTGTGATCATGTGCACAGGTGGTGGCGGACGAATATTTCCATTCACAACGAACGGGGCCATCAAGACTGGCGACGGGATGGCGCTTGCCTATCGAGCGGGTGTAGCACTAAAAGACATGGAGTTTGTTCAATACCATCCGACTGGACTTCCCGGCACCGGCATTCTCATTACCGAGGCCTCCCGTGGGGAAGGTGGGATTCTACTGAACAATGAGGGCCGACGATATCTCCAAGATTACGACCTCGGAGCTCCACTCTCACTCGACGATCCGAGGCACCCGCAAAACCGGACGATGGAGCTCGGACCACGAGACCGTCTCTCCCAAGTATTCATGCATGAGCAAGCGGCCGGACACACCTTCGAGGGCCCCTACGGTGACTACGTACATCTGGATGTCCGCCATCTAGGCGAAGATCGCATCGAGGCCCGCATTCCCTTCGTACGGGAGTTAGCGCGCAACTATGCGGGAATCGACCCCGTACGCGAACTGATCCCAGTACGACCGGTTGTCCACTACATGATGGGTGGCATCGATACAGACACCGACGGGGCAACCTCCTTGCCAGGACTCTATGCAGCAGGCGAGTGCGCCTGCGTCAGCATCAACGGTGCAAACCGTCTAGGATCAAACTCGTTAACCGAACTGGTTGTTTTTGGGGCCCGGGCAGGTCGTCAGGCCGCTCAAATAGCAAAAAGTACTACCTTGTCGGACAACCGCGAAATCGCGCAGCAAGTCGAATCGGCCCACGATCGCATTAAGCAATTGCGAGAACACCCACGGGGTGGTGAAAGAACAGCAACAGTTCGTGACGAACTAACCGCTGCCATGGAGTCTGGAGCCGGCATCTACCGTGATGAAGAGTCGCTCACAGCCTGCTGCCATCAACTTCGCGCTCTACGAAATCGGATGGCGGGCATATCGCTCGATGACACAAGCCCCGTTTACAACACCGAGTTGATCAGCGCTCTCGAACTAGATTTTATGATTGACATCTCGGAGGCCGTGGCCCATTCAGCTCTTCACCGAACCGAATCGCGTGGTTCTCATCAACGCACGGATCACACGGAACGAGATGACACGAATTTCCTAAAACACTCGCTAGCATTGCGGTCCGATCGTGGGCCCCGAATCGAACATAAGGAAGTGGTTATTACTCGTTGGCCACCAGGTAAACGAACGTACGGAACATCAACTTCCCCTCCTTCCATAGACACACCACGATGAATGAAACAACGATCCGCCTCGAAATCTTTCGTTACCGTCCCGATTGGGACCAACCTGGATACCAGACCTACGATGTCCCCTATAAACCAGACTGGGTCGTGCTTGACGCCCTCAATTATGTAAAGGACAAAATCGACGGATCACTCTCGTACCGCTGGTCCTGTCGCATGGGCGTTTGCGGATCCTGTGGCATGCAGGTCAACGGAGAACCCACCCTAACCTGCGCTACATTTCTCAGCGAGCTCTATCCTGGGCCGGTGCGCGTGGAGCCGCTCACAAACTTCCCGGTCGAGCGCGACCTTGTTGTTGACATGAGTAGCTTCCTCGAGAAACTTGATCACGTAAAGCCCTACATCGTGCGCGAAAACGACGATTTGGCAGACGTTAGCTCCGAATTTCTGCAGACTCCAGCCGAACTTGATCGTTTTAAGCAATTCAGCATGTGTATCAACTGCATGCTCTGCTATGCCGCCTGTCCAGTAGTCGGGAGAGTCGACGACTTTATCGGCCCAGCAGCACTCGCCCTCGCACAACGCTACAACTTGGACTCACGCGATCAAGGCAAGGAAGAACGTCAGAGCGTAATGTTTCAGAATGAAGGCATCTGGGAGTGCACGTATGTCGGCGAATGCACAGTCGTATGCCCCAAACATGTGGATCCGGCTGGGGCCATCCAACAAGCCAAATTTGATGGCGCCTTGGATTACTACAAACGTCTGCTGACGCCATGGGTCGACCGATCATGAGACAAACCATTGAACATCGGCTTGGCTGGACGTGGTGGACACAGAAGGGATCGTACGCACGCGTATTTCTGCGTGAACTCAGTGCCGTTTTCTTACTCACAGAAGTTGTGTTGCTCGTCCTACTGCTCTACAACGCAGGCCAGACCGCCTCACACTATCGCGACTATCTCGCCTTCCTTTGGAACCCCTGGATGGTCTCGTTTCATATCGCAGCGTTCGGTTTTGCGCTTTGGCATTCGACAACATTCTTCCTCCTCGCTCCCAGCGCACTGCCACTCCGTATTGCCGGACGACGAATCCCCGCATCATTCATCATCCTGCAGCAATTTGCGGGCCTAGCTATGGTCTCGCTCTTGGTCGGTGCCTGGATAGCCTGGGTAGGTGCAACGTGACCAGCCGCTCTCCGGAAGCGTTCTTTTGGTCTCTTTTTGCCGCCGGCAGCGTAGTAGCTGCCCTCTTGATGCCGATCATCATTCTCGTCTTCGGAATTCTTGCCCCGCTTGAATGGCAATGGTTCACGACCGCAGCAAGTTATACAGGAGTCAAAGATCTTCTAGACCCGCTGCTAATACGGGTGATTGTCGGATTCATTCTCGCTATGGTGACCATACATGCCGTCCATCGCATTCGACACCTTGCAATCGACCTCCACCTCCCAGTTCCACCGATTGTGGTAGCAGGCATTGCCTACGGCTGCGCGCTGCTAGTTACAGGGCTCGCTGTACTCTGTCTCGCGTTAATCTAGCGAACCAACCTGTTGATGGATTTTGATACGGCCACAAGCGTCTTGCTTAGATAAACACCAGCAGCCTCTGCCCCCTCACACCTGTCGACGCCAAGCATTCATATTTTCAACCACCGAATATCTTCATTCAACCGATCTGGGGTTCGCGGCTCGGTAAAGCCCCATTCACACTTACACTAGGTTAGCGCTAGACCCTCCGGAATCCGGCTTATGCGAATCACGAACATTCGAACCGTTCTCTATGAACACGAGCTGCACCGAGCCCTGGGTGACGTCAATACCCCCAAAGGCCGTATCGGTACATCCGGGCTCATCGTCTACATCGACACTGATGTCGGATTGACTGGTCTCGGCCTGGGCTCCCCTGCTGCTCGGCCCCATGTCGAACACTTAGCTAGCATTCTTATTGACACCGACCCACGCGGAGTCCGTGGGCTGTGGAAACGTATGGCCGACGCTGTATTTAAGGGTGGAATCGCAGGCCCGGTCGCGGGAGGGCTCGGTGCTCTCGACACAGCCCTTTGGGATCTGAAAGCAAAGGCAAACGACGAACCCTTATGGCGCACACTCGGTGCCGCGACACCCCGCGTTCGGGCATACGCGAGCGGGCTAGATATGCCGCTTAGCGACAATGAGTTGCGTTTGTTCTATGAACGGATGGCATCCCATGGTGTCGCAGCAGGAAAGCTCAAAGGCGGAGCAAATGCAGATGAGGACATGCACCGTCTAGGCATCATGCGTGATGCCCTGGCGAAATCCGGCAAACCGGTGAACCTCATGCTCGATGTAAATGAGCATTTGACGCCAAAGCAAGCAATCCGCCAAGTTCGCGCGATAGAACGATCCTATGACCTCACCTGGATCGAGGAACCTGCAAGGCGATGGGACGCCGCTGGCCTCAAGCAAGTGTCGCAAGCCGTGAACGCGGCCGTAGCAAGCGGAGAAAACCTGAGCCATCCCGGGGAATTCCTGCCCCTGCTTCAAATCGGTGCTCTTGACGTCGTCCAGGTTGGGACTGGCACGGCCGGACTGACCGGCGCGATGATTGTGGCCGACATGGCGTTTGGCGTGGAACGGCCTATCGCTGGAATGAACAGCCCGGGAAACTTTTTTGCCCATGTGGCAGCGGCCATGCCAAATCACTCAATGCTGGAAGTTCTCGATGCCGGAGCGGATGCACTCTTCGACATCGACATCACATTAGAGGACGGATGCCTTGTTTTGGGCGAGCGACCCGGTCTCGGGATCGAGTTCGACATCGATCGGCTACGTGCTCACACAGTAGATCGAGTCTCGCCTGGAACAGGCCCGAGCCCACTCGGCCGGCAACCTAACGCCGGACTCTACACGTAACCCCATTTCGATCAAGGTATCGAAGCCGACTGGTCACAACGGCCAGAAGTCGTGACAATAGGACCCTGACTCAAATTGCTGAAGGCTTTTGACGGGAGGCCGCATTGCGCGCAATTCAATACGCCGCGCCCACAACCATCGACGACGCGATAGCGCTACTCGCTGAACATGGCGAGAACGCACGAATCCTAGCCGGCGGTACCGACTTAATTGTTCAGGTCCGCGAGAACGGTCGAGACACGGAGGTCTTCGTTGATGCCAAAGGCATCCCGGAGATGATGGAACTGTCCATCAATGCCGATGGAACCACCGTGGTAGGCGCCGCAACACCCTGCTACCAGCTCTACGGCAACGATCAATTCTCAGCGGCATATCCTGCCATCGTTGATGCTGCTCGAATCATTGGCAGCACCGGAATTCAGGGTCGAGCTTCAGTCGGCGGCAACCTGTGCAACGCCGGACCGGCCGGAGACAGCATTCCGGCGCTGATCGTGCATTCAGCCACATGCAACATTGCCGGTCCAAACGGACTTCGATCTATAGCCGTAGAGGACTTTTGCACCGCGCCGGGACGAAATGTTTTGGGCCCTGACGAAATGCTGGTTTCGCTAACGTTGCCAGCCCCTCCTTCAGACTCAGGCACGCATTACCTCCGATTCATCCCAAGAAACGAGATGGATATCGCGGTCGTCGGCGCTGGCGCATATCTGCGCCTTAATGGTGAATCGATCACCGATGCCCGCATCGCACTCGGCGCAGTTGCCCCAACACCGCTGTTTGTCAGAGCCGCAGGTGAATCACTAATCGGCCAGACAGCCGGCGAAGATTCGTTTGCTGCAGCTGCAGAGATCGCACGTGACGCAGCCACCCCAATTGATGATATGCGCGGCACCGTAGCGCATCGCAAACAGTTGTCATACGTACTTACCCAACGTGCCCTACGCGGAGCACTGGCACATGCCCAGGGAGGAGCCTCCAGCAATGGCCACTGAGATTCTGTCCGGCAAAGTCCACATTCAGACAACGATCAATGGCGAATCCGTTGATTTCTTGACGGAACCACGAGAAAGCCTTCTTGAAGTGCTGCGTGACAGCCTCGGTCTCACCGGGGCTAAGGAAGGTTGCAACAACGGTAATTGCGGCGCCTGTAATGTGATCATGGACGGGCGTCTCGTCAATGCCTGTTGCGTACTAGGTGTCGAGGCAGCAGGTTCAACCATCGAGACGATCGAGGGTGTAGCCACGCCTGACGGCTTACATCCGCTGCAGCAATCATTCCTGGAAAATGCGGCTCTCCAGTGCGGAGTATGCACACCCGGCTTCATCGTGTCGGCCAAGGCATTACTTGAGACCAACCCTGATCCAACGGAACACGAGGTTCGCTGGTGGCTAGCTGGCAATCTCTGTCGTTGCACAGGCTATGACAAGATCGTTAGGGCCGTACTCGATGCAGCCAAGACGATGCGTACGGAGATCTAACATGGCTGTTGATACGCGCACCGGTCAAACCGTCAAGCACCACGCGAACACGTACAACGTCATCGGAACTCGACCGATTCGTCACGATGGTGTGGAAAAAGTTACAGGAGAGGCCCGCTATGGGTCCGACATTAATCTTCCAGGCCAGTTCCATGGAAAAGTCTTGCGAAGCCCGCATGCGCACGCACGCATCCTGAACATTGACACCAGCCAAGCCGAAGCGCTAAGCGGCGTCCAAGCCGTCATTACAGCACAAGACCTCCCCGAACCGGGCGACAAGATAATTACCGGCGGAGAAGGGGATGGCACGATCCTCAAATATAAGACCGCCAATATGCTCGCCCGTGAAAAGGTTCACTATCACGGCCATGCGGTAGCTGCGGTCGCGGCTACAAGCCCGCACATTGCCAGTGAAGCCGTCAAATTAATTGACGTTGAATATGAAGTCCTGCCGCCAGTACTTGAGGCCCGAGCGGCTATGGAACCGAGTGCTCCAGTCATAATTGAAGACTTGCTCACAGAGCTTTCCGACGAAATCATTACTGACACGCCCAGCAATGTCGCAAAAAAAATGGTCTACGAGACCGGCGACATCGAACAAGGCTTTTCTGAAGCTGATTTGGTCGTGGACCGTGAATTCACCTTCGGTGTTGTCCACCAGGGCTACATCGAAACCCACAATGCCACCGCTCACTGGTTAAAGGACGGAAACTTGCACGTCTGGTGCAGTTCGCAGGGTGCGTTCTCGATCCGAATGGAGCTGGCCCATATTCTTGATCATCCGATCACCAAAATCCATGTGACGCCGATGGAAATCGGTGGTGGATTTGGTGGCAAGACCACCGCCTACCTCGAACCTCTCGCCGCTGTGCTTTCTAGGAAAAGCGGGCACCCGGTCAAAATGAATATGGATCGGGATGAAGTGTTGATGGCAACCGGACCAACGCCGGGCGGCTATGTCCGGGTAAAGCTGGGGGTCACAAACGCCGGAATGATTACCGCCGGCTATGCCGAACTCGCGTTCGATGCCGGAGCCTTCCCAGGTTCAGTCGTCGGAGCCGGCTGTAAATGCGTGTTTGCCCCGTACAACATGCCGAATGCGAAGGTCGTGGGCTACGACGTCGTTGTAAACAAGCCAAAAACCCATGCGTACCGTGCGCCCGGAGCTACTCATGCCGAGTTTGCCTCGGAGACGGTTGTCGATGAAATCTGCCAGGCGCTTCAGTTGGATCCGGTGGCTTTTCGTCTGCAGAACAGTGCAAAAGAAGGTGATTGGCAACTCGACGAACCCCCATACGCACGCATCGGTCATATAGAGTGCGTCGAAGCAGCACGCGATTCTGATCACTGGCAAACACCTCTAGAACAGATCCCTGGCAAGCTTCGGGGACGGGGCATTGCCTCCGGATTCTGGTTTAACGTAGGCCTCACATCCAGTGCCATTGCACGATTGAATACAGATGGCAGCGTGACCCTCCTTGAGGGTTCAACTGATATTGGTGGCACACGCACATCGATTGCCATGCAATTTGCTGAGACGCTCGGGATTTCGGTTGACGAAGTCAATCCGATCGTGGCCGACACCGACTCGGTTGGGCAGACCGATGTGACCGGTGGAAGCCGTGTGACCTTCGCTACGGGCATCGCTGCACATGACGCCGCAAACGATATGAAACAGCAAATGATTTCGTCGCTCGCCGATCTCTGGGAAATACCCGCCGATGCAGTCACACATGATGATGGAGTGTTCACCGGGAACGGAAAAAGCCTTTCAGTTCGCGAGGCGGCTAAGTTTCTAACGGATGAGGAAGTGTTTCCGGTCGGTCGTGCCACTGTCACGCCAGATCGTGTCGGGGGTGCGTTCACGACCCATATTGCGGATGTGGAAGTTGACGCCGAAACCGGAAAGGTTGAAATTCTTCGTTACACCGCAGTGCAAGACGCCGGCGTAGCAATCTATCCGCCGTACGTTGAGGGCCAGATGCAGGGCGGCGTCGTACAGGGTATTGGCTGGGCCCTAAACGAAGAATACGTCTATGACGAGGCGGGTCGCCTTCGTAACGCCAGTCTGCTGGACTATCGCATGCCGACGGCGCTAGACGTTCCCAATATCGAAACGATCATCGTGGAAGTTCCAAATCCCGGACATCCCTATGGTGTGCGCGGGGTTGGAGAGGTGCCAATCGTACCCCCACCGGCAGCTGTTGCGAATGCCATTCACGGCGCAACGAGTTTGCGGCTGCGGGATCTTCCGATGTCTCCGGCTCGCGTTCAGGCAGCGCTGGCGGAGAAGAACGGCGGTACCGTCTAGGACGGTGGCGATCGTACATATCCCGACACCAATGCGGGAACACAGTGGCGGTGAAGCTAAGGTTGAAGTTGAGGGTGGCACCGTGCGGGAAGTGCTCGATAACCTTGAGGCCAAGTGCCCTGGACTTCGAGCACGCCTCGTCGAGGATGACCGGATACGAACTGGGCTTGCAGTATTCATCGACGGCGCAAACAGTGGACGGCGTCTACGAACCAAGGTTGAGCATACGAGTGAGTTGTACTTTATCGAAGCATTGGGCGGCGGAGCAGGTGCATCGAAGATCAACGAGTCCCTTGTAAACCACGAACATTCGCTGCAACACGGCAGGAGCACGGTATGACGGCAGACAACAAGGAGTATCAAGTCGTAGGAACCCGACCGGTTCGACATGACGGCGTCGACAAGGTCACAGGTAGGGCACGCTACGGCGTAGATGCCAGCATGCCCGGGATGATTTGGGGCAAAGTCTTACGCAGTCCGCATGCCCGTGCCCGAATTATCAATATCGACGCTTCGAAAGCCGCGGCTGCCAGCTCTGTCTTCGCAGTGGTGACTGCTGCCGATTTCCCGGACCTACCTGCTGACGACTATATCGGCGAACGCGTAATCGCCCGAGGTCGGGTGACATATGAAGGACAAGCCATAGCTGCGGTCGCGGCCTCCAGCGCGCACGAAGCCGAGGAAGCCTTACACCTGATCGACGTTGAGTACGAAGTATTGCCCGCAGTTCTCGACGTCCGTGAAGCGATGACTGAAGACGCACCCATAATTCTTGATGAACTCCGAACCGAGACTGGCGGCGTCCTGGGCGACACACCCACGAACATCGCAAAGCACTTGATCTACGAGGAAGGTGACGTTGCCAACGGCTTCGCCGCAGCTCACCTTGTGGTGGAACACTCCTACAGCACAGCGATGGTTCACCAGGGCTATATCGAACCCCAGAATGCGCTCGCGCATTGGAATCAGGATGGCCAACTCGTCGTTGAGTCAAGCTCACAAGGCCATTTCGGGATCAGGGATGACCTGGTCAAGGTTCTCAAGTATCCAGAATCAAAGATTCGAGTCATCCCAGCTGAGATTGGTGGCGGGTTCGGTGGCAAAACAACGGTTTACCTTGAACCTCTAGCAGCGATATTGTCACGCAAGGCTGGACGTCCTGTGAAGATGACCATGAATCGAACGGAAGTCCTAATTGGGACTGGCCCTGCTCCGGGTGCACATATGACAGCCCGAATCGGTGTGACCGAATCGGGGGAAATCACCGCGGCCAAGCTTGATCTGGCCTTTGAAGCCGGCGGTTACCCGGGATCTGCTGTCAGTGCTGGGTGTCTATGCTCTATCGGACCGTATGACATCAAGAATTTCCGTATCGATGGCTATGACGTGGTCGTCAACAAACCTAAATCACATGCGTACCGAGCACCCGGCGCACCACAAGCTGAATTTGCCGTTGATTGCCTTGTAGATGAAATTTGCGAGAAATTGAACATGGACCCGCTTGCATTTCGTCGACTCAATGCATCAAAAGAGGGCGACCTTCGTGTGGACGGAACGCGCTACCACACAATCGGTAATATCGAAACGATCGAAGCAGCTATGGCTACCGACCATTGGCAAACACCGCTCGGCGAGTCCATTGACGGGAAACCTCGAGGGCGTGGCATCGCCTCCGGCTATTGGCTAAACGGTGGCGGGAAATCAAGCGCTGTAGCCCGACTCAACGCCGACGGGACAGTAACGCTTCTCGAAGGATCTATGGATATTGGTGGAACCAGAACATCCATTGCAATGCAACTTGCGGAAACCCTCGGGATAAGCATCGACAAGGTTGACCCTATCGTTCCAGACACCGACGGTATTGCCTTCACCGGGGTAACCGGTGGAAGCCGTGTAACCTTCGCGACCGGTTGGGCCGCAATTAACTCTGCATACGACCTTCAGACACAAATGACTGCTGGTCTTGCGGAGTATTGGGAGGTCTCGACCGACGACATCACGGTTTCGAAAGGAACGTTCAGCCAAAACGGAACCAGTCTTGCGTTTCATGAAGCCGCGGCCGTGCTCCACGACGAAGGACGAGAGATCGTGGGCAAATCCTCCGTGGATCAGGACGGAGCCGGCAACACCTTCGCTATTCACATTGCAGACGTCGAAGTCGACACAGAAACTGGGAAGGTCGAAATCCTCCGCTATACCGCTCTACAGGACGCAGGAACTGCCATCTACCCTCCATACGTAGAAGGCCAAATTGAGGGCGGTGTAGCGCAAGGTGTGGGATGGGCTCTCCATGAGGAATACGTCTACGATGATGAAGGCCACATGAAAAATTCAAGCCTGCTGGACTACCGAATGCCAACTTCACTCGATCTACCAATGATCGAATCCGTCATCGTTGAAATACCCAACCCCGGCCATCCGTATGGAGTTCGCGGCGTCGGAGAAATCCCAATCGTGCCACCACTCGCAACAGTAGCCAACGCGGTCTCAAGCGCGATCGGCGTGCGTATCCGTGACCTGCCGGCCACACCTCACAGGGTTCAGATCGCCGTGGAATCGAGACACTAGCACTCGCTGACTTCTCAAACCACACAATACGCATAGCTTCCGGAGGTCTACCCGTCTACTCAAACCCAGAAACCCCCAAGAGTCCTATCGTCTACCGGATCCTGATCCTCGGGCCAATCGACAGAACATGTGATCGCCTCGACCATCCGCATCAAATGAATCCTCCCACCATCGATGAAAAAGGTTCGGTAACGTAATGAGCACTCCGTTTCTTGAACATATCGATGTCTTCCTCCCAGGACACGATCACACCTTGACCCAAGCCCCTGCTTACCACTGGGAACGAACAGAAGAGCGGGCTGAAATATCCGCCAAAGAGGGTCTGGATGAACAGCCAAGCGCACCACCTGGCGAACAACCTCAAAACACGTCCGGAAGCCTCTTACACACCGCCGGCCTCTCCGCGAACCTATACACGAACACACGAGATCCTTCCACTGTACTGGTCGCCGTTACAGGATCCGACTCAAAACAAAAACGGCAGCTAGCCCAATCAACATTCATCTTTGATCACACGAATCTGAAGTATCACGACTTCGATGGATTCGGGGTGCATCTGCCGGGGATACTCGTAACAAGCGCTGGCACTGCCATCGCCGTATGCCAGCGCCGGCATGGTTCAATGGGGGATGGTGGACATCCGAATGACATCCTCGTATCCCGAAGCACCGATGACGGCACGACCTGGTCACGGCAACAAGTCATCTACGCCGAACCCAACCAGTACACCTTTCTCGGAGCTATTGTCGAAGACCAGGTGTCCGGAACAATCATGGTCGCCTGTTGGAATATGCCGGCTGAAATCGTCGATGATTTAGGCTATTTCAGTACCTATGCAGAGCAGGGCGGCGGGTTTTGGCTAGTCCAAAGCTCAGATGAGGGTTCAACCTGGTCACCCGCGCGACATATCGTTCCCCAACCAAATTCAGCTGGTTGGATCGGATGGCCCAACAATAGTGTGCATGGCATACAGCTCAAGACCAAGGCGCATCACGGACGAATTGTCATTCCTGGATTCCTCTACAAAGAAGGTGAACCAGGTCAAGTCCCTGGCGTCCGTGGGGGATTGCTCTATAGCGATGATCATGGAGAAACTTGGACGACGGGCGGAGTCCTGCCCGAAGGTTCCGATGAAGTCGCGCTTGTGGAAACCGCCCACGGTGAAATTTATGTTAGTTACCGCCGGAACACGCAGCGAACAACCGGACGAACCTATGCACGCAGCCGAGACGGAGGCTCCAGCTTCTACGATTTGGGCGAACACGCCGACTTGAGTGGACGCCCTGTGCACGTGGGCCTAGCTCGACACATTGGCCGTAATCCGCAAGATCCAGATCTCCTGCTCTTTTCACATTGCATCGGTCGAAACCACCTCATTCCAGGAGGCACCGATATGACAATCTACGCTAGTGCAGATGACGGAGAAAGTTGGTCAACCTCAAAATTGGTTGACCCACGGCCGTGTCGATACTCCGACCTAGCGGTCACCAGAAACGGGACAATTCTCTGTATCTATACCGTGGGCGAAATACGCGACAGCGAAAAGATTAGCGTGGCTCGATTCAACGTTGAATGGATGTTGGCCTAACCCGGTCGAGCTTGCGATCCGACGTAAGCGTCCCAACACCCGCCTACGGTCCACAATTTCATCCAATAGGCGCCGGATAGATCAGCGGAAGGCCTGGAACGTCCATCTGTAGCGCCGTTATCTGCCATCGGCCTAAAGAGGCCATAAGAAGCATTCGTCGGTCTTCACCTCCAAAAACAATGTTCGTTGGCGAGGACAAGGTCTCATGCGTTACATCCTCTACAAGGAGCTCCGTACGCCCGTTCGGCAAGAGACGGTAAATACGATCGGGCGCATACATGGTGATGTACAGAACCCCATCCTCATCGAATTGAACACCATCGGGCATATGGTCTGGAAGAGTCGCCACCACTTC
>CAYRCL010000048.1:0-44324 GCA_964422795.1 uncultured Chloroflexota bacterium
GGATGCTCGAGGTGTTGATCGAGTTGTGTATCGTGCTGTGGATGGGGGGCATTATCTTGGTGCTGATCGCGGTGATGATCGTTGTGTTGATCGCTGTGTTGATCGCCGTGTTGATCGCCGTGCTTCGATACACCGTGGTTGCTGGTATGCACGTTGTTACTACTGTCCACACCCGCATCGAGATAGTCCATGGCCCGAAACACGTTACCCCCAGCGTCTTCAACCGATCGAATAGTTGTGGCGACCCCTTCCTCTAACACACCGTTCATAACCACTAACGACGCATCCTGCAACACCGCACGATCAGCAAGCGACAGTTGATAAGTATGTGGGTCAGCCCCCATCGGCATAAGAATTTTGACGTGCGCTTGGCCATCACACACGATTCCAGAAACAAGATCACCCCAGAGTCTGGTTGTTGCAAGAATCGTAGGAAGTGCTCCTGAATCTGTCTCTCCTTGCGCGTGCTGTTTCAACCCCTGGACGTGATCCCCCTCAGTCACTGTCGGATTTGAGTCAACCGCTGCGGCGTCGATTTGAACGGATGTATCGTCACCACAAGCGCCGACGAGTACCATCACAACGAGCATGCAGCAAAGCACTTTAAATGGTCCCAAGAAACGCTACTCCTTTTCGCTCCGATATGCCGGGATACGATTCATTTGTACGATAATAATACTGATTCTCATTATCATAAAGGACCGCGGACGTGTTTCAACTTGAAAATGTGACCGTTTCATATGGAAACCGTCTGGCCCTTGATGCTGGCAACCTTCTTTTTAGCGCGCGCTCGACTACAGCATTAATGGGACCAAACGGTTCAGGGAAAACAACCTTGCTAGACCTTCTCGCCGGACTTCACCATCCGACCACCGGTCGTATCCGAAGATCACCCTCAGTAAGTGTGGCGTACATCGGTCAGCACCAACACCAGCGCACGTGGATGCCGTTAACGGCCGGAGAAGTATTGCGGATGGGTCGTTATCGTGAGCTCGGACTCGTAAAACCGTTTCGAACCACTGACCACGTGTCTTGCAACACCGCCGCCATTCGTCTGGAAGTTTCCGACTTACTCGACCGAACCTTTGGAGAATTGTCGGGTGGCGAGCGTCAACGCGTACTTGTTGCCTCTGCATTGGCCAATGAGGCCGACTGCCTCCTACTAGACGAGCCCTTTACAGGCCTAGATCTGGCAAGTCAACAGATCATCGTCAACGTGATGGAAACCGAGCGTGATCGTGGACGCTTGGTCGTCATATCAACTCATCACATCGATGAAGCTCGTCATTGCGACCGAGTTTTACTATTGAACGGTTCCGTCGTCGCCGACGGCCCGCTCGAAAGTGTTCTCACAGAGCACAACCTCGCAACAGCCTTTGGTTTACGTTTATTGACACTACCCTCGTTACGTGGCGAGGTCGACACACGAGGCGTCGTGGTTGACGATCATGGCCACGGACACGAATAAGCATGTGCACCACCAAGCCTGAGCGAGGGTTCCTCCATACACAGATCGCAACCATGCTCAGTCAAGCCAACTACCGATACACGAACAATCGCCGGCAACTTGTGGAGACTCTCGCGCGTGCCGACCGCCCCCTCACACTACCAGGGATCATAGCCGCCGAACCTTCACTCGCACCCAGTTCCGTCTACCGAAACCTCGAAGTGCTTGAGAAAACCGGCATTACCTGCCGTATTTCCGCCGGAAATGAGCACACGTACTTCGAACTATCCGAATCACTTCTAGGACACCACCACCACATGATTTGCGGGACGTGCGGTGCTATCCAGGACATCAGCCTGGATCCCGAGACCGAACATCTCATCGAGCAGAGCTTATCGTCAGCCGCTTCACACACGAACTTTACGCCAACGCATCACACTCTTGATCTGTACGGGTGCTGCGTCGATTGCACACAAAAAAGCGGAGCACACGTGTCACAGTCAACTACGCAGTAAGCTTCTGCTAGATCTTGCCCGGAGCAACGCTGCTATTAGAACTCAGACAACGGCACCGCGTTCGGTCTTACTTAAGCAACAATCATCCTTACACGACAAACTTCAACACAAGGCGCACCGCGTGTTTGAGGAGAGTGTTTTATGAGTGATCGTATGCGCATCGCAACCGGGCAATTCCATGAGCCAACGGAATCAATCCTGCACTTCGCCGCCCAAATGGGAGTCAGTGGTGTTGTACTCAACACACCCCGAATCCCTGGCTCCGAACGCTGGGAAGCCGCTGATCTCATCCGACTGCGGAAGCGTGTCGAGGCGTTTGGACTACGCATCGAATCCATTGAAAATGTACCGGTCCAATTTTATGACCACGCGATGTTGGGCCTTGAAGGCGCCGAGCAACAAATAACCAATTACCAGGACACCATACGGAACCTCGGCGAAGCCGAAATCCCGATCTTGGGGTACCACTGGATGCCGAACGGCGTCTGGCGAACATCACGCGATACGCCCACACGTGGAGGTGCCTTAGCAACCGCGTTCGACCTAGACGAAGCCATCGATCATCCCAACACGCATTCGGACACTTTCGACGCAGACCGCTTATGGGAAACATACGAACGATTTATGCATGCCGTCCTCCCAGTAGCCGAATCTCACGGGGTACGCTTGGCCTTACACCCTGACGACCCGCCAGTCTCAGCCCTCGGTGGAGTGGCTCGTATCATGCGATCCTTCAACGGATTCAAGAAAGCGATGGACATCGCTGACAGCCCCAACAATGGGTTGGATTTCTGCATGGGATGCTGGTCAGAAATGGGCGAGGATGTAATTGCAGCCCTCAAGCATTTCTTATCGAAAGACCAGATTTTCTACGTCCACTTCCGTGACGTACAGGGCAGCGTCCCAGTGTTCAACGAGTGTTTTCTTGGCGAAGGCAACATTAACATCGCCGCCGCGATGCGTACTCTGCACGCCGGTGGCTTCAGCGGATTCCTGATCGATGACCACGTACCGCACATGATTGACGACACACCCTGGGGCCATCGAGGACGGGCATTTGCAACAGGCCAGATGATGGGATTATTAGCCGCGATACAAGATAGCTAGGCTCAAGAGTTCGGCAACGGTCGCATTCTGCAGTAAGGTACGCACCGTAACGCTCGCCGGAGACACGGGCATGGCATCAAATCGAGGCCTTGTTTACCTTGGCCCGCATCAGGTCGCAGTGCAGTCCATCGACTTCCCAAAACTTGCCCTTGGAAAACGGATCTGCCAACACGGGGTAATTCTCAAGATCGTCGCCACAAATATTTGCGGCAGTGACCAGCATATGGTCCGCGGGCGCACCACCGCGCCTTCTGGACTTGTACTGGGACATGAAATCACCGGTGAAGTCATTGAAGCTGGACGAGATGTCGAATTCATCTCGGTCGGAGATATCGTTTCAGTTCCTTTTAACATCGCATGCGGACGGTGCCGTAACTGCAAAGAAGGCAAGACCGGCATCTGCCTAAACGTCAATCCAGCGCGACCAGGCGCAGCCTACGGGTATGTGGATATGGGTGGATGGGTTGGTGGACAAGCCGAATACGTAATGGTCCCGTACGCAGATTTCAACTTGCTGAGGTTCCCAGACCGCGATCAGGCGCTAGAGAAAATCCGGGACCTCACACTCCTTTCGGACATCTTTCCTACCGGGTTCCACGGTGCAGTGTCTGCGGGAGTAGGACCAGGATCAATCGTATATATCGCGGGCGGAGGACCCGTCGGATTAGCGTCGGCTGCCGGATCGCAGTTGCTCGGGGCCGCTCTAGTAATCGTCGGTGACTTGATCCCCGAACGTCTGGCCCAAGCCCGAAGTTTTGGCTGCGAGACGGTCGATCTAACACAGGATGCAACCCTTGAAGAGCAGATTGAGCAAATTGTCGGTGAACCCGAGGTTGACAGCGCCGTCGATTGCGTCGGATTTGAAGCCCGTGGACATGGATCTGAGAGTAATGTTGAACGTCCAGCCACCGTATTGAACTCCTTAATGGAAGTCACGCGTGCCGGGGGATCGATCGGAATCCCAGGGCTGTACGTGACGGGGGATCCGGGTGGCGTAGATGAGAACGCAAAAGTGGGCAACCTCGGCATCCGCATTGGGCTCGGATGGGCTAAGTCACACGACTTCACTACGGGACAGTGCCCGGTAATGCGCTACCACCGGGCCCTCATGCAGGCCATCCTCCATGAGAAGACCCATCCCGCCGAGGCCGTTAACGCAACCGTCATTTCCTTAGATGATGCACCCCAGGGATACGAGGACTTCGACAAGGGTGCAGCCAGAAAATTTGTGATCGACCCACACGGCATGCTGGTGGCATAGTCCAACAGGAGTAACGTATGCAAACAGGACCGCGGGCACTAGTCGCCGAGTTCTTCGGCACTTTAGCCTTGATTTTCATTGGATCGATGAGCGCAGCCGTCGCGTTCGAAAGTCTCGGCGGTGGTGCTGCGGGCGTCGTACTTGCCGGACTTGCGCACGGACTCATCGTCATGGCCATGATCTATAGCTTTGGGTCTGTGTCAGGCTGCCACATCAACCCGGCCGTGACACTTAGCCTCGCTGCAATCGGCAAATTCCCGATCCGCAAAGCCCCCTGGTTTGTATTCGCACAGTTGGCCGGCGCGATTGCAGGCGCCCTTCTACACAGCTGGATTCGCGCCGAGGGAGCGACCCACTACGGACTCCCCCTACCTGCGCCTGGAATCTCAGAAGGGCAGGCGGTACTGCTTGAAGCCGTACTAACCTTCTTCCTCGTTACAGCTGTAGTCGGTGCGGCCGTTAGCAATAAGGGATCGAAAGGCTTTCATGGCTTAGCCATCGGTCTGACAATTGCTGCGAGCTGGCTCGTAGGCGGTGCCTTGACAGGCGCAGCCTTAAACCCCGCACGATCGTTTGGACCCGCCGTTGTAGCGCTAAATTTCGATTCGCTGTGGGTTTACTGGGTTGGACCAATCGGTGGCGGTCTGGTCGCAGCGCTCGCCGGATGGATCATTCATAACCTCAGGGCCGAATCAGAAACGACGTAGCTGTCGTCAAACATTGAAGCTCAATACCCGCTCGCAGAAGGCACCAGCCAGAAAGAGCGGCGTTCGCCCATGGAACCTATCCAAGCTCGGCTAAGCGTCCCGCATAAGTCTTCGCTTGCTCGATAAAGTCCACCCCAACATCTTCGATAAATGCATCAGCCAACCGCCGATAGATGGGGCCAACAACACCCTCACCAACAGCCACACCATTGAACCGGGTCGCTGGAAGCAAACAATAGGGTGTCGTCGTAAAAAACGCCTCATCCGCCGTGGCCACATCATAGGGTTCGTAATTAACTTCACGAACTGGCATGCCTAACTCACGCCCCAAACGGAGAACCGTGTCACGCGTGACTCCGCGAAGAACATTCCGACCTTCGGAGGTCAGGAGTTCACCCTCACGGACAATGAAGAAGTTTGTACCCGTACCTTCTGTTATAAACCCGTCCTCGTCCTGAAGAATCGCCCTTGCATCGGGACCGTGATGAGCCACTTCGTGATTTGCAACTTGGTAGTGCAGGCGAGAACGACTCTTAATTTTTGCATCAAGAAGACGAGATGGAATGGACCGTTGGCGAGGGAGAACCGCATTGACTCCTTCATCAAACCAGCGCGCCGCCTCACCCAGCATTTTGGTTAGAGGATGCCCATAGATCAGAACGGAAGCACACTCCGTGCCCGAATCTGCACGATAGCGGCTGTCAACTCCGGGCGATACCTGATGAACAATAGAAAAATCGACATCCGGCTCGTACTGGTCACGATTGCGTGAAATTAGCTCATTCGTCAGTTCCACAAAGCAGTCCTTCGACACTCCCGCATGAATCCCGGAAGCCGCCATGGATGCCTCTAGTCGCGAAAGGTGATCCTCGAGCCGAAACGGTTCATGCAAGAACGTCCGAGTCGTTTCGAACACAGCGTCACCCCATATCAACGACGAATCGAAGATTGATATCGCCGCATCACGTTCGGGAACCCATTCCCCGTTGAGAAAAACAACGCGACCCGATGTATGTTCAGCACTCATCACGAACCCCTAAACCTATACAACACACACGCCCACAATTCCGCTTAAGGCTTGCGGGACTCAGCCCGCGCATCATACGTGTCCTGAACGACCTGAAGCACACGCAAACTTGGCATCACATCCTTGATCGAGGGATCCGGATCGCGACCCGCTGCTACCGCCTCAAAAAATTCAGCGTCCTGCGCCGAAATCACGTCACTCGGAACAACTTCAGTCATACCAACGTCAAGAATCGCCCCGTCCTTCCCGGTTAACCTACCCGTGGCGTAATCGGCAATTACAGTGTCTTCCTCGCCAATAAACATCGCGTCGTCTATCGGGATGTGCGTGTTATACGAGAGCGTGACACTACCAATTAGACCATTCGGCACCTCGAGTGCCATGACAACATCCATTGGAATTCCCAGATGGTGATGGGGTGCCCCCAGCCGAGCAGAAACCTCCACATCGGAGAGCCCTAGAACCCACATCCACGCATCAACGGCGTGACCACCGTGATGCCAAATCAGGTTGTCAGTCCAGCTCCGTTCATATCCGACCCAATTCACGTTCTGACGTCGAATGAAGCCATATCGCTGAATCGCATGATGCACGGAAAGATCTCCGTCAGCCACCATCTGCCGCATCCGTTGCATGGCTGGCTGGAAGCGCCGCGTATGAGCCGCCATCACCGGAACAGCAGCAAGTCGACCAGCCTGATCAATAGCCTCGGCGTCCGCAAGAGACGTCGCAACAGGAATCTCCACGACGGTCGGGAGCCCACGTTTAAGAGCAGCCGTGGCGTGAACACGGTGAAGATCACTCGGGGTGGTAATGAAGACTACGTCGACATGACCATCATCAAGCGCGGTCTCCAGATCAATCCCGTAGCTTGCGAATCCGAATTCAGCAGCGAATTGGGAAACCTGAGATTCACGTCGCCCCACGACGCCATGCAGCCTGTGCCCGAGCCCGCGTATAGCGTGCGCATGCAACCCGGCGATACTTCCCGATCCAACCATGAGAACATTCACTAGCGCAGTATCCCCTATCACCTAAGATGGAAAACCCGATCCAAGAACAGCCTACCGTGCCCTCACGAATATCCGTATGGGCTTATCCATGGGACCTCGCCGACGAAGGCGTCGAAACCTCGCTGGATTGGCTTCGCAATCACCACTTCGATGCAATTGAGTTGTGTTCGAACTATCACGCCATTTCAACCTTTTCGCCACGCAACACCCATCGTTCACAGTTCTACTCCGAACAGGGCGGTGTCTACTTCCCCGCAAACAACGCACGCTACGGACGAATAAAACCATTCCTTCATGACGACGACAAAGTCTTGGACGTCTACCGCCAAGTATCGGAGGCCGTGAAGCCACGTGAGATGCAACTCAATGCATGGGTCATCGGTATGTTCCAACCTTGGATTGCACGAAACTATCCGGACACCGCGAGCACCAACGCATTTGGTCATCGCAGCTTCGCCACTACCTGTCCCGCACACCCCGATATTCACGAATACTTGCCAGCACTGCTTCTGGACCTCTGCAGCCAATTCAACATCTCTGGCCTTATTCTCGAGCGCGTCGGATATCCGGAATTCACGTACGGGTGGGTCCGTCCGCGAATCCTGATCCGCATGGACCCATGGACACGTTTCCTGGCCGGCCTGTGCTTTAACGAACATTCGATGTCCGCAGCCCGCGCACATGGAGTCGATCCTGAGGCCGTGCAAGCTCGGGTCGCCGACGAGATTCGAGAAAACCTCGCATCCCCGACCAACTCCGAAGAAGATGTTGCCGACCTACCGACAATAGTCGAAGAACGCTGTGTAATAGACGAAGACCTTCGCGGCTATCTAGAGTCGCGCGAGCACTCGGCCTCCGGCCTCGTTAAGGCCGTCCGGCATGCCCTCCGCCGGAGCAACGTCCGCGTTGGTGTCAGTGGGGCATCGCTCGGTTGGCCCTCCGATGGACTCCGGCTTCGTGACCTTCTGCCGTCACTTGGGAGCCTCATGATCCCCGACCCAACCGATGACCCGATTACAGCCAAAGCCCAAATTGAAGTGGTCCGCCAGGCCAACCAGAATATTGAAATCACGGTCAATCAAACTGCGCACTACCAAGTCGACCCACATGGAGCGGGATTTGAGACGCGAGCACGACGTCTGGCTGAAATCGAACCCGATCGCGTAATGGTGTACAACTTCGGACTCGTGACGCCCGCTACGCTCGCTCACACCGGTGCAGTCCTACACAATCACCTCGAATAATCGGACTACACGACGGAGATCCAGACCTATGTCGCAATACGTGAGCATCCGCTTCTACAAACTACATGCCGACGCCGACGCAGCAGCGTTTGAGCAAGCCTTCCATAATGTCCAACCGACGCTGGGTGTCGAGCGCATCATGCTACTTCGCGGTCTTCCACCAAATAACGTCGACCTGGCACCCAGCGACTTCGATTACGGCAGCATCCATATCTACGCATCCCTCGAGGAAGCGACCAATACGGTCCGACTGGCCAACACAATGCTGGATGAACCCGAAATCCCACAATCACTCCGACCATTTATTCACTTCTGGCGCACCGTCCACTCAACGCCAATCGCTGAAGGTCAGGTTAATGGATTTACGCTCATATCAAATGCACCGTAACCGGTGAGGGCCCGTCCGCGACAGGACGTCGACCGTTAACGATCCGAGAGCCTCGAAATACCATCACTCAGCCCCCCCGTTGACGTCCGTGCGTGATCAGAACGGGCTATATCTAGATATAGGCAAGCATGCCATCAGCCTTCGTTGGACGTCCTCGACGCCATGGCACATACGGATATTTTTCTAGAATTCCGTCCGATAGCGTCACGCCGAGACCTGGCCGATCAGGGATCACAAGATAACCGTCATCAAGTTGAACGGGTTCCTCCAGAACCTCGCCCCGCACACCGTCATCGTCGGGGCGGTACTCCAGAACAAGGAAATTCGGAGCAACGGCGGCAAAATGAACATTGACCGCCGTCGCCAATGGACCCAAGGGATTGTGTGGCGCCACGCTCACATAATGCGCCTCAGCCATAGCAGCGATCTTTTTCATTTCAGTAAGACCGCCAGTAACACAAACATCCGGCTGAATAATATCGGCCGCCCCCGTCGCGAGAAGCTGTTGGAATTCATACTTGGTATACAAACACTCGCCCGTTGCTATCGGGATCGGAGCCTTACGCGCCAACTTGGCGAGCGGCTCGAACTGTTCAGGGCGAACTGGCTCTTCAAAGAAATAGGGGCGATATGGTCGAATACGCTCGGCCATCTCCAGCGCACGGGCCGGCTCAAAAATCTTGGCATGGGGATCCACCCCAATATCAATCTCATCACCAACGGCCTCACGGACCGCCGCCATCCGCCGCTCCGCTGAGTCAAGCTGCATCCCCCAGGATTTCTTATCGAAATCCGGTGCCACCGGACCGATCTTCAACGCCGTATAGCCATACGTCTCAATCAAGTACCGCGCGTGTGAACCAAGAGCGTCAGGGCTCGAACCATGAGCGGATTGGTACACACGGATGCGATCGCGAACCTTGCCCCCAAGCAACTGGTACACCGGGACACCCAACGCCTTGCCCTTAACATCCCAAATTGCCTGATCGATACCACTGATGGCGGCGGTAATAACCGAACCCGTAGGAAACCGGCTGCCTGCATACAGCTCGTGCCAGATGCGCTCACCATCGAACGGGTCAAACCCGACCAGCCATTCCTCAAAATACCGGACGGTCTCCGCAACCGCCTTGTCGGGGCCGACGGGGTAGGCCTCACCGATACCGATGAGGCCCGTATCGGTGGTGACCTGAACAATCGGCCAATTCCGGGATCCGTCATTAATGAACTCGCACGCCACGCTTGTAATCTGCATCACGTCATGCCCCTTTCTGCCAACCACATAGGCTTCCGAACACCGGACCCACACCACGGCGCTATGCTAAACCCACCAATCACACTTCGAACATACCCATGATCGATTTTTCGCGATCCTTCCTGACCTGGACCAACCTCCCATACGAACCTGACCCGATCTACAAGTACCCTGGCGGGCTTGTGGCGGCAGCTGGAGACGTGGTCACTGTCCGCCTGAAAGCCGACGCACGACTCGAAATTCGCCCGGACCAAGGTGAAACCTTCACGTGCTATGTCATTGCTCCCTGCCGACCCGAATACACAATCGTGTCCGAAAACCTTTTTCAAGTTCCCAGCGGGGAATATCGAGCAGTCTTTTCGGATTCGCTGAGTATTCCAATCGGCCGCCGCCCTTCCACCGAACCTGAACTGGCTCATCGCAGTCCTCTTGCGGCCACTAAAGCGGCCTTCGATGTAGATATCCAGCACTTCTCAAGAACCGAGACACTCAAAACGCCCGCCGATGTCATCGCTGCAACCCAAGATGCAGCACTCATGAACGCCACATGCGCGTACCGCGATGAGGCTCGCCGCCTAACCGTCACCGTGGAATTCCCAGTAGAACTCATCAACTACGACGAGGCCAATGAAATCTTCCAAGTCTGCACCGAACCCCTGGTGGTACCGGATCTCGAGACATGGGATGGGGCCGGATTAGACCGCGTTTTCCTCGCCGGTGTTGCGTTCAGCAGCTTTGACCGCGTTGAGTTCATTCTCCAGCGTCAAATCGAACCGGATGCAAGCGAGCTAGCCTGGTATCACCACGTGCGCGGACGCGATCGCAACGAGCTCCACGAAAGCGCGTCAGAACCGCTGGGTGCAAAACGCACTCGACCCAAGCCACTCGTATTCAATGAAGTGTGGGAACGAGACGCGGAGATCATAGTTTCGCGCGTTTCTGGCGCAACGTAGCCGATCAAGGCACACTCACGCGTATCACACCACAAAGTGCAACTACGAAAGAGGAGCAGTCTGGTGGCTGACCAGGTACGTGCCGCATTGATCATCGAACCCACATCCAACCACCTCTCATCCCACTACAAGGCCTTGCAAGCGCCTGAGGTTGGAGAAGTCGCTATTCTCGATACCACAGGAAACATCCTGGACACTGCGCGAGCTGAAATAGGCGACAGGGTCACCGCCACCTATACCGACACCGCCAAGATGTTTGACGAGTTCAAGCCCGACGCCACCATGGTGACAATGGAAGCCTGGCGAATGCCCCAAATGATCGAAGCCTCGCTAGATGCCGGCTGCCACGTGTGGCATGAGAAGCCAGGATTCGCAAACCTTGACGACTACCGCCGCTTGTACCGTAAAGCCCATGCAGCCGGGCTGAACCTCACGATCGCCTACTGCTCGCGCCAGCGCACCATTGTGCGAGAAGCGCGACGAATCGTATCCGAGGGCCTTCTGGGCAAGCTCTTCGCATGCCAAGCATGGATGATCGCTGATCACGACCGGACGCATAATTGGGCCACACTCCAGGGAGGCTGGATTTTCGACAAAGCACGCGCCGGCGGTGGATATCTAACGTTTCTTGGCTGCCACTACCTCGACCTGATGCGCTACATCACCGGCGATGATTTCGCATCCGTAACAGCGATAACCCAAATCGTCGGTGGATTGCCCCTGCCCGTCGAAGATGCGGCTGCAGTCACCGTTGAATTCCAAAGCGGAATGGTTGGCAACCTGAGTGCGGGATACTACATCAGCAAATCGGAGTATGGATCCGGTCGACACTCAGGCTTCATACTCTGGGGCCACGACGGATGGCTGCGCTTTAATCCCGGCGGAACCCGCCGGGAAGAACCACTGGAATGGATGTCGCACCATGACACCCACGCAGCTGCACCACTGAAGACCTGGCACTTCAGCCCTGACGACGCGACGAATGACGAATACACTCTGACCACAAGCGCGTTTTTCAGATCCTGCCTCGATGGCTCCGACTCTCCAGTCGAGAATGAGGCGGGCATGTGGGTCAACGAAGCCGTTCAGGCCGCATATAAGTCGGCCGAGACAGGAATGCGTCAGAAGGTGTCAATCCCCGACATCGGCGACTAAGCCCAAACACGACCTTCGAAAGCAGCCTTCTTGTTGACGGATCAGGGAATGCCGAAGCGATAGCACTTCGGAAGTCCATAAATCGTCCCCACACACAACAACGCACCAGGATCGGTCTCGACCGGGTCGTTGCCCAATGGCCACGTCATACACAACCAGAAAATTCTCTACCTCGAATCGAGACAAAAGGCAGCAAATCGGGTCTCGCACGAATCTCTTCGTCGTACCAGGTCCTAGCCCGCATGTAATGGGTTGCATAGCCCCGACGTCGGTTTGCCGTTCTGTTCGGACTGCTCGTGTGATAGGTCAAACTATGGTGAAAACTCACACTTCCCGGGCGAAGTTCGATCGGGGCAGTCGGCCAATCCTCGTCAAACAAAGCCTCGATCTCAGCCTTCACCTGCTTTGGGACCATGCCCCATCGATGACTTCCTGTCGCCATCCAGAGACATCCATTTTCAATCGTCGCCTCATCAATCGCCGTCCACGCCGTAACGAGATCCATAGGAAACATGTTGTGCCACGCCTGTGAATCTTGATGCCAGTCCTGGGCCGCACCATGAAACGCTGGCTTCATAAAGAGCTGGTCGTTGTATAGCTTCAGGTCATCCGTGCGCAGCAAATCGGCAATTATGTCAACTACCGAGACTGAACAAGCGTGCTCGTTGAGCACCTGATCGTGCCGGGCAAGCTGGTACATCTTACGAACAGCCGTCGTACGATCCTCGTAGCCAGCGCCCCCAGTCGCGTCAAACTGCTTCTCAAGGTTGATGAATGTATCAGGGATATTCGAGGCCTTCCCCGATGCAATGAGGTCGGCCTGCTGCGCCATCCGATTAATCAGGTCCGGATCAACAAGATCTTCAACGATGAGAAAACCATCGCGCCAAAACGCATCCAGTTGCTGACCGGTGAGCACACGTGATGTCCACTGCATTACATCATCCTCCCGCCTCAAAAGGCTGCATCTAAACACGACCCCGAAATGACCGACCACGCACTTGTTTGAATCGGGGCATCACCGGCGCATCCGTAACCGAGTCATCCTTGTAGGAGGAGGCCCGCATGTAATGCGTGGCATATCCTCTACGACGCTTTCCCGAGGTATTGGCATTACTCTGATGCAGCACAAGACTGTGATGAAAACTTACGCTTCCCGAACGCAGCGGGGCGGGTCTCACCGGCCACTCCGTAGAACCAAGATCACCTAGCAAGGGTTCCAAACGCGTCTTCGTCAACATACCCCATCGATGCGTACCAGGCGCAAAGTTAAGACATCCGTTATCCACGTTGGCATCGTCAATCGCTGTCCATGCCGTGACTAAATCCATTGGAAGGATGTCCCGCCATGAAGCCGAATCCTGGTGCCAATCCTGTGCCGTTCCAACTTCAGGAGGCTTCATGAAGAGCTGGTCACCGTAGAGCTTAATGTCGTCCGTCCCAAGAAGATCGGCAATCACATCTACGATCTTTGGGTTTACCACATGTGCCCACATGGGGTCGTCGTATACCGCTAGGTTGAAGAGCTTGCGTACAGACAAGACCCGATCCTCGACTTCACGCTCACCCTCACGAAACACTCGCTCGAGCTGCACGCTCGACGCAGGGATATTTATGCCTTCACCAGCAGCGATGTGGTCGGCGCGATCCGCCAACGACGAAACTTCGTCGACCGACAGCAAGCGCTCAATGCCAATTTGACCATCCACGTGAAACTTTTGGACCTGCTCGGCCGTTAGGGAACGCAATTGATTCAACCGGACGAACCATCCTCCGTTGTCACAACGGTGCCAGACCCCACAAAGTCAGTGACTGCTCAACCGAGGCTAAGGCGGATTGTATACCCTCGTCGGATCAACGACTGAAATAGCGCCCCGCGGCATATCGAGTGTGAATCCTGAGGTAAGCGAGAGCACATTCATCCCCTGACGGTATAAATAATCAGGATCGATCGCGATTTGCGCAGCCGCAAATTCCTGCATCTGTAACCCCGGAACCAACCGGGCCATCGCATTGCCAACGCCACCGACAGAAACAATCCCCTCATCCTCCATCGCCTGACCCAGCCGATTGAAATCGTACCCCGGGTAATCGTGAGCTCGCGGATACATCGTGCTCACCAACTTAGTCTCGCTTCCATCGCTACACCGCAAGCGACGGACCAAGCTCGAAGGCGTTCGGTATTGCGTCCCGAATTCAATCTCAAGCACATGGACAGCCGTAAAACTCTGATAGGTCACACCCAGAAGAAGGAATCGACCGTCGAGATCAAACACTTTTGCGAGTGGGCTGGCACGATCCCACGCCGACGCATCCCCCGAACGAATAATGGTGTCGGCATATGGCCCGACCGCACTCAGACTGTGCAGTGCATGCGTACTTCGCATGGCTCCAGGTCGACACCGAATCTCCTCTGCTACAGCGCCCATTTCTGACGGTGTTGCACCAGGATCAAATACGAAGTCAGGGGAACTCGCTGATGCGAAGGTAAATGCTGGCCCGACCAGCGTGCCCTCCGTCCCCAAAACCTCCAGTAGCGCGTCCACCACTGTAGGAGCCCCCCCATCCACAGCACCAAGACTCCGCAATGAACTATGGATCATCAGTAAATCGCCGCGCCGCACACCGAGGGAACGCAGATCGTCTGCAATACGGGTTCGAGTTATGGCCACAAGTACGATATGGGCTAACAATGGGTAACATGAGGATACCCGCGTTTCGCATCTACGCGTCCGGAGCTCTATATGCAGACCACCCCAGCCGTCCGATGCGCTGTGATCGGAACCGGCCACATTGCCCGCGAACACATCCCTGTATTACAAGCGCTGCCAGAAGCAGAGCTCGTCGCCCTCTGCGACATCAACGCCAACGCCGTTGCTGATGCCTCAAAAGAATTCGGCGTCGCGCAAACATTTACGAGCCTTGATGATCTGGAATCGTGGGGCGAATTTGACGCCGTCTATGTCGCAGTCAGCGTCCTCGCCGTCGCAGAGGTCGCTGAACGGTTTATCCGCTCCGGCACTGCAACATTTATGGAAAAGCCCCCCGGACTATATTCCTCGGATACCGTGCGCCTCGCAGATGCGGTGCGTGAAACCGGAACCATCGCGGCGGTCGGATTTAATCGTCGTCACTACTCCAGCACCCTTGCCGGCCGCCAAGCACTTCTTGAGACTGGAGACATCGTCTCGGTAACAGTGCATGCCGATGAAATTGGCGTGCTATTACGCGAGGAACAGGGTTACGGGAAGAACTTTAGGAGCGATGCAACGCAGAAATTCCCTCCTGAGGTAGCGGCGCGCTGGATGTATGCGAACAGCGTTCATGGTCTCGATTTACTGCGGTTCTTTGGCGGAGATGTCGCCAAGGTGATTCCCGTACGTCAACAGTATGTGATGCCAATCCCAGATTCCTTCAGTGCATTACTCGAATTTAAATCAGGCGCCGTCGGTCGGGCCATCGCTGACCACTTCGCACCACCGGGGACCGGGATTGCTCCCAACGGCCATCGCTATCAAGTCAGAACCAGAAACGCAACACTGACCTCCGGAAGTTCAGAAAACCCCACGCTCGCTGGTGCAACCCTTGTTCGACATGGGCATGAGCCTGTCGAATTTTCACTAACCGGACTTGATCGCCGCCTCAAACCCGGATTCCCCGGAGAATCCCGGGCCTTCCTCCAAGCCGTGCAGACAGGCAATCCTGTCAGCTTTCCATCAGCCACCCTCGACGACGCTGTGGGAACCATGCAGATGCTTGATGCAATCACCGGGGCCGAGGATTGGTCACCCCAAGCGTCACCGTTTTCAGGCCCAGAAACGGGCGCTCTTATTCAAGATTGACGATCACGATACCGACAATCGCCGCCATTACACCCCAAACCGCAATGGGCCGGAGACGCTCCCCCCAAAATACTGATCCTGCTGCGATGGTCAGCAGCATTGCCACCGCCGTTAAGACCGGGAAGGCAATCGTTCCTGGAACAACCTGTAATGCAGCGACCAAGAAGATGAGCTGTATCACGTTCGCCGCACCCATCACCACCCCGACCGTCATCACACCCGGCGTCATAAGAGTTCCCCGGAGTGGCGGAAGATCGGTCTGCAACCGGCGACGCAGACGGTAAATCGCCAATGCAACCGGCACGGAAGCAAGAAACGATACACACACGAACGTGGAAGCCTGGTCAGGCGACGACAACTCATTGAAGGCCTTTGACGCAGAAATCCCGAGACCCGTAAAAATGATTAGGCCGACGATTAACGGCCAATACCAGTGCGAACGGGCTCCGCCTATGACCGACCGTGGTCCAGCCAGAAGAGGAATCGAAAGCAGCATGAGCACCAACCCCATGATCGAGATAAATCCCGGCCTCTCGCCAAACACGAAAATGGAGATAAGTGTTGGAACCACAAATGAGAGCCGCATCAAAATGAATGTAATCCCAACACCCGATCGCACAAGCAACACGTAGACTCCAACCATCGCACCCGCGTATACAACACCCTGGATCACACCAAAAACAGCCGTTGGTCCATCTATCAACCACGCACCCTGAAGCACCATCCAACCCGTCGCCAAAACAGCCGCAACGGTGTAGTTCACAGCGGCCACAAAGAAATAATCGTAACGACGCGTCTGGGCGAACCGAGTCGCCATCGCAAACGTGACGTTGAAGAGGATGTGTAAGAACAGGAAACCCATAGAGACCCGCATACTCCAACGCATGAAGCCAAAGCCGCAAATGGCCCTGCGTTCGTGAGACCCGGAGGCATCTAGAATTGAGCCTCGACACACCATCATCCATCACGCTGTAACAATCGGAGAACTCATGCCTCTATACCTGACCGAATCCGATGTCGATGCCGTAGCTGACATGCCCCTAGCAATTAAGGCTGTGGAAGCTTCGCTCGCCCGTCAGGGTCGGGGCGAATCCAGCAATGTTGGACGGCAACGGGCGCGAATCCCAGCCGGAACGCTTCATCTCATGGGAGGCGCCGATCAAGAGCTCGGAGCTGGAGGAGCCAAGATCTATTCGTCATTCACGAGTGGACAAACAACATTCGTGGTCATCCTCTTCGACATCGCGACGGGGACCCTACGTGCGGTCATAGAGGCTGGGAGATTGGGAGAACTTCGCACTGGTGCTGCCACCGGAGTGTCCAGTAAACACCTCGCTCGAGCCGAAAGCCAGACAGTCGGCATACTTGGCAGTGGACGCCAAGCACGCACACAGCTCGAGGCCGTGAGCTTAGTCCACGACCTGGAGGAGGTGCGCGTGTACTCGAGAGACCCCGACAATGTGCGCTCGTTTATTTTGGACGTTGAACAGAAGATTGGCGTCAAAATAACCGCGGCGTCCTCCCCGGCATCGGCCCTCGACAGCGTAGATCTTGTAATCACATCGACCACAGCCAGCACTCCAATATTGACAAGCGAGCACCTCGAGCCAGGCATGCATGTGGTTGCCATGGGAAGCAACAATCCGGCTCACGCTGAACTCACACCGGATGCAATAGCTCGTACCGACCGCGTATTTGTTGACGACCTCAACGGCGCCCAGCTCGAGTGTGGCGACCTCATCGCCGCCGTTCAGTCCGGTCGCTTCCAGTGGGGGCAAGCGATTGAGCTAGGACTGGTTGTGGCCGGAGAAGTAGATGGACGAACCACCAATGATGAGATCACGTTATTCGAATCACAAGGCATCGCCCTCTGGGACATCAGTCTTGCGCAAGCTGTGCTCGAACGAGCATCGGTTGCTGGCCGCGGATTCGAAATCCCGTGAGCAACGTGTCGCTCCATGTCGCGCATCAAGAATCACTCAGCCAGGTCTCAATCAACGGCCAAGGATATGTTCGATGGGTTTTTCAGGACAAAACACAGCTCTGCCTCGCAAAGACACACACAACTCGGTTGATCTCACCCGAATCCATCGTCCGAACTCATCAAGTCTCAGCATCAACCCGCTCGATGCGATCTAGGTTGACCGCGGAAAACAGCCCTCCGTTGCAAACCAAGGACAGACTGTCGCACAACATATCAACCGTGAGATCCCCCGCCAGAGCGCAGTGGCAGGCAATCCACCTGTACCATCTGAGCTATAAACACCCCGCATCGACGGGATCCGGTTCGCTGCACCAAAGCGAACGAGCTAGATCGAGAGGGAAATCCAGTGCCCGATGCACGTCTCGACCGCGAAGCCATTGAGGCTCTAATCCCCCACCGTGATCCGTTCATTTTTGTCGACCGGATCATTGAAGTCACCTATGGCAAGCGTGCGGTGGGCATTCTTGACGATGTCGCAGCGCATACTGAGCACGTACTCCGCGGACACTTTCCCGGATATCCGGTTCTACCCGGCGCGATCATTGTGGAAGCGCTCGCTGAGGTTGGCGGTGTAGCCGCGCTCGGAATGCCCGAAAACACCGGCAAGCTTGCGATGTTGACCGGACTCGATCGATGGAAGTTCCGCCATCCGGCACGCCCGGGCGACCAGCTGCGGCTAGAAACTAACCTTCTGCGGTATCGACAAAATTTTGGCCGTGCTGCAGCCCGAGCAACCATCGGTGATGCTCTGTGCGCCGAAGGCGAGATAAGCTTCGCGCTTGTGGATCGACCGCCAGGGTTGTAATCACGGAGTCTGAATCACCAGCGATACAATCCGGATGTTCCGTTTGGCAGCATCCTCTGATCGGGACGAAAAGAGCATAGTCCAGACATAAGTATGGCTCCGCCCTCATAACGACCGTCCCTTTCGTCCGACTGTGAACCACAAACCCAAATTTCGCGTACGCTAACGAACGCTCTCGATCCGCAAATAGCGTTGAGGGAACCCCAATGAGCTGGACCAAGATTTCCGAAAGTGTTCACCGATGGACAGACACCTGCCAGGTATACGCCATCGTCCGCGACGACCACTGTCTATTGATCGACGCTGGATCAGGCGCATTATTGAACCATCTCCGTGACATTGCGGTTACGAAGGTGGACTGGGTTCTCCATACACACCATCATCGCGATCAATGCTGGGGAACAAACACGATCCGAGCACGCGGAGCGCAAGTCGCAGTCCCCGAACACGAGAGCCACCTCTTCGAAAAGGCTGAAGTGTTCTGGAGCCACAAACGTGTCTATGACAACTACAACGACCGAAGTACGTTTAATACCGTCGGAGAAAACATTCCGGTGGACCAGGTGCTCAAGGATTACGAAACATTCACCTGGAAGGACCTGGTTTTCACGATTATCCCCGCCAAAGGCCACACCCATGGCAGCAGCCTGTTGCTAGCCGACATTGATGGCCACCAACTGGCGTTCACTGGTGACCTTCTCTCGCACGGCGGAGTCCTTCACGAATACCACGGTCTTGAATACAACTATGGCGACCGACAGGGCGCCTTATTCACGTTGGAGTCGTGCCAAGCCTTGCGCCGACACGCACCGGACATAGCACTCCCCTCCCATGGCGAGGTCATCACTGACCCCGCTGGTGACTGCGCACGCCTCGAGTCCCGGATCATGGATCTCGCAAGACTTGGGGCCGGCGTACGCCTCATGGGAGGCAATAGCATCACGACCCACGGCCTCGATATATTGCCCGAGCCCCGTTTCATTCAGGTGTCCCGTCATTTGCTCTGGGGTGGTCCACATACATGCTCCAACTTCTATGTCTTACTGAGCGAGTCGGGGCCAGCCTGCTTCATTGATTACGGCCATTCGTTTAGTGCACACATGGCAACGGGTGCTGAGCGAGAAGATAGCGACCGCATGCGCTTTGTCGTTCACCACCTTGACGAACTACGCGAGACATGGGGCGTTACATCGATTGACACCGTTCTCATCACCCATATTCACGATGACCACACGGTGGGGGTACCGTACCTTCAACGTCACGAAGGAACCGAAGCGTGGGCGCTCGATGAAGTCGCCCAAGTTCTGGAAGATCCAGCGGCTTGGGCGAGCACACCCTGCACACTTGCGACACCGATTCCCATCAGTCGCCATCTTTCCGAGGGTGAGCGATTCCAATGGGAGGAATACGACTTTGAAGTTTGGCACGCACCCGGACAGACCGAATTTCATTCCGTCTTTGCTGCAACCATTGATGGGCAAAAGGTTGCCTTCACAGGGGACAACATTTTCATTGAGGATGCACCGGGCCCGAGTGGCGGGATGGAACCCCGTGTATACCAAACGACGGTCCTACGAAACAGTTATCAACTCGCAATGCACCGGAAATGCGCTGATGTGATGGAGCAAATCGCGCCAGACCTCGTGTGCCCAGGACACCGTCAACTGATCCCGTGGGACCGATCAAAAAGCACCGAATATCGCGACTTTATCAACCGGCAGGAGCGCGTCGTCCGATCATTAGTCGCCGATCCCGCCGAAGATCGGGTCGATTTGTTCTGGGCCCGGCTCCGGCCATATCTATCGACGGCCAAACCAGGCGATGATCTCGTGTTCACGTTACGTCTCCGCAACAATATCGAACGCCCAGCTCGTTACCTAGCTCGACTCCTCTGGCCAGGCGAGGCCGTTGACCGGTTTCCAACCACCGAAGTCGTGCTTGACCCGAATGACCATGTCGAGATCGAGCTAGCCCTCACCGTCCCAGCGAATGGATTTGGACGTCGTCTTGTGACCGCCGAAATTCTAATCGACGGTGTCTCACGCGGACCGGTAACCGAAGCTCTGATCGAGATCCGCTCTTGAACACATCAGGGCCTCACCTCGGTAAAATGACCGCCGTTCTACCAATCGGGTAAGGCATTCTTGTGGCTCGCATTCTGATCACCGCACAAATCTTTGCTGCGAATCCTGTGGACTCCGCACTTCAACTCCTCCGTGACGCGGGACACGACGCTATTGTGGCTACGGCCAACAGCCAATATCTCGCAGACGATGAACTCCGAGATCAACTCCCTGGCATATCAGGGATCATGGCAAGTAGTGAGACGTATTCGCGTGAGATCTTTGAGGCGTTCCCGGATTTGCAAGTGATTGCACGAATAGGCGTGGGCTTCGACGCCATCGATCTGGAAGCAGCTCGAGACCACGAGGTGCCCGTCATGATCGCTGCTGGATCGAACCACACGACCGTTGCTGAGTCCACAGTCGCCCTGATGCTCGCGCTCGCGCGCGAACTCGGAACATATTTTCCAACCGCTGCTGCAGGGAACTGGAACCGACCGTCAACGACCGAACTGCGTGGGAAAACAATCGGACTTGTCGGCCTTGGTCGAGTTGGACGCTCCGTTATTCGTCGGCTATCCGGTTTTGAGGTGAACTTTGTTGCATCTGAACCATTCCCAGATCCCGACTTTCTTGCAGAGTTTGATGTCGATCTCGTTGAGCCCGATGACGTGTTCCGGCATGCCGATTTCTTAACCCTCCATACACCGCTCACCGATGACACACGGAACATCGTAAACACCCGATCGCTTGATTTAATGCAACCGGGGTGTTTCATCGTAAACACAGCCCGTGGAGGCCTCGTCGATGAACCCGCGCTGCATGCGGCCCTTGAGTCCGGACACTTGGCCGGCGCAGCGCTTGATGTACGAACCTTTGAACCTCCCGCCAGCAACGACACCCTCGCCGCCCACCCACGTGTACTCGCAACACCTCATATGGCCGGTGTCTCGCAAGAGTCGATGGAGCGAATGGCAACGATCGCAGCCGCTAACGTGGTGGCCGCGCTACGCGGTGATTGGAATCGCGAGATGGTCGTCAACGGCGTGTATCCGGAATGAGCCGCCCACCAGCTGGACCCCGAATCGCACACCAACACCACCACGATCCGGCCATCGTACCGACCCGACATCGAGCCTTTGCCTTTGACATGGATGGCGTCATGTACCGTGGTTCGGAGTTGATCGATGGGGCCCTCGAGGCCGTTGCAACCGTGCAGACACTGGGACTTCCCTTGTTCTTTGTTACTAATAACTCCAGGGAATCCCCGATAGACCTAGCAGTTAAACTTCAGAGCCTTGGTATCGATGCGGGCCCTGAACAGATCATCTCGGCTGTCGTCGCTACCGTGGACTACCTCAAACGCCTCGACGCCAAGCCTGAACCAATCCTCGTACTCGGTGCCGAGGAGCTCGGGACACACATCGCAGATGCAGGATTCCGCCTCGCCTCTTTTCATGACCATGAACCCGTCGACCTCGTCGTCGCTGGTGTTGACTTCAATCTGACATACGCACGCTTATCCCGTGCCGTGCAAGCGCTGGTTACCGATGGGGCAAACTTCATCGCTGTCAATGAAGACCCGCTCTACCCAACACCCACCGGGCCAACACCCGGGGCCGGCGCGATCACGTCCGCGTTGACCGGAGCTTCCGGAGTTCATCCGGTCGTCGTGGGAAAACCGTCACCGCACTTGTTCCGTGCAGTCCTCGAGAGAAGTGGCGTTGTAGCCGAGGATCTGATCGTAGTGGGCGACATGCTCCAGGCCGACATCGCAGGCGCGAATGCGATCGGATCAACCGCTGTCCTCGTTCTCACTGGGACGACCTCACGAGATGAAGCCGAAACTGCGTCCGACGAACTACGGCCACACTTCATCATTGATAATCTCTGGCAACTTCCCTTCGAACAACTTCTCACAGCATAGGTAGTGTCCCGTGGCTTTCAATGACCTCCGTGAATTCATCGACCTCCTGGAATCGCGTCATCAACTCCGTCGGATTTCGACCGAGGTTGACCCGCACCTTGAAATCACCGAGGTAGCTGACCGCGTCATGAAGGCCGGCGGACCAGCCTTGCTATTCGAGAACGTTCGCGGTAGTGACATACCTCTGGCAATCAACCTTCTTGGTTCGTCAGATCGAATGGCCTGGGCCCTCGGAATGACGCAATGGTCCGACCTGGAACATCGTCTCGATGAGCTGCTCGCAATGGCAATGGGACCACCACCCAAGAGCCTCTTTGGCAAGCTTCAAGTGCTAGGCGAGATCATTAAGGTCGGTCGAATCGGACCGCAAGAAGTTTCACGAGCTCCAGTACAAGAATGGTTCGACACAGAAAATCCGAGCTTAGCCGGGCTACCGATACCCACATGTTGGCCACTCGACGGCGGACCTTACATCACCTTCCCGCTAGTACTAACGCACGATCCCGTAACGAACAAGCGTAATGTCGGCCTCTACCGATTACAGAAGTTTGATGACCGAACCTTGGGCATGCACTGGCAACTCCACAAGGGAGGGGCCGAACATTGGCGGAGAAGCGGCGAAGAGCGTTCCCGTATGGAACTTGCCAGTGCTATCGGTGCGGCGCCGACGCTCATGTATGCCGCAAGGGCCCCCCGCCCCCCAGATATTGACGAGATGGTATTCGCAGGCTTCCTTCGTGGAAAGCCTGTTGAAACGGTGAGAGCGAAAACTGTAGACATCCAAGTGCCCGCACATGCAGAGATCGTTCTCGAAGGATGGGTGGATCCGTCCGAGTCACGACTCGAAGGTCCGTTCGGAGATCACATTGGCTACTACTCGTTAGCCGAACCCTATCCAGTCTTTCACCTCACGGCGATCACCCGACGTCATGATCCAATCTTTGTCTCAACCATCGTTGGAAAGCCTCCGATGGAAGACGCCTGGATTGGAAAAGCGACTGAGCGTCTCTTCTTGCCATTGATACGGCTCTTTATTCCCGAGTTGGTTGATATGCACCTACCCGTCCATGGGGTGTTCCACAACTTTGCGATCCTTTCAATCAAGAAACGGTATCCCGGTCAGGCGAGAAAAGCCATGCACGCGGTATGGGGTTTGGGACAGCTCATGTTCTCGAAGTACGTCATCGTGGTTGACCACGACGTGGATGTACAAAACCTAAACGAAGTACTGTGGCGCGTCGGTGCCAACACGGATCCATCGCGTGACCTAGAGCACGCCAGTGGTCCTATGGATGCACTGGAATTTGCAACCACCGAAGCGAACTTTGGAGGAAAGCTGGGAATAGACGCCACCCGCAAAGGGCCCGAAGAAGGGTTCCCACGTGAATGGCCACCTGAAATCGAAATGGAAGCGGAGATAGTTAAGCGTGTCGATGAACGCTGGTCTCAATACGGAATATAGGCTAACACCGTGCGTTTTGCTCTTCCCTTCAACCGAGCCACGACCTACCTCAACGCGATCAAGTTTGAACACACGATCTTTGCACTCCCTTTCGCTTACCTCGGCATGACACTCGCAGCGCGCGGATGGCCAGGATGGCCGATTGCCATTTGGACCACGCTGGCTATGGTCGGCGCTCGGACTGGCGCTATGGCGGCAAACCGCCTCATCGACGCCGGACTCGACGCCCGAAATCCCCGCACTGCGCAACGGGCCATCCCGATGGGCTTAATGTCGAAGCTCGAAATGCTTGCCCTGGCAATTGCCGGGTTTTCACTACTACATTTCGCCGCATGGCAACTGAACGGACTCGCGCTAGCGCTCGCTCCGATTGCGATGGTGGCAGTAACACTGTACTCATACACAAAGCGGTTCACGTGGGCCAGCCACTGGATTCTAGGCCTAGTCGATGGCATAGCCCCGGTTGGGGGTTGGATCGCCGTGACGAGCGGATTCTCAATCGAAGCAGCCATCCTTGCCCTTGTCGTCATGTTTTGGATCGGTGGGTTCGACATCCTCTATGCAACACAAGATGTCGATTTCGATCGCGAAACTGGGCTCCACTCCATCCCACAGAGATTTGGACTCGCCATCGCGCTGTGGCTTGCGCGCACCTCACATATCCTCGCAGTCATTGCCTTGACTGCACTCGGAGCAATCGCTGCACTGGGATGGCCATACTGGATCGGCATTGCGATCATCAGCCTTCTACTCATCTACGAAAACCGTCTGCTCAAGCCGCAGGATCTCAGTCGTCTTAATCTAGCCTTCTTCAATATCAACGGCTACGTCGCCATGGCGGCCTTGCTGTTTACCGCACTAGGAATCTGGCATGGCTAGCCGTCCCAATGTTGTCGTCGCAGTTTCCGGTGCCAGCGGTGCGATCCTCAGCAACGCGACCATTCATGCGCTACTGGCGCTCGACATCGGACTGGAAATCGTCTGCAGTGACTACGGTGAATTGATGTGGAGTCAAGAAACCGACGAGAGATTCCGCGATGCGGTTTCTCGATGGCAGAAGCACGGACAGATTACGGTCCACCGACCAGACAATGTTGCCGCACCCATTGCGAGTGGATCGTTCCCAACACGGGGGATGATTATTGTTCCGTGCAGCATGGCCACTGTCGGTGCGATTGCATCCGGGGCCGGACATAACCTCCTGCACCGAGCAGCCGACGTCACGATTAAGGAAAAGCGGAGACTGGTGATCGTGCCCCGCGAAACACCCCTCTCACTGATTCACCTGCGCAATCTAACGACGCTTGCCGAAGCAGGCGCGACGATCCTGCCACCTGATCCTGCCTTCTACCTCCGACCATCGAAAGTAGAGGACATTGTAGAGGCCTTAGTAACGCGCATTCTGTATGCGCTCGGCGTCGTTGAGGAAGTTAACCCCGATCACGCCTGGTCCGGATAACACAGCGCGCACCCGATCAAGGTCCAAATCCCCCTTCGCTTTCACGCCAGAGGTCTTAACACGGAACTGCTTCGCACCTGTCCTCAGCACACGACTCCTGGTTTTGATTGCCATCGAACAGACCGACCTTGCCTGCGCTGGTAGGCTCTGGACCACCACACGCACAACAGGACCTGGTTCCACGTGCCCATCATTGATACACACAATCATTTCTGGCGAGTCGACACTGACGACTTGTACTGGCTGAACAACGAAGCTGATCCAATCCTCGTCCGCGACTATTTGCCGACCGACCTTAAACCGCATCTAGATGTCGTCGGAGTCGATCAATCCGTAATTGTGCAGGCATCACACACGTGGGCTGACCAACTCACCTACCTTGAAATGGCCGAGACCTATGATTTCATCGGTGGTGTAATCGCATGGGTCAATCTCGAAGCGCCCGATGTTGGCGACCAAATCGATGCCTTAGCAGCAAGTCCGTGGTTTCGGGGGATTCGAGCCGGAGCTGAAGATCGTCATGACAACGAAGCGTGGCTCAGCCTCGAAACAGTCCGCCAAGGTATTCAGACAGTCACCAAACGTGGACACGTCGTTGAACTTCTCGTTAAGACACCGCACCTGCCCTACGTTCCACAAATCGCAGAGGAAAACGAGGGGGCTCGCCTTATCGTGGACCATCTGGCTAAACCTCCGTTTGGAACATCTCTCATGGACACGTGGCGAGAGCGAATCCTTGCATTAGAGCCCTACGAACATGTCCGACTCAAGATTTCGGGATTACTCGTTGAGTGCCCAGGTTCACCCACAACCGAAACAATTCGCGCTGCCGTTGACCCTGTTCTCGACAACTTCTCCATCGACCGCCTCATCTGGGGAAGTGATTGGCCCGTGGCCTTGCTCGCTGCCGGTTATGAGGACACCTTCAACTATGTCACCGCCACCCTGGACCGGTTAACACAGCCCGAACGTGACGCCATCCTTGGATCCAATGCCCAAGAGTTCTACCGGCTCTCATGACCGCTCGAGAACCGGGCAACCGACGCCTGACAGGAAAGACCGCCCTTGTAACTGGAGCTGCCGGTGGTATTGGTGAAGCAACGGCTCGCCTTTTCGCGAACGAGGGAGCCAGCGTCGTGCTCGCCGATTACATGGGTGATCGCGTTCTGGCGCATGCAGCCACGATCCAACCCGAGGCTGGCGAGGTCGTAGGCATTCAAATGGATGCTCGAGACAGCGCTGCCGTTCAGCAAGCTATCGATGTGGCGACTGATCGGTGGGGCCGTCTTGACATCCTGCACAACAACGTGGGCGTGAATTTCCACGCGCCGATTGGTGAAGCAACAGAGGACCACTTTATCGAATGCCTAAATATCAATCTGCTCAGCGTCTACCGGGGCTGCCATGCCGCCGCACCAGTGATGCAAGCGCAGGGCAGCGGATCCATAATCAATACATCGTCGGTGCAAGGCATCATGGGATTCAATACGTATTCAGCCTACGCAACAGCAAAAGCTGGAATGCTCGGCCTGACACGCCAGATGGCAGTCGACTACGGACCATTTGGCATCCGCGTCAATGCCGTCTTGCCCGGCGCTGTTGACACTCCGATGTGGAGAGCCGAAGTCGCTACCGTTCCCGATCACCGGGGAGTCGTCCAGGCTTCAGCCCGACGGGTTCCACTACAACGGATCGGAACCGCACAGGACATCGCACACGCCGTGCTATACCTAGCCAGCGATGACGCCTCATTCGTCACCGGCCAGCAACTTGTCGTAGATGGCGGACTGAGCATCGCCGGAAGCAGGCCTAACGAGACGTAAGAAAGCCCGTAATCACAGCCCCGAATGCAACCAACCTAGTGCGGGATACCAAGGGCATGCATGCGGCGATGAATTGCAGCACGGGCTTCGATAAACGGTCGCTCAAGATATGCGTGATGATCCGCCTCACCATGATGGTGCGTCGCGTGACCATCTGGATACTGCGTGCTGCGCTCCCTCATATATTGCAAAGTGCCGTCAATGAGCGTCAGCATGTACCGACCCGTCTCGTCATTCCACATCACCCAGTCATCGTCACCAGTCGCAATGAAGATCGGTGAGGTGTGGGCAAACCGCCGTCGGTGCCATCCGTCGTGATGTTCAGGTCCATTGAAGTATTCAGGACCACCACAGCGCGCAGCGATCCAACTATGCCCGGTTACACGCACTTCAGCGTTAATCTCCAATCGACGTGATCCCGCACCTTCGCGTGACTCCGCCACCACTTCGCCTTCTTGAATTATCTGGATCGTGTGGATCGGAAGAACGGACTCGGCGCTCGCTTGCACCGTAACAGTTCCCCCCCCAGCTGGGAGACGGGCTGTATCGCCAATCTCGTGCCCATCAACCGTCAGCTCAATTAAGGGCCCACCACTTAAGAATGTACGGCCCGCACTCATATTTCGGCACCAAGTGTCATAGTCGAACGATTCGCCCTCGGGAATCCGTACATAGGTCCGATACAGCCCAACCGGAACGTCAGCGGTCATCTTGTCGGTTCCACCAACGAGTGGCAGCCGATAACCACCGTTGAGATACCGGTAGTACTCCATGTGCTGAAAGGGTCCTTGTCGCAGCATCTCAACAGCATCCGCCCGACCGGTCGCAATCAATGCAGCAGGTTCACCATTCGGATTAGGCAGATGAGGAATTACGACAGTACCTCCTTGCTCGTGCGTCGCATCTGCCCAATGGGCAAGAGCAATTTCAAGCGACCCACCGATCTCAGCTTCCCCTGGACCATCCGAGCCCCAGGGCATCACTGGCTGTCGAAGCCCAAGCAATGTGAGATGACCGAGGAAATGCTGACGGTTCTCCTGGGATACATAGACGATCGTCTGCCCATCGTCGGAGACTCGGGGCCGCCCAATAAAATCCTCCGTGTTCGTAAACAAGTGCCCCCACTGCGATTGCAAGACATTCGCAACATTGAGGCCTTCAGCAGCCGCTTCCACATTAGCGCCATCGCCGGAAAGAAAGTGCACATGGGTATCGCCGGAGTACCAGCCGCGAGCGTTAGCATCCGTCCATCGCTGCAACCGCAATTCAAGTTCGCGTTGACCCGGCTTGATCTCAAGTTCTGTCCGCAGTGGCTCATATTCAAATCCACGCGCCACGTCGACCTGGACTCGACCCGTTGGCAGCCAACCCTGGCACGTACCATCGACATACGCATACGTAATCTGATCCAGACGCACATCACCGCCAACATCTACATGCCACGTGTCATGCCCAGCATTGAGATGGCTATGATGGCCGTGCGGCTGATAAGGAACCCCTTCGGGCGTGCGGAAATGAATCCGACACGGAATCACCTGGCCCGTAGCATCGTCGAGAACGCGTGTATGAACCCAGTTTCGGCCCTGTTCCACCATCCTCATATGTAGACGTGGCGAAACGTGTACCCTATCGCCACCTTCGAGATCAACTAAGCGTGTGGACCCCAAAACGTCCGGCCCACGCGCCACTGTCACCTGGGCCGACGGAACACCTGAAACCTCCACGTAGGACGGGCTGTTCGTCTCGTTACGCGACTCACCCCAACCAGGCGTGTCGGAGGCCATAAAAGTGTCAGGGTCACGCGTGACCGGGTGCGGATAGGTCGCAACGCCCCGATCGACAGACACAGAAAGATCAAACGCCGCATCAGCATCGGCCCGATTGGGTAACTCAATCAGTACGCTTCTGCGTGCCGTCCGACGAAGCGGATCTTCATCCACCGATCCAAGGCAAACACCACCGACCACCACCCGGCGTCTCGTCGGACGAAATTCGATCGCGTTGATGACCGCATCCGGACGTGGATTACACCAAGCAAACAGATAGAAGGCCTGAACACGTGGCGTCAGGTCAACCTCCGTCAAGGCCCGCCCCATAGATCCACGAGTCGCCGATTCACGCGGCAACAATCCCTCATCGGTATCGGGTTGCGCCAGGAAGGGTGCTCCCGGAGATCGCATATCAGATAGCAAGTCACCGTCACCCACCAACCAACCGATTTCAAATCGTTCACGGATCTGAAACGTTTCGATCAATCCATCCGCATACTCCACGCCATATACCGCCACGGTCTCACCTGGAACACCGCTACGATGCAGAGACGATTCGAGAAGCACATGCGCAAACGTCATCGTCGTCGCCATCCGTCCAATCTCGACTCGAACGTCCGCATCGTGGCCACCATCTCCCAACAGGGCCACTTGACCGTCCGCCACATCACCAATCGTGAACGGAAGACCCCGATACACCTGGTCACCTAAAACCCGCGACGCCGCATCACCAAGCAAAGCACCTGGGGCATTGCACACATCAGTTAAATCAAGCGGCTCGTAGTCAGACATACCCTGTCTCCGTGTCTCTATAAATGCCACCGAATGAGCGTCCGTTTCCTATTACCACCTGACACCAGAAACAATCATCCCGGGTGGGGTGCTCTCAACAAACCCAGCACGAGCACGCAAGTCCACTTGCGCCAGACGATCATCCACACACCTCGCCTAGGCGCACCCCACCCGAGCAATTACTGATCAGTAATTGGGAATTCCACACGCTGGTTACCTGCAGCCTGCGACTGCAAGGAACCCAGCAGAACCTCCATCACTTGGCGTGCTTCCTTGTAACCGCACGACGGCGTTCCACCGTTTTGGATCAAATCAACGAGCTCAGTGACGCCGCCCGCAATATGTCCCTGGGTGTACTGCTCGTGCGCTATGTCACTAGTAGAAAAGCCTGTTTTGCTTGATCCGGTGGTGATGGTGGCTCGCTCTTGGCTCAACTGGATAAAGCCCTCAGTTCCGTAGGTGTCGACCTGGAAAACTTGGGGCATGGTTTTGCACATGTTCCAGAATGCCCGAACATCGTTGTCGTATTCGATCAGCATACTGACGGCTGGGTCAGTATCCGGGTCATGCCCACCGTCACTCGCATATCGTGGTCCGTAGTCATCGAAACCTTGCTCATTAACGGCATAGACCGCGACCGGGTTTCCTTGCGCAAACCAGTTGATCGTGTCGCACATGTGCGTGCCGTTACGAAAAAGCATGGCACGTGGCCCACCTTGATTCGCAACCACCCGAACAACCTCACCGATAGCCCCATCCTCCACAAGTTGTGCTGCCTGTACCCAGGGAAAACTCCACCGGCGGGTGTGATCAACCAAGATTGGAATATTTGCCTTTTCAACCGCTGCAATAATGCGATCGGCGTCGGCTAATGACGAAGCAATGGGCTTCTCGCAGAAAATGCCCCGGACGCCAGCCTCCGCAGCATCAATCGCAATTTGGGCGTGCACGTTATCACCCGTGACCACGCTAATAATGTCCAGATTCTCTTTATCGATCATTTCCTTATGGCTGGTGTACGTGTTCACCTCGGGCAGCTTGGCATCCCAATCGGAACGATAGTTCGCGACCGCCTCCTCGCTCAAATCACAAACACCTACAAGCTCGGTATCCGACACATAGTCGTAGGCCGCTACGTGTGAATGGGGCATCGCCACTCCCCACCCCGTAGCAGCACCGGCAGCCGCCGGCCGTTGACCAATGCCAGATAGACCAACAACACCAGCGCGTAACTTCTCACTCATGAGTCCCTCCCAAGGGCACATTGTCGGCCGTGTCTCGACCGTGCGCGGCGTGATTGTAGTGGGTTATTTCACGATAAGCGTAATTAGATCGTTAAGAAACTCTTCAGAGCGCACCAAGAGCCTCAAGGATTTGGTTCGCCGATACAAAATCTCCAGGGTGCGTGTAGATCTTGGACCAACGAATCGACCCCTCTGCATCAATGATGAAGACGGATCCAGTAGCCAATCCATCACCGAAATGGTCAAAAACCCCATACGCTTTGGGAACAGACTCGCTTTCGTCATACAGTATGGGAAACGGAACACCGATGTTATCGATCACCCAGCGCGCATCTCCCAGATCGTCCGTGCTAATTGCCAAGACCTCAGCGCTGAATGGTGTAATCCGGGAGTAATTACGTTGCAGCTCCACGAGCTGAACACGGCAAGCGGTTCACCAAAAGGCTCTGTAAAACACGAGTACGACTGGACGAACACCGCGAAACGATTCGAGATTAACCGCATCGCCCGTTGCACTCGGAAGCGTAAAGAGTGGAGCGGACCGGACCTGCACCACCACCGACGCCGGCTGTTCAACCACCGGGGTCTGAGCACTGACTGACTCCCTTGAACCAAGAAGGGGAAACGCCTGTGTGTCAGACCGACCCTCATGTGCCGAGACTACCGGAGGGGTAGCCTCAGGCTGGACATCCAAATGCACGCCACCACACGCTTCCAACAAGATCATGGCGACAAGCAGACTAGAAACTCGCCATCTGAATCTGATTCGGACTACGGTCATACACGTCATTTGCCTAGCAATCCGTAACACCCAGCCAATTTGAACGGCCTACGAAGAAAAGTGAGTGCATGAATGAAACACGGACCAATGAAGTGACCACGGCGACAGATTCGCCTAGTCTAAGCTCAACCGGCACAAATTCGAGCATTCCGAGATGAAAAAAAAGGACACTTATCGCGCCGCTGTCGTTGGCCTACGTGGCATCGGGGCCGGACCACTGACCGAATCATTGACCGGAAACCGCCGAGCAGCACCACACACACACGCCTCAGCCTATGATCTCCACGAGCGCACCACACTTGTCGCTGCTTGCGATCTCGATTCCTCCTTACTTGATAAATTTCGAACAACCTGGGGCGAGGAACCCACGCTCTACGACGACATGTCCGCAATGCTCGCGGCCGAAAATATCGATATTGTCAGTATCGCAACATCTGATCACACGCACGCCATGCTCGGCATCGCCGCCATCGAGGCTGGCGTACCGATGATCTTTTGCGAAAAGCCGATGACCACTTCACTGCAGGACGCCGACGCGTTAGTCGGAGCCGTGGAAGATGCTGGAACGTCCTTTAGCGTTGATCACTCCCGTCGCTGGGAACCGTTCTTTCGCCAAGCACAGGATTTCATTCGATCCGGGCGTATCGGCAAGGTAGTTCGAATCGTAGGAACCTGGGGCGGGCGACGTGCCCTCGAGTACCGCAACGGCTCGCACATGGTAGACACCGTAAACATGTACGCCGATGCCTCGCCAAGCTGGGTGATCGGTGTCCATGAACCAGGAGCCAATGGGGAAGAACCAGCACCCAGTAGTCTCGTGCAGTACGACAATGGCGTCCTAGCGTTTATCAATCAGAGCAAAGCCATTGCGAAGTTCACTGAATGGCAAATCTTCTGCGAGAAGGGTCGTGTACGAATCGGTGGACATCACTCAACCGTTGAATACCTAACGGCGGCTCCAAATGGGGATAAAGAGTGGCTCGAACGGCAACTCCCGGGACAAAAGGTCTATCGAGCCGGCATGCTCTCGAGCATTGACGATCTGATTCGCCACCACGAGGGAGGGGCTGAGACCTTCGCTAATGTACACACTGGCCTGCTCTCAATCGAGGTCATCACCGCGATGCGCCGATCACACGATGAGGGTCAATCCAAGATCATGTTCCCGCTCGATCGGGTATCCGGATGAAAAGAAAAGGCAGCACCGCCTACGTGTGTCACACTCCCTCAGGCCGTCCTCTGGTGGCCCTTTACCCGACACTGTGAACGAGGAAAAGCATGTCTGATACCGACCCAATTTCCGAATCACTCGGCGCTGTTGTGTATGGATTAGCGGTCGTCGGATCAATTTCGTCTGAAGGCGAACCCAACGGGATGACCGCAAACTGGATGAGCCAGGTTTCCTTTGACCCACGCATTTTCGCAGTAGCGATCCAGGACGACGCACACACCCGGGCGAACATCGACGCGACCAACGTATTTGCCATTTCGGTGCTTCCCGAAGGATCTAAAGACCTCTCTCTAAAATTCACGGCAAAATCAACGAGTGGTGAAGGACGCCTTGAAGGCGAACCCATCACAACATACGCCACAGGCGCACCCATACTCGACACCGCTACTGCATGGTTTGAGTGCCGGGTGTTGGACCAAGTCCATCCGGGTGACCACGTGATTTACTTCGGGGAAGTCATCGGAGGCGGCGTGGGCACAGGAACCTCAACAACCTTGAGGGACACCGGGATGAGCTATTCCGGCTAGACCTATAGATCTTAATTCCATGTTGCCCATTGGCCTTCGCTGCACCGCCAATGCAAGAACATGCGCTATCCCCGTCAAGTAGCGAGGAACGTGTTCGCACTCGGTCGCTGGTGGGGTGCACTCGTCTACCTCATCGTCGGGCCAGCGACCATACTCGTCGACACTGGTCCAGCAGGTCATGCCAAGAAGATTCTTGCCGCAGTGCGCACAATTGGCGTTGATCCATTCAGTATCGACCACATCGTCCTTACACATTTCGACTATGACCACTCCGGAAGTGCGGCACAGTTATCCGCTGAACTCCAAGCACCAATCGCCCTTCACACAGCCGATGCACCCTTCTTGAAAACACCACACATGTGCCCTGGCATACGTCGGCTGCTCTACTGCCCACCCATGCCACGGATTCTCGGATGGAACCGAACCCCGTCAAACATCGCATTGGTCGCTGGCGACACCATCGGCGATTGGACCGTCGTCCATACACCTGGCCACACGCCGGGCAGCATCAGTCTCATAAGGGAATCGATAGGCATCGTGGGTGATGCGCTTGTATTCAAGCGTGGACGTCTACGACCGAATGTTTGGCATCTATCGACCGACCAAGCCCAGCAATTAGCCTCTGCCAAACGTCTTGCTACAGCTGACCTCCACACAATCCTTCCCGGGCACTACGCACCGTGCACCAACTCGCATGCCATTGAACAACTGCGCGGCAGCTTGGATGGATAAAAGCCGGACGTGATTCATGTCTCTTTCGCCGTCCAATCAAGAGCGACGCCCCAATACACATCCGGTTCATTGAGCAAGCCCTCATATGCACTTGCGATGTCCTGAATATCCATGCGATGCGACAGCAAATCCCCTAGCCTAAGGCGACCACAACGAACTAAGTCGAGAACCGTTGCCGCATTCGCCGCAACTGAGTACCGGATGCCAGGACCAGGATTTCTCGGAATCTTGTGTTCAAGTGCGCCCTTGATCGTCACCCATTCGTAATGCACTGGTTTGAGAAAGGCGTTGAGATCACCTGGGAATTCACGGCGTGGTGACCCCAGCACGATGACTTCGCCGTACGGCCTTACGCATCGAACCGCCGACGCCACAATCCCGGCATCCCCAACGGCATCAACAGCCACACGAACTCCCCCGCTCGAGAGATCCCACAATTGTTCGATACAGGCGTCAGCCTCACCAGCTATAACCTGTTCGACACCCACGTTTCGAGCTACGGTGCAACGGGTAGGCCGAGGGTCAACACCAATGACTCGAGCCCCTGCCAAATTGAATAATTGTGCGGCGATATTACCCACAAGCCCGAGCCCAAAAATCGCCACATAGTCATTCAAGTCGAAATCAGCTGTCTGCAATGCTGTCATGGATACGAGCCCCATTCGAATCGCAGCAGCCACGTCACTCGACACATCGTCCGGAATCGGAACGACCACAAGATCCGAGGCCTCGGGTACTAGAACCTGGTGAGAAACATGAGGGCTTTGGCTAAAGACACGTTGACCGCGTTCAATTCCCCGAACATCCGAACCGCAATCGACCACTCGACCACAATTCGCATAACCGGGAACGTGTGGATATGCATTCCATGCACCCGGGGTATGAACCCCTTGATCAAGACCCGTGAAATTCGCTATCTCTGTCCCAGCACTGATAAACGTCCACTCCGTCTCGATCAAGACCTCGTTGGACTTGAGACCTTCGCAAATTTCCACATCTTCAAGCGTGATCTCAAAAGCCTTAGAGATCAGCGCTCTACGCCCCGTCATTAGAGTCCACTCACACGAGGGGGGCACCCAATTCAGCAAGGTTCAGTCGTGTTCCACCGCGCGCGACCGATGTTTCAGCGGCAATCCCAAGGACCGCTGACCAATACGCTGCGTCAAGGCCAGCGAGCGGGTCGCGTTCACCGCTGAACACAGAAAGTGCATCAGCCAACAACCGGACGTCCCCTCCCCCATGACCACCATCAGGCGTTTCGACCTTCCGAATCTCGTCGCGTCCATCGCGCCGACCGCTCAGTCGATAGGATCCAGCCGCATCGCGGCCTTCCACCTTTCCATTCCCTCCCCAAATCCCGATCTCACGCTCTGTGTATGACGCAAAAAGACAGAGGTTGTAACTCGCGCATGCCCCATTTTCATACTCGATGCTCGCGGACGCATGATCCACTGTGTCCTTTTCGGAATTGAACACACAAGTATCAAAAATGTAACCGCTGGTTGCCTCAGCATCGTAGTAAAGGGTCTTCAACCGGCCCCGACGAATATCCACGTATTCCGGACATGTGCCTGTTGCATCGCACGTAAGGCACCGCGAACCAGCCCAATCCTTCGGCGTGAAAACCGCGACCCCACCGGTCGCGCTAACGCTCACCGGGCGGGCATTCAACATCCAGTTCACAATATCAAAGGCGTGCGTACTCTTGTGCACTAGGAGCCCACCCGAGTTGGCGCGGAGACGGTGCCACCGGCGAAAATACCCCGCACCATCGCGGTTGTCTGTGATCGAGGCAAAGTGAGCAGGACCAATTTCATCATTCCGGATAGCCGCATGCAGGCCCTCAAAGAAAGGCACATACCGCAACACGAATCCTGTCATCAGCTCACCACGACTGGCATGCGCCGCAGCACGAATGCGATTGCAGTCGTCAATCGTCGTCGCAAGGGGCTTCTCGCACAGCACATGTTTATCCGCACTCAAGGCCGCGCATGCTAAGTTCGCGTGACTCGCATCCGGAGTCGTGATGATCACTGCATCGACGTCAGGATTATCGAGAACGACCGCTGGGTCTGTTCCCATCTGGCTAACCTCGAGACGTTCCGACCCCACCCCCAGCCGGACCGGATCACTATCGCTAATCGCCACAATGTCGGCTTCATCGCGATATACCTCGCGGAGCAGTCGCCCATACGCCCCGATACCACGAGACCCCGTGCCAACGATCCCGAAACGAACCTTTCCGATTGGCATCAGACAAACTTGTTCAGTGGAAATTCGATGATTCCGACCGCTCCAGCCTGCATAAGACGTGGCATTAATTCACGAACCTGTCGCTCGTCGACTACGATCTCGACACTAACCCATGGCTTTCCATATAAATCCGCAATTGTGGGGGCCGTCACACTTGGAAGAAGCGCAATCATCGACTCAAGGCGCTCCCTTGGAAGATTCATCTTCAACGCCACCCGCGAACCAGCATCAAGTGCCGCCTTCAGCATCATGGCAACTTGATCAATCTTGGCCTTCTTTTCAGAATCTGCATATGCCGCCCGATTTGCAATGACGTGCGGATATGACGTCAGCAAAGTCTCCACTACGCGTAACCCGTGAGCTCGAAGTGTGGACCCGGTCTCTGTCGAGTCCACAATCGCATCCACCAACCCGCCAGCAACTTTCGCTTCAGTCGCACCCCACGAAAACTCAACCGTGACATCGATATTCCGTTCACTGAAATAGCGCTGCGTAAACCCGACCATCTCTGCTGCAATCGACTTGCCCTGCAAGTCCTCGATGACCTTAATCTCTGATGCATTCGGAACAGCAAGCACCAGTTGGGTTGGACGTGTGCTACCACGTGAATACGGAAGCACTTCGACAATCTCAACGTCAGAATCATTCTCGAGCGTCCAGTCTTTACCGGTAATTCCCGCATCAAGGGTCCCAGACTCAACGTAGCGCGACATCTCCTGAGCACGCATAAGCGTGCATCGAAGCTCATCGTCGTCAACTTCGGGAAAATAGTTTCGCGAGCTGATGATGATATTCCAGCCTGCACGTCGAAAGAGCTCAATCGTTGCATCCTGCAGGCTACCCACCGGCACCCCAAAGTCGAGCGGTTTCATCGCGTGATCTTCCTCCACATCGCCACGGTAGACGACCCTTCAGGATATCGCTCGATCACCAATGCATGCAGAATAATCGACACCCAGATACCCACCTAGACCCAGAGTGCTCTGCACATCGGACGATATTCCACCAAAGGAAAGAGCCCTTATCTAAAGCGGTGAAACCACATCGATTGGAATCGTCGATGCTGCATCAGCAAGCGAACGTCGATAAAGAATCGACAGTGCTTCCTGACCTTCGACACCCATGTTACGCGTGCGTTCCGTTACATACATGGAAGTAAATTGCTCTGCGATTTCAGCAGACACACCCGACCCGACGCCCTGCGCGTACGCACCGACCTCGGCAGGATGCGCATGCGCATAGTCGATAGAAGCCATAAGCGCTGTTGCCACCCAGATGTGCCAATCTGGACCCAGTTCACGACGTACAACATTGATGCCAAGTGGCAACGGCAGCCTCGTATCAGTGAACCAGCACTCGCCGAGATCGGCCACCTTCACAAACCCTTCCGATTCGTATGTGATTTGCCCTTCATGAATCACGACAGCAGCCTCCGCTCGCCCATCGCGTATAGCATCAAATGCTTGATCGAAAGGCAACTGCACGGGCTCAAAGGAGGGCAAATATGTTTGGGCCAACAGAAAAGCTGTGGTCTGAAGACCGGGAACAGCCACCCGACGACCCGCAAGCTCGTCTACTGAAATGCCGCTGAGCGCAACCACAACGGGACCATACCCCTCGCCCATAGACGAACCGCACGACGTAATTCGATAGCTATGCGCCACAGCCGGGTACGCCGCTGCTGAGATCTGTGAGACATCGAACACGCCCATTGCCGCCTGCTCATTGAGTGATTGGATATCGGCATGCACCGTATCGATGTCAACGGGTTCTGGAGGATCAACATCCACACGGCCATGAGACAACGCATAAAACATAAACGCATCATCTGCATCAGGACTATGACCAACGGTAAGCTCACGCACGCGTTAAGCAGATAGCGGATCAGTGTCAAAAACTTCAAGCACGTCGTACTGCGTATTTCGCTGGGCCGGAACAAACCCCGCCTCACGAATCATCACCTGCATCTCATCAACGGACGTTCGGACATAGTGACCAGCCTCCTGCATCACGTTTTCATCGAATAACGTTCCACCGAAGTCATCGGCGCCGAAGTGAAGCGCTACCTGTCCAGTCTTCTTGCCCTCACTAAACCACGAAGCATCCACATGGTCCACGTTATCGAAATATAAACGCGCGGCAGCAATGATTCGCAAATAATCATTCGCCTGCGCCCGTAATCCTTTGAGCTTGCGACCCAACGGCGTCCCGCCCGGCGCGAAGCTCCACGGAACATAGGCGTAGAAACCTCCGAACTCATCTTGGAGATCACGAACACGGCGGAAATGCTCGACGCGATCGTCCACAGTCTCTCCATGCCCATACATCATCGTGGCTGTGCCACGAAAACCAACTTCGTGTCCCGCTCGGTGAATTGCAACCCACTCGTCCGCATCCATCTTGAGTGGACTGATTCGGTGGCGCTGTTCGTTGGTCAAGATCTCAGCTCCTCCACCCGGCAAGGTTCGTTGCCCCGCCTCCCAAAGAGCCTCAAACACCTCCCGATAACTCAAACCAGAAACCTTTGACATCTCATAAATTTCAGGAGCTGACCAATAGTGTGGCGTGACCTCAGGAAATCGATCACGCGTCGCGCGCACCATATCCAAGTAGTAATCAAGTGGAAGCTCGGGATTCAGGCCACCCTGCATTAGGACCGTTGTACACCCCTGGCCAGCAGCATCAGCAACCTGATCCATCATCTCATCGACGGTTCGCGTGTACGCATCATCAGCTGTGCTCGTATGCGGACGATAAAACGCACAAAACGAACAGTACGCATCACACAGATTTGTGTAATTAAGATTTGTATCAACCACATAGGTCACGACATCACCCGGATAGCGCTGGTGCCGAATCTCTGCAGCCAAATGCCCGAGATCCAATAGTGGTGCATCCGAAAGCATGAAACGTGCCTCGGCGTCATCAAGTCGATCACCGTCACGGGCCTTTGCGGCAATACGATCAATCACGCAACACGCTCCGCCAAGGAAACGCGAGCATCGAGTTCTTGGAAATGTTCCATACCTGTCCACGTTTCATCATCAAAGCGGTATTGAAAAGTCTTGAGATACGTCTCGATCTCATCTAACGAAAGACCAAGATCAGGTCGTCGAGCATGGATCAGCTTGGGATTATCCAAATTTCGATTCAGATTGGAATCAAAGTATTCAAGAACCGATTGGCAAGCCTCGGTCTCGATGCCACGACGCACCATCCACGCAGCGAATACGAATGGCAACCGTGTCCACTCGTGCCATTCGGCGGCTAAATCGACAGCATACGGAAACATGGCGTGATCAGGTCGATCGACCATAGCCCGATCACCAATAAGAAGGATGGCCGAGTCTGCCGAAGCTAAGTCCGTCAGGGTTACCTCTTCAACCTCGAACCGGAATTGAAGCAGCACTTTCAGTAACCGCACCGATGTCGCACTCTCATCAATTACACCAATACGCGAACCATTCAACTGATCAATTGGAACCTGGGATAGCAACAAGACACTACGAGCTGCACCCGTCGTTGCAATCCCAACTTGCCCAACGGCCCGAAACATGTCCGGATGATCAAAGATAGCGACGATCGGCAAGGGAGCCAGATCCACCGATCCACGTAGCGCTAACTCAATCATGCGCGGCGGCACTGCGCCCGACGCCGGATCCCGAGTATCATCATCCGAAAAACACGGCTCGGCATTCAGGGAGGGGCTGCGACCGAGCCGAAGCGTCATACACCTTCACTACGTCATACGTTGCGTTGCGTTCGACAGGGATCTTGCCGGCCGAACGAACCAGTCGAACAATACGCTCACGTTCAAGCCCAAGCGGACTCGGAGCCAAAGCAGCGTGCGCAATGCGTTCAGTCCCAATCGTCCCATCCAAATCGTCCGCCCCAAAATTCAGCCCGATCGAAGCCGTATCTTCTCCGGTCATCACCCAATAGGCTTTGATATGCGGAAAGTTGTCTAGCATCAATCGCGAAGTTGCCAACACGCGGAGATCATCAATCGGCGAGGCCTGACGTGGCACCAACATCGTGGTGCCAAGCTGATACTCAAGCGGGATAAAACAGAGCCATCCACCGCTTTCGTCCTGTGCCTCGCGCAAACGGATTAGATGCTGAACACGTTCGGTGTGTGTCTCGATATGACCATAGAGTAATGTGGCATTCGAACGCAGGCCCAGGGAATGCGCTAAGAGGTGCAGTTCAATCCATCGATCGGCTCCCGCCTTCCCGCGAAAGAGTTCCCGCCGTACACGCTCAGAGAAAACCTCCGCACCACCACCCGGCATCGCATCTAATCCAGCAGCAATTAAACGCTCCAACACTTCAGTTTCAGCTAGCTTGAATCTCTTATGAAAGTAGTCGATCTCAGCTGCGGTGAAAGCCTTGATCTGAACCGAAGGCCTTTCTGATTTAATGGTACGCAAGAGATCTTCATACCACTCGAACGGGATCGTTGGATGGTGCCCACCAACGATATGGACCTCGTGTACGTCAGGGTGTATTTGCTCAATAATCTCTTCGATGGAGTATTCGTACGCATGATCATCTCCAACCTTTGCTGCAAAATCGCAAAACTTGCAAGAAAGCACACAGACATTGGTTGGATTAACGTGCACATTAAAGGTGAAATACACACGATCATCGGATTTGCGTCGAGCGACCTCATCTGCGATACGTCCAAGACCCAGCACGTCATACGTACCAAGGCAGGTCAAACCATCCGCTTCAGACAACCGTTCGCGGCGAAGTGTTTTCTCCCAAATCGGAACCAGTTCGGGATCACGAAACATAAGATCGGATTCCATTCGGACCTCAAGCATGCGCTGGCACACCACTTACCATCGACGGACGCAGCCCAACACTCTGGAGAAGCAGCTGGCGTAAAGTCGGATAGCGCGCATGCAACGAACCCGCTTCGGGATCATGCAGCCAGTGAACAACCACTTCGTTAAGTGCTCCAAACCATGCCGTTGCTATCAGATCAGTGTCGCATGGTGGGATAACTCCAGCTGCAACCCCCGCATCAAGCTCTCGACCAATCAAGTCAGCAAACTGACAACGCACGAAAATCAGATCTTCGCTGAAAGCGCGCCCTGCACCTGCCACCTCGAGAAGAACAAGCCGAGCGAGGGTGCGGTGTCGAACAAAAACATCTATCAGCGCGAGCAAAGCCGTATCGAGTCGATCGGCCGGTGATTCAGCCTCATCAATCGCCCGCTCAATCCTGCCAGCCAAATGACCCGCCAATTCACGCACCAGGGCCCGGAAAATTGCTTCCTTACTCGGAAAGTGGAAATACGCCGCGCCCTTTGACCTTCCGGCCCGATTAACAATTTCATCAACGGCCGTCGCATGGTAACCCTTTTCCCCAAAAACATTGAGAGCAGCCTCGAGCAATGCGCGTCGGGTTGCATCTTTGCGACCGTTATGAGTTGATCCGGGAAGCCTGAGCGTCATAGTAAAACACCAAACCGACCAGTCGGTCAGTTTGCCGGTCGGCCAAGGGCCACGTCAACTGGGCCCTAAACACGAACCTTCGCAAAATTGACCCGAAGCTGTTCGAAGTTTTCTGCCGTAAGCCCCACAGTCACAGGCATTTCCTGTTCTCGACTCACCGGTACGGCCCAAACCCCATGTTGATCACCGATGCTTAGCGCTCTCGTCGCGACCCACACGGTCGGAACATCCTGGTTCGACAATAACTGGGTAGCTGACACCTGGTCCGGCCCACCCATAGCAGCAGAATAAATAATTGAAACGTTAGCCCCAGAAATCGTTTCGAAGCACACATCCCACAACGTGCTCATAAACCCCTGCTCAATCACCCGGGTTGCCGTCCCATGAATATCGGCGCCCTCCGGCGCCTGAGACATTAGCTGGGCCTCGGCAGAAGCGATCATGACATCCTTGGTCTGCTCAAATTGCGGTCGTGCTGCTTCCAGGCGACGTTTATAGGCCTCCATCGGGTCATGATTGAGGACCGCGATTAGCGTGGCCGGCATAACGCGCGGATCGACTGCCAGAACAGCCGACACTTGGAACGTAGGCCCTTGTGGAGCCGGGGATTGCTCAACGGTCGATTCCGCTGCCTTAGGCTTGCTCGCCTCTGGGTCGCCGTCAGAAACGTCGGACGACTCTTTACCAAGCGGTTCACCACCTGGACCCAATAGTTGGGTCACGTCATTTTGTTCGTCAGTCATTGGAATTAAAAAACACCATTTGGGAAATCAAAATCCGCGTGTGACCCAACGGACAGCGAAATAGAGTGGCCACAGCATAAACACAAACACGGGGATCGCTGACCACGACACATACGGTGCACCGTCAACAACATCGAGCGCAATAAAGAACGCCGAAATAACGAGCCAACTCGTCGTCGAGCTTCTCACTCGCCCCCAAAGGCCCATGGTCATTGCTGCTGGTCCCTTTGCACACAACACACATAACGTGACATCAATCTGCCCCACCGTGACTCACAACGCAACATCAAGACTCGGATCCGTCCATCGCACGCTGCCATCTACCACCGTCATGCGCGGTCGAAGCTCAGGATCGAAGAAAGCAAGATCGGCAACGCTACCAATCCGAAGCCCTCCCGCATCGACACCTATGGAAGCACGTGGGTATTCCGATGCCATCTGCAACGCCTTCGCTGGGCTGAGCGAGAGCCATTTCACTGCACGGCGCACCGCGCCATCCAGAGTACCTCCACTCCCAGCGAGCCTTCCCGAAGACAGCCGTACGCTTTCGTCATCAACCACCACCCGCCGACCCGCCCAGATATACGCTCCAGACGGACGCCCAGCCGGGGGAACTCTGTCCGACACGAGAACAATACGTCCAGATGTTCGCGTCGCCCACAGTAAACGAGCAGCTAGCTGACTAACGTGGAGACCATCCAGGATTAACTCCGTATCCACTTGGCCGCAGCTGAGTATTGCGCCAACCACGCCAGGCTCCCGGTGGTGAAAACTGCGCATTGCGTTATATGCATGTGTTGCACGAAGCATGCCTACACTGAACAGTTGCTCCGTAGTCTCAGCCGACGCATCACTATGCCCTAGGCTAAGAACAACCCCTGTATTTTGAAGGTTTTGGATATGCCGTTTGTGGAGCTCTTCGGCAGCAACCGTCATAAGAATTATCGGAGCTGCTGATCGCCTCACCATCTCTTCCCACAGGGAAACATCGTAAGCCTTAAAGTGCGCGGGATTGAACATGCCAGGCTGAGCAGGTGACAAAAAAGGACCCTCCGCATGCACACCTAGGACACGGGCACCGACCGGGTCACCGCGCACGCCGCCAAGCGCCATCAGCAGAACCTCTGGCTCACAGGGAACGACGGTAGGCAAAAACCCCGTAATGCCTTGCGCCAGAAGCTCAATTGACATCGGCGCCACGTCGCCAGGACACATCACATCAAAACCATTGGTTCCGTGAATATGTGTATCGACCAACCCTGAACTTAATATGCCCGGACCATCGACAATCGTCGCGGAATCAGGAAAGTCACGAACCCGGTCACCTATTTCTGTTACTAGTCCGTCCAAAA
>CAYRCL010000049.1:0-33779 GCA_964422795.1 uncultured Chloroflexota bacterium
CTCTTGTGACTAGCCCGCTGGGCGCTCGCCACCAACCAGCAATCGCAGAACACGACCACCCGAGTGATCCACCATATATATCTCTCCGTCACCACCCTCACCGAAGGATGAGATTCGAGCATTAATTTTGGCGCGCTCAACCATACGCCAATCTCCATTCGTATCCAGCGCTAAAGTCCATATCCGTCCACTGCAGTAATCACCAAACACATAGGTTCCAGCAAGAGTAGGGAAACGCCGACCACGATAGACATATCCACCAGTCACCGAACATCCCTTACCACGCCCGTACTCCGCGACAGGGCCCTGAAAGTTCCTGGATGTGCAAGATGCGAGTTCGTGACGCACGGGTGGGAAACACTGGCTTCCCTCCATCGCATTCCATCCAAAGTTGATTCCACCACGCAGTGGCGCCATCGCTAGATTGATTTCCTCAAGATCGCGCTGACCCACATCACCAATCCAAAGATCGCCCGTTAACCGATCGAATGAAAAACGCCACGGATTCCGAAGTCCGAACACGAATATTTCGGAACGACTGCCTGGATCGTTGACGAAGGGGTTATCGACGGGAATACCATAATTCGCGTCAGTGTCCACGTTGATCCGAAGGATGGACCCTAGAAGCGTGGCTGGGTTTTGCCCATTACTGTGAGGATCGCCACTTGATCCACCATCTCCAACCGATATGTATAGGAATCCATCGAGAGGACTAAACGCCAACATGCCACCGTTATGATTACTAAATGGCTGCAGTATGTTCAGTACGACCCGTTCAGATTCACGATCAGCAACAGCACCCAATGGGTCAGCCTCGAATTCTGCAATGACAGTCGAACCATTCTGGTCCGTGTAATCGACAAAAACCCGACCATTCGTGGCGTACGACGGGTGGAATGCGAAGCTGAATAAGCCCTGCTCGTTCGCGCTAGACCCGACACGATCCCTGATATCAAGAAACGGTTTCGCAAGCAATTGATCGTCCTTTATCACCCGAATCACACCGTGTTTTTCTACAACGAACAGCCGGCCACTGGCATCTCCGGCGTGTCCGATAAACACCGGTTGATCCAATCCCTCAGCTAGCACTTCCGTTTCGATCTCCTTCACTCCAGACACATGAGGTTCAGGCGTCGCTACCGCGGCATAGTTTTCAGCATCGGTTGGCCTCGTTTCACGCAGGGGTGGATCCGACGATGCCGTAGTTAACGCCACCCTCGTCACTGCTGGGCTTGGCGCATCGATGATTCCAAGAGGCTCGGGTGTCGAAACCACAGTCCGCGCATCCAACTCATCAACCGTAGCTGTCGCTCGTTGAACCGGATCCGTAGCCACGTCACAACCAGACAGCACAACACCAACAATCGTTAGCATAGACAAAACACGTCGCATGGCACTCACAGTACTGCACACGGGGATGGCCTTCCGCAACTCACATTCATATCACGCATTAAGCAGGCCGTAAGGAGATCACGAATGGGACGATTAGATGGCAAACGCGCACTTATCACGGGTGGCGGACGCGGCATCGGTAAGGGGATCGCACGGCGGTTCGCTGCTGAGGGCGCACAAGTCGTTCTCTCACAACGAGACTCCAATGCGCTCAATGCCACGGTCGACGAGATTTCATCCAGCGGAGCCAAAGCTATAGCAATCACCGGCGACGTCTCAACTCCAGACGGTGCCGCTGAAATCGCAAACGCCGCCCTGGAATCCGTCGGCATGCTCGACATTCTCATCAACAACGCCGGACGCACAGGTCGGGCAGGATCCTTTCTCGATGTCACGCTCGAGGACTGGCAAAACTACATCGATACAAACCTCACCGGAGCCTTCGTAGTCGCACAGACTGTTGCGCGCGCTATGGTCAAAAATGGAATTGAGGGCCGAATCGTCAACATGGGTTCCGTTGACTCGTTTGCGGCCGAGGCCAACGTTGCACCATATGCTGCCAGCAAAGGTGGGCTATGGTTGCTAACGCGCTCTATGGCCGTTGACTTGGCACCGCACCAGATCGCCGTCAACCTCATCGCGCCCGGACCTATTGTGGTCGAACGTTCCATACAACGAAACAGTGATCCAGAAATCCGATCACGACGCGAGCGCGTGATCCCGCTCGGACCCCATGGAACTCCGGATGATGTCGCAGCCGCCGCTGTATATCTAGCCAGCGACGAGTGCCGCTACGTGTCTGGCAGCGCGATTACGATTGATGGTGGTGGACGAGCATTTCTACCGTTCTAAGAACACAGCCAACTTCCCCATCCACATATTTGAGACGTACCGTCGCCTAACCAAGGATTGGCAGAAAAGCTGACAACACCGTGCTCCGGAATGTTCTGGGTCGACAGTCCATGGCTTACCTTGGAGTCCATAGCCCAGGTAGCGAAACCTAGATTGGGTCCAGCGGGTAAATAGGGCGACGAAGGTTTCGGTACGTAAGTTCGAGTGGATCGTGGGGCTGGACCGAAGGGGATTTCACCCGGAACACCTGTCCTGCCACAGGGCCGTATGCCGCCATAAAGTGGTTCGATGACTTTAATGCTATCCATCGTTGGGCCGTTGGTTCGACACCTAGCGAACGAGCGCACTCAAGACTAAAAACCTGCAGCCGATTAGTCGTGACAGCAACCCGGACCCCACCAATCCGCAGGAGCGCCGTTGGGCCAAATTTTTGGGTCAACCCTGTGTACATCGGACCTTGAATCACAAATTCGAGATTAAGCAAACGCTCGACGGTCGCACGAACACGCACAGGCGGGCCCTGAGCCGGATCCGATTTGCCTCCAATCTCCGCCTCAAACTCATGGTCGTGACCAGCTGCCTGAGCACGGACAACAGTCTCCGGATCACAGATCGTCAGAATCAGAGCATCCTCAAGTTCGTGTTCCGTGAAAGCACGCAGCACGCCGGTCGAATCACCCGGAGCCCCGCCGCCCGGGTTGTCCTGCGCATCGGCAATCACCGTTGGCCACTGATCAGCCGTCTTTGCCGCTTCCCATGCGTCATCAAACAACCACAAATCGGGAGTGAATTGCTTGCGTTGACCGAAGATCCAGTCGGCATACGCCGTGGCTTCACGAACCGCATGCTCTCTGTCGCTATCTGTCACCACTACCACAGTGGTGCCTGCATCGCGGATATCAGCCCAAGCAAACCCTGGCGCAACCGATGCGGTCAGAATCTGTGGAGTGGACTCCATAGCAAAAGCACGCGCCATGATTGAATCGAAGGAATCATTACCGTTCGCATTGCTCGCAGTCCAAAGGAGTGGTAGCCGCTGGAGGGCCATGGTCGGCCGTATTTCGTCGCGCACAGTCCGAACAATCAGATCCGCAGCCTCACGTCCACGGTCTCCCAAATCTACGTGAGGGTACGTATCGCAGGGAATGATCACATCCGATAGCTCGACCATTGCATCACTGATATTGGCGTGATGATCTAGCGTGACGAACACGGGTCGATCGGGACCCATGATCGATCGGACTCCAGCCAATAGATCCCCCTCCCCATCGTCAATGCCTTCGACAACCATGGCACCGTGCAGATCCAGCAGCACGCCATCAACAGGCATTACAGCCTCAAGTCGCTCGAGAAATTCTGCCTTCAAGCGTTTCCACGCATCCACCTGAACAGGTCCGGATGGTTCCGCGAATGTCCACAACAACGGTGCCAGATCAAACCCGTGTGCTGTGGCGCCATCGATAAAGCCCCCACAACCGGTGTTAGTACCACGCATTGCATCCAGGACTTCAGAACCGCGATGGAAGCCACGGGATGATTCCGTAAACGCCTCATACGGCGTTGCAATGGGTGTGAAGGTGCTGGATTCGTGTCCAATGTTGCCGGTGGCGATGCGCATGTATAACTCCGGTCTCCTCAGCACTAAAGTCTAACGGTCGTACGAAGCACCAACCACGGAGTGATGCCTACACCACTGGCCGTCGAACCTGTCGCAACAGCAACGTCAAGACGACCAACCAGATGGGCGTACACACGATCACATTGGCCACATCCGCTCCCGCCCCCGGCAAGTAATCGCCCGGGATTTGCACCACATGCTCCATGGTCTGTGCAATGGCTGCGGGAATTGAAATGATGGTCACAAGCCCAAAAACAGCCAGCATTACGCACAGATATCCCACGCGTAATTCACGCATCCGACCCATCGCTCCCAAAAGCAGTCGGGCAGCAAGATGGAACCCGTAGATCACGCCACCAGCAATCGCCATAGCCAAGCCTTGCCACAACCCCACTCGAAATTCGTTTTCTAAGCGCCGGTCCTCGCGGGCCACCTGCTGTTCTTTCGATTTCTGGTCATCGCCAGACTGTTGGGCCTCCTGCTGCCGTTGTCCTGAATCCGAAGATCCGTCTTGTTCAGGGTCCACTAAAGAGACATCCGTTATGTTTTGACGCCCATAGCTGAACTCCGGACTGATGGCCTTACTCAGACCGGCATTGACTGCTTGCGACCCACCAATCGCCACCACAAGCATGCCGAGAAAGGCGGCGACATATACATACACCACAAGAAATCCAGCGAGCGAAAACTTCATCGACCGGCCAGAGCGGGCTTGCATGATTAGGTATACGGCCGATCCAAAAAGCCCAATGATGACGGTAAGCACAGTAACCGCAATGACAACTCCAGGTCCCATCACCGTTCGCCTTTCACCATGGGCATCCCTGCTGGGAGAGTGGTCACCAAACAGTGGACAGCTAGCATCACCGTAGCCATCCCACACGAAACATTCAAGATTTCCATCTTGGAGTGCACGCAGCACGGACACCCACCATCACCCGATAAAGAAATCACACCTCGCACTCAGCATCGCCCCACTACGTGAAACCAACACCACATGGATCGATCCATTTGTTACACGCTCGAAAACCGACGATCTGTAAACACCATGCATCCTCGGATAGGTACAGATCAAGCAACCATGTAATTGCCCTGACACATCATTAGGAATTAGGACCGGGTAAAACACCCATGATCAGAATGGGCGATTCCCGAGAGATGCCTGGTGCACGCTGACCCGCGTGTCCGATCGCAGAGGTGCACTGGCCACGCAGATCGTGCGCATCGAGAACGCCAGGCAGCCGCTCGATCTCCGTGGCGGCGATCGGTCGCAGTTTTGGGCACCGGGACGTTGGGCGGACGCAACCGTCGCAGCCTGTGATCGGCGGTGTGGCCCTCCTATTCCAGCCAATGGGCGAACGTTCGAAGCCCAGACCCGTGTTAGTTGACGGTCGCCGTCGCATGCTGTTTCGAGCCGGCAATGATCGGATAGGCGATTCCATACACTCGTCACTAGGAAGACACGAGCCCCGCTTCACCAACCAAAGTCATTATTCGGTCATGGATTTCTTCCGAAACCGCTGCGATGACACCGCCCAGAATCTTTGAATCCACCTTGTTGAAGGTATGCAACCGCCCTTGCAAGTCCGTTACCACACCACCAGACGCTGCGAGAATTGCCGCATACGGCGCCAAGTCCCACTCATGGCCAGTCGTACGAGCTGTAACAAAGGCATGTGCACCAGACGAAAACATGTTCAGAATGCCCATGAGGCCGTGGTGTGCGACTGTGAAGCAGACCTCGTTCGATGAACGTGAAAGTTGCGTCAGCGCGACTGCACTCGGACCATGAATAACTCGAAATGGTCCGGTAGCTATCGGATCAATCCGAACGTTAGTTTCCCGTCCTTTGACGCGAAAACTAGATTCTTCACCGAACGCACCCGCGTACAACTCATCTAGCGCTGGCCGGTACACAGCTCCAACAACCGCGCGCTGATCAACGGTCAACGCCAACATGATCGACCAATCGCGATCCTTGCGATAAAAATGGGTGGTTCCGTCGATTGGGTCAACTATCCAACATCGCGACGCGGCGCTCGTATCAGTGGCCTGTGGACCTTCTTCCGACAAGATCGCATCGCTGGAATAGGCAGTCTGTATCGCTTCCACGATGAGCGCGTTCACATCCAGATCGGCTTGCGTGACGATCGTACCGTCCGACTTTTCGAACACCGCTAATTCGCGACTGCCGAACGCAGCCATCGCAGGAACAGAAGCCTTTTGCACGACATCTACCGCAAATCCCAATTCATCGGAGTAACCCACTAGATATGTCTACTCATCACAGCTCCATCACACATATAGCTTCCGGAGGAATGTAAATACGCCATTGGCAACGACTCACCACATCCATGGCCTCATAGGCTTGTTTTGCAATCTGCAATTCCAACACCTCGCCACGCGTGTGCCCACACTCTGTAACCCGCACGGAAAGCATTTGAAACATCCCAAAGTCGGATTTATCAACGATTTCCACCGACAATATGTTGGGACGTCCGTCCGACGAGTGATCTACAACTTCCAAGCGAATTTGGTCAGATCGTATAGCAACCTGCACCGTTTTCCCATCTCCATACGACTGCTGCTCCGGATAGAGATTTCCAATCGGCGTTTGCACCCAACTTTCGCCATTGTCATTCACCACCGCACCACTGAGAATATTAGCGATACCAAGCAGCCGCGCCACACGGGCATTTTGGGGCCGATTTGCAACGTGATCTAGCTCACCAACCTGTAACACCTCTCCTCCATCCATGACAGCGATACGGTCACCGATAGCAAAAGCCTCGCTTAAGTCGTGTGTCACCAGCAATGCCGTGAGCTTGAGTTCGCGGACAAGGCGTCGCAACTCCCGACGAAGCGCCGTCGCATTCCCTAGATCTAGAGCGGCGAACGGTTCATCCAGCAATAACACGTGAGGCCCACGAGCGATTGCACGAGCGAGGGCAACTCGCTGCGCCTGCCCACCCGAAATCTCTGATGGTCGACGATCCGTCAATTCATGAACGCCAAGCATATTTAACAGCTCGCTGACCCGAGCATCACGTTGATCGCTCGACAGATTCCACAAACCATACGCAACGTTCTGTGCCACCGTCATATGAGGGAATAATCCATAGTTCTGGACTAAGTAACCAAGATTTCGATCATGCGCAGGCACATTAATTCCCGCCGCCGCATCAAAAAGCGTCCTCCGATCGATCGTGATATGACCATGGTCCGGCTGAAGAAGACCAGCGACCGCTTCGAGAGTCAGCGTCTTTCCAGCGCCAGAGGGTCCAAAAATAACTGTGATACCAGGCGACGCATTGAGCTTCGGAGTGAGGCGAAAGGGTCCCAACGTGACATCAAAAGAAAGGTGAATCACAGCGACAGGCCACCAAATCGTGCCAGTAGTCGGAATGAAATGAGGACTACAAAGGAAACAGTCACGAGTACAACAGCAATAGCAATAGCAGCATTAACGTCAGCCTCCATCGCCTCCAAGATCGCCAGAGGCATCGTCTGCGTACGACCTGCGACATTGCCAGCGAACATGATTGTTGCCCCAAATTCACCCATCGCCCGAGCCCAAGCCATAACGACCCCACTCGCCAGCGCGGGTAAGGCCAAAGGAACCGTGACACGCAAAAACGTGCGTGATGGCCTAGCCCCCAACGTTGCCGAAATAGCCTCCAATCGAGTGTCAACGCTCACGAAGCCAGCTATCGCAGCCCGGATATAGAACGGGGCAGCAACAAAAATCTGAGCTATGACCACAGCGGTAGTGGTGAATGCCACATCGATACCAGCTTCCGCAAGCGGGGCTCCAATAGGCCCGCGACGACCCATAGCTACGAGCAGAGCTAATCCGCCAACTACCGGAGGCAAGACGATTGGCAGATCGATCACAGCATCGACGAAGCTCCGCCCCCTAAAGTTCCGCCGGGCAAGCACATAGGCCGCTGGTGTACCCAATAGAACCAGGGCAACGACGGCAATTGCTGACGTCATCAGCGAAAGTTGAATGGAACCGAGAACGAACGGGCTTGTGAGTGCCCCACCAATGTCGGCTTGGGTAACCGCGCGTGCAATCAAAAGACCAACCGGAACCAAAATGATTGCAATCGCAAGCGACGCGAGCAGCCATATCCCAAGATGGCCCCACGACGCCGGCATCCGTTGCAGTCCAGTCTTAGTGTTCATCTTAGGATCCTCTACGAAACACGGAATATTGAAACCGCAAACCGGGATCCGGTCTGCCTTGCATCTGGTGCACGGAACATCCGTTCGAGGCTAATGCGAATGGCCCCATCAATCCACCGCGATTCCACTACCAAACCCATTACGATCCAGAATCGTCTGTCCAGTATCAGAACGGACAAACGAAACAAACAGCTCAGCAAGATCTGCCCGCTTAGCTTCCCGCAAGATCGCGATGGGATACCGAGCAGACACTTGTATATTTTCCGGCAATTCCACAACTGCAAGGCGACCGTCCGAAGCTCGTACATCAGTCCGGTAAACAAATCCCGCGTCCGCCTCGCCCAACTCAAGCTTCGTCGCAACAAGACGTACGTTGGTCTCAAAAGAAATCACACGATCCAGAATGACATTGTCGATATCTTCCTTGCCAGATACCGAAGCAAATCTCGCCAAGGTCTCGCGTGCATATGCACCAGCAGGCACAGCCTCACCTGCCATTACAACCCGTCGATTCGCTGCGGAAAGATCGCCAAGCGTACGGACATTAGCAGGGTTTCCGGCAGGAACAGCCAGCACAAGATCATTCCGTGTAGCGAACTGAATAGGATCCTGGAGAAACCCTCTGACTCCAAGACGTCCCATGTGAACTTCGTTCGCAGACACAAATACATCGGCCGACGCACCTTCTTCAATTTGAACACGTAGGACCTGTGAACCAGCAAAGTTTGCGACTACACGAACCCCGGGATTGGCCGCTTCAAACGCTGTCGTTAAATCCGAGAAGGCCACGCTCAGCGAAGCAGCTGCGAACACGTGAACCTCTGGCATATGTTGACGCTGGCACGCGCTGTTCAACAAACCGACAAATACAGCAACCACCGCAAGCAAAATCCTCATGAACCATCGCCTATTGCAAGTAATTTAGTCATACGACTTAGAATCTATTCAACAGCGACCGCCATTGTGCGCGGTCCGCCGACCGACTGCGGAGAGCCACGGACATGCCCACGATCGAATCTACCCCGGACCTTGTCGAAGCTGCCTACACCAAAATGCGGGAGCGTGTCCTCGTCGTCCGCGAACGGATTAACCGTCCACTGACGCTCACCGAAAAAATCATATACGGACATCTAGACGATCCACATGGGCAAGATCTGACACCAGGAATCAGTTATCTGCAATTGCGCCCAGATCGAGTCGCGATGCAAGATGCGACCGCCCAGATGGCACTCCTGCAATTTATGCTCGCAGGTCGTGATCGCGTGGCGGTTCCAACAACTGTCCACTGTGACCACTTAATCCGTGCCCATAGTGGCGCGGACCCTGATCTGCAGCAAGCACTACTTGATAACAACGAAGTCTACGCCTTCCTGAAATCCGTCTCATCAAAGTTCGGCATTGGATTTTGGTCACCCGGTTCCGGAATTATTCACCAGGTCCTTCTTGAGAACTACGCGTTTCCCGGAGGCCTAATGGTTGGCACCGACTCGCATACACCGAATGCTGGTGGCCTTGCGATGCTTGCGGTCGGTGTCGGTGGTGCCGATGCAGTCGACGTAATGGTTGACTTCCCGTGGGAAGTCCTCCACCCAAAGGTACTTGGAATCCGTCTCACCGGTGAGCTTTCTGGATGGACTTCTCCAAAGGATGTGATTCTCAAAGTGGCCGGGATTCTGACAACAAGTGGGGGGACCAATCGCATCGTGGAGTACTTCGGTCCTGGAACAACCTCACTCGCCGCAACCGGAAAATCCACCATCACCAACATGGGCGCCGAGTTAGGTGCTACAACCTCCGTCTTCCCGTTCGACGAACGTATAGCCGCCTATCTCAGCGCGACTGGACGTGATGCCTTAGCAACCATTGCCTTTGCCCATAAAGATCTTCTTCGGGCTGATGCAGATGCCATCGACGATCCAAGCAACGTATATGACGAAGTGATCGAGATTGACCTTTCTGTTCTGGAGCCGCATGTTGTAGGCCCACACCGCCCTGATTTAGCACGACCCGTTTCAGACCTCGCATCCGCCGTCGACGAAGAAGATTATCCCGACGAGATCTCCGCCGTATTAGTCGGAAGTTGCACAAATTCGTCGTACGAGGACATCTCACGAGCCGCCGACCTCGCCCGGCAAGCCTACTCACGAGGAGTCAAGGCCAAAATGCCCTTTCTGGTAACGCCGGGATCTGAGATGGTAAGAGCCACAATCGAGCGTGATGGACAGCTCAGCGACCTCGAATCAATCGGCGCCGTAGTGCTCGCTAATGCCTGTGGACCGTGTATCGGTCAGTGGCGACGTGACGATCTATCCGATACGGCTGATGATGTTGCCCCCAAGAAAAACTCCATCGTGTCTTCGTTCAACCGGAATTTTCCGAGCCGAAACGACGGAAGTCCCAACACCCTCTCATTCCTGACAAGTCCAGAACTAGCCGTCGGGTTCGCACTCGGCGGTAGCCTGTCTTTCAATCCCGTGAACTCTGAACTCACTACCGATGACGACGAGAACTTCGTTCTCAAACCCCCAGATCCGGCCCCTGACATTCCTTCTAACGGATTTATTGGTCAGCGATTTGGCTACGGTGACCCCGCTTCAGATCCTTCGACAGTCACGGTTGCCATTGATCCTGCGAGTGAGCGTCTAGAAGTACTGGAAGCCTTCGCACAGCGTGAGCCCGATCAATTCACGAGCATGCCTGTCTTATTAAAGGCGGTCGGCCAGTGCACGACCGATGCTATCTCGCCAGCAGGACGATGGCTGCAATATCGAGGCCACCTGACTAACATCAGCGACAACATGTTCATTGGCGCACACAACGCATTTGGCGAAGAAACCGGTACTGGATTCAATGTCGAAACCGGCGAAGACGATGAACCTCTCGCGGAGATTGCTAAGTACTACAAAAACTCAGGCATTACGTGGGTCGCTATCGGTGATCAAAACTACGGCGAAGGCAGTAGCCGCGAACATGCGGCGATGTCCCCGCGACACACCGGTGGCGGCGCAATCATTGTTCGCAGCTTCGCACGCATTCACGAATCCAACCTCAAGAAACAGGGGGTTCTTCCGTTGACCTTCGACGATCCAGCAGACTTCGATTCCATCCAGATCGACGACCGGATTACGCTGGCCAACATCGAACGGCTAACGCCCGATCAACCTATAACAGCGACGATCGAGCACTCTGATGGGTCCAGAGAAACAATTATCCTCCGCCACACACTCAATGCTGAACAGATTCGATGGTTTTGGGCAGGATCGGCACTCAATTTGATTCGAGCGCACACAGCTTGATTCGCGCTAAACGGCATGGTCCGCCAGAGGACATCCTCATGTCATGTACCCGATACCTAAACACGCAGCGGGAAACAGACAGACGTTGGACGCATCCCCACACCAACCACCTTGTGTCGCTAATGGGTCTAGACTACGCCGCGTACCAGATCGCCATACCGACGGCATTGCGATTGAGCACCATATTTCGATGTCATGCTTAGGAAAGAGCAGCTACGCACGAAGCCGTTAGGCTGCCGTTGACACGCTCTACAAGACCACTGCACCCGACTCGCTTGAACCTTGAAGACCAATGAAAACCAGAAAGAATCTTGTGTCTCAACCCATAAGAGATTTAACCAAACGATAATCTTTAGTCGAATCACACTTAGGTTGCGACAAACTGATCTGCCGATACTTATAGTTCAACAGTCGGATTCATAAGGAAGAAATAATCGAGACTGAGTTTTACGACGTCGCAATCATCGGAACTGGGCCTGCAGGACAGCGGGCCGCACTCCAAACAGCTAAGGGTGGGAAACGTGTCGCCGTCATCGACCGCCAACCTTATATCGGCGGTCAGGCTGTTCATCGCGGAACCATTCCTTCCAAAACACTGCGCGAGGCAGTACTTCATTTCACCGGTATCGCTCAACGCGCGTTTTACGGATCCGCCTACCGGGTGATGGCCGATGTCACTATGGATGACCTCATGCACCGCACCTCGCAGGTCATCCAGACTGAGGTCAACGTAGTACGGAGCTTTTTTCTCCGTAATGACGTGCATCTCATAACCGGAACAGCCCATTTCACAAGCCCCAACCAAATCTCGGTGAAGAATGACAGCGGCGAGATCGAAATCTCGTCTGAGAAAATCATCCTTGCGCCAGGATCACGACCCGCACGTCCCCGTCACATCCCATTCAATCATGACAGAGTCGTAGACAGCGATGGGATTCTCGAAATTCCACAGATCCCGAAGTCACTCACAATCGTTGGTGGTGGAGTCGTCGGCACTGAATACGCCAGCATCTTTGCAACACTTGGGGTTCGAGTAACACTCGTCGACGGTCGTAAGAACCTCCTTGAGTTCGTTGACGAAGAAATCATCGAAGCACTCAAGAACCGAATGCGCGAGGACGGAATCACACTCCGACTAGGCCACAAGGTATCGCGAGTCGAATTTGACGACCGAGGAAGACCGGTTGCCCTGCTTGAAACCGGAGCGAAGGTCGTAAGCGATGTCTTGATGTACGCGGTCGGACGACGCGGCGCAACCGACACACTCAATTTAGATGTGACTGGCATTCGCGCAAACAAGCGCGGCCGTCTGACGGTTAATATGCATTACCAGACCGAGATTGCCCACATCTACGCCGTAGGAGATGTCATCGGCCAACCAGCCCTTGCATCCACGTCCGCCGAACAGGGACGCCTAGCTGCTCGACATGCGCTCGGCCTCAAATCTCCTAGTATTGACGACAACCTGCCGATCGGAATCTACACAATCCCCGAAATCTCCATGATTGGGAAGACTGAAGAAGAGTTGACCAGCGCGGGAATTGCCTACGAGAGCGGTATCGCTCGATACAAAGAGATAGCCCGCGGCGTAATTGTCGGTGACAACTTCGGTGTGTTGAAAGTCTTGTTTAGTCCCGACTCTCGACGGGTGCTGGGTGTACACATCTTCGGTAGCCAAGCAAGCGAGTTGCTGCACATTGGACAAGCCGTCATGCAGCTTGGTGGAACAATCGACTACTTCGTAGAGACAATATTCAACTACCCAACCTTTGCAGAGGCCTATAAGGTTGCTGGTCTAGATGGGGTCAACAAGGTCGATCGCTATACGCAATCAACACACAACGCTCGTAACGCAAGCCATTGACCCCGTATCCAACACCTCCCGAATGGCACCATGCCATCCGTATCACGGGATATATACATCCACGTTCCACAATCAAACACTATGCCTGAAGAACGTCTCCGCATTCTGACTGGCCTACGACCCTCAGGCCCTTCACACGTGGGTCACTATGCAGGTGCGTTTAGTCAATGGCTTGAACTCCAAAATGAATTCGAGTCTTTTTTCCTACTTGCTGACTACCAAGTCTCAGACTACGCAAACAACCTACCGTGGATTCGGTGGGGACTCTGGGAAGTCGCTCTCGACTGGCTCGGCGTCGGGCTCGACCCTGACCGCTCGTTCTATGTGATCGAGAGCGGGGTACCGGAATTCGCTGAATTGACGCTCCACTTAAGCTGGTTTCTTGGCCTAGGCCACCTGCAACGTAATCCGACCCTGAAGGCAGAACTCGCTGACTTGGAAAACAAATCCAGCGATGCACGGGCGGTCGCGGTCCCAGTAGCCTTCTTCAACTATCCCGTCATGCAAACAGCAAACATCCTGCTTCCACAGGCACATCTCGTGCCCGTAGGTGAAGACCAGCTGCCACATATCGAAATGACGCGCGATGTAGCTATTCGTTTTAACAGTCGGTTCGGTGACACATTCGTCGTCCCGGAAAGTCGTGTCGGCTCTGTACCACGTCTCGTCGGCATCGATGGCAAAGGCAAGATGGGCACATCGGCCGGCAATGCGATCTTCCTTAAAGACTCCGCAAATACCCTGCGATCCAAAATCCGCAGTATGTTCACCGACCCCAAACGCCTACGCGCCACAGATCCCGGAACGGTGGAGGGAAATCCCGTGTTCCTATACCACGATGCATTCAACCCAAATACAGCGGAAGTCAATGACCTAAAAACACGCTACCGCGTCGGGAAGGTTGGGGACGTTGAGGTCAAGGATCTACTCTTCGAGGCGATGAATGCTTTACTCACACCAATCCGTGACCGAAGGGCCGACTGGGCTCAGCGGCCAGACGACGTGCGTGATGTGCTCAAAGCAGGAACGACGGAGATGAAGCGGCGCGCTGAGCCGGTAATCGCAAAGGTGCGCAGCGCACTTGATCTTGATTATTTCAGAGATGGTCCACCTCCGCCGCCCCACGGCGCACCCTGATATCGCCACGCTCGACGTCGATCGCAACACACAAACAAATTGGTGCTCCATCTGCCCGATTATTGATTGCACTGGATCGTCCAACCTTTTTCTCGTAGAAGTCCCATAGCTGCCGGAACATCTCTGTTGGCATCTCAACCTGTTAACAATCTGAGATCACCGAAGCATCGGGAACATTCATGGGAACCAACACGAATCTGAGGACGTCCATCCGATCTGGTTTCATTGAATCGATGACGTCGCGCACAATAAAACTGTCAACAATTCGGTAACCTAGTGATCCGGCTACCACAGTTAGACTTTGGTGGACGGATCCGGTCGCGTATTGCGATACGGATTTGGCAGATAATGACATCGATTACTAAAAACAATGTGGCCAGACACCACACTCAATAATGCGCGACTTAAGCGAGGAGATGAATTAGGGATGGCAACGCAAAACGGCACCCACGTGATCACGCTGCGAAACACATCAGCGCAGCAGATCGCTACGGAATACAGCGTCCCACTTCCTGACTATGATCGTGACCGGATCGAGGACGTCGGTTTCATAACCGCAATGACCCTCGTACTACTCGGGAATTACGCGCAGACCGGTCACTTCGGAGGACCTCTCGCCTACACACCATATAACGTTGCGATGCACCTGGGAGGCCCCGAAAATGGCGGTCTTCGCTATGACTACCGACGTCCGAAGCACCCATTCAGTGACCGCTTTCTGCTCGCGGGCGGCCACAACATCCCTACGAGCTACGCCCTCTGGATGATCATGGGCGAGGCAATGGATCGAAGACACCAGGCAACCGCTGACGCTCGTTATGCCGTCGACCCCAATATTGCAATGCTATCAATCGATGCGCTCGGATTTCGTCGCGGCCGCGAAGCCCTCGAAACCTTGCTCGCTGACCACGGCCTCGACGATGACCCCTTGTTTGCCCAATCTAAGATCCGCGGCATTCGGGCGCTCGCCGGCCACGCTGAAACAACAGACCTCACTAACGATGTAAATGGCGGACCATCCGGTATCGGCATAGCCACCGCTGCTGGCAAAGCTTCATTTTGGGATTTCGTAGGGGCGGATGACTCGCTAAAAATTATGGGGCTTGAAGGCGAGTTCGCCATGACGGAGGGACACGCTCAAGAACTCAAGACTCAGGCCTTAGCCCAAAAGGTCGGCAAGCGTCTGCGCCTGCTGCTCTCCTATAACAATGCCGGGATCGACGATTCATTAATCGGTGGCGTCATCGATTCAAGTTTTTCAGACAGTTACGTTATTGAGGACCAGTGGTCTTCATACGGATGGAACGTGTTCGCCCTCGACGACGCAAACAACTATGACCAAATCCTCGCCGCGCTTAAGACCATGGAAGACTGGGATGCGGACGACCATCGTCCGATGATCGTTGTCGGAACTACTACTAAGGGTTGGTGGCCATCCGCACAAGATGGCCAGATTACTGGATTTGGAAAACAACTCACGGGATATCACAGCCACCCCTATGAAATGAAGATGAACGATCCTTATTTTGTCGCGCTGGCTGAAACATTTGAACAACACTTTGGCGTTGAATTCGACGGTATCCGTGATGGACCTGTCTCAGACCCCGTCGAACGCCTCGTGCAATTTAAGACCAACATCGACACCGCAATGTCCGTACTCGACGCCAACGGTCTCGGAGACTGGCTCGCGGATCGCATAGTAGAGATTGGCGACACGGTCAACGACCATCCTCCACTACGTATTGATCGAACCACAGACCCGTTCCAAGACGATCGCCTGCGTGTCGCGAACATTCCAATGGAAACGCAGGTGGTCGAAATATCGAACGAAGTTTCGGGGGAAACGAAGACCGTAGACATTGCGCTTGGCAAGAAGCCCGGTGAAGTTGCCGGTACACGTCGGGCGATCTCTGAAATCATCAAATGGATGAACTACGTGACCGAGAATCGTTTCATCACGCTAGCTGCAGACCTTTCAAGTTCCATTAATGTCGAAGGCGGCGCTTTGTGGGGACACTATGACCCCACAAGCAATCCGCTTGGAACCCGAATAAAGGCACCGATCGAAGAAGCTGGCAACGCCTCCTCCGCGATTGGCCTCGTCAGTCAATCAGTTTCTCTGGATCCCGATGTGCATGTAGGCGTTTGGGCACTCAGTGGCACCTATGGCGCATTCACACCGCTGATGTATCTGCCTGCCCGTGTTTGGAGCCAACAAAGTCAGGACAGTCCATTCCGCGTCGGCGTATTGCACATCTTAGCCGGACATTCTGGACCTGAAACCGCGGCTGATGCACGTACACACTTCGGTATTTTCGCGCCACAAGTCTGGAAACTGTTTCCACGAGGGCAAGCCATCAACCTAAGTTTCTGGGATTACAACGACGTCGCGCCTGGATACTTCGCAGCCGCGGAAATTGCAGCGCGTGACCCAAAAGTCGGAATCATTACGATCGAAGTTGCCCGTCCTGATTTCCCAGTCGCTGACCGGGCAACCTTCGCGGACCCAGATCCTAAAGCCGCGTCAAAAGGCCTGTACCTTATCCGCGATTGGAATCCAGCTCAGCCAGCACAAGGTACTGTGCTTGTCCAAGGATCGAACTCGACCGTGAACCTCGTTAACGTACTCCCACGACTCGACGACGACGGAATCAATGTTCGAGTCATATCAGTAGTAAGTGAAGAACTATTCGATCGCCAGCCGCAGTCCTATCGTGATCATTTGTTACCACTCGAGGCACGCTACGACTTGATGGTTGTTTCGACCGGTACACGTAGATTTCCACCGGTACGCGACCTCGGGCCACTCACGGACGAGTATTCGCTATGGTCCGACTGGGACAACCAATGGCTCACAGGGGGAACTGAACCCGACGTGATCGCGGAAGCTCGACTGGACGGTGATTCGATCTTTGAAGGAATCAAGCGGTTCGCCAATGAGCACGACTCACGCCTGTCACGCCAGAAGAATGCACTCAACTCGGACTAGCGCGTAACAGGAACCTCGAGTAAGTCCTCACCGACCAGTACATCGCCATCGAATTCGGTACGAGCCTCGTCTAGCATCGCATCACGACGCTCCGGGTTGTCGGTCGTATCACCAAGATGCACCATGACAAGACAACGAACACCCGCCTGCGAAGCAATTCGAGCAGCGCCGGCAGCGCCACTGCAGCTTGTACTAATCTCAGGCCACGCATCAATTTCCGCCTGAACATCCATCGCCATATGAACTAAGACATCGGCGTCCCGTGCAAATCGTGCTAACGCAGGCAACGGCGTTGTGTCGCCTGAAATCACCACTGAACCGTCCTCAGTTTCAACTCGATACGCCAATGATTTCAAGTAAGGCTGCACGTGTTGAGCTGGCCCTGTCGTAACGGTCCATGAACCGATATTTACCGTGTCACCCTCAGCAAGTTCACACACATCAACAACCGGAACCTGCCGCGGAAGCGTGCCACCTCGAAGTTGATGAATTCGTTGGCTGAGCGGATGGCGCGTTCGGGCCTCAAGATCCGGCCCATAGACACCATCCGATCCAAACAAGGATTCGACAATAGATACAACCGGCGGGGGGCCATAAACAGAAAGCGTGTCCGCTCGATCTGCACCTTGATCCCAACGAGCCATCACAAAGTGCCCGAAGTCCGCCGTATGATCGAAGTGGTGATGAGTGAAAAACACATGCTCAATATTCAGCGCGTTGAGGCTCGACGCAAATAGGTTCCGCGCCGATCCTGGGCCGAGATCAAAAATCGCTCCTCCCGAATCAGAAACGACGGCGATCGATTGTCCAGCACGCAAAGATCGTGGGGTTGGATTCCCAGTACCGAGAAGTACCAAGCGAAGACCAGCACTCATGACAGATCTGCGGGCGTGAACATAAGGCCAAATTCACGACCAGCATCCTGGATCCATGCCCACAGATAGGTAGCGAAGCTACGCCGTACGATCAAGTCGATCGTAGGCTCTAAATCTATGGATACGAGAAGAACGGGAACACGTGCAAGCACCGTCTGTGCGCATACACCAGGCGAAAACGCTGTAGCACTAAGGTCGAGCATGCATCCGCGTGCGAGAAGATCTGACGTTGCAGAACCATGAAGACGGATAATTGTTTGACCGGATCCAATCTCAGTTACAGCTGCATCTTGGGGGTTGAGGGTCTGGCGTAACGACAACGCCATGGAGATTCCTAATTCTCGTGAACCGACCAGCAACCATTCATCCGGACCCAACCAAATAGCGACGAAAGTTTGACCGGACACAACCGTGTTTGGAGATCGCGGTAAATCCACGCCAAGCAATTTACCGACCCGGCTAAGAGACACCGTGTCATCGGGGTCAAGTCGCAGGTTGATGTGAGACTGAAAGGGTCGTTCGCAAGCCACGGCCGTCGCCTGTTCATCCGCGCTAAGACGATTACGTCCTACGACATCGGCGAGCGGAGAGCGACGTACAACACCGTTAACCACGCTGTCGCAAACCTTTCGGGTCATAAAACACTGGGCTGCAACTGCGTACCGGAATCCAATCGTCATCAGGAGTCGAGACAAAGAGCCGTTCGCCCACCCTGGAGCGCCCATCCCCGACCAGCGCAAGAGCAATCGATCGGTCGAGAACAGCACTAAAATAGCTCGAAGTGACATGTCCGCGCATCAACACAGGCGACGCACCACCAGGTACATCAACGACAGGTCCACCCTCAGGGAGAACCTGCGCTGGGTCATCAGTCTGCAGCCCAACGAGCTGCTTCCGATCGGAACGGCGCAAATCGTCTCGTCTCAACGATCGCTTACCAAGAAAGTCCTTCCGACATGAGACCATGCGACCAAGTCCAACATCGTCCGGTGTAACAGAACCGTCCGTTTCCTGCCCCACGATGATGAACCCCTTCTCTGCACGTAACACATGCAATGCCTCAGTTCCGTACGGTGTCAAACCATACTGGTCACCGTGTTCGACCAGTGCTTCCCAAACATGCCTTGCCTCATCAGTTGCGATGTTGATTTCGTATGACAGTTCTCCAGAAAAACTGATACGGAACACCCGACTCGCAACACCAGCCACCTTCCCATCCCGAAAGGTCATGAAAGGAAACTCCAAAGCCTCGAGCGGAATATCAGTACCAACCGCGGCTAGCAATTTACGGCTATTGGGACCGGCAATCACAATGTCAGACCACTGCTCCGAAACCGATGTCAGATACACACGCAAATCTCGCCATTCCGTCTGCAACCACCGCTCCAACCAATCCAAAACCGTCGCCGCTCCAGTAGTCGTCGTAAACAACAGATATCTCGAATCATCAAGTCGAGCCGCCACACCATCGTCAAGAATCATCCCGTCCTCACCCAGCATTAGGCCATATTGGCAACGACCGGGTTGAAGATCTTTCCACTGGTTGACGTAAACACGATCCAAGAATTCACCCGCGTCGGGACCCGTCACCTCGATCTTCCCAAGAGTCGAGTAGTCCAAGATTCCAACTCGTCGGCGTACAGCCACACACTCGCGCGCCACGGCTTCTGTCATCGATTCACCTGACCGTGGGTAATACCAAGCTCGCCGCCACTGACCCACATTTTCAAAACGAGCCCCCGCAGTTTCATGCCAAGCCTGTATCGGTGTTACCCGCACCGGATCCGCGAGAACTCCCACAGCGCGTCCAGCAATAGCCCCAAGGGCTATCGGCGTATACGCAGGCCGATGGCGCGGCGTACCCACTAAGGCCGGATGCACCCCGCGAAGCTCCGCCACCGCTATCGTCGCGAGCGAGTTGGCCAGCTTGCCCTGGTCCGGACCCATGCCCACTGTGGTGTATCGCTTGACATGCTCGATCGATTCAAACCCCTCGCGTAATGCCAGCCGTAAGTCATCCAACGTGACGTCTTCGTGGAAATCCACGAATTGCTTCGCCACAGTGCCGAGATCTCCAGGCGGAACACCGTAGCTCTCCAGTTGGAGATCAGAAGACTTCGAAGAGACGTCGACGTGCCGTTGTCTGGACTCAGGACGGCTTTCTGCAGCGGCAACACCCGCAGCGGTGCCCTGGGCCAAAGCTGCCTCGGTAGTCATCCCGCCTATGACTGCACCAGCCGGGTAAATTCCGTTTGAAGCCTCCGGAACGAACGCAGCCAACTGAGAATCCCACTCAAAGTGGCCCCCAGCCTGCCCATGCAGCTGTAAAGTCGGAGTCCAACCTCCTGAAACACCAACCAGGTCACACTCCACTTCGCCCCTAGACAACCCATCACGCGACATGATCCCCAGAGCAGCGACACGTCCGCGGCCACGCACATTGCTCACAACGGATCCCGAGTGAACCTGAATGCCACGATCCTGCGCTTCGTCAACTAAACAATCAGGTTCCTTACACCGAACATCGACGATGGCGGCCACGCGTACACCGACATCGTCGAGATCAAACGCCGCGCGATACGCCGAGTTGTTGTTAGTAAAAATTGCAGCCTGCGAACCCGGAACCACCGCGTAACGCTTGATATAGGTACTAATCGCGCCAGCGAGCATCACACCGGGACGATCATTATTAGGGAATATGAGCGGTCGCTCGTGGGCACCTGTGGCCAGAACAATACGACGCGGCAAAACACGCCACATCCGCGATCCGCACTCAGCACCTGAGGCGTCAGTATCCGCAGAATAACGTCGTTCGAGCATCAGCGTGAGATTACTCTCGTACAAGCCAAAAACCGTCGTTCTTGGCAAGAGCGTGACCGTCGACATCGAGCAAAGCTCAGCCACGGCGGCACTGACCCAATCACTCCCGTTTGTGCCATCCATCGTGAGCAGACCACCACCAAGCTCGTCCTGCTCATCCGCGAGAATCACTCGAGACCCGCGTCCTGCAGCTGCAAGCGCTGCGGCTAGACCGGATGGTCCACCTCCAACCACCAGAACATCGCAGTGCGCGTTCGTGTGGTCATAACGATCAGGATCATCCTGCGTTGGTGCTGTGCCGAGACCAGCTGCCCGCCGCAAGACGCTTTCGTACAACGGCCAAAGCCGTCGTGGCCACATGAGCGTCTTGTAATAAAAACCCGCCGGTATGAACGAATCAGCAAAACCGAGCGCCGCCATCACATCAAATTGGAGCGTGGGCCACGCGTTTACACTACGCACCTCAAGATCATCGGTAGCTCTCGTAAGCGTCGCTAAGCGGTTGGGCAGAGTGCGTCGGCCTCGCCCAAGCTGGACAAATGCGTTGGGTTCTTCGGTTCCGGCGGAAACAATCCCACGGGGACGATGATACTTAAAGCTTCGACCTACCAGCGTGACCCCATTACCAAGTAGTGCGGATGCGACAGTATCACCCTCAAATCCATGGATCGGCTTACCGTCAAACAAGAATTTAAGCGGTGCCCTACGGTCAATACGACCTCCACTAGCAAGTCGATTTGATTGCATCACTGCGCTGTCCCAAACATGCTGACACTGTGGATTCTGTTGTTCGAGGTGTCACGTTCCACAAGGAACCACCGCCGACATCCCGAACTATGGCACCACTGCTCTCGCTGTACCCCCCTCAGGTTGTGCCGCATAAATAGATATTCGGCCCATGCCTCATCGCTCAGCTCCTCTGGATGCGCCGGTCGCCGCACATCCGCTTCGCCTCCATAGGTGAACTCCGCATCCTCCCGCAGACCGCACCAAGGACAAGGGATTAGGAGCATGGTAAATCAGTGCGCAACAGCAGCAGCCCCATGCTCATCAATGAGTCGCCCACTCGTGAATCGGTCCAAACTGAACGGCTCATTAAGGGGGTGCGGAACCCCACCCGCAAGAGTGTGTGCGAAAACCCAACCTGACCCGGGTGTGGCTTTGAATCCACCGGTGCCCCAGCCACAGTTAAGGAAGAGTCCTTTGATCGGTGTTGATGAAACGATCGGACTCGCATCTGGAGAAACGTCCACAACCCCAGCCCACTGGCGAACCATACGGACCCGACTGAAAATCGGAAACAACTCGACGGCCGAAGCCAGCATGTGCTCGATAACCCGAAAACTTCCACGCATTGCATAACCCGTATATGCATCAATGCCCGCACCCAGTACCAGTTCACCACGGTCTGTCTGACTCACATAAACGTGAACCGCATTCGACATCACAACTGGATCAAGTACAGGTTTCAGCGGATCAGAAACAAGCGCCTGCAGTGGATGGCTTTCGATCGGCAGTCGAATACCCGCCATCCGCGCCAGCTCACTTGCGTTGCCGGCCACGACCAGACCGACAGTTCCGGTGCGAATCGCACCACGGGTCGTCTCCAGCGCGATAACACGACCGGCCCTGTGACGAATGCCCGTAACCTCACAGGCCTCGATGATGTCGACACCCAGCGCATCAGCAGCCCGAGCATATCCCCAGGCAACGGCATCATGGCGGGCTACCCCACCACGTCGCTGAAGCGTGCCACCAAGCACTGGATACCGAGACGAAGCCTCCGTATTCAAAATAGGAACGTGTGCACGAACGTCCTTCGTCGAGAGTAGCTCTGCATCAATCCCGTTGAGCCTGTTCGCACCAACACGGCGAGACAGGTCACGCATCTCTTGTTCCGAGTGGCCCAGGTTCAGGATCCCTCGCTGGCTGAACATGACGTTGTAGTTCAACTCGCGGCTGAGATCCTCCCATAGCTTTAATGAAAATTCGTATAGGTGCGCACTAGCATCCCAGAGATAGTTTGACCGTACGATCGCAGTATTGCGCCCAACACTACCTCCCCCAAGCCATCCACGCTCAAGAACGGCAACATCCCGAATGCCATGAATTTTTGCGAGGTAATACGCTGTCGCAAGTCCATGTCCACCACCGCCGACGATTACAACGTCGTATGCAGACTTCGGACTGGCCTTGCGCCAGACCGGAGCCCACCCCTTATGACCACGCAAGCCACGGCGAATCAGGTTTGGGAATGAGTATCGCTGCATGTCAGAAGAGCCACTGCGCCAACGCTAGAAGCTTACCGCCTGATCGAACCCGCCTGTGTCAAGAACCAAGACTAGAGAGGCCAGACCACGGGAACGACAATCAAGGAAACGATAAGGATCAGGAGAGTGAGGGGACCGCCAACGCGTAGAAAGTCCAAGAACCGGTACGAACCCGTGTTGTACACAAGCACGTTCGCTTGGTGCCCGACCGGCGTCAGAAATGCTGCTGACCCAGCGATAGCGACCATCATCAGCGCAGGATGGGGCGCGATGCCCACGTTGCTCGAGATCCCTAGGGCAATCGGCGCTATCAGCACCACAGCAGCAGCATTGGAAACAATCTGCGTAAGCAGCGCCGTCAGAACAAAGAGCCCGGCCAACACAAATAATGGACCGAACGGACGCAACCAATCAGCTATGGATTCGGACACCATTTCCGCGAGTCCCGTCGTCTGCAGCGCGGTTCCCAAAGGAAGTAATGTGGCAATTAATACCAGGGTGCGCCAATCGACTCCGGCGTAGACCCGATGGTAAGGAAGCACACGTGTAACGATCATTACTGTCGCACCGAATACCGCAGCAACAGCAATGTGAGCGACCCCAGTTGCGGCTAGCAAAACCGTTAGCGTTAAGACCGCGATAGCCACGAGCATCCGCGGACGCGCACGCACTGCACGAGACCGCTGTGAAAGAACGATAAAGTCCGGTGACTGGTCCAAATCAGAAATTCGATCACCCGGCATACGCACCAGTAATACATCGCCCGTCTCGATCCGAAGTCGTCTCAGCGTCCCGCGAAGCCTGACGCCTTGTCGCCACACTCCAAGAACGAGTCCACCGAACCGATTACGGAAGCGCATGTCAGCAACGCTCCGACCTCGTTCAGAAAAACCAGGACCTGCGATCAGTTCAAGTACATCTTCCTGATCGTCCTCGTCCAACACTTCATGCGCGTTCGCTTCAGCTGCGAAATCCAGCTGTTCGGACTCGACAAGCTGTATGACATGATCTCGCTCACCCTCCACGAGGAGAATGTCACCAACAAAAACCAAGTCGCTTGCTGAAGGAAAGCGCAATCGGCGTCCATCACGAATAATCTCGATGACAGAAATCTCATACCGTTCGCGCCAACGCAGATCAGCGAGCTTCTCACCAGCAATAGCTGCATCCCTAGGAATTACGATCTCCGACAAATAGTCGCGCGTCTGGGCAACCTCTTGTTCAACGTCCGGACTCGGGCGTTCCGGTAGCAAACGGCGTCCCACCGTCAGGAGATACAACAAACCAACCCCAAGTACAGCCGCTCCGGTTGGTACGTAATCAAACATGCCGAAAGGTCGATGGCCCGCCGCAACTAAGGCCTCGCTAACCAACAAGTTTGGCGGCGTCCCAATCTGCGTCATCAACCCACCGAGCAGCGAACCGAACGATAGTGGTATTAGAAGACGCGAGGACGTAGATCCTGCAGTGCGCGCAAGACTAATTGCCACGGGCAACAAGATGACCGTCGCCGCAATATTATTCATGAACGCTGACATAGTGCCGACAACAAGTACAAGCAACGCCGTCAACACACTGATCCGCGTTCCACCATAACGAGCAATCGCGGTCGCTATCGCTGCTGGAACCCCAGCCTCAACCAAGCCTGCGCTGAGTATGAACATCGCACCGACTGTAATAACCGCGGGGCTAGCAAACCCAGCAAACGCTGTTTGCGCATCAACCACGCCAGTAAGGGCAAGCGTGAGCAACACAGCAACACCCACACCTTCAGGCCGTACACGTTCGCTGGCAAAAAGAGCAAGGGCTCCGATCACACAACCAACCACGATCCAGGCTGAAAGCGTCACGATCGATCATGAACAACGCGCGATTGCACACCTTTAGGATACGCTCACTGCCGGGAGCTCTCATCCCCCCTTCGAATCGGAGCTTGAGGCATGGCCGAGACTGGTGTCGTTGCTGCTTACCACGCACCGAAAACCCCATTCGAGATGCGTGAATATCCCATACCGGACCCCGAACCCGGAGCTGCCGTAATCGCCATTTCTATTGCGAACGTCTGTGGATCAGATCTGCACTACTGGCGCGGCGATATTGATATCAAGAAGATGGGACGACCGACACCTATGGCATTGGGCCATGAAGGCGTTGGAAGGATCGCGAAATTGGGCAACGGAATCACGACCGACACACTGGGTGACCGTGTAGCCGAGGGAGACCGCGTGGTCTTTCAATACTTCTACCCGTGCATGCAATGTCCAACATGCCTAGGTGGCCATACATATGCCTGCCCGGTACGCCAAGCCGACCGGGCGACGAGTTCCGACACATGGCCCCACTTCAAAGGCACCTTCGCCGATTACTATTACCTGCAACCTAAACACGCCATGTTTAAGGTTCCTGACTCACTTTCAGACGAAAAAGTAGCCGGGATTAACTGTGCCTTGTCCCAAGTGATATCAGGTCTCGAACGTGCCAAACTCTCGTTTGGAGAGACGGTTACCATCCAAGGTGCTGGTGGTCTAGGCGTCTACGCTGCTGGCGTTGCCAAGGCCAGAGGGGCTTCGAAAGTTATCGCGATCGACGGTGTGGATGAGCGCTTGGACCTCATCAAGGATTTTGGCGCTGACGAAGTTGTTGATATTCGGGAATACGAAACTCCCGATGAGCGAGTCAACGCCGTCCGCGAGCTCACGGACGGGCTTGGGACCGATGTCACCCTTGAACTGGTCGGACACCCTGATGTAGTACGCGAAGGTCTCGACATGACAGCACCGGGCGGACGCTATCTCGAAATTGGCAACATCAATGCTGGATGGGATACCTCATTTGACCCTTCCGTGATCGTCTTCAAAAGCATTTCGGTGATCGGAATCGCCCACTACACCGCCCAAGACCTTCGAAACGCGCTCGACTTCCTAACGGCGCACGATGATCGCCTACCGTTCGATCGCGTGCTATCACACAGATTCGCCCTCAAGGACATCGATCACGCGATGGAGCAGCAAGACAAGGGTCACATCACCAGAGCCGCACTAATCCCGGGTGATTAGCAAAGAACACGTCAGATGTCCCAACCCGAGCAGATACTGGTTGTTGCATGCCTGAACGCGATCCACACAACTTCAAATCACAAGACGCCTACTCAAACGCTCGACCTGACCTACTTGTTCCCATCATAAAACCCCCACTCAAATGACCGTTCGTCGTACAGAACTCGGCAACACAGGGCAACAGACCAGCATTCTGGGCTGCGGAACCATGTGGTTCGCCAACATGTCCCAGGCCGAAACCGACACCGCCCTCAACTATTGTCTCGACCGGGGCGTTACCTACTTCGACTGTGCTCGAAGCTATGGCGATGCCGAAATCAAGGTTGGTCGAGCCATCAAGCATCGACGTGATGAATTCGTTATCGCAACGAAAGCGGCAGGACGAGATGAAAAAACTGCGTACCAACAAATAACCGAGAGTCAGCAGCGGCTGGATATGGATGTCATTGACTTGATCCAGCTTCACTATGTCAATCATCAAGATGACTTTGACCGCATCGTTGCGCCTAACGGCGCGCTCTCCGCCGCTTTACGAGCACGCGATGAAGGAATCGTTCGTCACATTGGAATTTCAGGGCACCGCCCGGAAAAACTAGCTGAATGGCTTGGCACCGGTCATTTCGCCACTGTTCTTTTTCACCTCAGTCCGGTCCAACCGTTCGCCGGAACTGACTTACTTCCAATAGCCCGCACGCTAGGGGTTGGCAGCTTGGCCATGCGCCCGATTGGCTCGGGATTGCTTGCCGACTTCGAGTCGGCACTCCGCTACGTGCGTGGCTACCACCCCGACGTGATCGTATCGGGGTTGACAACGCCAGAAATTGTGGACAAAAACATCGCGGCTCTCAATCACGACGTCGAGGCCAAGGAGTTCTCAAAGCTCGAGGTGCAAGTGCTCGAGATGGGAAATAACGGATGCCGACGCTGCAATTATTGTGATTGTCCGGTCAACATTGCGATCCCTGACACACTACTCGGTGAGCACGCATGGAGAAATGGATTGATGTCCACTCAGGGACATCAAGATTGGACCGAAGCAACGAGATTTGTCCACAAGTGCGCCAACTACGCACCGTGCAGAGAGACACCGCTGTGCGAAACCCCCTGCCCGTACGATCTCCCCATAAGAGAGATCGTCATGAGAGTCGCTGCTAATGCTGAACATACACCAGCCTAGGACAACCATTAATTGGCCCACCGGCGTTAACTAAATCAATCGCTGTATTCGGATCTTCGATATTCCCAACGCGTGTGTTGGACCACCACAAACTCGGGTAATCATTGGGACGACCCGATTGTTATGTCAACTATTTGCAAGGGGGCAAACCGTAGTTCATCGAGAACTTGGCCTTACAACCGCTAAGATGCCCCCATCGAAACACGCTCTTCGAACAGGAGGGACGTAATGGAGTTTTGGACCCTCGTGTGGGACGCGTTCAACGCGCCGCTATTTAGTTTAGGCGAGGACCCAGTAACGCTACTGGGGCTTGTCGTGCTCGTCGTGATCATGGCACTCACGTGGATAATTGCCGGCCGTGCTCGCTGGTTACTGGAACGACGCGTCAGCAGCGTCATCGGGATTCAGGAAGGCACCCTACACGCTATTGGGGGCCTAGGCCGCTACGTGATTCTTTTTGTTGGCTCATTTATCGGGCTACGCTCGATTGGGTTTCAACTCGATGCGATTCTAGTCGTCTTTGGTGCCCTCGGCGTCGGTATCGGGTTCGGACTCCAAAACATCGCAAACAACTTTGTATCCGGTCTAATTCTGCTGGTCGAACGTCCAATTAAAGTCGGTGATGTGGTGGACGTTGGCGGTGAACTGGGCTCCGTGGAACGTGTAGGGATCCGGGCCACCACGCTACGTAAGTTCGATCAAACACAAGCCATCGTTCCAAACGGCGACTTGATCTCGAGCACGGTGACCAACTGGACCCTAGACGATCGACGAGCACGGCTAGACTTCACCCTGGGTGTAGCTTATGGATCCGACACACGACTAGTTGAACGAATCATTCGAGCCACGGTGGTAAATCATCCAAACGTGCTCGAGGATCCGGAACCTCGAATCTTCTTCGTAGAGTTTGGTGATTCATCCCTGAATTTCCGCATACTCGCCTACGTTAATGATCTCACCGAGCGCTTCGCCACGCTTAGTGATCTCCACTTCGCAATCGACGACGCCTTCCGTGAAAACAACGTGGAAATCCCCTTTCCCCAACGGGATCTCCATGTCCGAACAGTCGATCCAGCCACTGCCTTCCGGCACACCTCGATCGATACCCGCTAGCCACACATGCTCTTTTTCGCATTCGACCAATCTCACCAACAGGTAAGAACACGACCAGTCGGACCGGCGACTACAGGATGAGCTTGGCACTACGCTGCGCAGAGTTGACAAAACACTTTGGCGGTATTCGCGCAGTACAGAGCGCATCGCTGGAAGTAGAAGCCGGCACGCTGCTGGCATTGCTGGGTCCGAGCGGCTGCGGCAAAACAACCCTCTTACGTCTCATTGCCGGCCTCGACCGACCACAAACAGGCACGATAGAAATAGCCGGCGTCGAGGTTGAGACTCACTCAACGCACGTTCCGCCCGAGAAGCGTGGGGTCGGTCTGGTCTTTCAAGACTATGCACTGTTCCCGCACCTGACGATTGAAGAGAATGTGGCCTTCGGTGCTCCAATCAACAACGGAACAAACAGTTCGGTTGATGACATGCTGCACCAGGTAGGCCTCGACGGACTAGCAAGACGCATGCCTGACGAACTATCTGGCGGACAACAGCAACGTGTAGCGCTCGCCCGTGCTCTATTGCCACAACCAAACCTGATCATGCTGGACGAACCATTCTCGAACCTTGACCCCTCACTTCGGAACGAGGTGCAAGCCGAAGTACAACGTGTGCTGACAGAGGCAAACGCCACGGCAATTATTGTGACCCATGACCAGGAAGAAGCTTTGAGCCTCGCAGACGAAGTAGCGGTAATGATCGATGGGCAAATCCTCCAACAAGATTCACCCGATACGATCTACCGGAAACCAAGGACACGCCAAGTGGCTGAATTCGTCGGTGAAATAAATGCAATTGAAGGTCAAGGCATCGGACGTGCGGTAGTGTGCGATCTCGGTACTATTTCGGTCGTCACCGACGTATTGGGCCCCGTAGACGTTCTGATTCGGCCCGAGGCCCTAGAACTCAGTCCAGACCCGGGCGGACAGGCGACACAGATCGGCCGCAGATTCTTTGGGCACGACCAAATGATCGATCTTGAGTTCGATTCAGGAGTTCGACTGTCGTCACGTGTCGGACCAACATTCACTTTCGCGCCTAACGGACGTGTCCGTGTCCACCTCGATGGTGACGTCATCGCCTTTCCCAAAACGACCAGTTGAATCACTCGATCGCCGCATCTTGCACCCAAAATTCATTACCCGTGGCAAGATGAAGGATCTATGACTTTAACGACGACAACCGAAGACTATCTGCTCGCCATCTACGGAATGCGTGCGGAAGCTGAGCCTGTCATCAATGCCAGGCTAGCTGAGCGGCTACACGTAGCCCCGCCGACGGTAACTGCAACCCTCGATCGACTGGTTCGTGATGGGCACGTCTGGATTGATGAACGGCACGAGGTGTTTCTAACACTCAGCGGCGAGCGATCTGCCGAGCAGTTAGCACGACGTCACCGCCTCATCGAACACTGGTTAATCCGTACTTTGGGTTTGGGATGGGCTGAGGTCCACGAAGAAGCTGACAAGTTGGAACACTCGGTCTCAGACGAGCTGACCGAGCGTATATCCGAATCGCTCGGGCATCCAGCCACATGCCCACATGGCCTCCCGATTCCCGGAAACTATCCTGAAACGGATATCGCGCAACTCTTCAGTTTGGCTAACGTTAAAGAAGGCGCAAACGTTCGGATCGTACGGCTCTCGGAACCAGCCGAGGAAGATGTCGAACTTCTCCGTTATTTCGAAGACAAGCAACTCGTACCAGGGCGCACGATGACAGCTCGTGAAGTCACCCCATCCGGTCATATGGTTATGGAATTGGACGGAGCAACAGTAGTCGTTGACAACCACGTAGCCAGCAATCTATGGGTGATGGATGCATAACTGCTCTTCTAAAACCACCTACATCCTCCTGTCCCCTAAATCGCTCGATCTAAGCATCGCCAGACCACACTATGTTTGAAAGAACATTGGATCAAGGCTTTGCTGGAATGAGCGGACGCGATACGCTTTTCACACCGGAGCCCTGCTCACGGTTTTATTTTGTGTTTGAAGCCATCCCAATGTGGGGGAGTCTTGGTTCATGACTTATACGATCTGCGAGCCGTGCATAGGCACCAAGGACGCCTCGTGCGTCGATGTTTGCCCAGTCGACTGTATTCATACAACCGACGAAGCAGAAATCTATTACATCGACCCCGATGAATGCATCGACTGCGGAGCCTGTGAACCGGTTTGTCCCGTAACCGCTATATTCCCCGACTTCGACGTTCCTGAAGAGTGGGCCCATTGGACAAAGATTAACGCCGACTTTTTCACGAAATAGAAATCGCTGACGTCTGACTTAGCTAGCGTTTCCTTTCGACATTTCAGCAAGGGCCGTGTAAGCCGGCCTTGGTAGGCCATCTGGGCCGAGTACACCAAATGGGTACTTCTCATCCTCAACGCCCACCACCGACTGGAAATTCAGGTTCCAAACAAAGGCATGGGTGATGTACGGCGCTTCTTTACGTATTAACCGAAATGCGTCCACGAGAAACCGGGCTTGATCCGCCTCCGAATTGTCAGCCCCAAATCCGTATGCTGGATCAGCGTTAGCCGTTGACCATCCAAATTCGGTAATCCACATCCGCTTATCGCCGTCCCCATTAGCCTCCATAACTGCCCGATGCTGCTCGTATCGCTTGAAGTAAAAGCTGGCATGTCCGTTCCATCCACTCCCGCGCTTGCTCCCAATCAATTGAGACGGAGCGTTGTTGAAACCGCCAGGATGAACTCCCCAAACATCGAAAGCTTGCCTCGCTAGGCCGTCACGATAGGCATAGACCTGCTCGAGAAATCGGACGTCATCAACAGCCTGTACCTTTTGCTCGGGGATATCGATATCACCCGCAGGTGTTAGAGCACCACCAACTGTAACGGCCTCCGCGTCACCCGCTTTGACACCACGATGGCCCGCCAGCATTAATTCCACAAACCCCCCCGCATCAATGCGGCCGTACCCCCACTCGCGAGAAAGATTCGCCTCGTTCCAAAGTTCATAGGCGTGAACACGTCCCCGATACCGACTCGACATCGCTCGCATGAAATCTTCGAAATTTAGCGGGTCACCCGGAGGGCCGTGAGCACGGTCACCCAACGCCCACTCAGGCGCCTGCACCACACTTAACAGGATACGGAGGCCCGCCCTGCTAACTGCGGCGACAACCTTGTCAAGTTCGCGCCAGTCGAAACCACCCTTTTCAATTGGCTCCGTCTGTCGCCATTCCACCTGCTGTTTCAGCCAACCAAATCCCGCTTGGCGCGTACGATCAACAATCGAACGCCGATCTTGGTTATACATGTGAGCCTGAAAACCATAACCGGTCAGGGGACGCAATACGCCGTCCGAAGATGCAGACGACGTATCCGAAGCAGCCACGGTCTGGCGAGCAACCGCTGTGACCGGCCTATCGAGCTTCGGTGATGGGGGACCAGGTGCAACACTCTCAACCGGCTGTGCCCGCGATCCGCCCTGTTCTCCGCAAGCAACGGTAAAGCTCGTCGCGCCAACCAATATGAGTAACCGTCGTCGGGATAGGGACTGCGCTTTCGTCAAAATACCTCCGTCTGGCACACGCTAAAAACACGCCACAATCAAGAGTGGCCTTGTGTACAAGCTGTTCGGATGTTATCAACAGGGTGAATACTCGCAACACAAATCGATGCTTGCATGTCTTTTGCTACGCATCGTGGCCTTCGGCCCTAAGGAATCGCTACTAATGGCCCAACAGAGGTATGGGAACACCGCTGCCGGTGCAGCGGTCGTCGTCATTGCCGCCATCGTCGTTATTGCGCTCTTCGCCGTGCGTTTCGTAAACGTAGGTGAAGTTGGTGTAATCCATACTTTCGGAGTCGTAGACCCGGTACCGAAACCAGAAGGCTTATTGTTTAAGACGCCTTGGGCAAGTCTTGAGACGCTCAGTGTACGCACCCAACAACTCACCATGAGCTCACGGTCTGAGGACGCCAGTCCTTCCTCGACCGATCAAACCGTACGAACGCTGACCTCAGAAGGTCTGTCCGTCGGACTCGATATCACAACGCTGTTTCGCCTCAAATTTGACAAGGCCCCTCAACTCTTCCAAACAATTGGTCCAAATTATGTAGAGATCGTGGTGCGTCCAGCAATCCGTGACGCAATTCGCGATGTGGTCGGCGGATATGAAGCTGAAGCGTTGTACACGACAGCTCGAACCGAAGTCGCTAATCAGATCGAGAACCAACTCCGAGACTTGCTTGGGGAACGCGGAATTCAGATTGAAAGCATTCTGCTCCGTGACGTCGATCTTCCACAGCAAATCACAGACGCGATTGAGCGAAAGATCGCCGCCGAACAGTCGATTCAAGAACGGAAATTCCGCGTCGCCGAAGCGACTGAAGAAGCGAACCGACGTGTGGAAGAAGCCACCGGTATTGCCCAAGCCAACCGACTGATCAATGAGTCCCTAACCGCTGCGGTTCTCCAAGACAAGTACATTCAAGCCCTACGTGACATGGAGAGTGGGAGCGTCGTGTACGTACCGACGAACCCAGACACTGGTCTCCCTGTCATCTTAGGCAGCCAAGCTGTTGGAGTCGGCACGTAGAGCTACTACCGGAAGGTTCCTACATAAGTAATTTCACCCTGTAATCAAGGACCCTTGGGTGGGGTACGATGGCGCGCCTGGCTTACAGGCCTGCCATCGGGCGGTTAGCTCAGCAGGCAGAGCGCTACGTTTACACCGTAGAGGTCGCAGGTTCGATCCCTGCATCGCCCACCAGTCCAAGCTGAAATCGCAGCTTCGGCGAGGTAGCTCAGTTGGTAGAGCAGTGGACTGAAAATCCATGTGTCGGCGGTTCGAATCCGCCCCTCGCCACCGACGATATGGTCAACGCGTATCACCATACTCAAAGCACTTAGACACCACGAGCCTCTGAAAACACTGCATCAAATCCAATTCAAAGAATGCCGTTAACCACCACGCTCGCTAGAATACGAGCGTTCGCCAGTCGGCGATCTGGCGGAAGTGGCTCAGTGGTAGAGCATCTCCTTGCCAAGGAGAAGGTCGCGGGTTCGAATCCCGTCTTCCGCTCCCCAGATTCCCCTTGATATTCCACTATGTGCCATATATCAGCCTGATCCAAGATCTCTCTGCAATTGAGAAA
>CAYRCL010000050.1:0-7022 GCA_964422795.1 uncultured Chloroflexota bacterium
CATCGGTTGCGTACTCCGACGATTTCTTGACAACACGTGGGTAGGCGTACAGATCGTCGAGACCGAAGCCTATGGCCTAGACGACCCGGCCAGCCACGCGTTTCGCGGTCGCACCCCAAGCCGCGAACCAATGTGGATGGATCCCGGAACGATCTATATGTATCACTCGCGGGCCGGACCCTCATTGAACATAAGCTGCGGTACGGGTCCGGAAGCTGTCCTCATTAAAGCAGGAATCCCAATCACCGATCGTCGATCAAGTGACCTCAGCTTCGATGCCCTGCACCGAAGAAATCCGGGTCCTGATGGTTTATCGCGGAGGACCAACAGTCGATTATGCGCCGGACAGACGTTGCTCTGCCGAGCACTCGAATTAACGGTTGCCGACTGGACTGCCCGTCCGTTCAACCACAACAGCTTCTACATAGAAAGCCGAAAGGAAAGACCACGAATCATCTGCGCGCTTCGGCTCGGTATCACTCCAGACCGCGACGACGGTCGCCTAGCGCGCTACATTGATCATGATCTCGCAGACGCCGCCACATCCAATCCGATGCGACGCCGTGGCGCGCGCAGGGGACACGATTACCGTGACGTCGGGTTAACCCTAAAGTGATACAAGCATTTCAAAACGATGGTGACCGAAAGATGCGCCCGAAAATGCCAAGACACAAACGGTCGCTACCCCGGAACAACAACAGACCGAAGAACTGCTAAATCCTCTTCGCTGAGCTTTAGCGTGCTAGCAGCGGCATTGGCCCGTGCCTGCTCCGGTGAACGAGCCCCCGGAATCGCGCACGTCGTCGCTGGATGAGCCACCGAAAAGGCCAAGGCAAGTTGCGCCATACTGCGCGTCTCGTTGACCAACGGACGCAAAACCTCAGTTGCAGCCACCTTTGCCTGAAAAGACTTACGCCCAGCACCCGAATTCCAGCCGGATCGCGTGGGATCGTCGAAACGATCATCAGGCCCGTATTTACCAGACAAAACCCCCTGCGCCATCGGTCCACGAACCAAAACTCCGATGTTGTGCTCCCCACAAAACGGAAGCGCGGCCGCCTCGTGTGTCCGTTCCAACACGCTGTACGGTAGTTGAACAACCTGGCAACGACCGTGTCGATCGAATAACTCGATCTCGCTCACAATGAACGATGAGGTCCCGTATGCACGAATCTTGCCAGCCTCCAGGAGTCGTTCGAACGCCTCGAGGAAAATCTCATGGTGCGGATGTTGACGGATGTGGCACTGGTATAGGTCGATATAGTCGGTTTGCATCCGGTGGAGACTCGCATCACAGCAGGCGTAAATATGCTCGGGCGATGTATAGCCGAGCGAATGGCCATCCGGACGACCAAGATTTCCAACCTTCGTCGCAATGAATACGTGGGGCCGTTGTCCCCCGGCTAACGCCCTGCCAAGAATCTCTTCACTTCTGCGGGGGCCGTAGGAATCCGCAGTATCAAACAAATTCACCCCAGCCTCGATCGCGGCATGTACAGTCGCGATGCCCTGCGCCTCGGATACTGGACCCCATTGACCGCCCAACGCCCAACACCCCATACCAATCGATGAAACCCGCCATCCTGTACGTCCAAACACACGGTATTCGATAACAGCAGCCTTTTCTGGCGCCAATCAACACGTACGCATCACTCTACCGTCTGCTGAGATCGATGTGGCCTATCACTCTTCCAACAAACGACACAGTCTGAAGGCGAATGGGATTCGAGCACATATCACGAGCGGTGGGATGGCCCGCCTTCAGGACACCGAGGCACACGGTATGACAGAGGCAACGTCACGCATACAACCTCGACGATTCACGCAACGCCGTTACATAGAACATCAAACAAGTCGAAGTTTCTCATCTGCCCCGACGCCATTCGGTCCACATACTCTGGTACCAGAGGCCGATTCACAATCATCGGCACGGTCGCCTCATGAACACCGCCGTGCGATCGCAGGCCTTGTTGCACAAGCGAGAGATCGTGTACTTCCCGCGTGCGACCCAGCACCGTTTCGCGATCCCCTAATACAAACAGATCACCGATTCGATCCGGCGGAAGTAAATACTTCTGGGCAGCATCCATCCGTGGCAAAACTTCCTCAATCCCCGGCGTTTCTCGTAGGAGTTGAATAGCCGCATCCAAATTGGTTGGGTTCACATATACGGTGGCACAGGATCCCAACGATCCGTGGTGAACAACGTATGGGTCGGTTATCGGCAAGATCACACGAACATCGTCAAGCCCACCGTCACGAAGAACATCGTCTAGATATTGCACGTTTGGGGTTCCATCGGCCTGAACCTTGGCGTTCATCCCATGATCAGCGGTAATACCAACAATCGCACCAAGTCGGTGTAACTCGCCGAGAAACCGATCAAGACGTCCGTAAAAATGGTTAGCCTCAGACGTGCCAGGCTCAAACTTATGTTGCACGTAGTCAGTCGTTGAAAGGTAAATCAGGTCTGCACGGTCATATTCAAGCAACCGTACCCCGGACTCCAGGCAAAACACACTCGCTTCCGGATCGTAAATGCCCGGATTCTCACGACCGACTAAGGACACGACATCACCAATTCCGTGTTCTGCCTCGATCGCCTGATCAGCGCATTCAACAGAGAAGCAAATCCCGTTAAGCCCCTCCGCCAAGATGGTTCGCAGCTTGTCCTTCGTCGTCACAGCCGCCACTCGACGCCCTGCCGCGCTGAACGCCGACAGAATTGTCGGCGCACGCATATAGACCGGGTCATTCATCATGACTTCCTGGTTAGTCTGAGCGTCGTAGTAGTAATTCCCGGGAATACCGTTCACATTCGAAGTCGTTCCAGTAACGATCGCGACGTTATTGGGATTCGTGTAAGACGGGACGACTGTCTTTACGAGTCCCGAGAAACCAACGGACCTGATCGTTGCGAGCTCCGGCATCACGTCAACAGCTGCCTCAAGATACGACGGATCACACCCATCGAGACATATGGCTACGACTGGTTCGGTTCGGTTGGCATACCGGCGCCCATTCACGTCAATCACTGCACACCCCATCGTCTATGTAGATCTCGCAACAGGCGTGATGTCCTGCGCAAACTCAACCCGTGGTTGATTCAAGCAGAGCAATCCATGTGTGAATCATACGCACCGCATCGACCAAGAACCACAAATCACCGTGGGCACACTCCGGTCGTTTGGACTCCACGTTGCCATACGGCATGATGACGCCAGCGACAATCCGTGGAACACGGCATGCCGATCGACACTTCACAGATCAACTTCCAGTCCGGGAGCTCCGTGTCAGTCAACCGTGTCGAAATCCCAGACCCAGAACCCAACCAGCTACTGGTCCAGGCAACCCGTTCACTGATCAGCGCTGGCACCGAGCTCAACATGCTCACAAGCGCGTCGGATACAGGCACAATCCCCGGTTATTCCCTCGTTGGAAGGGTGGCCCAGGTCGGATCTGACATTGAAAACTATTCCGTAGGTGACCGCGTGCTCACATACCTCAAACACCAAGGTTCGGGCCTTGTAACTCTCGACCCCGCCATCTATGAGGGCCTCGCCTACGCAGGGCACATTCCGGATGATGTTAGTGATGAGGACGCAACGTTCGTGGTCCTCGGTGACGTCGCCCTACATGGTGTGCGCCGAGCCGGACCAACGCTTGGCGACTCGGTCGCCGTGTTCGGCCAAGGCTCCCTAGGACAAATGGTCACACAGTTCGCCCGCATGGCTGGCGCGTATCCAGTCATTGCGATTGATTTACTCGACGAACGCCTACAGCTAGCTGAGCAATCCGGTGCGTCACATAGCGTCAATGCCCAGCAAGATGATCCGGTCGCAGCAATTCAGGATCTCACGGGCGGTGGAGCACGTGTGGTCTTTATGGTTACGCGTACACCCAAGATCCTTCCAGACTGCATGCGGGCGGCGGCCGCCGGTGGCACCGTCTCAATGACCGGCAGCCCACCTGGTCAGGTCGAAATTGGACTGCAGGAAGAGCTCTTACGGAAAGAACTTACGATCATCGGAACGCATCAGAAACTCTACCCACGCGAGCCTTTCCATCATTTCCAGTGGACACGTGGAGCTAATCGACAATATATATTTGATGCGATGGCGCGTGACGAATTCCAGGTCGGACATCTGATTTCACACCGCGTACCTTACCGTGACGCACCCGAGATGTATGCCATGATCAATCGTGGCCCCAAAGGCTGGCAATCGATCATTCTCGAATGGGAAGGTTCCTAAAAGACGCCATGGCTCGCCTGAAGTTCTTTTTCAAGAGCACCTGAGGGAACTGTCGAAAGGCCCGTGCGGCCTTGGATGCAGCTGGTGTTCCATACACCTCACGCAACTATGCTCGCGAACCACTAACAGACGATGAACTCGACGAGCTCATCGGTTCAAGACCACCGCGTGACGCTATCAACACTCGTAGTCCAGCGTTCCGAGCCCTGAAGATAGACATCACATCGCTTGACGAAAAACAGGCGCGAAAGCTGATGACCGAGAATCAAAACATTATCCGCAGGCCCGTGCTCGCAGCTGGCCTCACCCGGATCGTAGGTTTCGATCCAGACATATACGCAACACTCGGAAAGACGTAACCACCACAAGGTCAGCTATGATTGTGGCCCTGTAACTGACCAGGGAGACCGCAGTGGCCCTTACCCAAGCTCAGCTTGACGAATTACGTGAGATCGACACACCCACAATTCTGAACGCAATCGAGACCTTCGACGTTCGACCTAACACGCTTGGTTTTACGGGAACGAATATCCGCTATTTAGCGCCAGAAATGGGCGTGGTTCTGGGATACGCAGTCACCGCATTAGGTGACACAATGAGCGAGGCCGCCCCCAAGAATCCGGATGGTATGTTCCAGATGTGGGAGGCGATTGACGAGACACCAAATCCGGTAGTCTTGGTAATCAAAGACTTCAGTGATGACCCAACACACTCCGTTCATGCCGGCGATGGAATGGCAACGTTTTCGAAAGTACTTGGTGCCGACGGAATCGTCACCGATGCAGCACTTCGCGACCTGACCGGCATCAAAGAAGCCGGCATCAAGCCATTTGCCCGAGGCCTAGCACCATCGCATGCAAACAACCGAGTTATTCGAGCCCAAGTTCCGGTCACTATCGACGGCATGGATGTCAATCCCGGCGACCTCGTCCATGGTGATGAAAATGGCCTTTGCACCATCCCGCTGGAAATCGCCGACAAAGTTGCGGCCGTTGCGAAACAGATTTTGGAATCCGAGGAATCCGTACGCAACAGCTACCTTGAACCGGGTTTTACGTTGGACGCCTACGCGAAGTCGCGTGGCCTCCAACGCAACAATCCCGCACGTGGATTCTAGTGGTCTAGCTTGGAATCGAGCGCTTACTTAGAACTCGACCCACCGCAATCGTACTTCCGATGCATCTGAGGAACAAAGACTCTAATCCTCAGCCGTGCATGAGCGCCCAATTACTGGAATTCTCTTGCGACATCCAACCACTTGCCCAAAGACCAGCACCGTTACCGTTTCGTCGGAAAATCGTCCTTCGTAACGACCGGGTACGTCTTCTCGACCGCGAGAGGATTTGGCTGGCGAGATAGGTCCCCGTCCGCGAGCCGATTGCGTAAGAGATGCGCGGACAAAAGAGTGTAGAGTCCATCCTGGCCTTCATTCAGATCTCCAGACAGCTCAAAATACTTGGGAGACATGACACTCATGTCTTCAAGATCGAGTTCGTCAGCCGACTGTTGTTGTTGTCGAAATCGACCCGCGAAAACCTCGCAAATCATGGCATTCCCACTCGGCATCCGAGCACGGCCATACGATCGACATACAAACGGACGAACAGGATAAATCTCGCAACGACCGCCATCATCCAGCATGGGACAACGTGTCGACTCGCTCCGAAAACCCTGGCTGACCGCACGAACAAATGCTCTCGGGTCCTTATTTCGCATTCCAAGCCAACGGGATAGTGGGTTGTGTGACACGTGCATCTGTTCGATTACACGCTCAATTATGGTCTGGCGCTGGGCTTTGGTTAGGTTGTCACGCATCCACGTATGAATGAGTTTCCATTCCTCTTCGCCAGCCAGAACTTGATGCATACAACAGCGTGCGCAACCCTTCTGGCATTCCAAAATTGGATTGCTCTTAACGACGACATCGCCCCACCCCTCCATGCCAGCATATAAGTCCTGCAGGCTGGTGGCTGATTGGACCATACGACGATAGAAGTCGTGCAAATTAGCGGTCTTTGGAGGTTGTGATTCGCCCACCATCAACTCATCCCTTGGCTTCTACTCGCTATCGAAGAAAAGCATCTGACATCCGGACACGCCGTTAGATTTCCCGGCAACGGGCTATCTTCCCACTAGGTTGCCCCAGCAGTATTGTCGCTGCTGACGAACTTAACGACTGTGTTCGGGATGGGTACAGGTGTGGCCTCATCGCATGGGTCACCGGGAAATCTATCAACGCGTCCTACGCAAAGCTGCACTTTTGCCGACCTAACAATGATCAAGCCCTCGACCGTTAGTACGGCTCTGCTAAACGGCTCTCACCGCTTACACATGCCGCCTATCAACCAGCTAATCTCGCTGGGGTCTTACCTGGTTAACCCAGTGGGAGGCCTAGTTTTGAGGCGGGCTTCGCACTTAGATGCTTTCAGCGCTTATCCCAACCGGACATAGCTACCGAGCGATGCCGCTGGCGCGACAACTCGTACACTAGCGGTCCGTCCATTCGGCTCCTCTCGTACTTCGAACAGACCCTCTCAAGCCTCCTACACCTGCGGCGGATAGAGTCCGAACTGTCTCACGACGTTCTGAACCCAGCTCGCGTGCCATTTTAATGGGCGAACAGCCCAACCCTTGGGACCTTCTTCAGCCCCAGGATATGACGAGCCGACATCGAGGTGCCGAACCGCGCCGTCTATGTGAACTATTGGGCGCGACTAGCCTGTTATCCCCGGGGTAACTTATATCCGCTGACCACGGCCCTTCCACTCG
>CAYRCL010000051.1:0-26928 GCA_964422795.1 uncultured Chloroflexota bacterium
ACGGTGTAGCCGTCACCAAGGAAGCGTTCGATCGTTGCTGCCTTTGTTGGAGATTCAACAATCACGAGCGGTTGCTTACGGATATGTGAAGCGATGGAACCGTTCGAGTTGCTTGCAGTCTTCGTTTTCGCGCGAGGTGGCATCAGTCGAGCCTGTAGTCCAGTATCTTCATTTCTCCAAGCAGTCTGTCATTGTTCCAGCATAGAACGTACACCCGACACGGCAATGAAATTTTGGCCAAGGACCATCAGTGATTGGTGTCAGTCACGGCCACGGTTGGCACAACGGTATTGGAGCCAGTCATGTCCTCCCATCGGATAATGGCATCCAGCAAGGACATCAGTTTTCCGTGCCATTCATGGTCGTTCTCGAATTCTGTCCAGACGAGCCCCTGCGAGCCATGGCGAATGTTTCGACCAACGGTTTTGGCCAGGATAGCTCGGTTGATGGTCTTACCTGCGGGAAGTCGAATTATCAGTTCTCGACCATAAGTCGAAATGCTGAGGATACCCAGTACCAGCGCACGCGATTTCACACGGAGTAGATAGGCGACGTTCGCAACAGGATCGGGCAAATCCCCGAATCGATCACGTATGTCGGCAATGGCAGTCTCGACCGAAGTCATCGACCGGAGGCGGGCGAGGCGCTGGTACTCACGAACCTTCGCGGCATACGAGCCCATATAGTTGTCGGGTAGATACGCATCGAGTGGGAGGTCGACGACGACTGGCGTGTCGTCCTCAGGTTCGTCTGATTCTGTACCACGCAGCTGGTCGACGGCAGTCGTGAGCATTCGGGTGTAAAGATCAAATCCAACGGTTGACACATGGCCGTGTTGGTCAGCGCCCAGCAGGTTCCCAGCCCCACGAATTTCAAGATCCCGCATTGCAATTCGGAATCCAGCCCCCAGCTCCGATGCTTCCAAAATGGTCTGCAGGCGCTTCTGACTGTCCTCGGTCAGCTTGTGATGTTTGTTGTGTAGGAAGTAAGCGTATGCCTGCGCCTTTGCGCGTCCGACACGGCCTCGTAGTTGGTAGAGCTGAGCGAGTCCGAACCGCCACGCATCATTGACAATGATTGTGTTGACGTTGGGGATGTCCAGACCATTCTCGATGATTGCGGTTGAAAGAAGCACCTGTGCGTCGCCCCGGGCAAATCGATACATCACCTCTTCTAGTTCATTGGCGGACATTTGGCCATGGCCTACGAGGAGCGTAACTTCAGGCACGAGTGTCCGTAGCCGTTCAGCCCACGTGGCAATGGTCTGAATCCGATTGTGGAGAAAGTAGACTTGCCCCCCCCGGTGCAACTCACTGCGAATAGCGTTGGCGACAATCTGGTCGTCATATGTGGCCACATAGGTTTTAACTGCAAGTCGGTGCTCGGGTGGCGATTCGATAACGCTAATTTCACGAAGCCCGCTCAACGCCATGTGCAAGGTTCGTGGGATCGGAGTCGCTGTTAGCGTCACGACGTCGACATTGCGACGTAGTGCTTTTAGTCGTTCTTTCTGCTGAACTCCAAAGCGTTGTTCTTCATCGACCACAACGAGACCAAGATCGTTGAATGAGACATCGTCTTGCAATAGACGGTGGGTGCCAATCACGACATCTATATCTCCAGACGCGATCCCCGCGATGACATCATCTTGTTCTGTTTTTGTACGAAATCGACTGAGAAGTTCCACTGTTAGAGGGTAGTCACGCATTCGTGTCGAAAAGGTGTCATGGTGCTGTTGTGCTAGAACGGTTGTTGGCACGAGCACGGCGACTTGTTTGTCAGCCATTGCTGCTTTGAAGACCGCACGTAAAGCGACTTCAGTCTTCCCGTACCCAACGTCACCGGCGATAAGCCGGTCCATAGGTCGTGGTTGTTCCATATCAGCCTTTACATCGACGATTGCGTCGAGTTGGTCAGGCGTCTCTATAAACGGGAACCCTTCTTCGAACGCCTGTTGCCACGGCGAGTCCTCTCCAAATGCCTGACCTACGGCAACTTCACGTGCTGCGTAAATGTCCAACAACTCCGCTGCTATTTTTTGGGCCGATTCTTGTGCCCTTTTTTTAGTGCGCGTCCAATCCGCAGTTCCCAATCGACTGAGCTTGGGTTCCTGGTCGCTCATGCCGACGTATTTCTGTACTCGATTGATCTGGTCGACTGGTACGTAAAGACGATCGGTTCCCACGTATTCGAGGGCTAGATATTCACGCTCGCCAGTAGTCTCGCTTACCTGGACGATCCCATCGAAACGAGCGATGCCGTGCTCGATATGGACTACAAAATCGCCCTTTTCAAGGTCGGCTAAAAATGTTCGGTCGGCTGATCGTGTGCCTTTTCGGAGACGACGGCCACGTTTGCGTCCAAATATTTCGAAATCTGTGATCAACACTAGATTTGTTTCGGGATGCTGCCAACCTTCGCCCAACGTCCCGGTGACTAACGTAATTGTTCCAGGCGCTGGCGGTTCACAAAGTTGATCGTGCACTGTGCTTGGCACTCCGTGTTCGGAGAGTAGGTTTTGCAGTCGTCGGCCTTGGTGGCTTACGACTACTATGCGTGCTTCCTTCGCACGGAGCGCTAATAGCTCATCGGACATATGTTGAAGTCGGCCGCCATACGGTGATTGGGCCTCGAATCCATCAACAACGATTCGTTGTCGACCCGATGAGTCTTCCTGAATGCTTGGAACGTAGGTCAACCCAATTTGAGCCTTTTCGACTCTTGAAAGAATGTCATTTGCCTTGAAGAGGGGCGAGTCGAAGTTGTTGGGGAGTTCCCCGTTTGCGGTTAAACGCTCTCGATTGGTTGATGCTGTTTCCTCGGCACTTCGAGCTGCCCATGCCATCTGGTCCGGTTCGTCGAGCACACAGAGTGCATTCGGTGCAAACGCAAAGAGCGACGAGGCCTCTGGCATAAGGCTCATGGTGTAGAAAGCAGCGTCGTCGAAATACTCGCTATGCTCAAGCTGCTCAATATGGCGCAACCATGTTGCTTGGTCTTCAGGACGCAGAGGATCCAAATTCAGGTCTTTAAGACTGCTTGCGACAGCGGGTCCGAGCCATGTTGGGATTTCGGACGCCGGAGTGAGAAGGACCTCAACCGCGGGCCCCACTGATCGTTGTGTATCAGGATTGAAGCGGCGAACAGACTCGATCTCGTTTCCAAAAAAGTCCACGCGCACCGGTTGGTGCGCATCAGGGGGGAATATGTCGATGATGCCGCCACGATGAGCAAATTCTCCTGGCCGTTCAACGAGCGGTGTGGATACGTAGCCCAGCGTGACGAGCTGACGGATGACGGTCTCGATTTTGGCTTTTGTCTCCGGCGCGAGTACCAGGAAATGGGTTCGGAATTCGTCTGGTGGCATTAGCCGTCGTAGCAGTGCTGGGATAGAAGTCACTACGATGGGTGCGGGTTCCAACGGACGGTCAACAATGCGCATCAAGTGACTAAGGACTGAAACGCGCTGGGCTAGGATCTCACTGCTAATCGCGAGCATCGAATACGCAGGCTGGTTGCAATCGGCGAAGTGGAGCACAGGACGCTGATCGATCCAATGTCGAAGGTCTTGGGCTAGGTTCGCCGCCCGTCCCTCCTCGGCAGTAATCACAATTATGGGCGAGGTTGAGTGTTGTGCTAATGCACTGACAAAGGAGGGCTTGGCCGCATCGCGAATTTCTATGGTCAGTGGGCCCGGACCTTCGGTTGCAAGGTCGACAGCTTTACCAAGCGAAGGTGTGGCTTTGAGGAGCCTAGTCAGACCTGTTAGGGACATCAGTTTGGTTGATAAGTTGCATAGTTGATTCGATTCCAGACGTCACGAGCATGCGAACAGCGGACTCGGCACGGTCGAGCGCTTCGTTAACTCTATTGATCTCATTCGGCAAGAATGGTTCAAGTACATATGTTGCTGGATCGACACCAATCGGTGGTCGTCCAACACCAATCTTCACACGCATTACAGCATCGGTGTGTAAGGCAGCGAGGATGGATTTCATGCCGTTGTGACCGCCAGCCGCACCCTTAGCTCTTACCCGGATTCGACCGAATTCAAGATCTATGTCGTCATGCACCACAACGAACCGGGACGCATCAAGGTGGTAGGCGGATGACATAGCCTTGACGGCGTCACCGGACGCGTTAACGAATGTTTGCGGTTTTACAAGGCATACAGAGAGTCCTTCGATATCGCCTTTCCAAATTTCTGCACGAAAACGCGTGAGAGCCCAACGTCCCGTTCTGTTGCTGCTGAGGCGTTCGCAAACCTGAAAGCCCAGATTGTGTCGTGTGGCGGCGTAGCGTTCGCCAGGATTTCCAAGTCCCACGACAACCACCGTTGGATCAAATGAAGGGCTGATGCCTCGCTGAAATGTTTGCAACCATCGCTTCATAATGTTGCGATTGTTGGCTTCAGTGCAAGAGCTTTAGCCACAACACTCCACTCCTCGAGAGAAAGAGTCTGTGGTCGGCGTCCGGGATCGATGCCAGATTTCGTCAACACCTCCCCGACTTGCGCTACGTGAAGTCCCGTACCAGCAGCTAAAGAGTTGCGAAGCTTCTTCCGTGTCTGAGCAAATCCATGTCGGGCTACGGATATCCGCTGTTCAATGTGCGCGATGTCTGTGAGTGAGACCCGATGGGGGTTTATTCGTAGTAGCGTTGAAGTTATTTTCGGAACGGGACGAAACGCTGACGGGTCCACATCAAAAAGACAGCGGGCCTCTGCATAGGATTGAACGATTACACTCAAAAGCGCCATGTCACCAGGTTTGGCACAAATGCGACGGGCAACTTCACGTTGCATCAACACCGTCATGCTGCGCGGTGGATCCTGTGTGCGAATGAGGTCGATGATTAGGCGTGTGCCGATACTGTATGGCAGGTTCGCCACCACATGAAAGGGACCTCCGGCTACTTCTCGCACCTGTATTCGACGAGCGTCTCCAGCTACGATACGTACGCGATCGTGGCCGCGAAATTTCTTCCGAAGACGAGTGATGAGTGTGGGTTCAACCTCGATTGCCACGACATGGAGGTCATTCCCAATAAGGGCGTCTGTTAGGTTGCCTGTTCCCGCGCCTATCTCAACGACGGTGGTTCCTGGCGGTAGAGCGGCTGAAGCCGCGATGCGTTGCTGGATGGCCCGATCAATGAGAAAGTTCTGACCGCGGCGTCTTGACGGACGAAAGAGTTCCTGTTGCACTTCACTCACGCCTAAGTATCACATTGCGATGGTTTTAGAGTGCTAGATACCCACCGTCTACGTAGAGAGTAGTACCTGTCACATATGATGCGCGTTCCGATAGGAGGAAGGCTACACAGTTCGCAATCTCTTCCGGCTGGGCATATCTACCTAGGGGAACCCGACCCTCTCGTTGTTTCCGTTGCTCGATCTGCTGTCGGACGTCGGCCGTCATACGTGTGGCTGTCAGGCCAGGACCAACGCAGTTGACTCGAATTTCATATGGCGCTAATTCTTGTGCAATTGCTCGTGTCGCTGTGCGGAGGGCCCCCTTTGCAGCGGAGTAATGTGCTTGGCCAGCTTCAGCGATTTCGGAGCGAATCGAGCTTACTTGCACGATTGAACCGGATGCTTCGCGACTTATCAGAGCCTTGGCTACCGCTTGTGTCAGGAATATAGGGCCTTTTACAAGTACGTTAAACATTCTTGTCCACTCGTCGGTTTCGATAGTGTCAATCGCTTGGCGTTTTGTGTATCCGGCAACGTTTGCGAGAGCGTCTACGCCTCCGTGGGTAGCTATTGCCGTTTCAACGAGCTTTATGCCGGACTCAATGTCAGCGACATCCAGAACGTGTGTATCTATGGCTTCTTCCATTCCTTCGTTCTTTACCCAAGCTGCTAAAGCATCAATATCGAGATCAGCTCCAACGACGTGATAACCGAGGATGACGAGACGTTTGGCGCATGCTCGTCCGATACCGTGTGCAGCTCCAGTCACAATGGCTACTCGCCCCATTAGTGTGTCAATTCTCCACCGTCAACCATTACGGTTACGCCCGTGACATAAGCGGCTTCATCGGAAGCGAGGAAGGCTGCAAGGTCCGCTATGTCAGAAGGTTGTCCGAGTCGACCCATTGGAATCCTATTCAGTTGAGTATCCAGAGCCTCGGGGTCGGCAAGTAGCGAGTCTGTCAACGGGGTCTCAGCAACACCGGGTCCTATCGCACACACACGAATCCTGTGTGGGCCTAGCTCAACGGCGGCGGCCTTAGTTAGCATCCGCACGCCGCCCTTTGATGCACAGTACGCCGTGTGAATGAAGCCAGCCACATCCTCCCGAATTGAGGACATGTTAATGATTGTGCCTCCTCCTTGCCGTTTCATTTGCGCTGCAGCGGCGCGCACGCCGTGGAATACGCCTGTCATGTTTACAGCAAGCACAGAGTCAAAGGCTTCAGGCGTCAGATCAAGGAATTGTTCACGGATTGTAATACCGGCATTGTTCACCATCACATCGAGGTGTCCCCAGCGTTCTACGACTGCTTGCACCGCGGTTTCGACCGCTTCAAGCGAGGTCACGTCGGTGGGTAAAACGCGCGCATCGCCGCCGGCGTCTTTGATTAGAGCACTCGTTTCTTCAGCTGCGGATGCGTTGCGATCAGCCAATCCAATGTGGAAGCCATCTTGAGCGAGGCGTTGGCTAATTGCTCGACCAAAGCCCGATCCGGATCCGGTTACGAGAGCGGTGCGTGCGCCTGCTCGAAATGCTGTTGAGGAGCTTGCAACCATAAGGGGAGAGGGTACCAGAGGTCTGTAATACACAAGCGGCTGTACCACGAAGTAGATGGCTTGAGCACGCGAATTAGTGTCAGTACTGCTACGTGGAGGACCGGTGTCTGCAGCGATACGAACTGCCCGCGTTCGTGCGTAACCGCTTGTTTGCGCAGGATGGCTATAGCGTTGTTGTTGGGGTAGGGTTCAGCCTCATCGGGGTTCCATCGCCAAAATCGATACATGGGTGCATCAGCCTTATTGGGATTGCGAAGATGTCATGTGGGTGTAACTACGACCTTCTGCTGCGACAGCAGCGGTTACTGGTCGGCGCAGGTCAATATTCCTTCCAGAAACGATCGGGCCGCACGGCCAGCTTGTCCACGGTGGCTGATGACATCCTTCTCCACATCGCCTATTTCGGCCATAGTCCGTTGATTATTGGATGTAATGAACAATGGGTCATAGCCAAATCCGGTAGTACCACGATCTTCAAATCCGATACTTCCCGCTACCTCCGCTTGAGTTTCATACACGACGGTTCCTGAAGGTTCAGCGATTGTAATTGCGCATCGGTAGCAGGCGCTTCTCCGGCTTATTGGTATCCCTCTCATAAGCTCTAAGACCCGGAGGTTTCGGTCCGCATCGCTGGCTCCATCGCCAGCAAACCGATGGGAGTGGATACCTGGTGCTCCATCCAATGCGTCGATCTCCAATCCTGAATCATCGCCAAGGGCCCACAGTTCGCAATCTAGTGCGTAAGCGAGCGCCTTAAGTCGAGCGTTTTCTTGGTAACTAGCGCCTGTTTCTAAAACTTCTATCACAGAATCAAGTTCTAACGGAGACGTCAGTGTTATTGATGATCCAGCGAATATGCGACTGAATTCTGAGATCTTGTGGGAGTTTGCACTGGCCAGGACGATTGTTCTGCTGGTGGGAAAAGTGGGGTCACTCATGGTCTTATCCTCTCCTACGTCGGCATCAATTGATACAGTTGTATGTGGCGAGGTGCACGTACTAGTATGCCCGCCGTTCGATTTTTCACGTTTGATCTGTTCAAGATACTTGTTGTTTCTTATCCGCTGGATTTAAGGAAGGACTAGATGCCCGATTTAGACCTCGAACAGGAATTTAAGGATTTGGGCAATGCCATTATTAAAGGTGATGCGGATGGAGTTGACTCGATTGTCCGGCATTGCCTCGAAGCCGACATCAGTGCTTCGTCCATCATTAACGATGGCATGATTCCTGGGATGGATGTCGTTGGCGAGCTATTTCGGACGAATCAATATTACGTTCCGGAGGTCCTAATTTCGGCTCGTGCGATGAAGGCTGGGATGGCCATTCTTAGGCCTATCCTTGCCGAATCAGGTGTTGAGCCAGTAGGTGATGTGGTTATTGGAACGGTCCGCGGCGACCTTCACGATATCGGGAAAAACTTGGTCGCTATGATGTTAGAAGGGGCCGGTTTTGATGTTCACGACACCGGCATTGATACGCATCCTGATGAGTATGTGCAGGCTACCGTTGAACGTAACAGCCACATCATTGGAATGTCCGCATTACTGACCACAACGATGACGAATATGCGGAACACGATTGAGGCTGTTGAGGCAGCCGGCATTTCGGATTCTGTTCACTGCATAATCGGTGGTGCGCCTGTTACTCAGCGATATGCTGATGAAATCGGTGCGGATGGCTATGCCGCTGACGCAGCGTCAGCGGTAATCCTTGCGAAGAGACTGCGTGGGGTCCTCGGTGATCCTGATGAGACCGAGGAAGCTGGCCGGTCACTCTACTTGCAGGCTCGTGATGCACTACAGGTCGCGGTCCGCGATGATCCAGGCAGTGCGAGTCACGCAGATGGTCTTATGGAGGCTGAGGGCTTAGTTGAGCAGGCGCGTGCGGCTGGCTATGACCCCACACATATCGACCGAATTATGGCTGAGATTGATCGTGAGAAAGAGCGCGAGGTTTAGCGGGAATACCGCTCTGTATTGGACATTTGAGTCCGAGGCCAATCGCATTTCCTCCAAGCAACGCAGCTAGTGCGTCGTTAGAAAGAGTTGCTTCGCGAATTAGGCGAAGCGCATGCTTTTGCCGTATTAGTGGGTAATCGCTTCCGAAGAGCACTCGACCTGGCGCTAAGCTCGTCATAAGTTCGTACACCCGCTGGTCGTAGAGCAGGTGGCTTGCTGATGAGTCGTAGAAAACATTTTGGGCGTTTTCATGGATTTCGGGCATGAGTTCGTAAAACGCAAGACCTCCGCCCCAATGGGCCAAAATAATTGGGATGTCACCTTGAGACGCTTCAACAACTGACCAGAGTTCACGTAGAGCAGTTCGGTCTTTTCCGGCGTATGTGTGTCCGATTGGTTCACTCGTGTGAAGGGTTATGGCCATACCGAATTCACGTGCGATATCGACGAAGGCACGTGTCTTTTCACCGTCAATAAGATTCCAAGCTTGGCCCTCAGGGAATATTTCACCAACTCCGACTGCACCCATTTTCCTGCAGCGGGCTATCTCACCTGCGGCGAAATCGAGGTTTTCGGGTGGGACAACGCAGAACGGAATGATTCGTCCTCCTGAACCAGCGGCGCGTTCAAGGACATAGTCGTTATTGGTTCGGCAAAGACCAGGATCACGCCAAGCGAAGCCGAAAGCCACACTCGCATCTAAGCCGCACTGGGTCATACTGGTCAACAGGTCATCTGCATCGGCCAGAGCATATGCACGGTTGGTATATAGTCGTCGGAACCATAGATCTGCTTGTCGAAAATGTTCCCGCTTGGCGCGTACTTCAGGGGGGACGATGTGTGTGTGGACGTCAATGACTGGCGGTTGCTGATTAGGGCCAAGATCGATCTTGGGTTGGTTCGGTTGTATGGTTGACCTCTTCCCGAAAGGTTCTCGACGATCTTGGTTTTCGCTCATGCTAATGCTGTGACAGCTGGGCTGAGTTCGGGATTCCTCTCATATTCGGGTGTTGGGTCTAATGGTGCTCAGCCAAGAAGTGTCGGTCACACTGTTGTTTTCGTCTGATTGCAACACGTTTCTCAAGATCTGGTCCAGATTAATGGGCTGGCTTGGTAAGCGGTTCTTCGATGGTGGCATAGATGCTGACATATCTTGGTTGGTAGTGATCGGGTCGGGCAAAAGGACGACTGTATTGTGGCAAAGGGTTCATTGAAGTTCGACGTCGTTGATTTGCGTAGTAGCGTGAACGATTGCTCGTCACGGCCTCCGAGAAGATGGAGATTCATTGATGACGAGAGCAACTGCGCGATAAAGTCCGCGTGAGTGGCTTACCACGGATTCTTCACCGACCTTCGGAGACTTGCTCAGAGCATTATACTTTTCGACATGCGAGCATTCGTGGCTATCGCGGTACCTCATGGCTTTCGTACAGCTTTGGCTACTGAAGCTGCTGCTCTCGGTCGTCACAGTAGGCACGTGCGTACTGTCGAGCCTGAAAATATGCATCTTACTCTTGCGTTCTTGGCCAACTTGCCAGATCAAGGGGCAGAGAGCGTGCGCTCGGGTATGGAAGGTGTGGCGAGTGGACGCCGCTCCTTCAGTTTGGGATTCGAAGGTGGCGGAGCCTTTCCGAATGCCCGTGAGCCGCGTGTCGGCTGGGCTGGTTTAAGTGGTGAACTTGAGGCATTGAGTGATCTGCAGAATTCAGTTATTGAGGCGACACGTGATATTGGGATCCGTGTTGACCATCGTCCGTTCAGCCCCCACATCACCTTGCTTCGGATCGGACGCCAGACGTCGCCGTCGGCTCGGACGGCAATTGGTCGTGCTTGTGCAGCGCTGGATCTCCGTAGACTCGGTCGATTTACGGTGTCTGGGATCAGCTTAATGGAGAGCACTCTGACAGACCAAGGTGCTATTCATAACGAGGTTTTTGAAGTTGGATTTTCGGAAATTGACAACACGCCGCGAAGGCGGCGCTTTGGACTTTTCTAGGTTGTGAATCAAAAGGACTACTTATCGACCCCAGCCTCCGCCACCAGGGGTGTCGATTCGAATTAAGTCTCCGCTATTAAGTTCGATCGAGCCTTTATTCGGTAGCCTTTTCTTCTTTCCTGCAATTGTTCCAGTGTTACGTCCAACCCGACCTGGTTTCCCTCCTGCCATCCCCCAAGGTGATAGCTTTCGGCGTTCGGTAATCACGGATACAACCGCCGGGCTCAACACTTCGATCTCTCGAATTACGCCATCTCCGCCACGATGTTTTCCGGCACCACCTGAGCCACTGCGAATGCGGTAGCTTCGAGCACGTAGCGGATAAGCGAGTTCCATTGCTTCTACCGGAGTGTTTAAGGTATTGGTCATTGCGACTTGAATCCCGTCGGCTCCAGGTCCGACTGGGCCGGCTCCAGACCCCCCTGCGATGGTTTCGTAGTAGGTGAATGGTCGATTGTGCTGCTGGTCAATCCCACCAATAATTACGTTGTTCATTGTTCCTTGGCTTGCAGCTGGTGCCAGCTGTGGTACGGCCGTGGCTAGTGCGCCCCAAAGAACATCCACCACTCGCTGCGATGTCTCAACATTACCGGCTGCTACCGCATGTGGATGTGGTGGGTTCAGCACTGTTCCTTTGGGGACGTGAATCTCGAGCGGAGCACTGGTCCCGTCGTTGGCAGGAACATCGGAACCCATAAGACAGCGAGCGACATAGAGAACGGCTGAATGAGTTACAGCTTCAGGCGCGTTCATAGCACCATGCGCAGCAGGTCCAGTGCCGGAAAAGTCAAAGGTGAGATGTCCGTCATTGGCACGAATGTTTACCTTTATTTGTAAAGGACTACCTCCAGCACCGTCGTCATCCAGATAGTCAGTAAAGCCATACTGGCCATCCGGGACGACGCGAAGGCGTGCGCGTGCTAGACGTTCTGTATATGCCAGTAGAGCGACAGCACTATCCTGCAGTTGCTTGGCTCCGTATCGTCGAGCGAAGTCGGCAAGGCGCGTTTCACCAACATGGTGGGAAGCTAACTGAGCCTCTAGGTCCCCACGACGTTCGTCTGGTGTGCGGACGTTTCGGCAAATGATCTCAACGAGTTGTTCATCAAGTTGTCCACCATCAACTAACTTGATCGGTGGTATTACAAGGCCTTCGTGATAGAGCTCAGTTGACGGTGGCATAGAACCAGGAGCCATGCCGCCGACGTCAGCATGGTGGGCACGAGTGGCTACCCATCCCCAATGTGTTTTTCGGGTTCCAGTGCTAACAAAAACCGGCGATACCGTCGTGATGTCCGGAAGGTGTGTTCCACCAAGATACGGATCATTAAGGATGATCACGTCTCCATGTCTTGGGCTCTCAGACTTGTAGGCACTTATTGCCGCATCGACCGAAGCCGGCATTGATCCTAAGTGAACAGGTATGTGAGCAGCTTGTGCAATCATCCGGCCGTCGATATCGAACACAGCGCACGAGTGGTCACGTCGTTCTTTTATGTTTGGTGAGTGGGCACTGCGTTGGACTGTGACGCCCATTTCTTCCGCGACCGATACGAATAGGTGGCGGAACACCTCTATGTCAAATGTGTTGGTTCGAATCTTCTTCATGTGGTGAGCATAGCCAATAGTGCGTGCGAAGCACACGGTCGCAAATGGAAGCCAAGGTATACTTCCGGCCTCAGGTGCGACGTTAATCTAGATGCCCAAAAGTTGGCAAGAGCAAGTACGCGAGATCGTCGATCGTTCGAACGGACGTGGGGTTCAAGACTGGGCTTCAAAACCACGAGTGCGGAGCGGCGAGGCCTCAAAGCGTGGAGTTTTGTGGAGTCTAGAAAGCTTAGGGTCATGGATACGGTGCCGGTTTTCGACCACAGGAGATATGTGTGTCACCGGGGCGGTGTTGGTTGTGATGGCGTTGTTCCTCTCAATAGTTCTTCGACAGATTGCGTCTATCGTCGCGGTCGTTGGAGCGCTTGTGTTTGCTGCTGCGCTCTTGCGCAGTTTTGCTGAACGTCGTCGTGGCGATTTGAGTGGTGGTTCCCGTCGTCGTTCGGTGGTTTGGCGTGGTCGCGTAATAGAAATACAGGAAACTCGACTTTCGTTCGCCGAACGGGTGCGCCGTGCGGTGCAGCGATGGCGCAAATAGTGACCGATTGTGATTAACCTCTCGTTTCCGACTAGGATTGAGCTAATACAATCACATTGGGTCTATACGCAAATGCTTGGATGTACGTGAACGTCTCAGAGATCAAACCGGGAGATCCGGTTCAAACGGTCTTTCTCGTCTCTACTGCTGAAGTTAGGGAGACACGTCGAGGAGACCCATATCTCCGGATGAGCCTTCGGGATCGAGCTGGGGGTAGTATCGACGCTCTGTTCTTTGGTGCATCCGAAACCGATATTTCTTTAGTAACAGCGGGAAAGCCATTTGAAATTGATGGAGAAGCGGATGAGTTCAGGAACCGAGTAAACATCAAGGTCAATACGATGCGCCCTTCAAGTGAAACATGGGATGCGTCGGCGCATTTACCGCGTTCGAAGCATAGCGCCGAAGTGTTGACGGGGTGTATACGAGATGCTGTTGAAAGCATGGCTTCGGGATCGATTCGTGACATTATGCGTGCGGTTATTGCCGATCAGCTCGTGATGGAGCGATTGCCAACATGGCCTGCTGCTAAGACGCGACATCATGCTTGGATTGGTGGATTGGCAGAACACACGTCGGAAATGGTTAAGCTTGCAGAGGTGGTTTCTGAAGTGTTTCCCCAGTTGGATCGAGATCTGTTACTTGCTGGAGTCATCCTGCATGATCTCGGGAAGATAGAAGAGTTGGAACTTGTGTCTGACATCGGATATACAGCTGCGGGAAATCTTGAAGGACACATGGTTCAAGGTGTTCGGATACTAGAGCGAGCATTGACCACCACCAATTCCGAAGGCGAAATTGCGACGCTGCTACGCCATCTCGTATTGAGCCATCAGGGTCAACTTGAATATGCGGCAGTAACGGAGCCTCTGATTCCTGAGGCTATTGCTCTGCACTATATTGATCAACTCTCGTCTCAGGTTCGCCCAGCCATTGAGGATGTTGCAGGAGCGACGAAGCGCGGAGTCGAGGGGCAATTGATCCGCGGCCCAACTGCAATGAGGGATTTATATGTCCGACGTGTTGCGTCTGACGATTCGCTTTCGTCTGATGACAGTACGACTGCTTCTTCGTCTGATTCTCCGCGTGAGGGGCAGTTACCGTTCTAGGGTCGTCTGGCGTTCTCTAATCTTGAATATGCGTTCTTGCGCCGTGTTTGCACGTTCGTGTTCTTTCTCAATAACGTGTTTGGGTGCACGATTGAGGAAGTTTTCGTTAGCGAGCAACTGTTGTGCTCGTTCTAGAGTTTGTTCTGCTTCTGTGCGTTCTCGTGACAGGCGCTCCTGTTCGGCTTCAATATCGATCATGGTGGCTAACGGTAGAGTGATCTCTATTCCACCCGCGCGCACGGTGACGGCGGGGTCGTCAAAGGTGGTTCCCTCGCGGTGGAATGTGAGTGGGTCTACGCGAGCCAAACGCTGTATGAATGCCTTTTCTTGCTCCAATTCAAAGTCTGCACCGATGATGCGCGCCTCTATTGTTTGAGCCGGTTCAACGTTCGATTCGTGTCTCGCGTTCCGGATACCTTGAACAATGTCGATTAACTCTGTGAGACGGGTAATTGCTTGCAGATCGATGTCGTTGGAGGCATCTTGGATTTGTGCACCAATGAGATGCTCGGAGGCGTCTGTTAAGGCTCCTGCTGTACGGAAGTGTTGCCATATTTCCTCGGTGACGTATGGCATGAATGGATGGAGTAGACGAAGGGCTTGGTCAAGTACAGTCTTTAATGTTTCAGCAACGCGCGCTCTTGCGGCTGGATCATCGCCATAAAGGCGAATCTTGGCGGCCTCGATGTACCAGTCAAAAAACTCTGTCCACAAATAGTCTTGGAGTGCACGGCCAGCCTCACCAAAGCTAAAGCGTTCGACGTTGTGCAGCATTTCTGCGTGCACCTGGTGAAAGCGGCTAGTAATCCACCGGTCGGTTGTTGTAGGGGGCGAGGGCTTGGATTCGCCTGCCCGTTCCAAAGCAGAGATTACGAACTTTGCTCCATTCCACAATTTGTTTGCAAAGTGACTCGAACGCTCAATGCGTTCGAAGTTCAGTCGCATGTCGTTCCCTGCAGTGCTTCCAGTAACGAAGGCGAACCGCATCGCGTCCACTCCATAGCGGTCGATAGTTTCTGCCGGGTCATCTCCAGGCTGGTAGTTCGATTTTTGAACCTTGGTGCCGTCTAAGTGCCGAACGAGGCCATGAAGGTAGACGTCACGGAAGGGAACATCGCCAGTGAGCTCTATCCCGAGCATGACCATTCGAGCAACCCAAAAAAAGATGATGTCATAACCTGTTTCCAGGACGTCGGTTGGGTAGAAACGTCGCATGTCGGCTGTGTCATCTGGCCATCCGAGCGTAGAAAATGGCCACAGCCCAGAACTGAACCAAGTGTCGAGTACGTCCTGATCCTGTTCTAGGGACGGGCTTCCACAGGCTGAGCATGCGGTTGGGTCATCGCGTACGACCATAACTTCACTGCATTCTCTGCACGTCCAGACTGGAATCCTATGACCCAGCCAGAGCTGCCGCGATATGCACCAGGGCTGTATTTCGTCCATCCAGCGAAGAAACTCTTGTTTAAAGCGTGGTGGGTGAAATCGCACATGGCCGTCATTGACAGCTACACTCGCAGCCTGAGCCATTCCTCGCATGTCGACAAACCATTGTTCAGAGACGAGGGGCTCGATGACGGTTCCGTCCCGCGAGCAGTGGCCTACTGAGTGTTTATGTTGCTCGACATGGTCCAGCAGCTTCTCAGTCTCGAGGTATGCGAGATAAGCTGATCGTGCATCAAATCGGTCTTCGCCCGACCACGGCCCTGCATTCTCATTGAGGGTCCCGTTAGTGTTCATGATGTTGATGACGGGTAGGTTGTGACGTTCGGCCATCGCCCAGTCGTTTGGATCGTGGCCGGGTGTGACCTTCACGGCACCTGATCCGAATTTAGGGTCAACGAACTCATCGGCAATGATGGGGATGGGTCGGCCGATTCCAGGCACCAAAGCTTCTTTACCAATAAGATTTATATAGCGTGTGTCACTAGGGTGAACCGCAATGGCTGAGTCGCCCAGCATAGTCTCCGGTCGTGTGGTGGCCACCGTAAGATGACCGCCCGACACGAGCGGATACCGAATGTGCCAGAGGGATCCTTCGATGTCACGATGGTCGACTTCAAGGTCGCTAATTGCGGATTGATCACTTGGGCACCAGTTGACGAGATAGGAACCTCGGTAAATCAAATCTCGTTCGTAGAGGCACACGAATGCTTCCCGTACCGCACGCGAGAGTTGTTCGTCGAGAGTGAAATGTTCACGTGTCCAGTCCACGCTGGCACCGAGTCGCCGCAGCTGGTTGCTGATGGTGTCACCGACCTCCGTCTTCCACTTCCAAAAGCGCTTATCAAACGCTTCCCGACCGATGGCATGTCGAGTCGCACCCTCCTGAGCCAAATCTCGCTCAATCACGTTTTGAGTTGCGATGGCTGCATGGTCGGTTCCTGGTAACCATAGCGCTGCCCTGCCACGCATCCGATGCCACCGAATAAGAAGGTCCTGGTAGGCGACAAACAAGACGTGACCGTTGTGCAGTTGGCCCGTGATGTTGGGTGGCGGAATCGCTATTGTGAAAGGTATGCGGTTAAGGTCATCTGAAGGCTGAAAATAGCCGGCGTTCTGCCACATTTCATATAGGCGGCCTTCCACGGAGGCAGGGTCGAATGGGCCATCCATGGCGTCGAGGACGGACGATTTGGGTGTGGTCGACATTAGCCTCTCACAGGTCAGGGGCATTTACCTTGAACGTCTATCCTAACCTTTAGAGCAAGTGCCTCTTCTGGTATGGGGCGGAATGGTTGTGGAATGTGATCAAACGCCGTGTGGCTCGGGCGCCGATCCATCTGTAGGCGGTTGTTCGTCAATCTGGGCGAGATGAAGGTCTCGATAGGCTCCGTCTTGCGCGATGAGATCACTGTGCCGGCCACGTTGGGCAATTCGACCGTTATCAAGTACAAGGATTACATCGGCGCTGCGTATGGTTGAAAGTCGGTGCGCAATCACAATGCTGGTTCGGTGGCGCAGAACATTGCTGAGAGCCATTTGGATTTCGTGCTCGGACTCAGTGTCGATGTCAGAGGTGGCCTCATCAAGAACAAGCACAGTGGGGTCAGCTAGGAGCGCTCGAGCTAAGGCAATTCGCTGTTGTTGACCGCGTGAGAGTTGAAGTCCACCTTCGCCGATCTGTGTGTTGATGCCATCGGGCAGCCTGTGAATGAATTCATCTGCCTTTGCTAAGTTCACAGCGCGCAATACTTCTTTGTCCAACGCAGTAGGATCGCCATACCGGACATTGTCTGCGAGGGTTCCTGAAAACAGAAAGGTTTCTTGTGGAACGTAGGCGAGATGGCTTCGGAGTTCCGCCATCCTCAGGTCGCGTAGGTCGTGGTCGTCAAGCAGAATATGTCCCTGGGATGGGTCATAGAAACGGGCTATTAGCCCAACGAGGGTAGTCTTTCCGGAGCCTGTTTCGCCGACCACAGCGATGGTTTGACCTGGTTCGGCTATAAACGACACCTCCTCCAGTACAGGGGTGCTGTTGTCATAGCTGAAATGCACATTACGGAACTCAACTCGACCACGGGGACGAGATAGATTCTCAGGGCTGGCCTTATCCACAATGCCTTGCGGCACATCCATGAACTGGAAAATCCGGTCTGCTGCCGCTAGACCCGATTGGATGACGTAGTTCACCCGCACGATCTCGGTCAAAGGTTGGTGGAAGATTTGCAGGTAGGCGAGAAAGGCGATGAGTGTTCCAGCGGTCATTTCTCCGAGCACGATTTGCCATCCGCCGTAGCCCAATATTGCTGCTACGCTCAGTGCACTCAGAGCTTCAATTATCGGTGTCGCAACAGACTCGACAGTCGTGGTTCCTAGGTTCGCCTGCAAATTCTCACGATTTTCTGTCTGGAAGCGATGAGTGTCCGCATCCTCACGCGCAAAGGCGCGACTAACACGCATGCCACTCACATTTTCCTCGATGGCCGTGTTGATGTTGGCTATTGATTCTTGTACGCGCCGATATCTAATACGCAACATCCGGGCCGTGATAGAACTCGTGAGAAGCATGAATGGGACCACCGAGGAGATGATTAGGGTTAAACGCCAGTCGATCGTTAGCATCACCACCAGATAGATCAGCATGGTTATAAGACCAACTCCCGCGCCTAAAACCTGGCCTTGCATAGCTTGCTGAACGGCGTTGACATCCGCGGTTAGTCGCGAGACTGTCTCACCTGTCCGCTGGCTTTCGAAGAAGCGCATCGAGTGTCGTACGAGTCGTCGGAACATGTCCCGAGCAATTTCATAAACGATTACCTGGCTAACCCGACCGAAGATGTAGAAATTCATGTAATTAAAGGCTGATCGTGCGAGATATACGAGGAGCAATGCTCCAGCGACACGCATAGCTCCGGCTGCGTCTGCGTTCGCGATGAAGTCGTCGACAACGATTTTTGTTGCCCACGGTGGGATCAGGTTTAGGAGGGCGGCGAGCGACAATGTTACGAACGCGATCCCTACATTCCGCCGATGTGATTTGACATAGCGTAGGAAGCGGCGAAGAGTTCCGGTCACAGCGGTTCTAGACAGGTTTGAGGTGTCCACGTAGGTGTTGGTTCGCATTTGGCTAGGACGTGCTTGAAACAGCAGGGGGGATTGGGGACAAACCTTCTTCCTGCAGCCGAAACTGTAATTCATAGATCGCTTGGTACGCAGTGCTTTTGACAAGTAACTCATCGTGGGTTCCGCGATCGGTGATTTGGCCATCTTCGAGAACGATTATTTGATCCACGCGTTGAATTGTTGACAGTCGGTGTGCAATCACAATCGTCGTTCGTTCCGACATCAACTGCTGGAGGGCTTGCTGAATGTCACGGTCAGTCCGTGTATCGACGCTGGAGGTGGCCTCATCAAGAACAAGAATCGCTGGTTGCACGAGCATGGCTCGGGCAATCGCAATACGTTGGCGCTGTCCGCCAGATAAACGGACACCACGGTCACCAATGATTGTGTTGTATCCCTGTGGTAATTCGTTGATGAATTCATCAGCGGAGGCTAATCGTGCCGCGGATCTAATCTGTTTAGCCGTTGCATTGCTCATCCCAAATCGAAGGTTTTCGGCAACGCTCATGTTAAACAGGAAGGTTTCTTGCATAACCATTCCAATGCCCGATCGCAAGTCGTTGAGGCGCAGGCTTTTAAGGTCATGACCGTCAATACGGATTACACCTTCCGTTGGGTCGTAAAAACGGGGCAATAGATTAGCGATAGTGCTCTTGCCCGACCCGCTGCGTCCCACGATGGCAAGCGAACTACCAGCTGGGACGCGTATTGAAACATCACGAAGGATGGGTTCGTTGCTTCCGTACTGAAAGGTGACGCGATCGAGTTCAACATCACCACGCATTTGGGGCAGCGGTTCGGGGTTCGGCGATTCTTGTACATCCAGTGGCGTGTCAATTATCTGGAACACACGTTCACCAGAGGTAGCTGCCTGATGCGAGATCTGTACGGCGAACCCGAGGAATCGGGTTGGAGCAAGCATGAGCAATAGATAGCCTTGAAAAGCCACTAGCCCTCCGAGGGTGAAGTCGCCGTTCACGACTCGCCAAGAACCCAGGCCGAGGATTAAAGCGGTGGCGGCTCCGGCGATCAGTTCAACGCCTTGTATATACAGTCCGATGTTGCGTATGACTTGTGTTCGTAGATCTCGGAGTCTTCTGTTTTCGTTATCGAATCTAGATTCTTGGTGATCCTCACGTCCAAAAGCCTGAATGATCTTAATTCCTGCTATTCCTTCCCGGATCGCTACATTGATAGTGCCCATTTGTTCGTTTGCAAGACGGAACAAAGGGACAACTCGTCGCGCTAGCGACTGTAGTGCTACGAAGAACGGCATGAGCGCGAGTAGGGCGATCACTAGGATCCAGTCAAGAGCAAGCATGAACGCTAGGTTGAAGATGACCATTGCGATCGATGACAGGATGACTGTTCCGGCCATATTGAAGAAAAATTGGATCGTGTTTACGTCGTTTGTTACCCGGGACATGAGATCACCCGTCTGGTGGCGGTCGAAAAAACTCATGGATTTCGAACTAAGGTGAATGTAAAGGTCGTTTCGTATGTCATGAATTGCGCGCTGTGCGCTGTAGCGCGCCGCATATAAACGACCTGCCATCACAATGTTGGAGGATATGACGGCACCAGTGAACAGACCGACGATTGTGAAGAGAACACTAAGGTTGCCGGCGAGGATTCCGTCGTCAATCGCAAATTTTGTGAGTGTGGGAGGGAGTGTTCGCAGCAGTGCACCCACGATCAGTGCTACAAGGAGCGCAGCAACAACGTGCTTCTGTGTTCTCAAGTACAGCAACAGGCGGCCGAGTGTATGGATTGGGACTACTCCGTTGCGCTAGTAGTACGGACTGGCGGTGCATCGACGGTCAGAGGGACCCATTGTCGCATGATGGATTTTGATTGGTGTTAACGGTATGCCGAACCTGTCATCGGTGTCTTTGATTTCATTGACAGGTGTCAACGAGTGAGATCATCAACGGGGTAGTCATAAGGCGGTGTTCATCGGCTTGGCTAGCGGATTGCTTGATGGGTGTGTCGACGAGCTCAGAAAATCCCTGTTTTGACAAAACTCTCGTTCTCCAAAGGTCGTGATGAGCTTGACCTCTGGAGCCAACTTGACAATAATCTACATGTTGCGGCCCGCTCCGGGAGGCGCTCGCGAGGCCGCTATTGGTTGTCGTTCACGGGAGCGGAGTTCCCATTACTCGAGATCCGAGCGCCGTTGATTATGCTCAGCAGACCTACGATTTCGTGGGATTACTTCAAGCCGTCATTTGCCAGCTGGAATATTTCTGGAAGGTCGCTCTGGATCCCGAGCATGACGCCACCAATTATTCGGCAACACAGGCTAGTGCCGGACGCCTTCTGGGCGTAGCTAGACTGTCATGGGCGCCCGAGTCCTTCAGCCTTGTCGATTGCGGGGCTGATCTGCATAGAGTGCAAGGTTCTCACGGATACGATCGGTGCCTAGTTCCTTCATGCACGGCGGTCGTTATGTCAATTACCCCAATGCGGGTAGCTCTTCTGCACACGAATGTGAACGAACAACCGATGGGATTGGATGACTGCCGTTCACTCTTTGAACGCATCGAAGCATGGCGCATATGAGCCAGCGTGTTTCAAGTGGATGGTCAAAGCGTACGGATGACTGGCTGCAAGATGCGATGTTTAACGAGCGAAGGTCAGGCCTTGATCCGATGCCAATTCCTGTGCCGATTTATCACAGGAGAATGCTTGAACGATCCGCTGCTGAACGGCTTCGTGGACTACGTGAGCGGCGCCTACGGCAGGCGGCGCGCGGTATGTTTGTCGGTTTGGTAGCGATCGTTGGTATCTTGCTGGTTGCAAAGGTTCTAATGTCGGTTGAGCCTCCCAGCCCTGATACTGGTGATGTAATTAACCAGTTGGAACAGACGCTTCCAGGACGCGTGAATGAACTTGCGCCCTCAGATTTACCCGCTTTTGTAGAAGGTCCATTTACTCAGCCCGTGAAATCCCCTGCCATTTCGGCGAAGGCGGCACTACTGGTTGATATGGGTGAGCGAACAATTGTTTTTTCGAAGAGCCTAGCTGAAAGACGTGCACCCGCTAGTCTGACAAAACTAGCGACGGCGGTTGTTGCTCTCGAACTGGCACAACCGCATACGAAGATTCAAGTTCCGCCCGAAGCCTTGGACCAACCAGCAAACGTAGTTGGGTTACAACCAGGTGAGGTCTTGACCTTGCAGGACCTTCTTTTCGCGATGTTGTTGTCATCGGGGAATGATGCCGCGGTCACCATTGCCGATGGTATCGGCGGCCAAGCCTATACGGTTGCACAGATGAACGACCTGGCTGATCGATTGGAATTGCGTAACACCCGGTTTGTTAACCCAGCCGGATTGGATGCAATTGACCAATACACCACGGTGTTTGATATGGCGGTTCTGGCTGCCGATGCAATCGATCGTTACCCTCTGCTTGCACAAATCGTTTCCACTCGAACACACGTGATTGCTCACGGATCGGCTCACCGGTCGTACAGCCTCACCAATTTGAATGGTTTACTGTGGACTTACGAGGGAGCTATTGGCGTTAAGACAGGCCGTACGGCAGAGGCTGGTGGAAACCTGATCGCTGCTGCTGAGCAACGTGGTCGTCGGTTGATGGTGGTGGTTCTCGGTAGTGATGACCGTTTGGCGGATGCTGAGACTTTGTTGGACTTTGGTTTTCGGGCATTAACAGCTCGTGGATAGCTTAGGTGAGATTGTCGGTTGCGGGGCCTGTTTGAATGGCACAATTGTGTGGTGTATCGATCGTCGGCGTATTTGGCGGACGATCGACCTATCAATGGACACGGTTTGTTCGTGTTCCTGACATTAATCGCGGTGATTTAACTTCTTGCATGTGGTCGGTGGAATGGTCACTGATCGTATGTGAGTAAGTTGGTCGCTACAGAAAGGCAGGAGATGCCCTTCAACATTGGACCACTCGAGTTAGTGATCATTCTTCTCATTGTTGTCGCGCTTTTTGGCGCCGGCAGAATTGCGGGAGTCGGACAGGCGCTCGGTAAGAGTGTTCGAGAATTCCGTGAAGAGGCTCGTTCCGACGAGGATGATGAAGACACTGACGACGGGACGTCGACAGATGCGTCCGAAACAGACGCTGAATCTTCCAAGGCAAAGAAGACGGACGAGAGCGCGTAACGATTTGTTGGCGGCCCTGATTAGGGGCCGCCGAACTATCCGCATCGTCGTTGGTGTATTGGTGGCTGTGTTGGTTATGGCTGCCCTGGGTTCGACTGCGAACGCGCAGTCAGATTCATCGGGGATGCCAGTCACAGTCCGTGTGCGTCTTACGGTAGATACGGATCTGGTTCAGCTGGCGCTTCCTATTGGCTCGGTCGTTCGAGTGGATGGACATACGGCCGAATTCAATCCCTCTCCTCGTGCGATCATTTTTGGTAAATCATTACGCTACCTAGGAATTCCGGGGAACGTAACGCTCCCATCGGGTTTGGGTGTCGCTGAAACGCACTCGATGCTAGATGTATCTGATGAGAGAGAATTTGTCGGTCCATATGTAGGAAGCGCTCGTCAGATTAGGGATCGCCGGGTCTTGCGCTCGGAACTTGGTGTCGCACCGTTTCTTACAGCTCCACGTGCGGGACTGCATCTTGACCGGTACGGATTTGGATTGCCTCACGTATTGGAAGTCGAACCGAGCGAGTTGGCTGATGCGATAACAGTGAATGGGCGATCGTATAGAGGCCGGTTACGTGTCGACTTCACGGGTGATCAACCCTTGATCGTGAATGAAGTGGCTCTATCGGAATACCTTGCCTCTGTCGTTGGTTCGGAGATGCCATCGTCATGGGAGCTCGAGGCTTTGAAGGCTCAGGCTGTTGCGGCTCGGAATTATGTTCTTAAGCGAATCGAACCGAATTCGATGTATGACATCTGTGACAGTCAAAATTGTCAAGCCTATCTGGGAATGGAAGCTGAAACCCCGACGACGATCCGGGCGGTCGAAGAGACTCGGGGGCTGGTGGCCACATATCTCGGCGAAATGATCACCGCCTATTACTCCGCCAATGCTGGTGATGCGACAGTAAGTTCGGGGGATGTTTGGGGGATGCCCATACCGTATCTGAACTCAGTCGCAAGCCCCCATGACGCAGAGGCGCTTAGTGTTGCATGGGGTTCCTCCGGATACCGCTGGCGCCGGATCATTCCTGTTCAGTCGCTTGCTGGAATTCAGACGGGCGAAGGAGGAGTTCTCGGAACACTGACAGCTGTGCGAGTTTTACGAACATCCAGAATAGGTCGACCGCTTGATGTTCGACTAGAGGGTGAACAGGGAACGCTGGTGCTGTCGGGTGATCGGATCCGCACCGTTTTAAATATCCCAAGCGCCTTTGCGGAATTCGAGATTGCTCCAACGAAGTCGCTTGTGCTTCTCAATCCGTCGCCACGCCGTGTCGCGAGCTTACTGAGGCAAGGATATGTGCTCGAAAGTCGACGCCGGAGTCTAGCCTTTGATTGGGCTCCGCCTGATATACGGCTAGATCGGGGTTCTCTATCGATTATTGAGTTCTTCTTGCCCGCACGTGTGGTGGTGTACGGACGCGGGTTTGGTCATGGGGTTGGTATGAGTCAGTGGGGCGCCCAAGGTTTAGCCCTAGAAGGATATTCATTCATCGAAATCCTCAGTCACTACTATCAGGGGATTGAGGTTCAGCCCCTTGAAACGAGTGGTGTTAGATAGGTTCCGTTGAGTTGATGTATGAGTGGACAGCCCACATCACGTACGATGCGGACTTAATGGATCAGAGATAGACCTTTGCGGTCTGAGAAAGAGATCAAGTTCATGTCCCGCATAGTGCCTCGCATCGTATTTTCGTCTCGAGGAGAGGTGGAGTTAGACGAGATCGTGATCGATGATCCTGCGCCGAACCAAATTCTGGTCGGTGTGCGCAAGACACAGGTCAGCGCCGGATCCGAGCGAAACAGCCTTGAGAATGAACATGGAGAAGATCGATACCGCTACCCCCGTCCGACTGGCTATACCAGTGTCGGGGTCGTGGAGGCCATTGGCGCGGATGTCAAAGGCTACGTTGAAGGAGATCGTGTCTTAATCCTAAGTCCACATCAAGGTGCTGCTTTGGTTGAGGTGGACCCTCGTGGTCATCCGGATCAGAGCTATGCCGGCAAGGTGCCGGACGACGTGACAGATTCGCAGGCTACTTTTGCCATTCTGGGAGATGTTGCACTCCATGGCGTGCGTCGAGCTCGTCCGTATCTTGGAGAATCAGTGGCTGTCTTTGCCCAGGGTCTCGTCGGTCAACTCACGACGACGTTTGCGTCCCTCGCGGGTGCCTATCCGGTGATTGCGGTCGATATCCTTGATGAACGACTGGAACGATCTCGTGAGAGCGGTGCGACCCATATCGTTAATGCAAGTGAGGACGATGCTGTGGCTGCTGTTCATGACTTAACCGGCGGCGGTGCCCGGGTGGTGTTTATGGCTGCACGAGATCCCCGAGTCTTGCCTGACTGCCTTAAGGCTGCCGCGCGAGGCGCAACCGTATGCCTTACAGGTAGTCCGCCAGGAACGGTTGAGTTGAATTTGCAACATGAGCTCTTGCGCCACGAGCTCGACCTCATTGGCAATTATCAGAGCGATTACCCTGCACAGCCTTACCACCGATTTCAGTGGACGAGGCCTGCGAACCGAGCGTATGTCTTAGACCAGATCCGTCTTGGGCGGCTTAAGGTAGATCACTTGATCTCCCATGATGTGTCCTATACCCGAGCTTCGGAGATGTACCAGATGATTTCCGAAGGGCCGAAAGGATGGCTTGGGGTGATCTTCGACTGGACGTGAAAACAGTGACTCAAACGTCGACTGGTCGAGCTGGTCGCTGATTTATTCCAGTGCTGCGAAGGGTTCTGATCACTGCCAGATGGTACGAATGTTCGGGGCTTGAGACTCATGGATTACGAATAACGCTCCAGAATCGACGCAGCTGCTAGTCCACGCTCAGATGTTGGTTCGCTACGGACGATCCGTTCAAGTTTTACTCGAGCGTGTGGGTCACCGTGTCTTGCGCGCTCGAAGGCTTCGTCCGTTCCACGGTCTGCATAACTCATATCACGCGGATTCACTGGGCCGTCTCGCGATGTCCAGTAGTACTGGAGCCGTTCATCGGTCCAGTCAGCGTAGACCTCATCCCATGAGAGGGTTGCGGATGCGGTTGTTCCTGCAGCGATATTGAGGTGTGGCGTCAGCATGTGTTCGGCGATCGGATCATGCATGGCTTGGTAACGATTATCCAGCGAGACGCGTAGCTGGTTCTCGGTGACATTTGGCATGGCCTTGTGCATAGTGAGACTGTGGAAGAGTAAAGCGTCGCCGGCTTCGTAATTGGTGGTGTGCCAGGCCGCCTCTTCCTGCGGCACATCGATCGACAGGCCACCCGCGCCAAGCGAGAAGTGATGGTCGACAACCCGGCCTTGACGGTGAGAGCGAGGGATGACGGCGAGGCCTCCGAGGTTGATGGGACAGTCCCCCACAGGCGCCCAACACGTGTACGTGTCAAAGGATCCTTGGAAATGGACGAAATCCTGGTGAACTGGTGTGGTGTGGTCCGTGTACTTCGGAAACCAGATTCGAGCGATCTTTTGTGGGTGGGGAAAGACCGGAGCATCGACAATCTTGTGCATGGTCTCAAGGATGTTTGGCCAGTGCCCTGCTTCGTGGAAGGCCTGAAGCTTGTACACCTCGTGGTAGACATCGGTATACCCAAGATCTCCCTCGGTGCATTTTCGTGAGATATCGGCGATGCCATCGAGTGGATCTGTACCTGCGACGAGCCAACCGCCGTCCTGGATGGTCGTGAGCATTTCGCGACGGAGATGCAGGATGTCATCAGGGTTGAATAGTTCTTTTAGGAAGACGTATCCATCCTCGGCCATCCGGGCACGGAGTCTCGGTGGGTCGTCGAGAAGATCATTTGATACCCGCAGCTCAGATACAGTGGCGCTTGTTTTACCTATAAGCGGAGCCCCCTGTTGGTGTGGGGTGTGCTAACCACGCCTAGAGGATAACAATAGTTCCGGTCGTACCCCGTATAGGACACGTAAGTCGATTGCGTGTCGTCGTCAAAAAGAGGAGGTGATGCGAGGCTGTTGTTCAGCCCCGCACCACCTCCACACCAACTCCTCGTTATGCGCGGTGTTGGTGGTGTATCACTATTCGGCCTGCAGTGATTTCAGGTGCTTGTCGCAAGCCGCAGCGGCGTTGTCCATTGCTTCCATGGCGGGCATTTCTCCGGTGATTGCCGGGGTCATTTCGTCGTGGAGCATGTTCCACCACTGAGCCCAGCCATCGAAGAAGTGCAAGCCATACAGGTCTGGCGACAAGAAGTTGTCCCGAATGATGTTCATGCTCTTCGGCATGCCTGG
>CAYRCL010000052.1:0-17214 GCA_964422795.1 uncultured Chloroflexota bacterium
GCACGGCCCGTTGCTCATCCGTGGGTTGAAAGGAGGGGTGGCTCATGTGGGTGTGGTGCTGTAGTCCGGGCAGAGGCGTCGGAAATCGCAGTACTCGCACACTGCTTTGTTTTGCACGATCTCAAGATCGCCTGGCGGAACGCCTTGGTCACGCGCTAGGAGTTGGTTTTTGGTCGGGAAATCGCGATTCCGAATGGATGTGGCATAGCCTTCGAGTTTTGATGCCACGGTTTCACGGTCGGCAGGGTTTGTGGCCCGTAAACGCGTCCCGTCCACGATCGTGGTAGGGCGTGCTCGGTCGGATTCTTCGGGGGATTTGAGGGCGGATAGATATAAATAGACGGCTCGATGCGGGCTCGCGTAGCTCTCCAATTCGGTCGCGTGGTCAAACGCGAGGCTATAGAGCCCAAGTTGAAGATCGTCCTTGGCCGTCGTTGTGGACATCGGTGTGCGGCCAGTCTTGAAGTCAACAATCTCGGTGCCTTCCGGAAGGGTGAATATCGCGTCGACCTTTCCGCTGATGTTGAGGCCTGCAATCGAGAAGGTGAACGCTTGCTCGACAGCACGGGCATGGTGTCGAGTGGGATGGTGGTAGATATACCGATCGATGTATTCGAGTGCATCACGCCGTGATTGTTCAGCGATCGGGGCAAAGAGGAACTGTGAATGATCCCAATGGACCTCGAGCAGGTTGCGAAGAGTTGAGACCTCGAATGGGTGGATCGCGTCAGGTGCGTGGAAGTCTTGAAGCACTTTGTGGACGATTGTGCCCATGCCACGTGGGGCATCGAGCGGGGCACGGAGTCCGAGGATGTGTTGGCACCGAAATCGAAATGGACACGCGCGAAAATCTGTGAGGGCGGTCACCGTCGTATCGATGTGGTCATCAGGTGGCGCAGGCGTGGGCGTTGTGACTGGTGGCACTGCTGCCCACCAACGGCGGCGTTGTTGTACCGAAAGGGTTCCGAGCGCCGAGGCCGCTGCGGCGCGGTCGATCGGTGTCCCACGTCGTAATTGTTGACGTAGTTCTGTTTCAACCTCTTTTGAGGTTCGGGGTCGGCCGTCGGGCGTGGCGTCGACTGGCAGGATCCCCAATTCGTTGAGAAAGCGACTCGGGGAGGCGGGGCGCTGTTGTCCTTCGGGATCGAATGACACGACGGCGCGTTCTTTTGCACGCGTCAGCGCGACATACAAAAGGCGTCGTTCTTCCTCGATCGAAGCATCACGAAAGTGCGGTGTGAGGGATGGCATCGCGTCTCTAAGCAAGTCTGACTCACGATGACGGGATGGGAACACGCCCTCTTCCATCCCCGGGGTAATGACGACGGGCCACTCAAGGCCTTTGGCTTGATGCACGGTCAACAAGAGCACCGTGTTATCGACGGTGTCGATGCCTTCGATGAGATCGTCGGTGACGAGCATGTCCTGACGTAGTTGGATCGCCCAATCCGAGAGCGAGGCTGCGGGATTGGCGAGGGCAAAGGCTTCAGCGTCGGCGGTCAAGGCGGTCACTGCGCCGATGATCTGGCGTGCGGGGTTCGCGATGGCGAGATCGGTGCTGAGGAGTGCCCGCGCGGCGGTGTGAAGACCGGGAAATTCGAGCCAGACGACATGCATGAAGTCGGGCGTGGTTGTCGCGCATGTCTGTCGCACGCGTTCAATGGCATCGAGCGTGTCGAGCATTGGCTGATACGACGTGTTGTCCACACTGAGACGCTTTACTGTTTGGTCAAGGCTGCGACGTGTGCGGCGGGCTTCTCGTTGCGCGTGTTGAGTCAGGATCGGGTTCATCCCACTCAGGCCCGATTCAAGGATTGCGGTGAGCGCGTCTGGGGATTGATCGTCGATGTGATGGTGTAGGTCGATGAGCGCGGCGATGGCTGATCGAAGCCCAACGGCGTGGGAGACCCCTTGGCTTGTGCGGGCCGGTATGCCGAGTTGCAACAAATGGTCGAGAAGTAATTCGGCGAGCGGATGGGTCTGGGTGCGCCATAGGACGGCGATGTCTCGACACGTTCTTCCGTTCTGACGTAGTTCGTCATCGATGAGCTCGGCGAGCCCACGGGCATGTGCCCGGATTCCGTTGTAGCGCAGCCAGTCAATCGTTCCGTTACCGGTGGTGGGGTGGGCTCGGATCGTTTTCTGGATCCGGGATGTGTTGTGGTTAATCAGGGTGGTCGCGGCGTCTTGGATGTGAGCCCCGCAGCGCCAGTTTTCGGTCAAGTCAATGCGCTCGGCATCACGGCTTTCGGCAAAGGCTTGGAGATTATTGGGTGTGGCTCCGCGGAATGCGTATATCGATTGGTCGTCATCGCCGACGACCATGAGAGGGGTTGGCGGCGGTGCGAGCAATTCAAGGAGGCGGATTTGCGTCGTGCTCGTGTCTTGATACTCGTCAACGAGTACGAACCTGAATTGTTGCTGGAGTGTGTGGGCCAAACCGGTATCGTGCTCAAGCAATTCGACGGCCTCGGGCACCATCGCTGGATGGTCAACTAAGGAAGCCGTACGTCGGAGGTTTCGATATTCGGAGGCAATGGATTCGAGGGCGGCGTGAAGATCGGAGTCCGTTATGTGATTCGATCGTTCATGCACGTGGACTAGTGCTTCGGCGATGATGCGTGCACCAAATGACCGTTTGCTCAGCAGGGTGATTGGATGGAGCATTGGCCCGCGTGTCGTCGCGAGGATTCGACGGATCAATTCGACTTGCTCGCGGATTGTGATGACGCGCGGTGGGGTGGGATAGCCGAAGGCGCTGTGATGCTGGTGGATCAAGCCAAGGCTAAAACTGTGAAAGGTGCTGAACGTGATGGCTCCAGCACCTTCGCCGAGCCGTCGTGCTACCCGATGCATCATTTCAGTAGCAGCGCTACGGCTGAACGTTAGAGCAAGGATCTCGGTCGGTTTCGCGTCGTGATGCTCAACAAGGTGCGCGATGCGTTCAACGATTACCCGCGTTTTTCCGGTTCCGGGTCCGGCGGCGACCAACAGGGCACCACCGGCGTGGTTAATGACCGCGCGTTGCTGCTGCGTGAATTGGAACGCTGGTTCGGCGTTCATAGGGGCAGGATAGCGGGCTCTGCGCGCGACGCCATATACGTGGTCAAACGAATCTGAATTATGCGGGATTCACTGAATGTTTGGTCTGCCGTGTTAGCAGACGGGGTTGCAGCCGGTCTCTCGTGGCTTGAAGTCAAAGTCGTCAGACTCAGCACAAGCTAGTCCGGTGCTCGCAATGACGAGAATGAGACCGAGTATGGCGATTCGCACGACTGTTGTTGTCCAGATCGACTTCAGTCCTAAGCGCATTATGACCCCCAATTGTTGTGCCTCAACGCAAGGTCTATGAGAAGCATAGATCTATTCGTGTTGGTCTGGGTTGGATATAGCCGGGACTAGGCTTGGAGTGGTCATACATACGCGGTTGTTTTGTGGCAGGTACGGTGTTAGCTGATGGCTCCGCTTTTCTCGATTTGCTGTGTGTCTATTCCGGTTTGAACTCGACGCAGCGGTATCGTCCATGTTGTACGTATGGCGGAACGGTCTTTACCATGGCTCATCCGTCATATGACGCGTGGAGATTCTGCACCGTGATTAACGAGCCTGTGACGTCAAACGAAGCGGCTGTGAAGCTTCTGAGTGAGTTGATCAGTATTCCGAGTATGGCCCGGGGTGTGGAAGACGGAACTGGCGACCAAGCCGTGGCTGATGCTGTGGAGAAATTCGGTCGCGCCTGCGGCGCTGAGGTTGAACGTCAACCTGTGGGCGGTGGAGATTCGAATGTGTTGGTATCCGTGCCAGCCGATGCTGATGCACCCACGTTGGTGTTCGAGGCGCATATGGATACCGTGGCATTGGGGCCGATGACCAACGGCCTAGAGCCGTGGGTCGATCCAGAAGGTCGACTGCATGGACGCGGCGCATGCGATACCAAGGGATCGTTGGCGATGCAGCTCCTGGCATTGCAATGGGCGGTGAGGCAACCACGAGCCCCCTGCCGACTGGTGGTGTGTGCTGCGGTTGGAGAAGAAAGTAGCGGTCTCGGGGCCCGGGCCCTTGCCGCGTCAAATGCGGACCGGACGATTGATGGAGCGATTGAGGGTGAGCCGACGAGCCTCGAAGTGGTGCGAGCGCATCGGTGGGGGGTGGTCTGGGATGTGTTTACGCGTGGAACGGCAGCACATACCTCGCACCCGCACTTGGGGGATAACGCGATCACTCGGATGACACAGTTGATCGAAGTTATTCACCAGGAATATCCCCGGTTGCTTGCCAGCAAGGTGCATCCGCTGATTGGGCCATCGACCTACTCGATTCGAAGTATTCAGGGTGGTTTAACCGGATCTCCCAACATGGTTCCCGATAGCTGTACGCTGCACATGGAACGTCGATGTAATCCTGATGAGCGACCTGAGGACGTTGAAGCGGATTTCAATGAAATCCTTGATATTGCCCGGCAGCGGCATCCGGGTCTTCGGGTGGAATCTGAATTCCCACAGCGGGATTGGTTCGGGTTGGATACCCCTGAATCATCCGCTGTGGTTCAGTCGCTCCGTCGTGGATGCGACACCGTTCTAGGTTCCGCCACTGTTACTGGTGCGCCGTATGGTTCGGACGCGGTTTCCTTATCTCAGGTTGGCATTCCCTCCGTGTTATTTGGTCCTGGTGACATTCGCCACGCTCACAGCCCCGATGAATTCGTGCCGGTGGCGGAAGTCGTGACTGGAGCGCAGATCTTGGCTGAGACATGGATGCATTTTGCCGACGACGAATAATGGGTGCGTCCTGAATTGAGAGCCTGAAATGGATCGGCTGGTTCATTGATTCACGATTGCTGCAACGTATTGGCTCATGTTGATCGATGCTCAACAGGGTCAGCGAGTCCAGAATCGATGGGTTGGTTTGTTGTGGGTAATCGCTCGCTGCACCTACGGACGAAAGACAATGCACACCGGTGCTGGGATCTCGAGTACATGGCCGGTGTCGTTGAGTTGGCCGTTGTTGGAGTCGATGGCGAAGGTGCGAATCGTTCCTGAGTCCTGGTTCTCAGCGAGTAAGAAGTTTCCACCTGGGCTTATGGCGAAGTTTCGTGGGGTTTGTCCTTGGCTTGGTTCATGACCGATTGGGTCTAATGCACCGGTGGTCATGTCGATCTGGAATAGGGCTATTGAGTCATGGCCGCGATTTGATCCGTAGAGGAAACGCCCATCAGGGCTGACGTGTATATCCGCAGTGGTGTTACTGCCGATCCATTCAGCAGGGAGCGTGGAGATCATTTGGCGTTCGCTCAGGGATCCGTCTTGACGATCGACCGTGTACACGGCGACTGTGGACCCGAGTTCGTTGATGACGTAGGCAAACGGTCTCGAGGGATGGAACGCGAAATGTCGTGGTCCTTGGCCCGGTTGTGCAGCGATTGTTACTGCATGCTCGAGTTGAGCGAGGTCGTAGTTGATGTCATAGACAACGATGGTGTCAGCTCCGAGGTCGCAGACGTAGGCGCGGTTGTTTGAAGCGTTGATCGTCACCGAGTGTGCATGGGGTTGATCCTGTCGATCGGGATTCACCGACGTGCCTTCGTGCTGGACGAAGCCTGAGCACTTCGCCAGGGTTCCATCCGGACGCAATGGAAGTGTTGCCACGCTTCCGCCCTTATAGTTCGCCGCAATTACGAGGGTGTCTTGGGCATCGACGGCGAGGTGGCAAGGCCCGGGCCCGCCGGTCGATTGACGGTTCAGTTCGTTGAGGGATCCGTCATCGTTGATTCCGAAAGCCATTACACCACCGTGATCGCTTTCGTCGCCGGTCTCACATACGGCGTAGAGATGATGACCCGCCGGATCAATTGCGAGGAATGATGGGTTTTCGATGTTCCCGGTTATCCCACGGAGTTCAAGTGCGCCCGTCTCGAGGTCCATCACGCATGTGTAAATCCCTTCGGATCCCTGTCGTGTGTAGGTTCCGACAAAAAGCGTGACATGATTTGCCATGGTGCGTCCTTTAAGTTGCGGCACAACGCGTGTTCAATAGGGAAAGCCTAGCGTGGAGTCGGGTGCGATGCGACGAACCCCGATCGTTCAAGTGTGGGCGTGATAGCGGAACACGATCGTTATTTGCGGCCCATAATGTGTGAATACCCAGTGTGGGTAGTTCGTATGAGAACCAATGACGGTCCCGAGAGGTCTTAGTGAATATGACTGCCACAGCGATCAGTGGAACAAACCTGCGCGTGCTGCTTGCACGGCGTCCGGTCGCCGAGCCGAGCCTGAATGATTTTGAATTCTCGAGGGTTCCTGTGCGAGATCCTGGCGATGGCGAGGTGCTTGTTCGTACGGTGTATCTGTCCATTGATCCGTACATGCGTGGACGAATGCGTGATACCGCGTCATATACCGCTCCCGTTCAGATCGGAGACGTTATGGTCGGGGGTGTGGTTGGTGAAGTGGTAGCAACCCGGAGCGATCGTTTACAGGTGGGCGATATCGTCGAGGGTCGTTTGGGCTGGCAGGAGTATGCTATCGCTCGAGATCACGAGCTCCGTGTTGTTGATCCGGGTCTCGCACCGATCACCACGGCTCTCGGTGTGTTGGGTATGCCTGGGTTGACGGCGTATTTTGGCCTGCTTGAGGTGGGTTGCCCACACCGTGATGAAACCGTTCTTGTTTCGGCGGCCTCAGGGGCGGTTGGTGGAGTCGTTGGGCAAATCGCTCGACTGCAGGGTTGCCGGACAATAGGGATCGTTGGATCTGTCATGAAACGGGACTATGCGCTCACGGAACTTGGTTATCACGCAGTCATTGATCGCACGGCTGGAGATGTTAGTGCCGCACTTTCGGATGTGTGTCCTGATGGGGTGGATGTGTACTTCGACAACGTCGGTGGTCATATTCTCGATGCGGTGTTGGGTCACATTAATTTGCATGCGCGGATCGCGATTTGCGGAATGATTTCCGAATACAACCTGCCTGAACCGGAGCTCGCACCGAGACCAACGTGGACACTGTTGACGAAACGTGCACGCATGGAAGGCCTGTTGGTTTCTGACTATGCGGATCGTTCCAGCGAGGGGTTGCAGCAACTCGGTGCGTGGGTGCAATCCGGCCAGATCAAATATCGAGAGGACATCGATGAAGGTCTTGAGTGTGCGCCGTCGGCCCTGATCCGTGTTCTTCGTGGAGAGAACTTCGGAAAGCAATTGGTCAAGGTTGGAATTGATCCGACGCTATAGCGCGACGTTGTGTTCGGTGTGATGGACTTGAGCAGTCGGCCGTTTGCGAGTTCCGGAATTAGGATCGGTTGAGTTTTATGGTTCGGCCGCCGGTGATCCACTCGCGTATATAGAGGTTTCCATCGTGGTCGGAGGTGATCCCATGGGGGCTATTGAACTTCCCGGTCACGAGGTCTTTGTGGGAGACATTCGGATAATTCTGGAGATTTTCCACGCCAGGGTTTTCGCCCAGATAGCAGACAAGTTGGTTTGATGAATCGATCACTGTTAACCGTCCGGCACGGTGTTCCAGGATCACGAGGTGGTCGGCAATAGCCTCGAAACAACACGGTCGATAGAGAAAATCCTGACCAAAAACGCGCTTGAATGTGCCATCGAGGTCGTATACCTGCACTTGCCCATTGCTTCGATCGGCGATGAGTAGTTCTGGTTCAGTGGTCCGACGATCGATGAATAATCCGTGTGGGGTGTCGAAGTGACCGGCGGTTCCCTCATCGCCTGTAATGGTCGTAAGGTAGTCGCCAGCATCTGTGTACTGGTGTACGGCACTGGAACCATACCCATCGGTGAGCCAGATGTGGCCGGAGCCTCCGAATCTCGATTCGTGAACCGCAAGTGAGGTTGGAGCGTAGGAGCCGCCGTCGCGATAGATCGAAATGTTGGGTTGTTCAAGCTCAGAAACAACTTGACCATTCAATTCGATCTTGACGACGCGTCCGGACAGGTTGTCAACAATCCACAGTCGTTCGGTTCCGTTATCTTCGACGAGAACGATGTCGTGCGCGTTCTCGACGTCAAGCTCGACGGATCGCATGATCTGGCCGTTGAGGTCCAAGTAGAGGAGATGCGGGTCTCCATGGTGGAGCGTTACGATCTCACGGTCGCGCGTCGTTACCATGCCTGTGTGCGACCAACCGCGACGGGCACTTTCGGTGTTTGGGATCTGGGCCCAGCCTTCAATCCACTCGTACGTGAATTCTCCGGTTCCGATTCTCACTGGATGACCAATTGCGGGAGTTCAGCTATGAATCGTCATAGTACGTGGAATTTTCGGATAGTTGTGGTGAGTGCACCGCGCAGGTGGATCAGATCGATGAATCCATCGTGAGTTGTTGGAGTCGGATTAGGCTCTCGGTGGTAACCCGCGAGACGCGACGTGTCACAAAACCTTCAAACAACGCGATTCGTGGTTCAAACTGCACGGTGATTTTTAGCAACGTGCCCTGTTCGTCTGGTGTGAGAATCCAGGATCCTGCGAGCTTGCGGAATGGTCGGAACATCGATCCCCACTGCATTCGGACAGCGGAGCGTTCAGGCGGGCTGTAGCTACTGTACTCGCCCTGCCACCGCCAGGTGAGTCCGAGCATCAGTGGCGCGGTGTATCGAAGAATTGCAGTAGCGGTTACGTCCGACCCATCTTCACGTTCCAATCGACACACGCTGACATCCCATCTCGGACGCATGTTGACATCACGCATGATGGTCCAGAGCTTGTCTGGAGGAAGTGGGATCTGTGCACTCCGAACGACTTTAGGCATCGGGGTTTTTCACGCGGCTTGAATCATTGGATTCTCTATCGAGGGTATGACGAATGCATGCATGGGAATCATCACCTCATTCGGGACTTCGAGCGTACACCACGCTGGCTGGACTTAGGGGTGTGAGATTAGATCGTGATGCGCTCCACTATGAACCAACGGGTTGCTGCCACTGGAAGGTGCGAGTGCATTAGCCTGTCCCAGACACCTCTCTATCGTTAGGATAGTTGCATCAAGAGCCGGATATTTGACGACCCTTGCGTGGAACCCGAGTCTGATGCGGAATCTTGATGAGCCCACAGGTGCCTAGTGATGGCTAAGCCTCGTGTTCCTACGGTCGACAGTTTTTTTTCAACGCACCGCGCCTTGCGTGCTCGATTTGAGCAAGGTGCGAGACAGATGGCGACAGACACACGTGATCGATCGAGCTTCGAAGCGTGGCGAAGCTCTACACGCGCACACCTGCAACAGATCATCGGTATCGATACGATGCGGGTTGTTCGTCCCGAACCCGTGAAGACGGAATCGGTTCGATGTGACGGTTATGTCCGGCACCGGATGGAGATGCATACAGAATCTGACGTTGTTATGCCCTTCTACGTTCTGACTCCAGATGATCTAGGGCCGAATGAGCGTCGACCGGCTGTCATTACTCCGCATGGACATGCCAGCGGTGGAAAGAATGCGCCAGTGGGTCGTACCGATATTCCAGCCGTGACTGATGCAGTAGCGCGCTACAACTATGCATATGGTCATCGCTTTGCCCAAGCTGGATTGATGGTGTTCGCGCCCGACGCTAGAGCTTTTGGTGAGCGACGTGAGCCAGTGGGCCAGCTTGATGACGAGGATTCGTTTATGCGGTCGACCTGTACCCCACTGAATCATGCGGCGATTGCGTTAGGTCAGTCCGTGACTGGGATGTGGGCTTGGGACTTGATGCGATTAGTCGATTATATTCAGACGCGGGATGATTGTGATCCAGAACGTATCGGGTGTGCGGGGCTCAGCGGTGGCGGCCTGCAAACGTTGTGGCTGGTGGCTTTGGACGATCGTGTTCGGGCCGCTGTCGTCAGTGGCTATTTTTACGGGTACCGCGACTCCTTGTTGGATTTGAATGGGAATTGTGGATGCAATTACGTGCCCGGCTTGTGGCAGGCGGTGGACATGGGTGATCTGGGTGCGTTGGCGGCGCCACGTCCATTATTTATCGAGACCGGATTGCACGATCCACTGAATGGGTCACGAGGTCTTGTGAACGTGACGGAACAGATCGCCATCACGCGGGAGGCGTACGGAGTGTTTAACTCGGATACATGCCTTGTCCATGCTGTTTGCGATGGTGAGCATCAGTGGTTTGGTGAGACGTCAGAACCATGGATGATTGATCGGCTTATCGAGAACTAGCCGCAGTGCTAGGGAGTGATCCCATCGCAGCCTGAATCGAGTGGGTGGAGGAGGTCTTCCATATGGCTGCGGACTGTGGTGCATGGAGTGTCGCGTAGGTCGGGATTCGATTGTTGTGGATGGTTATCTGTCGCGTGTGTTGGTCATTCGGTGGAAGCTTCGTTGCCAATGTACGAGAGGGTCACGGTCCGTCACGGTTCCATCGATAACGTCGCCAATCACGACGGCGTGGTCTCCGTGTGTTGCTGTGAACGAACGCTGGCAAATAAGGGAAGCTAGCGCGTCTTGAATCAGGAGCAAGCCTTTGGCTCCGACGACGTATTGGCATTGTTGAAACTTATCTTCGGATTTCGAAGCGAACAGCTCGGCGATGTTTGCCTGATCTGCAGTAAGAAGATTCACGGCAAAATACTTGCCTTGGGATAAGCCACGATAGCTGTAGCTCGAGGTGTCCACGCAGATGATGATCGAGGGGGGATCCGCTGAGTAGGAGGCTATCGATGTCATGGTTAGACCACATGGACGTGACGATGGATCCAACCCAGTTACGACGGCTACTCCAGATGCGAGGGTGGACATCACGTCCTTGAATATTTCGAGTGTGCGTGTCGGCTCGGGGCGTATTGAATTCATACGATCACCGATCGTTAGGTCGCCAATTATCGTGAATTCGGATCTCGAGACGGATCGATTCGATGCTACAGGAACATACTGGTGGCACCGTCATTAGGTCCAGCTGTGCCGCGTCGTATTGCCAGCGCACCACAAACCTATCGACTTTGGCTGGATGGACTTGTTCTTACTCAGCATCGGTTCTCGAATTTGGACGCTCCTGTCTGAGGCAACAGTCGGTGTGCTGCCCTAAGAGAAACCGTTTAGTCGAGGTAAGACTTCTTTCGCGAGGAGGCTCATTGAGTGTCGCCATTTATCCTCAGGGGTCCATTCGTGACCCATTGCGAGGACAGTTCCAAAACCCCCGACGTCATCGCTCAACTTTTGGAGTTTTGCTGTGACGTCGTCTGGACTTCCAACGATCCAAATGTTGTCGAGTACATATTCAGGTGTGATCTCAGCATCGGACATGTCGGGGTCAATTTTTAGCAGGTCCATCATCTTGGATTTGGGTAGTAGTGTTTGCCAGTAGCCACGGAAGTCACGTGTCAGGGTTCCTTCCAATGCGTCTTTCCGCGCTTCTGCCGTGGTTTCTGCGACGTAGATCTCGCGCGCGATTCGCCAGGAAGCTCGACTAGGAGCGGGATGTCCGGCGTTGGCAGCCCCTTCCTCTACGGCGTCCCAATGTGTTTTGAGAATATGGGCGGGTACGATCTGAATACTGATGGGATCCCAGCGACGCTCACCAGCGAGAACAAGGGTCTCGGATTTTGGGGTCACGCCCGCTACAGCGATGGGTGGATGCGGTTTTTGATAGGGCGTCATGTGTACTGCAAGCCCAATATCGTCCTCAGGTTCAGGAACCGTATATGTCCAGTGCTTGTGCTTCCGGATTCCGGGCTTGGGGTTATTCCACAGGTCAAACACAGCATCTAGCGCGTCGGAGGTTAATGTCCGATGTTCACCGCTCTTTGGGTCGATGCCAGCGACGGTAAAGTCACCGGGAAAACCTCCGGATCCTACGCCCCAAAGGAAGCGGCCCTTGGCCATGTGATCGAGCTGGGCAATACGGTGAGCAATCATGAACGGATTGTGGTTTGGCATGCAGGTCACGCCAGTACCGAATTTCATCCGATTTGTTTGAGGTAGTGCTTGCGCGATCAAGAGGTCAGGGCACGGAATGTTTTCCCAGATCGCTGTGAAGTGCTCGCCGATCCACGCTTCATCAAAGCCTAATTTGTCGAGTGTGACTAGCTGTTCCAGATCGTTACTTAGTGTCTCGGTCACATCCGATCCAGGCGGATGGAGCGGCATTGTGAAAAAACCAAGGTTCATAAGACGATCCTGAAAACATTGTGCAGTAGCCGACAGACTAAACCATGAGGCCTATTCCGTCCGCCTTTTTGGGAAGCGCGACCCTAATCTTCAATTAGCGCGCATGAAATCATTCACCTGACGACCTGAATCCAAATTTGTTTTGGCACGCTGGTTTGGCTTTAGTTGACGGGTCGTGCATGGTTTTGCGGAGGTGAGATTTGGTCAGAATGTAGGTTGATCTCGCTAAGAGCCAGTATGTGGGCAACCAAGCACGTAGGTAATAGCGCGTGGTCCACGTCTTCCGGCGACGCCGATGTCCCAATCGAATGTGTGGTCGGGGTCGGCCTCGCCTACGATCTGCCGGAGTTCGTTCGTGTTATACACACGAAGGATCGATATTGTTGCATCCCACCAGATGTAAATCGGAACGAGAGGAAGTAGGTAGGTCAGCACGAGACGCGTGTATCGGATAGGACGAATTGCTGGTGTGCCGAAGAGAACAAGTAGCGGGATGAAGATGTTAAGGGCCAGCGCAAACGGGACGATCAAGTAGGCAAACAGGCGAGGAACTTGTCGCAGTAGTCCCGGTCCTGTTGCATCAAAGATTGCGATGGGTGCGCTGGCTGAGACTGCCTTTTGGAGAATGGTTACCGCTTGCTGTCTTGGAAAATGATGGAAGGCCATGGTCATGGTTCGAAGATCGTTTGTGTCCCAGTCGGATGCGAGGATGTCCGTATGTTCTTTGCGGTATACGATTCTGCTTTTTGATGTTGCTTCCACGTGTGCCGCTGCTCCGAGATTTGGGTGCTTGTCGGTGAGTACGATCTGAACGTCGCCAAATTGGAGCCTGTCAAGATGCTGGATCAACGAAAGCCATCCTCCGCCCGATCCAGAACACATGTCGATGATTACGTCGCGTTTAGTGTGTCGTAGTAAATCTGCGAGTCTCGGAGCGATTGGACGGTAAAGGTCTAATCGGTTCGAAAAATAGCGAATCCAATCAGTGCCTAGATCGCGGAACCAGTCCGGAACTGCCTCGATATCCTCAATCTCAACCAGATGTGCCGGTGTGAGCGACGAACGCCACATTAGCTCCGTAATGCCTCGTTGTGGACCGTGTATTGGTTCGAAGTGTTTGGGGCCAATGGAAGCCAGGTTTTTTGCAGGGCGTTAGGTATGTGTCTGCTACGGCGCGTGCACAGCGGACTAGATGCATCATAGGTCTATGCATTGATGATCAGTTGAGCTGAAACCTGGCAGAGTTGACGGAGCGCTTCGTGCGGCATGTACTCATCGACGGAATGCACGTTGTGGTAGCCACATCCGAGCATTGTTGTTTCGATTCCCTTTTCGTTGAAATTCTGGGCATCGCTCCCACCAAATGTGGACACGTGCTGTGGCTTTAATCCGGACGCGTGAATCGCTATGTCAGCCAAGCAGATCGCGGGATGATCTTCGCTGAATTGCGTGGCTTTGAATCGTCCGCTTTGTTCATACTCGACTCGGCCCCCGAACGCTACTGCAGCGTCCTCCGCCGCTCTTCGTATGGCGTCCATCTGGCGATCCAGCTCGTCCTGATTCAGGCTCCGAGCCTGGCCAGTGATATGTGCTTCGGGGGGGCAAATGTTGTTTGCCTGGCCGCCGGACACGATGCCCACGTTCGACACCGTCCGTTCATTGATTTGCCCCAGAGGCATTTTGTCGACGGCTCGAGCCATCATCGCAATGGCATTAATCCCTTCGGCCGCCTCTATCCCGGCGTGAGCTGCTTTGCCGTGAAAGGTGGCGGTGAAGCTGTAAGATCCGGCCTGTTGGTTCACGACTTCCCCCACAGGGCCGCCGCTGTCGAGGACTAGGCCCATTCTTGATTCGATATCGTTTGGGTCGAAGGCGTCGGCACCGTATTGCCCAACGTCTTCACCAACCGTGAATACGAGATCGATCGGTCCGTGTTCGAGGCCGGCTTCATGCACTGCCACAACGGACTCTACGATGGCTGCCACGCCAGCTTTATCGTCGGCTCCTAGTACGCTGGATCCGTCGGAATATACCGCGTCCTCCTTCACGACAGGCCGCATTTCTGGGGTGGGTTGCACGGTGTCCATATGTGCGTTCAGCATGATGGGTTGACTTGATTTCCCATGTGCTGGCCACAGGCCAATTAGATTCCCAATCTTGTCCCGCTTGAAGTGCACGCCGACCTCTTCAAGTCGAGGCTGAATAATTGCCACTACCCGATCTTCATTGCCCCAGTAGCTATCCACGCTCAAGATGTCGACAAAGCCCTTGAGAAGCCGATCGTAGTTGAGTGGAATTTGCCTTGCCTGTGTAGTCATATGGGTGAATCACTCCGTTCGGTGGCTTAGATTGAGTATGGGGGCATGCATCCGTCGCCCGCCCGATGTACGAATACAAAATATTCGCCTAATAACGGTACCAGTCGATTGGCCGACGTGTGGCGAAGATGGGCAACCCGAAGATCCGATAGTGGTTCGAGATGGCTACGGAAGGGTCGATAGCGTTGATTGGCGGTCTCGTGGGCGGCTGTACGAATTCCGATATTGAGCGTGTGGTAATGCGTATCAGGTCTACGTGCGACGATCAAACAATCAGTGGATATCAGGTATGAACTGTAGGCCCGATGCAAGATGGAATCCAACGTTTTGGCTGGGCCACCATATGGGCATTGACCGGTTGATGTCTCGCTCATATGATAGTCGGCACGTGGCATGGTTTATTGGTGCCACGCTTCCCATGCCGATCGGTGCTGCTGCGCCATGGCATCGAACCTTGACAAGTGAATATTCAGGTTTACGCGTTTAAAGCGTAAAGCTGCAGTTTTGCCGGCCTAATGAAGATCAAGCTACATAGAGCGCTTGGCGGATGCCTTGGCGCTAGGAACCGATGAAGGGCGTAGTAGGCTGCGATAAGCCACGGGGAGCCGCGAGCAGGCATTGATCCGTGGATACCCGAATGGGGAAACCCGGCGGGGGTAATGCCCCGTCGACCGTAATTGAAGGCTTTCGGGCCATAGTAGATTACGGTCGGTAACCGAGGGAACTGAAACATCTCAGTACCTTGAGGAGTAGAAATCAATAGAGATTCCCTGAGTAGTGGCGAGCGAAAGGGGAAAAGCCTAAACCTGACTCGTGTAAGGCCCACGCCGTTGCGAGTTAGGGGTTGTAGGGCCCAATGGACATCTGTGGGGATGTCACGCAGTTACCAAATCGCCAGCTAGCCGAAGGGGCTGGAATGCCCCGCCAAAGACGGTGAGAGCCCGGTAGGCAAAAGCGGAGCGATCTGCGATTGGAGTCCCTGAGTACCACGGGACACGTGAAACCCTGTGGGAACCTGGGAAGACCACTTTCCAAGGCTAAATATTCCTAGCGACCGATAGTGAACAAGTACCGTGAGGGAAAGGCGAAAAGTACCCCGGAAGGGGAGTGAAATAGAACCTGAAACTAAGCGCTTACAGACAGTCAGAGCGCTATGCCGACCAGAGGCACAGCCTTGTGTGGCGAGGCGTGGGTGGTGGTCTTCGGACAACCACACGCGCAGCAAAGCATGAGTATGTGCCTCATCCTGGCGGAATGCGTGATGGCGTGCCTTTTGGAGTATGAACCGGCGAGTTACGTTGCACGGCGAGGCTAAGGGCCTCAGGTCTGGAGCCGTAGGGAAACCGAGTCTTAATAGGGCGATTAGTCGTGCGGAGTAGACCCGAAACCAGGTGAGCTACCCGTGACCAGGATGAAGCGGAAGTAATATTTCGTGAAGGTCCGAACCCACCAGAGTTGCAATTCTGGGGGATGAGTTGCGGGTAGAGGTGAAATGCTAAACGAACCTGGAGATAGCTGGTTCTCCCCGAAATAGCTCTCGGGCTAGCGTCGGGCTTTGGTGTAGTGGAGGTAGAGCACTGACTGAATGCGGGTCCTAACGGATACCAATTTCTATCAAACTCCGAATGCCACTACACGCGCCCGGCAGTCAGACTGTGGGGGCTAATCTCCATAGTCAAGAGGGAAACAACCCAGACCGTCGGCTAAGGTCCCTAAGTTCTTACTAAGTGGGAAAGGATGTGGGGTTGCAGAGACAGCCAGGATGTTGGCTTAGAAGCAGCCATCATTTAAAGAGTGCGTAACTGCTCACTGGTTCAGGAACCCTGCGCCGAAAATGTAACGGGGCTCAAGTAAGACACCGAAGCCACGGACTTGTGTCGCAAGATGCAAGTGGTAGGGGAGCGTTGTACAGGCAGTGAAGGTCGAGCGTGAGCACGGCTGGAGCGTGTACAAGTGCGAATGCCGGTATGAGTAGCGTCAATGCAGGTGAGAATCCTGCACCCCGAAAGACTAAGGTTTCCTGAGGAAGGTTACTCCGCTCAGGGTTAGTCGGTCCTAAGCCGAGGCCGAAAGGCGTAGGCGATGGATAACAGGTTTATATTCCTGTACCACCTTATTAACGTTATCAGCGAAGGGGGGACCCAGGACGGTATGTCGAGCGTGCTTATGGCTATGCACGTCCAAGCGTGTAGGAAGGCACCGCAGGTAAATCCACGGTGCTAATTTCGAGGCGCGATGGGAAGTTCAAGGGCAACCGCGAACGACTCGATTGATCCGACCTGGCTAGAAAAGCCTCGTAGCGAGTTAATTTGGTGTCCGTACCGCAAACCGACACTGGTAGTCACCGGTAAGTACCGGAAGGGGATCGGGACACGGTCTGCTAAGGAACTCGGCAAATTAGCCCCGTAACTTCGGGATAAGGGGCGCCTCGGTAGGGTGATGGTGCCACGCGCACCTGAGCGCGAGGAGGTCGCAGTGCACAGGCTCAATCGACTGTTTATCAAAAACACAGGTCCCTGCGAAACCGTAAGGTGATGTATAGGGGCTGATGCCTGCCCAGTGCCGGAAGGTTAAGGGGAAGGGTTAACGCTCTGAACCGAAGCCCCGGTGAACGGCGGCCGTAACTCTAACGGTCCTAAGGTAGCGAAATTCCTTGTCGGGTAAGTTCCGACCCGCACGAATGGCATAACGAATTGAGCACTGTCTCGGCAGGCCACCCGGCGAAATTGCAGTGCCCGTGAAGATGCGGGCATCCTGCGGCAGGACAAAAAGACCC
>CAYRCL010000053.1:0-14834 GCA_964422795.1 uncultured Chloroflexota bacterium
GCCCCGCGCTTACATCTAAATCCGGTTCCCTTTTTTATCGCAGAAATCCTGGCATCTAATGTTGGCGGCGCGGCAACGCTTATTGGCGACCCGCCAAATATTTTAATTGCAAGCGCCGGGAACCTCGATTTCGCAACGTTCTTAGCTCACATTGGCCCCCCCTCCATCATCTTTTTAATCTTCACCATGTTCTATCTCCGACGCGTATTTGCATCCCAACTCGTCACTGATCCGGCCCGAGCCGAGGCATTAGCAGCGCTTAATCCTGGCGACGCCATTACCGATCGTCGGGGCATGTACATTGGTCTGAGCGTGCTCGGCCTCACGATCTTTGGATTCCTGATTCACGGTGCGCTCGGATGGGAGCCTGCAACAGTAGCGATCGCCGGCGCAGCCCTGCTGATGATCCTAACTCGACCCGACGCCCATGAAGTATTCAACGAAGTTGAATGGGCCAGTGTTCTCTTCTTTGTCGGACTTTTCATGATGGTCGCGGGCTTAATTGAACTCGGAGTACTAAACGCGGTTTCAGACTTTGCCATAGAGCTAACCCAAGGTAACGTCGCAGCAACGGCTTTCTTGGTTTTGTGGCTCAGCGCAATCCTGTCAGCGGTGGTCGACAATATTCCCTATACGGCAACCATGCTTCCGGTTATTCAACAATTAACAGCAGAAGGCCTGAATCCTGACAACATCTTGTGGTGGTCACTGGCCATTGGCGCAGACCTCGGTGGTAACGCCACAATTATCGGTGCGTCAGCAAACGTGATCTTGGCCGGCATTGCTGAACGCGAAGGCCATAAGATCGGATTTATGCAATTTGTCAGGTACGGAGTTCCGCTCACAATAGTCATTCTCATCCTTGGAACAATCTGGGTATGGATCCGTTACATAGCGTTTGCCTAGGCTCATTTCAAACAGGATTTCCCCGTGAACCAGATGACGCACAGCAGCTGAACACCTCAACTTCAGCAGTTCGTGATGCTTTCGCCGTACTAGGACAGCACTCCCACACAGTCGTACCGTCAAGCGCCGATTTTGGAGCTATGGTCCGACTCACAACACCGCATCCCGAAATACGACTGGTCATGGTTGTCGACGACAACCGCACACTCGTCGGTGTAATTCCAATTCGGAAGGTGGTGATGAGCCAGTACACAGTCGCACAGTGACTACGTTCCAACGGATGGATCGCTATCCCGTCTTCAAGACCACCCCGGCGGACAGACAACCAATATCAATATCGACATCTCCAACTGGAAGATAGCCGCAACTCGCACAACTACCCAGCTCGTGCACGCATCTCAGGTAATCGCCACCATTATGAAAGGCGTGCAGACTCCAAAACCACTGAAGGAACCGCAATTTCGACGCCTTTGGCTCGGTTCGAACTTGATCGCCGTCAGCACCTGGATGGAGCGAATCGCTATAGGTTGGCTGGTGCTCGAGATCACCAATTCGATCCTGCTCGCAACACTCGCCTTCGCCGTGCGAAATATGCCCAACATGCTGTTGGGCCCCATCGGAGGCGCCATTGCCGATTCGTTTCCACGCCATCGAGTGATCGCATTGACGACAACGGTGCGAGCCTGCACCAACCTCTGGATTGGACTGATCGCACTAGGTGCGACTCCGTCCACCTGGTTAATCCTCCTACTTGCAGCGGTCGGAGGCGCTACACGAACAACAGAACTCCCAGCAACCCAAGCCATGATCAGCGATATTGTTGGCATGCGGGAAACTCCGCGCGCAATCGGCCTCCATCAATTTGGTGTTCGTGCAATCGGGTTAATCGGATCGCTCGGTGGAGGATTCGCGATCGAAAAGAGCGGATCCTCCACCGCATTTTTCCTCGGAGCAGGTTTCTTGCTGGCCGGGTCTTTCACCATTCTGACTATTACATCCACCCGACCCACAGCCAACCATCCACATCACATTTGGCGTGAAACGCTCACTGGAGTTCGTCTCATACTGAGCTCGAAGATTGTCGTAGCTATTTTGTTGGTCACATTGCTGACCGAAATGTTCGCATTCTCATATCACGCGCTTCTTCCAGCCGTGGTTGACCAAGCCCTACATGCAGGAGCGACCGCACTCGGCGCACTAACCTTCTCTGCAGGAATCGGTGCATTAGCAGGGCTGGGCACAATGGTTCTCATCGGACCCCGACTAACCTCAATCACGGTTTTGGTCGCCGTAATTGCATGTTTCGGGATCCTGTTAATCGGCCTTGGATCCGTCAGTTCGATAGAAAGGGCTTTGCCTCTCGTTGTCGGCATTGGTGTCAGCGCATCGCTGTTTGACACCATCACGCTGGCCCTTGTTCAAAAACACGTGCCCTATGAGATGCGTGGTCGTGCACTCGGTGGATGGGTTTGGGCCATAGGATTTGGTTGGATTGGAGCAGTCACGCTCGGCCTGGTAGGCGAAGCTTTCGGGGTTACAACAGCACTAAGCACCGGTGGTGTTATCACTCTGAGCGTTGCCACCATCACGATCCTTTGCTTACCGAAGATTACCCAGAGCAAAACCGCACGTAAAAAGTGATCCGCTTCTGACGACCTAATCGCGATTATTCGAAAAGACCAACCGCTACAGAGACTCCTGAAGTACTTTTGCACTAGCCCGCGTCATACCCTCAACGGTGCTCAATTGCTCGATCGATGCTGTACGTATCCGCTTAATTGAGCCAAAACGGCGCAACAGGTTGCGTTTTCGTTTCGGTCCAATGCCAGGGATTTCATCGAGGATCGACTTCCGACCGCGAGCTTTGCGGAGTTTTATATGAAAACTCACTGCAAATCGGTGGGCCTCGTCGCGAACCCGCTGGATCAGATGCAATCCGTCGCTATCGAAAGGGAGCAAAACCGGATCCGCACGCCCAGGAAGAAAAAGCTCCTCGCGTCGTTTAGCAATCGCCGCCAAGGGAATCCCCGCAACCTCTAACCCAAGTTCCGAAAACACTTCGACCGCCGACGAGAGCTGTCCCTTTCCTCCGTCGATTAACACAAGGTCTGGTGCAACACCCCATTTCGATTTGGATTCACGATCAGAACCATCTATCGCCGGTAACGGCGACTCGGGATCGAACCTGCCAAGAGGAGCACTCGTCCTATCTCCAAAGTCGGATTCGGCATACCGTTTGAATCGGCGTCGAAGGACTTCGCGTAAGGACTCGAAGTCGTCGCGAGGCGCCGCTCCACGAACTCTAAAGCGACGGTAGCTCGTCTTTTTCGCGACACCATCCTCGAACACAACCATCGAACCAACGGTCAACGAACCGCCGACGTGCGAGATGTCATAGCACTCTATACGTCTTGGTAAGCGCGGTAAGTCTAAAGCCATACCGATATCGAGAATGGCCTGCCGTTGCTTCTGCGCGCTATTGAGCCTCGCGGTACGCTCCAACTTCAGAGTCTCCACAGCGTTTCGCTCGGCCATCAAAACCAGACGGTGTTTTGCCCCTCGCTGCGGTCGGCGAAGGAAAACACGCGAACCCCGGATTGAGCCCAGCCACGATTCCAGTACGTCGACATCCGACAAGTCCTCTGGAACCAGAACCAAGCGCGGCACTTCAGGCGTTCGGTCGTAATACTCGCGCACGAATTCGCCCAGAAGTTCCCCGCCAGTTTCTTCACCCGTGACAATTAACTGATAGGTCTCATGCCCGATCATCTTGCCCCCCCGAATGCGGAGCACTGTTGCGACAGCATCGCGTTCCGTGCGTGCGGCCGCTAGAACGTCTATTGGTCCATCACGAGCACCCGGATCAGAGACCTTTTGCTTGGTCAGCACGTTCTTGATCGCCGTAATACGATCTCGAAACAAAGCTGCCGTCTCGTAATTTTCGTTTTCTGAAGCTGCCCACATTTGATCAGTGAGACTTGAAACCACGTGTTCATACTCGCCACGCAAGAATCGCACAGCCCCATCGACGACCTCGCGATATGCATCAACCGTCACGTAACGCGTACATGGCGCATTACAGAGTCCGATGTCATATTTGAGACATGGACGTTGAATTGGTTTGGACATATCGATATTGCAAGTCCGATATGGAAACAGCCTGTTTAACAGTTTGAGAGTCTTCCGTAACGACCTCGCACTGGTATAAGGACCGAAGTAGAGCGCACCATCCTTGAGAACACGACGAGTTGTCGCAATACGCGGATAAGTCTCGTGCACAGTAATTTTCAGGTAGAGGTATTGCTTGTCATCACGGAAGGTGACATTAAAACGCGGGTGGTATTCCTTGATCAGGTTATTCTCGAGCAGCAAAGCTTCGACCTCAGAGTCGGCAAGGATCACATCAAAGTCAGTGACTCGACGAATAAGTGAGCGGGTCTTGAACGAGTGATCCCCGCGCCTGAAGTAGCTGCGTAGCCGGTTCCGCAATGAGCGAGCTTTCCCAACGTACAGCACACGATTTCGTGAATCACGCATCACGTACACGCCCGGCATATCAGGCAGCTTGGCGAGCTTGCCGTTGATCGTAGACCGAGCAGATTCCGTGTTCATATCTTCCGCAAAGCACCGGATAAACGTATGCGACCCGTCATATTTGCCAATTCTAGACCCGTCCTACCGGTTGGACCGCCAACCCACTACACTCCACCCTAGTCAAACTCCTACCGTACCGGTGTTCGTTAGCTTAGAAGGCTCAACCACACCTACCTTCTGGGTGAACCTGATCAACGACATCTGCGATACACCCCACAGCCCTGTAGCCCGAGACATATTTCACACAATTTCCCTTCATTCACCAACCGTTTCTTCAATCTCGAACCAATGTACGGGTATCATCAGATGCTTCGGCCGGTCTACTAGGTGCTCGCACTAGCCGCGCGTGGAAAACAAGCGCCCGCTACTCGTTCTGATTTATCTCGCCATCACGGTGGCGGCTGTCTGGCTTATGCAGTTCCTATGGGAGCTTCTAAGCCAAGCCGGTGCGTTCGTCGTGATGCTGCTCATTGCTTGGATTCTTACCGTCGGAACACTTGGACCTGTGCGGTTGCTTCGCAGATGGAATGTTCCACGACTGGTGGCAGCGGTAACCGTCTTTCTGGGATTGCTCGGTCTTGTTGCAGTAACCCTATTCTTCGTTCTACCGCCGTTGTTCGAGCAAATAGGTCATGGGGCCGAAACCTTGACGTTCCATGTCCGTAACGTTCCTGACGGTCTACTCGATCTTGAATCTCGGCTTATTAAGTTAGGAGTTCCGGAAGAGTTTGTCTCGTCAGCAATCGCCGACGCGAGCCAGCAACTAGCAACCGTAGTCCAAGAAGTAGCAGCGGGCGTACTCACGACAACAGGCACGATAGCTAGCGGTGCAGCCCTGGCCCTGGTAACTCTGATCATCTCGTTTTACCTCTTGTTGGGATGGGATCGCGGCGTACGCAGCCTGGAAGATTCGCTTCCTCCCGAATGGAGCGCCCGGTTTCGACGAGGCATCCGAGCATGCGAGCATGCCTTTGGAGCCTGGCTAAGCGGACAATTTATTGCGTCGGTAGTCTGGGGCATTGCAATCACAATAATCTATGGTTTAGCCGGACTCGAATTTGGCTTGCTGATCGCCGTAACAACCGGCATCTTGCTCTTCATTCCGTTTTTCGGTATGACCATGGGGATCCTTATACCAATCGCCATGGCGATAGCTGTCCGTATTGACCTCGCGATTTGGATCGGAATTAGCGTCACGACCGTCTCTTTCGTTCTCGAAAACGTCCTCAAACCACGCATCATGGGCACAGCAATTGGCGTTAATCCTATCGTCATCTTGTCAAGCGTCATTCTTGGAGGAATAGCTGCTGGCTTTTGGGGAGTGCTCTTCGGAATTCCTATCGGCGCACTGTTGTGGACCTTCACGCGGTGGAGCACAACGGAACTCTTACACAGCCAACACCCAGATGATCATCTAGTGCCCGCAAGCGATGACCTATCGGACGGAATTGAATCCACCGGTGTTCAGGCCGGAGACAAAGAGGACGCTACATCATCTGTTGATGGCCCGCCTAAGGAGACACCGTCATAAGCTCGTTATGGCGAACGCTCTCGTATATTCGGCCCCACCGCTGGCTAGCATTACTCAGCGTGTTGGCGTGGGTCGCGTGTGCGGCCATGGATCTCTTGGTTCCGCAGATGATAGCCCGCCTCATTGATGACGGAATTCTTGCAAAAGACTCAGACCGCCTATTGACATTGTCACTCGGAATCGCAGGATTAATCACCCTTCGCGGGGTCACACTTTTTCTGTTCCGAGTGGGCCAGAGTTGGTACGAACATAAGATAGCGCGAACACTACGAAATGAGATTTACGACAAGCTTCAACGACTGCCCTTCTCCTATTACGACCGCGTCGACACTGGGGACGTAATTACACTCGCAATCAGCGACTCTACAACCGTCAAACACTTTGCTGGCGGCGGGGTAACAGATCTCGTTCGCACGTTTGGCATCTACATTGTCATCGTGATTGGAATGCTGCTGACAAGTATTCAGCTCACCGTAATGTCGCTAGCCGTGCTCGGACTAATGATTGCAGCCGCATCCGTCTACGGACGTGTAGTCCGTCCGATGTGGGACGCCTACCGACACCAGCAAGCACGGCTGACCCAGACCCTCACTGAAAACCTGAATGGCATTCGCGTCGTAAAGGCATTCGCGATGGAAGATCTTGAGATTGAAACCTTTAGATCCGAAGCAGAAACGATGCGTGAGCGTGCCATGGCGCCGATTCGGATGCGCGCTCGATTAGTGCCGGCACTTCTCCTCTTCACAGGCATTGGCACCCTTGTGGTCGTGTGGGTCGGCGGCCTCTATGCAATTGACGGTGTCATATCCGTTGGCGTCTTAGTCGCCTTCTACTACTACTTCACGCGACTTCTACGCCCAAGTCGAACAATCGCCTTTCTCGTCCAGCGGATAGCACGATGCGTAGTTTCCGCGGATCGCGTCTTCGGTCTGCTCGACGAACCTCTACCAATCAACAGCCCTTCGGAGGATGCTTCGAAAGAAAGTGTTCGAGGCCGGGTGACATACAACAACGTTGGGGTTGTGTTTCAACAGCGTCAGATTCTCAATCATGTTAATGCCACGATCGAGCCAGGAACGGTTGTGGGAATCGTCGGCCCCACAGGATCCGGAAAATCAAGCCTCTTGAACCTCCTACCTCGCTATTACGACACGTCGAATGGAGAACTTCGTATCGATGGACAACCAGTTCATGGCCTAAACCTGCAGCAGTTACGATCGGACGTCGCAATCGTGCCTCAAGACCCATTTCTCTTTTCGGACAGCATTCGAAACAACATCGCCTATGGCGACCCAACGGCCGATGATGACCGAATAGCGGCAGCCGCACGCAATGCCCAAGCCTATGATTTCATAATGGCAATGCCCGAAGGATTTGAAACTGTTGTGGGTGAACGCGGCGTTGGATTATCTGGAGGCCAACGCCAGCGCCTGACGATTGCCCGCGCTCTTTTACTTGAATCATCTATTCTGATTTTGGACGACGCGACCTCTAGCGTGGACACGCACACTGAACGACGAATTCAAGAGGCGCTGCGAACCAGAACCAACAACCAAACAACCTTCATCATCTCGCAGCGCATAAGTTCGGTTGAGCATGCAAACGTGATTCTCGTTGTAGATCAGGGTAGCGTGATCGATCGAGGCACTCACGCCGAATTGATTACCCGTCCAGGCTTCTACCAAGATCTTTACACCCTGCAAACCAGTCACTTACAAGAAGCGAAAGCCGACATTGCTGCCGCACACACGGACATGCCATGAGCATGCAAACGGCCCAAGCCCGTGGGACCTTTACGCAGGAAGAGAGCGACTACTCAAGCTTCGATCGCCAACTCCTGCGTCGGCTCCTTGGATACCTATTACTCGACCGTCGACGTGTCCTCATCTCAATGTTAGGTGTCCTTGGGATCTCAGGCTTCGGAATGGCCCAACCCGCGGTGATTGGAATAGCTATCGATGAGGGCATTCGTGCTCAGAACACCTCCGTGCTTGCTACAGCGGGAATCGTGTTTTTAGCTCTAACCCTCGGGCATGCGGGTGCGACAGCCCTCCAACTGGTCGTGAACGCAAGCCTTGGTCAGAACATGCTCTTCCGCATTCGGATGCAGCTTTTCCGGAAATATCAGGGCCTCTCACTCGGCTTCTACGACCGACAAATAACCGGTCGACTCATTGGACGAATGGCCTCCGATGTCGAGCAGATCGGGGAGGCTGTCACCGAAGGTGCCATTGGCCTAGTAGCTGATCTGTTTCTGCTCACGGGCATCATCATTGCGATGGCCCTGCTCAGTTGGCAGCTAACATTAATGACCGTAGCAATAGCGCCACTAATGCTGGTCGCAGGAATATTGTTCGCCCGGATAGCCCGTAGCGCCCACCGAGTCATGCGGACCAAACGTTCGACGCTAAACGGGGTTATAGCCGAATCGATTCTGGGCATGCGTGTCACTCAGGCATTCGCGCGCGAACGCGAGAATGCTCGACGGTTTGACACGGTTAACAACGAGCAAGCTCGTGCGACTTTTCGGGCAATGACTGTCTCATCGTCAGCAGAACCAGCCGTCGAGCTTTTCACGGCAATATCAACCGGACTAGTACTTTGGTTCGGCGGATCATTTGTCATCGGCGAATCCGCAGGCATAACAGTAGGGATTGTTACCGCCTTTGTACTCTATATCGAACGTTTCTTCGGTCCACTTCAGGAACTCGCCACCCGCTGGGATTCGATGCAAGCAGCCATGGCGTCTTCCGAGCGTGTCTTCGAAATCCTCGACACCGACGAAACCATCACTGACCGACCGAATGCTTACACCCTGCCTCCGATACGTGGCCAGGTCACCTTTGAACACGTCAAATTCGAATATGAAGAAGGACGAACGGTGCTTCACAACGCCTGTATTACGGCAGAGCCCGGCGATCGAATCGCGCTTGTCGGAGCTACGGGCGCTGGAAAAACCACCATCATCAACCTACTTCTTCGGTTTTACGATGTCACCGAAGGATCAGTGCAAATTGACGGGCACGACATACGTGACATCACACAAGTCTCACTTCGCAAACAAGTCGGTCTTGTATTGCAGGAACCGTTTCTGTTCAGCGGAAGCGTGCACGACAACATTGCCTACGGTCGGCCCGAATCCACACGAGACGAAGTTGTCGCCGTCGCAAAAGCAGTCCGGTTACACGAATACATCGCAGGCCTGCCATTCGGATATGACTCACAGATCGAAGAACGCGGCGGTGGACTCTCCACAGGACAGCGACAACTCATTTCATTTGCACGAGCACTTCTGAGCAATCCCAGGGTGCTCGTACTCGATGAGGCGACGAGTTCTGTGGACACCCAAACGGAGGCAATCATCCAAGACGCTACGGAAACATTAATGGCTGGCCGTACAACCTTCGTAATCGCCCATCGCCTATCAACCATTCGTGACGCGAGCGAAGTTCTCGTTCTCGACGACGGCCACATCGTAGAACGCGGTACTCATCACGAATTACTAAAAATCCGCGGAAAGTATCACAACCTGTATACCCTCGGCCTTGCCTTAGGCGGAGAAAGCATCGACGCTGACATCGACAGCAGCACGACCAAAACACCTTAGATAGTTTGGGGTCATCCACCTCGCTAGCGCCCAACCCGGAACGGCTATGCGAGCTAATCTCTTGACCAAACCTACTCTGGCTTAACAGACCATAGGAATTCTTTGATGTACAGTCCCGAATGTCCGCCCGACGAGTTGCATCATCAACTAGTGGTATCGGGAGGCTCAACGTCAAACAACCCGACCGTACTTCTTCTGCACGGTCGCGGCGACAACGCCTCGGGAATAGCACCCCTAGCAACCGAGCTAAACCGGGACGATGTGCTCACAGTCTCGGTACAAGCACCACTTCAGCTAACCGGTCTCACAAATGCAGGATATGAATGGTATCCAATGCATGAGATCGGCCAACCGGAACAGCCAAACATGCGGAACAGCCTAACGATGTTGGCACATCTTCTCGAAACACTCAGCGACGTATATCCCATTAATCCAGAACAAATTGTGCTGTTTGGTTTTAGCCAAGGTGCTGTAATGGCACTCGCCCTTCAGGCTCTTCACCCGACGTCTGTCGCGGGCGTAGTTGCGCTCAGCGGATACTTCCCTGTTGACTACCTAGGCGAAACCATCGACTTAGCCAATCGCCCAGTGTTCCTAGGCCACGGCACCCTCGACCACATAATCCCAATTGAATCCGGTCGGGAATCCTGTGATGCGTTGAAGGATTTGGGTGCTCAAATTACCTATCGTGAGTATCAAATGGGCCACCAAGTTTCCGAAGACGAAATGGCTGATGTCCGCCGTTGGCTCAACAAGATTCTTGCGCCAAGCTCTTCAAAGTAAGCTTGTTATGAATCCTTGGCTTTTCGCGACGCACCGATTGTGAGACCCAGTTCACGGAGTTGTATTGGATCAATTTCCGAAGGCGCGTTCACCATGGGATCTACTCCGGCCTGATTCTTCGGAAACACAATGACGTCACGCAAATTCGTGGTGTCGCCCAAGATCATCGCAAGTCGGTCGAGTCCCATCGCAATTCCACCGTGTGGTGGCGCCCCATATTCGAAGGCCGTCAGCATGTGTCCAATCTCGGAATCAATCGATTCAGCGTCATATCCCATAACCTCATATATACGTCGCAAGTCCGCTGACCGATGGGCCCTGATTGATCCACCACCAATTTCATGGCCGTTACATACAAGATCGTATTGCTTTGAGCGCGCACTAGCCGGATCGCTATACAGTTGACCAAACGACTCGTCTGCAGGAGAGCAGAATGGATTATGAGAGAACGTTAGTCCACCAGTCTCGTCGTCTCTCTCAAAGAGTGGAAAGTCAATGACCCAAGCAAAAGCAAGAACGTTTGGGTCAATAAGACCAAGTCGCTCAGCAAGATCAATACGTAGAGCACCAAGCGCACTATTTACAATCTCTCGAGAACCCGCCACCAGGCATACGAGATCGCCTTCTCCAGCACCAACGAACCGTAAGATTTCGGCTAGATGATCCTCGCTGAAGAATCGTGCCAAGGGCGATCGCAGCGTGCCATCTGCATTATTCGCAATCGTCGCGAGCCCAAAAGCTCCATTAGCCTTCACCACCTCCTGTAACCCATCGACTTCACGACGACTGAACACAGCGGAGTCGGGAGCTACGATGGCCTTAACCACCCCTCCCGAAGCAACTGCATCGTCGAACACCTGAAAGCCCTTTCCAGTAGCTACTTGGCTCACGTCGACCAACTCTAGACCAAAACGAATGTCCATTTTGTCTGAGCCATATCGATCCATAGCCTCGTCGTACGTCAGACGAGGAAATGGCTCATGCAGTACCGTCTTCGACGACACCCGCTGCGAAATCTCCAGATAGAGTTCTTCGATTAGTGTCATGACGTCGTCCCGGTCAACAAACGCCATTTCAATATCCAGTTGCGTGAATTCAGCCACACGATCCGCACGTAAATCCTCATCACGATAGCAACGAGCGAGTTGAAAGTAGCGATCGAGACCAGCAACCATTAGGAGCTGTTTGAGCTGCTGAGGCGACTGCGGAAGCGCGTATGCCCGACCTGGATAATGGCGACTGGGAACAATAAAGTCCCTCGCCCCTTCAGGCGTGCTCTTTACAAGCGTAGGAGTCTCCAGTTCTAAGAAATCTCGCTCCCATAGAAATTCCCTCATAATCCTCGTGATGTTGAAACGCAATTCGATCAACTCGCGCATGCGCGCACGTCGAAGGTCAAGATAGCGATTTGTTAGCCGAACAGTTTCATCGATTTCAGCCACTGATGTGATCTCAAACGGCAATGGTTTCGCCGATGCCAAAATCTCGATACTCGCGACCCCCCCAATTTCTATCTCACCAGTCCGCAACTCATCATTAACAGTGCTCGAAGGCCGTTGACGAACATTCCCTATAACACCCAGCACATATTCAGCCCTTGTGTCTGTCGCAATCTCGTGAGCTGCTGCATTTTCATCACGGCTAACCACAACTTGCGTAATCCCATACCGATCGCGCAGATCAATAAAGATCAGACCACCCTGATCACGGCGTCGATGCACCCAGCCATTGAGAACCACGGACTCACCGCAGTTATCCATACGAAGTTCTCCACACGTGTGTGTACGACGAGTCCACGTGTGTGTGGAACAACCTGACATGAGACCTCCGAAACGCGTTGAAAGCTACGGTCGATCCGCTAGCTATTCAGAATTAGTTGGACTCGCTTACACGAGTCCCGCCAGAATTTCACTCTGTTAGGACGTGACATTTTCCTTTGATATGAAGGCTCTTCCTCTTCCAGTCGCTCAAGCTCTTTGTCATATCCACCCAATAGAAGTGCGAGTTTAGCCACTGCATACGCGTAGTCTGGATGGAATTCAAGCATATAGGCCATGATTGAACCAGAGGTCCTCTCCACTCGTCCTACTACACCGGGATCTGCCAGTAAGCGAGCTAAATCCGAAAGTGGGCGATGTCGACCGCGACCGAGACGCATCTCTATCTCTATCGGATTCAAACCCTGAGCCGCAACAATGTCACCCCAATGCTGCGCTAAATCCTCCAAGGATATTGCTTCCATTGCCGGCGGGTTCTCGAGTGCAGAAATCACGTCTGCCCAATCAATCTCGATATCTGGATAGAGAATTTGACACTCGTCGCGCAGTTGCTGCGTCACATGTGGCCGATTTCCCAAATATGCAAGGTACCGTGTTCTCGTCTCACCTTCATCAGCCACGTCAGCTACCAACCAAGCTGCCTGGACCCGACGCGCACGCCCGTTTTCCTTAGTCAGTTCTTCGGTATGCCAACGAACCGATGCCGGCATACTGCCTCCCGATCGCCTAGCCGGATCTTGCTCCGGCTAGTTCCTGCCGTGTGGCGCCATAATGATGCTCATCACACGACCGTCCTGTTCACGCGTTACATCACGCTCGATCACACCGTCCGTTTCCAATTCAGCTTTCACCCGTTGAAGTAGTCTGACTGCCACCTCTGGATGGGCCAACTCACGACCCCTCATACGAACCCAAGCCTTGACTTTATTGCCCTCGCCCAAATACTTCCTAAGACGCTTGATCTTAAATTTTATATCGTGATCACCAGTACGCGGACCGAACCGAATTTCCTTAACAACGCCAGCCTTCTGACGCTTCTTCCCCTCGGATTGTTTTCGGTTGCGCTCGTATCTAAACCTGCCGAAATCTAGAATTTTCGCCACCGGAGGTTGAGCATTAGGCGAAACTTCGACCAAATCCAGACCACGATCACGTGCTGTTTGCAACGCCTCGACGGTTGGCGTAATACCAAGCTGCTTGCCGTTCTCGTCTATTAGACGGACTTCACGGATTTGTATTTTCTCGTTAACTCTTGGTCCCCGCCCACGGGACCGAGGTTCTACTCGAGAAGATGGCAAACTCAGATGCAACCCCCCAAATGATGGGCCAAGGACGACCCACACGCTCACGCTAGCATAGGGGTATTACCGCGACAACGGCTCTTGTCGAACTTACTATCTGTTCTCATCCGGAGTCACGTTAAGCTGCGCCCCCGTTATATACTTGCTGTGACGAGGTGGGAGGCTTCATCCGAACACGTTTCACGGATCGCGCCTATTACGTGAGCCCCATCGGAGGCCTATGACACCCGGGATTGATGTAGGACTAGCGAGCCTCGTCGGCAACACTCCGCGTCCTACGAGCACGCGCATGCGTGTCCAGTCTGCGCCACAGACACACCCCAACCTTGGCGATCTCTTCCTAGTCATGCAAGGTGGGACCGACAAGCTATGTGCCGCCTTCAGCGATGCCCTTGTTTCAACCTATTACTCAAGCGAAACATCGAGCATCGTAAACGGACTAATGAATGGCATGAAGCAAGCTGCCCATACGGTCGCGCTAGGCACCGATCTAGGTGACCCGATCGAGAGTCTGGGAGCATCTGGGGCCATCATCCACGGGACTGATTTATATATCGCTCAGCTTCCGCCGAGCCAAGTCTATATTTTGCGTGATGGTGGGTTGAACGCGTTGCCCGAAACTCAGGATGAGCCCGAATTCACACCTCATCAAGAACTTGAGCTCTTCCGGGTAACCATCGATCGTGGAGACTTGGTCGCATTAACATCAACCGATCTAGCCCACAGCCTGACAGACCGTGAAATCCAAGGAATGATCCGAGGGCGATCCGCGCAAACTGCAGCACATGATCTTTGCGCCCTGATCGCTCAACGTGGTGGTCGCCGATGCGAAATTATGATTCTGCACATTGCCTCAACAGGCATTTTCCCCAGCTCAACCAGCTCCGAATTCCCTCCCGAAACTTCAACGGCGCTGCCATCGTCAACCTTCGCATCATCAACGAACGGATCCGCAACAGAAACGCAACGAATCGGCTTATCGGAATCACCTAATGACCGACTGAACCCGTCTGCCCCTAGCACTTCCCAAATTCCGACTACACAAACGATCAGCCAACGACTGCTTAGTTTCCCGCTAACAGTTGTATTGCTCGTTATTGTTCTGCCCGTGACGGCTATACGAACCGTCACACGATTGCTAACAGGCCAGAGCGTTTCATCCAGCAGGACCTCTTCAAAATCCGATGTTGTATCGGACACCCCAGATTCGCTGCTCGACGATGATTGGGAGAGCTTACGATCGCTTCGTGAGACCGGACGAACATCAAGCACCACGCCAACCAGCCCGGAATCCGTGAAAATCGACAACGTCGGAATGCCTCACCGAGAGGGTC
>CAYRCL010000054.1:0-62929 GCA_964422795.1 uncultured Chloroflexota bacterium
TGGTCCGGGGTCCTGTGATGAGTTGGAGATTGGTGATGCCTCGATCATTCAGCATGAGGGACGTTGGTACATGGTGTATGGATGTCGACCTGCACCTCCAGGCAGTCGTTGGTTCGGGCTTGCGGTATCAGACGATTTATGGACGTGGGAGAAGGTCCCTGGTGATGGATCGCCGATTTTTATTCCGGGTCGGGAATTGTCGGGTTGGCGTGAAGAGAGTGTGATGGAAATCAAGGATCACTCGATTATTCGATATGAGGATCGTTTCTTGATGTATTACGTTGGCCAGCGGTTGGTTGAACCGGTGCTGGATGCGCAGAATCAGGTTCACACCTCGATTAACCTGGCAACGTCTGTGGACTTGATGACTTGGGAGGACCAGGGGCCCTTGATTTCGGATCACTGGATTACCAATCCGATGCAGGGTCCGTGGGGGTTTGAGACTCCGAAAATCTTTAAACGGGATGGCAAGTTTTACCTGTTTGCGATGTATCACTGGGGCATGCAGTATGCGATCGGGACGGATCCCTATAACTTTGGTCCGTGGCGTACGCTTGGACCATGGCATGCATCCGTGGTTGTGAATGATCGGCATCGCTGGTACATCACGCATGCCTGGTTCCCCTTTGGGAAATCCTCCAAGTTCGGCAGACGGGCGGCCCCCTTCAAGGGGCTTTACCTTGGGGGCCTGGAGTGGAGTAATGACCTACCGGTCCCGGTCGATCTTGCTGATGTGATGGAGGATTGGCCACAGGATCGTGCGGAATGACGGATAAGTCTTCCCAACAGGTTCCTTCATTCTTGAGTATCGGGCTGCCTGTTGAGTTGGCTAGAATTTGCTAGTCCGAATGACATTGTGAGCGCTGATCGTGTCAACGGTCATTAATGATTGGGGTATCGAATCAAGACACTAGTTACCGGTGCGGCGGGCTTTATGGGGAGTCATGCGGTTGATCGGTTAGTGGACGCTGGTCATGAGGTCGTGGCTGCTGACAGTCTGCTTGGTGGATATCAACGCAACGTAAATGCTGGTGTCCGCTTTGAACAGTGCGATCTTGTTGACCGGGCTGCAGCGGCCGATCTTATCGACGATGTGAGCCCCGAGATCATTTTTCACTATGCGGCAGATGCAACCGAAGGCCGAAGCCAATTCACGCCGCTTAGTGCAATGGATAACAACCTTGTTGCTTACTTGAACACGCTTATTCCGGCTGTCGATCGTGGGCTGCAGAAGATGGTTTTGGTGAGCTCGATGAGTGTTTATGGGGCTCAGGAGCCTCCGTTTGTTGAGAGCATGCCAAGGCTGCCGGCGGACGTGTACGCTGCGATGAAGGCCTCTATGGAGGCGGCGACTGAGCATTTAGCGGCCGTTCACGAGTTTGACTACACCATATTCCGTCCCCACAACGTGTATGGCGAGCGGCAAAACATGGCCGATCCATACCGCAATGTTGTTGCAATTTTCATCAATGGGTTGCTGCGAAACCGTCCAATTCATATCTATGGGGATGGTGAGCAACGTCGTGCCTACTCCTATATCGGTGATGTAAATCCGGTGATCGTCGATGGTGGGCTGAGCGATTTGTCCAACAGTCAAATCTTCAATGTTGGTTCCGCTGAATCTGTGACGATTAACGAACTCGCGGATCTTATTCGTGACATCTTTTTCGATGGCGAACCTTGGCCTGAGGGTCTGGAACCGAAGTACCTTCCAGACCGACCTCTCGAAGTTAAGAACGCTTTCTGCTCACACGAGGCTGCTGAACGGATTTTGGGTTTCAAGAACGTGACCACGCTTCGTAAGGGTCTAGAATCTATGGTCAGTTGGGCAAGGGATATCGGAGCCCAGGATCCAATATATTTGTCGGACAGTCTTGAATTAGGACGTGATCGGGCACCCGCAACATGGCGCGATCAGTTGATCTAGCTGCGGTAGCAGCTTAGGCGAACGGTCATCGATGCAGGGCGGTTGTAGTAAAGAAGCTTGGTGATTGGAGGGTCGGCGTTTACCGTACGTCGCTGTAGTGGGGCAACCGTGCTGGTTTTGAGCATGATACGGAGAAATAGTAGTCGGCCCGCCGAGGAGCTGATTAGAAGTCTGCGCGTCACCAGAAACTCGGTTTGGGCTTGGGCTTCAAGGGCTGGATCTGATCTCGTAATTGCTACTACAAGATTATTAGAAGCGAAGCAGTGCTCAGTTCTTCCGAGTTGTTTCGTCTGTCAATTTGTTTGGTGTCCGAATGTCTCAGCGATTCGTGCTGATTTGTTGTGATTAGACGCCGGGTTATTTGGACCGTGGTCGTGGCGACTGTTGTCTTACTGAATATTGGGGCGATGGTCGCGTTAGGTTTCTCTGAAACGGTTGTTCTAGAGGAACCTTCGAACAGCGCGGAGCCATCGTTCTACCGAGGGTTCGTTGAGCCTGTTCGTCAGCGAGTACGTGTTCCGAACCTCGGTGCTGACCAACTGGGACTGTTTCTCAAAGTGGATGGTTTAGCAGAGGAACATTCAACGGTCATTCTTAGAGCCCGAAATGTGGAAACGAATCAACTGTTGTTCGAGTCCAGCCAGACGGTGATTGGCGGCCATGATCCGGGCTTAATCAGCTTTGATATTCCGATGCATACACGTACTTCCGAACGTGTCATAGACCTTGAAGTGTTACCTGTGAGCGCTCCTGGGTCTTTCCTGGGAATAGGAATGAGTACGGGTGACCGTTATGCATTCAGTCGACCGTTTGTTGCCAGTGCTGGGCAAGATCAGAAGGAAAGTCACCACGATGTGACGTTTCGATTTGGCAGGCGTGTCGTGGGCGATGCGCTGCTTGGGAAAGCTGCCCGTGATGGTGGTGTTGGGCTCGCGGCTGTCGCCATAGCGGTGGCGGTCATTTGCTCGGCCGTTGTGTTCGGAGGCGATGGGTCGGTCCGACGACCTCGGCACTTCCGAGGAGTACACCTTGCTGGTGGCCTGTTACTGATTGGATCAGCGGTGAGCGCAATCTATGTGGGTGCGGCGCACTTCTATGCTTCGGCTCCAGGACCTGTTGCGTTTGGTCTCGAATATCCTCGTATCGGATGGATCGTAAATTTTGGGTTTCTTCTCGTAGCTTGTACCGGTGCGGGTCTGGTAGCGACCACAGTTTTGAACTTTTCCGAATCGGGAAAACATAAGGAACCTGCGAGGGTCTTGAACCGTGCGGTTACAGTGGTCGGCTTAACGATTCCATTTGCAAGTCTCGTCTGGATGGGATGGCAGCGGCGTTGGATAGCTGAGGACGCATTCATCCACTTTCGTGTCGTCCGTAATCTAGTGGCTGGCGATGGGCCCGTATTTAACTTGGGCGAACGAGTGGAAGCGTCTACGAGCCCGGCTTGGGTAGGTCTTTTGGCAAGCTTGCATCGCGCAGTCTCGTGGTTGGATATTGAGTGGATCGCGGTCAGTGTTGGACTCATGGCGTCTGTTGTCGGAGTTTTCTTGGTCGGGCGGGCTGGTTGCCATGTTGCTGAACGATCTCATGAGCACGTGCCTGGACGTGGGGGCATTCTTCCGGTGGGCGCTGTTGCTCTGTGTTCTATCCCAGCATTTTGGGACTTTGCGACTTCTGGCCTTGAGACCGGCCTTGTATTCGGTTGGCTCGGCTCGTGTATATACGGACTCGTGTGTGTCGGGAGGGTGCGTGCTTCCTGTGATTTATCGGGGTCATCGAAAACCGTAGTGCCACCGGCATGGCTTGTTGTACTGATCGGAGTTGGACCATTAATCCGGCCCGATTTGGCAGTGTTTAGCATAGGTTTTCTAGCAGGCGCAGTTCTGTTGTCCGTTCCTTTGGGATGGCGATCTATGGTCCGGATATTTGTTTATGCAGGCGCTTTGCCAGTGGCATACCAGGTTTTTCGTATGGGGTACTACGGGTCTTTGGTTCCGAACACTGCTATTGCAAAGGAGGCGGGAGCGGTGGTCTGGGATCGTGGTGTGAGCTACGTGGGGGATTTTGTATCGACCTATTTCTTATGGGTTCCTCTGACTATCGTGGTTTGGCTCGGCGGAATGGTGGTCTGGAAAAAATTATGGGGACGTGGTGAGCGTCGATTGACTCTGCTCATGGTCATGAACGTGGCAGCAGCGCTCATATATGGGATCTGGGTGGTCAGATTTGGAGGCGATTTTATGCATGCACGCATGTTGCTTCCGGTCGCGTTTGTCTTGTTGGGACCGCTGAGTGCCGTTATCCCGTTTGATGGTGGATGGAGACGGATAAGGCAAACGTGGGTATCAGTAGTCCCGACGGCGACGATTTTGCTATGGGCTGTGATCTGTGCTCTATGGTTACGGTGGGAGTCCTCAGTTCCGGGTGTGATTGATGAGCGTGCGTTCAATGTGGCCCGTTCCTCGGGGCGTCTGAATCCGGTGACTTTGTCCGATTATTCCGATTGGTTTTGGGCGCAGGATGCACGGCGCCTAAATTCGCTTGTGGATACCGAACCAGGCTTGGTTGTTCTTGAGGGTGATCTTTGGGATTCGAGAGCATGGTTGGACGCGAAAATAGCGTTCAGTGATCGAGTTGTGAGTGTTCATCAGGCTATCGGTATGATCGGATTTGGATCGCGAAATGACGTCTGGATTGTTGATTCACTGGGCTTGGCTGACCCGTTAGCTGCACGAGTTAAAAGAGAGGTTGTCGGGTTACCTGCACATGAGAAACGATTGCCGCAGGCGTGGATTGTAGCGAGGTTCGTTGCAGAGGATTCGATCGGTATGCAGTCGAGCATAGGTGAAGCTGAAATTCGATCGGCACGTCGCGTGTTGTCTTGTGGCGATGTTGCGCGACTCATCGAGGCAACGTCTGCGACGATGAGTTTTGAACGGTTTGTTTCAAACCTTCTCGACTCTGTCAGATTGTCGGGGCTTAGAATCTCTGCGGATCCAATTGTTGCTGGGTCTGTTCTGTGCGAGCCGTAACGCGAAATGGATCACGAGTTCCGCGATCTCATCCTGCCTGCGAGCAATGTGTTCAAGGCCTGTTAGGGCACTCGCGATTGAAGAGCGAGCCTGTGGTGGTTTGTGCAGATGCATTTCAGCGATGCATGGGACACTGAGAGAGGCAGAGTGTAAGTGTTCGGACCAAAGCACTTAGGTTGATGGTTATAGCTACCTGTAATTGGCCGCTGTTCCAGAGAAAGGGTTTTGTGGTTGGTTCTGTGTGCATTAGGCATCAGGTGCGAACCTGAAAGGCGAATTGAGGTCGTGGAGTTCCGATCGATTCGGTGACCGTGCTCCATCACCACGTGTATCGGTGTTAGTCGTGAACTACAACACCTGCGATTTGCTCAGGGACTGCTTGCTTTCGCTCCGGAAAGTGGTTGAACCAAGTTTCGAGGTCGTAGTTGTTGACAACGCTTCGACTGACGGCTCGGTGGCTATGGTGCGTGATGTGTTTCCGAGTGTTCGCCTAATCCAGTTAGAAAACAATCTTGGTTTTGCGGGAGGGAACATGCGTGCGTACGACAACGCGCGTGGTGAGTATGTCTGCTTCCTCAATTCAGATACCCGTGTCCACCCCCAATTTCTGTCTGAAATGACACGTTTTATGGATGCCAACCCAACGGTGGGCGGATGCCAGCCCAAAATACAGTGGATGCGGGATCCAACACGGCTGGATTCGGTGGGTGATTGGTTGACGTGGACCGGGCTGCTCTATCACCGTGGCTATCTGGCTCCCGATGATCTTGGTGAAGACCCTATAGATATCTTTGCTGCAAAGGGAGCTTGCATGATGTTTCGGTCTTCCCTGCTCGAGAAGATTGGTGTGTTCGATGAAAATTACTGGTCGTATTTTGAAGAAACCGATCTTTGTTGGAGGATTTGGCTCTCCGGCCATCGTATGTGTCTCGTGCCCACTGCCGTTGTTCAGCATCTATTGGCTGGAACGTCTCGAGATGCAGAGTCATATATCGTCAGTTACCACTCATTCAAGAACCGGATACATTCGATGATCAAGAATTTTGGTGGATGGACATTAGTACGCGTGTTGCCGGTACATCTCGCGATTTGTGTCGGATTGGCTGTGATTTATTCGATACGGGGTCAACGCAGCAAGGCCCGGGCTATTGTGGGTGCCCTTAGTTGGAATGTTCGATCGATTCGAGGAACGTGGCGACAGCGAGCGTATATCCAAAAGCAAGTCCGGGTCATGTCCGAGCACGAGCTGATGCGAATTGCAATGCATCGTGTTGGTCTCAAGTATTTCCTGAAGCTTTATCGAGAGTATGAACGAGTCTGAGATGAGGCTCTGTCCGTCATGCGCGTGTATTTGGTGAATCAAGAGTGAGACGTGACAGCTTGCTGCGTGACCAAGTTGTAATGATCGCATTCACAACGTTTGCCAACGCTGTGGCGACGGCATTTCAGTTCGTTATGGCACGGATGATGACAGCGACAGTATGGACTGACACGTTTGTTGTCTTGGCATTGTTGACGCTGTTGGCAGTGCCTAGCGGAGCGGTGAATACCTTGGCAGTGAAGATGACCGGTGAGTTGTATGTACGCGGGGATGTTGTTGGGATGCGGCGCTGGCTTGTACGGGCGCTGTTACGTGTTGGAGCTGTGGCAGGTGCTGTCGGGATCGTCCTGGCTATAGCGAGTCCGTGGTTGGCAGACTTTCTCAAGATCGAATCGCCGGCAAGTATCTTGGCCGTTGCCATAGCCCTTGTGGTCATTATGGCTCTAGCGGTTGTCAAGGGTAGCTTGGCCGGCGTGAGTGCATTTACCGTGCTAGGCGCCATTACAGTTGGTGAGACGAGTGGTCGTCTCGTGTTTGCTGTCGTAATGGTTTTGGTTGGGCTTGGGGCGGCTGGAGCTGTAGGCGGGTCGGCATTTGGTGCTGCAATTGCACTAATGGCCGGAGTATTGGTGTTGCGTGCAGTGGCGCCTTCGGTCTCATCATCCGCTCCTAAAGCCAATGCAGATGTTCCCGAGGTTCCTGACCAGTCACGAATCATGGTGATTTCATTGGCGCTGGCTGCAATGTTTAATGCGGACATCCTCGTTGTGAATAACGCATTCTCATCCGGGGACGCGGCAAGTTACTCAGCAATGGCACTGATCGGACGGTCACTGTTTTTCGTTGCATCTCCAGTGGCAACAGTGGTTTTGCCGCACACGATTCGAGCGATGGCTCAAGGGGGGAAAGTGCTCCCGATTTTATTGATGAGCGTAGGGCTAATCTTGGGTATTGTGCTTGTGACAGCGTTGGTGTTGCTGCTATTCGCTTCCCAGATCTTTGATTTGATCTTTGGTGATGAATACACACTAGACCTAGTGGTTATGACGCTATATGTGGTGGCCGGATCCTTGTTGGCGGTAACGTTCACCATGGCCCAGATTTTGATAGGGGCTGGACGACTGCGTATATGGACTCTGATGGTTGCAGGGGCGCTTACGATGGTGATCGCGATGGTAATCCTTGGTTCCGGATTGGTTCATGTCGCATCAATTCTGGTCATAACGTTGAGTTTGGCCTGTGTGTATTTGGGCATCGAGACTCTTCTTGAGGTGCGACGGGAACGGGTAGCTTAGGTGGCCGGAAGGATGGCGAAGCCTATCCAAACGATGCCAACGGTTACGGAGATTCCTAGCAACGTTGCAGGATATGTTGATGCACCGCCGTAACGGAAGCCTGCTGCTGCAGTGACAGCTACGAGGAACATGGCAGCAACAGCACCGATAGCCGTTGGCCAGTCATTGGTCCAGATCTCCTTCGCGTACGCTATCGGGCGTAACGTGCGAAAAAGTTTGACATGGATCGCCCAATCCTTCTGGATGGTCCCATCATGGTCTGTAACACCACGTCTCCCTGGAAGCTGACCGATGTGAATAGGTATTAAAAGGTCACCGATCGATTCCTCAGCCCGTTGGATTTCCAGATCGAGATACGTGGTGAATTGGTTCGTGAGTGGTGGGAAGGTCAGCGAATATATACCGGGTGTATTAGCCGAGCGTACATCGACTTTTGTCTCGGCTAGAACACGGCCCGACTCGTCTAGCAGCCGTAGATTCGTCGGAATGCTTGAGGAGTTGGGATGACTTGCATTGAGACTAACGTCGACCCGTGTAAGGAATAGCCCCGGGTTTTTAAGATGTTGGTAGACGGAACCAACTACAGGGCCGAAGGTGAACACCGATCGAGGGCGCTCGGTTGTTGTATCGAATTCACGGACATGGAGGACGAATCCTGTGACAACGATTGCGAGAACGATGGTGGAAAGGAGGGCATATGCACGTGAGTCTGTCACTGTTAGATCTGCCGCCTATTGGTGGATGTTCAACCAGTCTCATGACACTGCGTTACGATTCTTACGTAAATGCAACGGCATGGAGTTTCTAGCATCGTACCGTTTGACTTGCGAATAACCGGCAGACAATCAGATTGATGGACATATTGTGGGCGTTGCCCGTGGTGGTTGCATCCTTTGTGTTTCAGGTGAGACCTCGCCTGCGCAATCGCTATTTTGGGATTGATACGTGGCGACATTTGGCAGTGGCTGAGCACTATCGGCGTCGACGCAGGGGTGAGGTTCAGGATTTTGATCGGTATCTAATACCCGAACGTTCTGATTACCCACCGTTGCTCCGAATCCTACTCTCATGGATCCCAAAGGCGGCACTCGACTCTTCGCAATGGTTTCTCAGCCCTGTAATTGACGCTGTCCATAACGTGGTTCTCTTTTGTGTGGCCTATCAACTGACCGGGGAAATCTGGGCAGCGATGGTGGCACAGGTAGCCTACGCGTTAGCCCCTCTGATCGTGATGGAGAACTCAAACCTCTCGACGAGGTCTCTAGCGTCACTGATGTTTACATTGCTCATGATTTCCTACCTTGCCTTCCACAGCTCAGGTGCCTGGGCGCTTGTTCTTGTCTCGGTGGCTGTTGGGACCATGCTGTTTCTGACACACCGAATGGCTCTTCAAGCACTGCTTGCGATCACGGTTGTGTTGTCTCTTTGGTTTCAGACTCCGTACTACATGTTGGTTTTTATCGGATCATGGCTGATGGCGATAGTTGTATCTGGTGGCTTTTACTGGCGTGTCTTCACAGGCCATTTGGCTATGTTGTGGTGGTGGCGACGGAACATCCATAACCGGTACGCGCACCAATTCCGTGGGTTGCCAGACAAGGCTGAGCGGAGCGGTGATCCGGTGTTTCGTATTTACCAACTTGTCCGTAGCGCGCCGTTTATCGCGGTATTTGCGGGCAACGCGTTTGTGCTCTTTCCGATCGTTGTCGCGCTTGATCGTGGGTTGGGGTTTGGGCTGTTGGGGTCTTCGATCTGGGATCTTCAGCTGTCGTTTGTGCTCGTATGGGCGTTGGCTCTGCTCATAACTGGAGTGCTTATCCGTCAGATTCGTTACGTGGAGTGGCTGGGCGAGGGTGAACGATATGGCGAATATGCTGCCTTCCCCACAGCGCTGGCCGTCGCGGCATCGTTGACCACGGTGCAGGCAAACTTAAGTTGGTTACCTTGGTTGGTGTTTGGGGTTGTCGCTATTTTCGGCGGTTTACTCCCAGCGTTGTTTTTACAGCAGCAAGTAGTGGCGAAGGACAAGAGTCGTTCTTTGACGCCGGAGCTAAGAGAAGTTTTGGAGGCAGTGAACACGATTACTCCGAGTCCAAACTTGATCACGTTCCCGCTTTTCTTGGCTGACTTCGCGCTTTACTTCACGAAGGCGCGAGTGTTCAGTACGGACAGTTCGTTTGGCCATATGCATCATTATCAGGGCATCTGGCCAGTTCTTGATTCTCCATTAGCAGAAATCCTTCGTAAGTATGACGTCGATCATGTGTTGGTCAACGAGTCATACGTGGGCTGTGATGAGATAGGAATTAAAGGGGCTCCGATACGAGCCCAGGCGGGTTCGTTCAGCCTGGTCGACGTTCGCGCCGTAGATGAGGGGGGGGCATGAAGGTTCTTGTTACGGGTGGTGCCGGGTTCTTGGGTTCATTTGTTTGTGATGAACATATCGCTCGCGGTGACGAGGTTACGGCGCTAGATCTGACGGATGGATCAAAAGTCTCTCATTTGGCTTCTCATGAAAAGTTCCGGTTTGTGAGTGGGTCCGTCTTGGATGTCGATCTTATGGAAGCCGAAATCAAGGATTCCGATCTCGTTTATCACTTGGCTGCAGTAGCAGATCCAAAAGTCTACGTGCGTGATCCTTTGCACACGCTTAACTTAGATCTCATCGCTGGTCTTCGAGTTGTTGAGATCACAGCGCGATTGAAGCGAATGCTCGTTTTTACATCTACATCAGAAGTCTATGGGCGTAATCCTAATGTGCCGTGGTCGGAAGATGCGGATCGTGTGCTGGGATCTACGTCGATCAATCGGTGGAGTTATTCGACGGCCAAGGCCGCGGTCGAGCACTACATCTTGGCTAATCATGAGGCTAACGGGCTGGAATTTGTTATTGATCGGCCCTTTAACTTCTATGGTCCGCGTTTGGATGCGTTGGGTGCTGGTCGTGTGGTTACTGTATTTCTCGACCGATTCCTTTCAGGGCAACCGGTACAGGTTCATGGGGATGGAAGTCAAACTCGCACGTTTTGTTACATCGAAGATGCGGCTTGCGGAATCGTAGAGAGTGCGCTTAACCCATCGGCTCGGAATCAAGTGTTTAATGTTGGCACTGATGAAGAATATACGATTCTTGAATTGGCGCAGATCATTCAACGGGTGGGCGGATTCGACGTGCCGATTGAGCAGGTGAGTTATGAGTCGGTCTTCGGATCAAGTTATGAGGATATTCCACGTCGTGTTCCAGATCTGACCCGAATTCGTAACGCCACGGGCTGGGAAGCGACAACATCGATAGATGAAGGGATGGCTCGAACCATCGAGTATTTCCGTGGAGATGCGTAGAGCCGTCCTCGGCGAGATTGGGTTCAAGTGATACAAATATGAAGATATTAATGATGGGGAATCAACGTCCAAGCATCTTGGCCGCTGAGGAGATGTTGGCAACAGGTGAACATGAACTGTTTGTCGTGTCTCCGCCCGATACGGTAATTCCGCCATGGCACCAATCACTTCATCAATGGGCACAAGATCACGAGATTCCCAACGCCCAACCTGAAGACGTAAATAGCGATTCTTTTTTCCGAGTCGCTTCCGATTTTGAGCCAGATCTGGTGTTGTCGGTGTTCTACAACCAGGTGCTACAGGCCCGAATGCTGAACTTACCGAGGGTCGGTGCGTTGAATGTGCATCCCTCGCTTTTACCTGCGTATCGCGGTTCGGGGGTGCTCATATGGGCACTTATGGATGGTGTGAAGGAAGTTGTAATTACGATCCATCACATGGTCGAACGGGTCGATGCTGGCGAAATTGTGTTGCGTCGGGCTATCGGCGTTGCTCCGGATGACACTGGGATCAAGCTTTACGATCGAGTTGCTGACTTAGTCCAAGAGGTTTTTCGTGACGAGTTCTTGGCAATGATCAGTGCAGGGGAGTTTCCTGGAAAGCCTATGGACGGTATTACAGAACCCTACACACGGCACACACCTCGACGCAATAACGTGGATTGGACGCAGAACGCTCGCTCCATCGTAGATGTGGTGCGAGCTTTAACGTGGCCTCTTGATGGTGCATACACAACGTATTTGGGCGAACGGTTATGGATTTGGAAAGTAGATATTTCGCAGGATACGCGAGACAAAGAAAGTCCTGTTGGAGTTATTTCTCAGGTCGATGAACGACTAGTTGTACGCGCCGGCGACGGGATGTTGATTGAGTTGTTGGAGATTGGATACGGTGGCCAGACTCTTACGGGTGAAGAATTTCTTCGTAGACACTGGCACGGTCAATCAGTTAAGGGTGAATCTGGCGAAGTGATAGTTCGTTCGTGGGCAGCTGGCGATGATCCGTCGTGTGTTTCGATGCTCGAACCTTTGGGCTGGACGACAGCCGAACGGTATACGAGCAAGTTCGATGACGAAGGCGTTACTGATGGATCAATCACTGTTGCTGAACGGAAAGGATTTGTGTGTGGCCATTCGATGCTCGCACTTCGAAGATTCCTAACTGGTGATGCGCGTATTCGGACGGGGACGATCGGACAGGTTGTTGTTCCTGAGGAACATCGTGGCGAAGGGATTGGTCGACGGTTGCTCGATGAGGCGCTCAGATTCGCGAATGAGCGACGCCTGGCTATGGTGTCATTGACTGCGCATCCCGACAGAGGTGTTGCGTATGAGATGTATCGGCGACGGGGCTTCGAGCGTGTGCAGGATAGACTCGTGGCAGAGTGGAAACCAACACGTCCGAATGATGGGCTCTCCGCGGTTATGTTGACGAAAACAAACACTGCTGAACTCATGCGGCTTCGTCGTGTCTATGCTTTCACTACGGGTGCTGTACAGGATCGAGACTATGATCAATCAATTGATTGGCCGTGGTATCTGGTCAAACGACAGGGTCGTCCCTGTGCTGCCGTACGCATTCGCTTGGACGGCGAACTTCCATCGGTCAGTTCGGTTTTGTTTGACACACAGGAAGATCCATCAGAATTTGTTGCGGCGGCGGCCGCTGCTGCGGGCTTTCCAGATATCGAAATCCATGCTTCACCATCGTCACCGTTAGTTCAGTGGATGCCCGACTTGATGTGGCGTTCTCGCGGCGGTGAGAATCTTGTTTATGTCCCGTCGTTGCGACGACTGATGAGAGCCCTTCTTCCAACATATCGGGTGCGAGCAGCTGCGATGGGTCTAAATTCTCCGAAAGTGACGTTGATTCGTGGTAACGCACAGGTTGGTGTGGAGGTTTATGGAGATGATGCACGCCTTGTGCCACCGTTACCGGAGAACACAACGATCGAATTCTCCAACGAAGGACTCGCGGCACTGGTTTTGGGTGCCATCCAGGTTACTCAAGCCCTTGATAGGGGAATCATAAAAACTAGTGAAGGAAGATTGCCGATAGAGGATGCGCTTTCATGGTTGTTTCCGTATCAATATTGTGATTTCACTCAACATTCGGCTTGGTAGCGTGGGATTGTTGGACCGGGCGTCGAGCGAATATCAACAGCGTATCTCCGGCGCCTGCTATATCGAGTCCCAGGTCGGCGACGGCTACTGCAAGTCGGCCTGTGGTGTTGCCGTTGACGCCTAATGTCAGGGCTAAGGTGCCTACCGAGGCGTAGTGAACGCTTATTGATTCAAAGCCAGCACTTTTTAGCAATCGATACAGGCTGGTGTGTGTGAAGTGCCAGAGGTGTATTGGTACGTGCCATCCCGACCAACGAGATCGGAACACCCGTGCAGCAAACCCTCCAGCATTGGGGACTTGAATAATAGTCCACCCACCCGGCTGCAGAACTCGAAAGACCTCGCGTATTGAAGATAAGGGGTCACTCACGTGCTCAAGTACGCTCCAGAGTCGAACGACATCGAATACTTGAGGATCAAATAGTTGATCGGTTAATTGACCAACTCGGACGGCAATACCGAGGTTAGCTGCATTTGTTGCAGCCTGAGCGGATCCTTCAAGGCCGATCGCGCTCCAACCGAGCCCTTCACGATCGAGCAGCAAAACGCCGTCACCTGATCCGACGTCAAGCAAGCGACCAGGCACGAGGCCATTCGGTGTCCATCCGAATCTTCTGCGTCCAATTAAAGCTGCCAGAAAAGAATAGGGTTCGCGTTGCACCCTGTTGGCACCGTAGTATCGGTGGACGACCAAGCGCCTTACCGAGGTGCGTAGCCTATCGACCCATCGGTCACGGGGAATAGTTGACTGCCATTCCCCGACCTGCCCACCACTCGAGGCCTCGTTCGTGGCGTAATAGCTGTCAGACTTGTAGTACTGCCACAGTTCGTCGTCACTCGGACGTGGATAGGTTGCGTAAACACCACATTCGGTGCATCGGAGAATATGAAATTGTTCAGCCTGCTTGTATGGAGACTCGGGACGGAGAGGCGTTGTTTTCCAGGCCTCGCGGCTGCAAATGTGGCACTTGCCAAGAGTCTGTGACACGGTATACCTCATGAGTGATTCAGTGTTGTGATGAAACGGATCAATAATCAAGGGATAGGGTCTGGTCAGGAGTTGTACTCTCCTCGTAAAGACCCGTCCGCTGAAATTCAGGTAGTAGGCTAGCGCAGATGCGTGAGCGGCTCACCTTGATCCCCGTATAGCTGTGATTGTTCTACGTGCTCTTACATCGCGCTGGGGTCTTTCCCTTGCAATTGTTGCTGGACTGCTACCGATGTTCTGGATGGAACCCGGACTCGTAGCGAAATCCGAGGATTTTCTTCTCCCTCTAACCCTTGAGCGCTGGCTTGGTTTCTTTAGTACGTGGGCTCCCGATGCTGGGTTGGGTGCTAGCCCAGATGATAGGTTGCCGGCCGTTTTCTTCTTGTTTTGGCCTGCGCTGTTCCGCGAACTTGGTTTTTCGATCGAGTTTGCTCAACGGTTGCAATTCACGACCTGGTTTATGGCTGCCGGTCTCGCGATGTATTTTCTCGTTGGTCGGCTGAGTTCCCGAGAGCTAGTCCGCACTGGCGCCGTGTTGATCTACCTCTTTAATTTCTATCAGGAACCGATGTGGCAGGGCGTCAATATCGCGAATCTGAGCGCTTACGTTGCGTTACCACTGATGCTCGGTTTGGCGATCCAAGCGGTTCGCAATGGTTCGCTCTGGACTTCGGCAGGACAGATGGCACTTGCATCAGTGATTGGCTCGGGCGTTGCGAGCAATCCACCCATGGCGCTTGTAGCCGTTCTCCCGATCCCTATTTATCTTTTGCTCTATATCGTGCATCGGTTTGCAACACGCAAGTCAGCGCAAGCTTGGTGGGCTATACGGTTTTCCGTACTGGCTTTGGTGCTTGTACTGTTGGCCAACGTCTACTGGCTTGCCCCCCAAGTTGTTGGTCTCCTTACAGCTGGCCCGAGTGAGATCTTTAAGCTTGCAGGTACCAGGGGGTCTGCGCTCACGCAGCTAGTGGCCCTTTCCGCCAGCACACCGGCTCTGAACGTGCTTCGGTTGCAGGGTCACTGGGTTTGGTACGGAGCTTTTAACTCAACGCCTTATGTGCCCCATGCCCCAACGTTGCTGGCTGCACCGCCGGCGATCCTGGCGAGTGTCCTGCCAATTGGTCTAGCTCTTGTTGGACTTGTGACTACTCGTGACCGGCGGCTTCTTGTTCTTGGCTTCGTTGGTGCGCTTGGCTTGTTCATAAGCATGGGAGTGAATGGGCCATCTGGATTTATTTTTTCGTGGGCTTGGGATAACGTACCCGGTTTTTGGGTTCTTCGAAGCCCGTGGTACAAGGCGACAGCGCTGACTGTGTTGGGTGCTGCACCGCTAGCTGGATTTGGCATCGCTGCTGTTAGTGATTGGCTTTCGAATTCTCCATTTGGATCCTGGGCACGGCGCGTGAGCTCGGGTCGCGTGTCGTGGTTGGTAAACGCGCTTGGCCCAGTGGTGATTCTAAGCTCGACGCTTCTGTTTGCAGCGCCGCTTGTTCGAGGTGACATTTTTCGCGTCAGTACTTCGGAGTCTCCATTACCAGGTCAGGTTGTTGAATTGCCTGACTCGCTCCATGAAGCTGCGGACTGGCTAGCTGAACAACCGGGTGAATTTCGGGTTCTGTCGTTTCCGCCTGCGAACCGTATGACAACTGATTGGGGTTTTACGTCGTATCTAACGCCGCTGGGTGAACTTATGTCCCAGCAGCCAATTATGACGCTTCGGGATCCACCCGAGGCATCTGCGGCCATATATAAAGCACTCCTTCGTGGCCAGGGACAGACTGCGATCACAATGCTGCAACAAACAGGGATTCGGTACGTGATGCAGCAAGACGATATCAACAATAGATATTTTGGTCCTCCAGCGGTGCTTGTGGAGGATGTTGCTCTTCTTTTGGAGCGGCAGGGGTTGAAGCTGGAGCGGACGTTTGGTTCGCTCCGATTCTTCCGAGTGCCGCAGGAAAAGCCACGAATTTGGACGACACGGACGCTCTATTTAGCACCGTTTGGCTTGGATGCTCTTCCGCCGCTTAGTGAACTTGCAAGTGAAGCTGGTGCTGCTGTAGTTCTAACCCCACGTCTTGATCCAGAGGATGCGTGGTTTCTCGTGAACAATATGTCCAAGGACCTTTCGATCCTATCGTTCGGTGCTGAAACGGAGGCCTTCCTTCGCTTGCGCGCACAACGGGATGTCCTTGAGATACCGCCCGGGGTCGACCATGTGACATTCGTACGTACAGTGCCTGGGATCTACGAATTCTGGGTCGCTCAAAATGATGACCAAGATCCTCTTTTGAGGTCCGAAGAGCGACTTCGCTTCCAAGGAAGTGTTCGTCGACTACAGACACGCGATGAGTTGATGCTAATTAACGGAAGCAAGCCTGATATCCCCCCGTCCTATAGCTTGCAATCCAGCGGGTCTTGGCGACTGGTTGGCACTTCAAAATTGCCGGCAGGATTGTCGACGATCGCTCTTCCGAGACCCGTTAGTGGTCCCGAGTCGTTACGAGTGTTGCCTGTCTCACAACAAGAGCGTCAACAGATGCAGGATGAACTCGCTCGTGATCAGGTCTTAACAGGTGGCGTGACCCAATGGCGCGCCTTCTTGAAAGCCCGTGCGGAAGATGTAGGTTCTGATCTTGATGCCGCGCTTGTGACTCGTAAATTTGGATGGTCTGATGTGTTGCCGGATGATGCGGATGAAGGCTGGATGCGGATTGCTGGTGTCCATAAGGGCACCGAAAACATTGTTATTGAAAACCCACAAGATGAGGTGTGGTCGGTTGCTCTCGCTTTGCGCGTGCGGTCAATCGACGAACTCCGGTCGTTGTGGGTTCGAACGAAAAACGATTCCGCAGCTGGGAGGATGGCTGCCTCTGGTATTTTTCTTGTTCCGCCTGGTGAAACAGAGGTTTTGGTTATCGAAGGCATAGCGCTTGAACCAGGATCGAACTCGATCAACCTATATTCACCGGATCCAGAAACGGAACTTCCCGGGCGCCAATTTGTGAGTTTTGACTTTATGTTCCCTATGAAGGCGGGTGCGCTTCAGCGCAAGCGTGTCTTTGAAGCTCTTAAGGATGGCGTTTACCGAATAGCCGTTATCGTGGGCACTGATGCTGATGGGATGAGTAATCCGAGGGCCGCTCTTCGCTCTCTTCGGCTCGACGGTCACGATCTGCTGCCAAATCTTTGGGCTCCTGCGGGACGTTCTGTTGCACGGGGTACGGTATGGCTCGACCGCGGTAAACACACGCTTGAAATTGACCAACGTGATGGTGTCGCTCTTCCTGTGTTTATTGGTCCGAAGCTCGATCCTGCACCAGGACACGTCGGTGGTCTCCGGACGGAACATGTAAACCCGACGCATTACCGTGTAACTGCGAGCAGTGAAAAGCCCTATGTGCTGATCATGAGCGAACTCTATGATCCACGGTGGACGGCGCGGATTGATGGACGTGAAGTCGAGCGCCATGTCGAGGTGTTTGGGTATATGAATGGCTGGTTGATCGAGGCTGAAGGCCCGCATATCGTTGACATCAAATTCACGGCTCAGCCTCTCGCTGACCAGACCCTGCTACTTTCGAGCATCGTAATTTCTTCCATGTCGCTAGCCCTTGTTGTTGGTGCTGCACTCAGGTGGCGTGCTTAGATGTCGCGTGTGACCTCGTCCAATTCCCGTGGGCCACGTCTTGGCACTAGTTCATCTCTCAGATCGTCGGTGGTCTTGTCGCTAGTGATTGGCTTAGTCGTGGCGATGATTTTTACGGTTGGCCAGGTTGAGCGAACATTTGATCTTTGGACGATTCCATCCTCATCCGGCGAGGTGTTTCGTCTGAGGGCGGGACAGACAGTAACTCAGATCATCAATCCGCCATTGGGGGTTTTTCGAGGATTCCGAGTATCCGTGAAACCTCAATTCACTCGTGACGAGCCCGTCGAATTTGTACTTCGACTGCGTAAAGCGGAGGGGGCACGCGAGATATTGAGGGAGGCTGCCGTTCTCGTAGATCAAGGTGGAGAACAGAAGATTTCGAGCGGTTTGTGGCCTCCACTTACACAGAATGAAACGTTGGGACTCATGCTCGAAATCGGATTAGCGCCCGGGAGTTCTGGGCAAGCTATTGTTTATGCAACGGATCGAGGCAATCTGCCAGCTGGTGGTGTGGCGGTTAACGGTGCACCCTCGCCCGAGTTAGTTCGTGTGAATGTGGTGCCTGTGGTGACCGTTTCCACCCCGGGTTTGCTTCGCGATCTTCTGGCGGAGAATCCACCTGTATTTGTTGCTTACCTTGGGGCATCCATTGCTTTGGTAGGCGCATTCTCATGGATGGTCATTGGGTCGAGGCATCTTCCCGGACATAAGAAGACTTCGATGCAGCGTCTTATAGCAGTCGCTGGCCTGGCAGCGGTCCTATGGGGCATGGCCTTGGTCGTCGGTACGGCCACTTTCGTCTCGGGGACACTAAGGCCTGTTCGGACGGAGATTTTTGATGGTTATTGGAGTGCTGCCTTAGCGATTCCGTGGATTGCGGTCGTGATTGCTGTCACGGTGCATGTTGGTATGCGGTGGGGTAATGCTCGCTTGTTAGGAGTGAAAAGGTCTGAACTTTGGAGGCCCGGCATATGGTGGCGACCGGCAATTGGGTTGTCTCTTGCGATGTTATTGGCCGCTCTTGCTCCTAAGGTTTGGGGGCAAGAGGCTTTAGCCCAAACGATGGGTGCGGCATCGGTTTCACTTCTCGCAGCTGGAATTCTCGGCGGGATGTTGGACGAGTTGCGCCGTTGAAGTCAGCTTGGCAGATCACGGGCGGACGTGCTTTTGCCAGATGGATTCGACGTGGCGGGTGGGTTCCTATATTTATTGGATTGTTAGGACTGGCGCCGCTTTTGTGGGCTCCATTAGACGTTGCTCTACTCTCTGATGACAACGCGCTTCCGCGCGTGCCTGCGCAGCTTCCCCTCGCGTTGCATTCATGGAATCCATTGCTCAACACCGGGACGCACTACAACGTCGCTCACACCATGCTTGCAGTGTTTGTTCCTCAGGCTTTTCTTCAATGGTTAGGGGTGAGTGCTGCGCTTACTCAGCGTTTGATTGCTGTGGCGCTGTTCAGTTTGCCTGGCTTTGCGATGTATGCGCTGGTACGAGCCATTTTGGGTCGAGATGGGTGGACACTGCGGTGTCAGGTTGCTGCTCTTGTTGCTGCGAGTTTCTACATGTTCAATCTGTTCCAGGAGAACGTGTGGGTCGGTTTTAACGTGGCCGTGTTAGCGGCACAGACGACGCTCCCTGCACTAATTGCTCTGCTCATCCGCACATTTGATGGTCGAGTCCGTCGAAGATGGTGTGTGTTGATTCTGGTTCCTCTATCGATCGTGGCTTCACTTGTGGGTGTGAATCCGCCCATGGTTCTAGTCTTTATGGGGACACTTATAGTCTTTGTGCTTGCCTATGGGTACGTCTGTGGGGTGTGGCATCGGCCTGTGCTCGCACGTCGCATGGGCAGCACGGTGGGGCTGTGTCTTGGTGTTGCGCTACCGCTGAACGCATTCTGGATATTCCCTTTTGTCGAGCAACTTCGTGGTGTGGGAGGTGCTGAGGTCACCGCAACGGCCGAACTCGCTTCAAAATGGTTGACCGGGCTGTCTAGTTCAACGTCGTTTACCAACGTTCTGCGGTTTCAAGGCGACTGGACTTGGTATCAAGGATGGCAGGAGCCATACCGGCCGTGGTCTGAGGCCTTCCGTACGAATGTTGGACTTGTTGGACTGTCCTGGATAGCGCCGGTGTTAGCTTTGATTGGGGCAATTGGGCCTGGACCGCGACTTCGGCCTCTATTCACCATCGCCGCGGTTGGTGGGCTTTTGCTAAGCATGGGAACGCACCCACCGATGGGTTCTGTGTATCTCTGGTTGGTTGATCACGTTCCTGGTTTTTGGATTGTTCGGAGTCCGTGGTTCAAGTTCACGCTGATCACGACACTGGGATACGGCGTCCTTATCGGCATAGGCTCGGCTTCTCTTGCAAGTTGGGTTGGACGTGTGTTCTCGACTCGGGTAGGTAGGCGCTGGGTTGCTAATGGGGTTCTTGTTTCTGTACCGCTCCTTGTTGTTGGGGCAAATCTCATGTACGCCTATCCAGTCACTACTGGAACCATGTTTTTACCTGCCGAAGCCCGTCAGTTTCTTCCTCATAATCACGTGCGGATGCCGTCAGCAGTACCTGAGGGTGTCAAGTGGTTCTCTTCACAGGGCGATGGTCAGCGAGTGGCAATGTTGCCGGAAACTACCGTCTGGGCTACCGAATGGGGATACAACGGCTTTGCTCCGTCGCTGGTTCAGCTGGGCACTACACCGGTCGTATATTCGTTCTCCGCCGCGTTCGGATCCTTAGTTGCTCCTACGAATGCTGATCTCAATGAGGTGGCTTACCGTTCCATCTATCGTGGTAGCACTCGACGTTCTGATGAGATTTTTAAGCTAATGAGTGTGGGGTATCTCAATCATGCGACGGACGTGAAATATTGGTTGTATGGCGGGGATATCGATGGACCTGAATGGATACGTGAGCGCCTAGCCTTACAGTTTGGCGTGACACCGGTTCAGTCATTTGGGCCGTGGGATGTGTATGCCACTCAAGCACGTCTGCCTCGTATTTTCGTCGCGCCCCAGGCTTGGGTTGTAAGTGGTGGAGTTCATGCGTTACCGCCGCTTGTGGGTTCCCCGTTGCTTGATTGGCCGGCGTTAATCTTTTCCGATCAGGAGAAGCCGGATGCGCTCGAATCGGCTCTTGCTATGGAGTCTCTTGGTGGTGTGGTTTTCTTTAACAGCACGTCACTCCAACTCATGTTGGATACGCTACCGAGCTCGTTTCGTCACCCGCTTCCGGCGCCAGGTCGTCCGGTCTCGTTCACGGTCGATTCGTCTCAGAAGTACAGGCTTTTACTCCGATCACGTGATCCTGATGTTTTTCCATCGGGCACGTTGTCGCTCGACGGTGTTTCTCTGAATCTTGAGCGTCCGAACTTGGTGGGTAGCCCATTCTGGATTGACCTGGGCGAACGCGATCTCTCAAGCGGAAGCCACATACTCGACGGTGCTCTTGACGAGACGGTCTTGGCGGAGATTGCCGTGGTGCCACAAGAAGTTTTGGATGTTCGGCAACAATTGATTGATGAGCGGTTGTCGGATGGACGTTTGTCTGCTGTTTTGGTCGCGACGACCGAGCAAAGCGGGAAAGTTCAACTCCAACCGGGCGATGGGCTTCCCATACAGATTGTTCAGGGGGAACCATTCTCGGATCCCGAGATGCTTGAGGATGGTGCGCAGTGGCGATGGACGGAGACCAGCAACGCTCCTGACGCGTTCACCATTATCAATAGTGACGATGAATTGCTTGGGACAAATGTCTTACTCACTGTTCGGTCGCACGAAACCGCACGGGATTTGTACATCTATCTAGGAGAGAAACAGTTATTCCTTGGACGGATTACTGCAGGACAGGCTACGGATGTTGTGCTCCAAGATGTTCAGATTCCTCCGGGTGTTAACAAACTCCGTCTGTATACCCCATATGGGGGTACCGTCGTTGGTAACCGCCAACTCTCGTTCGGTCTTCGCGAGGGCTCGGTGCAGGCAGGAAACCTTCGATATGTGACTAAGATGCATGTGCCGTTTGGGGGTAGGTATGCGTTTGAGGTCCGCCCATACGGTCTTGAGGCAGTACGGCCACTCGAACGGATCGAGGTCAATGGCCAGGACGTCGAGTTGCAAGCTGCTGATGTACTCGGGGAGCCTACCTTTTCGACAATCATCGACCTTGACGCAGGCCCCCACCTGATTCAGGTTGATCAGCAGGGCACTGAGCATTACGCCTTTCGGCTGTCTCCCGTGCGCGCTAGTGAGGTCTCGGGCGCAGAACCAATTGTGACTGTTCATGAGCGAACACCGACCTCAATGTCTGCAAGAGTAACGATTGAGGGTCCGGCTGTGCTCGTCTTTGGAGAATCGTTTGATCCCCGGTGGATCGCGACGGCGGGCGGGCATGAGCTTTCTCACCACACAGTGAATGGGTTTGCTAACGGATACGAGCTTCCCGCTGCTGGGGTTTACGAGGTTGTTATACGGTTCGGACCACAGGATGCATTTGTGCGTGGCGCAGCTATCAGTCTCATATCGCTTGGAATCATTTTCGTCGTTGCGGTTGCTCTCGTGGTCTGGTTTCGTGTTCGCCCTCATTCCAGCCCTACGTTCTAAGAGATGGCATTCCAGGTTTTTCAGGTCTGGCGGTTCTTGAGGAAGGATCGACGGGCCTTTTTCTTTTTCGGCTTGTCTCACAACCCAAGCGTGCAAGACGTCGCAGTGGTCCTATTGCTCGGGATGATTCCGCTGCTTTGGTTTCGTGAGTTCGTTGTGTTGAAGACCGAGGACCTTATGTTGCCGCCTAATTGGCATGAGTTCGGGATCTTCTGGTTCACATGGAACGAGGAATTGGGTTTAGGCGCTGAGCGTATTCTTGATTCGGGACGCTTCGTGACCCTGGTTATCGCAGCGTTATTGCAGCATTTCGGCGCGTCCGTTGTTGTAGGCCAGGCTGCGCAATTCGTTGTGTGGTTTACCTTGCCTGGTCTAGGAATGTATTGGTTAATGCGGGCGATTGTTCGCGGTCCATATGCAAGGGCATCGTGCTTGACCGCTGTGTTCTTCTACATGTTCAATTTGTGGATTCTGTCTAATTGGATGGGATATAAAGAGCCCTTGATCGCGGGTGTGGCCATCCTGCCTTTCGCGCTGGGGATTTGGATTCGGACCTTCCAACAGGATGGTGGATACCTGAGGGCAGCGGTTGCTACGGCACTCGTGTCGTTAGCCGCAGCTCCAATGGGTAACAACATTACAGAGATGCTCGCGGTGGCTGCTGTTCTCCCAATTGTGTTTGTTGTATTCCTGGTCAAGTGTTCGGTGCGGGGTGAATGGTCTCGGGCCGCGCGCGTTGTAGTCGCCGGGATGGGGACAGCTGTTGTATGGGGCATCATCAATCTCTTCTGGATTGCCCCAATGGTTGGTGGTGTTTCACGTGCGGCTTCTGGTGATGACATCGCGACGTTCAAACAGATAAGTGTCCAATTTCTTGAGGGCCAAAGCTTGTATACCCCGCTTTCGAACGTCGTACGAATATTGGGCGATTGGACTTTTTACCAAGGTTTGGTTGATCCATATCGCACGTTTTCTGCAACGTTCGTCGAGAACCCACTCTTCATCGTGCTGGGCTATGGCCTGACGGGACTCGTCCTCGTGGGCGCCTTATGGGGACGCGGCATATCGAAGGGTTCGTTTGTCATGCTTGCCGGACTCGGTGTGGTGTTGAGTGCTGGTTTGAATGCGCCGTGGGGTGGTGCTTACGCGTGGGCATTCGAAAATGTGCCGGGTGGTTGGATTGTTCGGAGTCCATGGTTCAAGTTCATGCTCTGGACCGTTATTGGGTATGCGGTCCTCATAGGCTTGGCGACACCAATCGTTGCGGGCGTTGTTGTGCGCGTATTCACTTATGCGCGTCAAATTAGGAACGACCAGCTAAGGCGGGCTTCAACTGCGCTTGCGGTGGGTATCGCAATTGTGGTTGGGCCCGTATATGCCTATCCGATTGCCCTCGGTCATGGATTTGCGACCGCTGACGAGCGTGCATTTCTTACTCCCAACCATGCTCATATTCCGCCCTATGTTGATGAAGCGGGTTCGTGGTTCGATAAGCAGGAGGGAAACGCTCGCATCATGACGGTTCCCGGGGATGCTCCCTGGCTCTACAACTGGGGTTATGGTGGGTTTGGTTCTGTCTTGCAGTGGCGTACACGTCATCCAGTTCTTTACCGACATACGCCTGATGCACTGAAGGTTTCACAAGGTGCACCTGATTCAAGCGGGCCGATAACTAATCAGCTTGATAAGGACTTGCTCGACGCCAGGTCAGGGACGGTCGCAACGACTTTGGCGCGCTTGGGCGTGGGCTGGGTCCAACACGAACGTGACGTGCGTTGGGACTTTTATAAGGGTATGGAGTACCGAGAGGACGACTCTCCTGAACGGGTCTCTAATATTCTGGAGGCTCGGGATGGCATTGAACCTGTTGTTACATTTGGGGCATGGGATGTGTATCGAGTGGATGATCCGATGCCTCAATTCTGGGCTGCATCGAGCTTGCTTGAGATTCAGGATCTTGACGCGCGTTTGGCTTCACGTATCTTTGGTTCGGGCTGGGTTGATCGAACGCCGTTGGTTGCCGAAGGCGACGCGCTTAGTGTTGTCCATAGTCGGTTTGGTGGTGCGAAACCCGTGATCTCAATCTTGGATACCGAAAAGCTAGTAGATGCGCCATCTGGTGTGGTCGATGGCATCGAGATCCGCATTGGACGAGAGAGCGATTGGGGTGCACGGGAACGTATGCCTGATGGTGGATTCTGGCGATGGTTTCGGAATGGATCGCCCCGTGGAGAGCACTACATCGTTTCAAATCCAGAGCCATATCCTTCCGCTGTAGAACTGCGCATGCAGGTTATGTCTTACCGTAGCCCGCGCGACTTTTTCCTATACGTAAATGACGAACTGGTTCTAGTTGAGCCTGTCGTGGCTGACCAACCGACAGAAATTCAGGTTCCTGGTGTTTGGCTCAATCCAGGTCCGAACGTAATCGCGTTCTATACTCCTTACGGTGGTGATTCTCGTAACGGCGAGTCGGTTGCGTTTGCTATTTCGGAGCACCCCTCATTTGTACGGTCCGTGTTCACGTGGCGTTCAGACATTCCAGTGTCGGGCGAATACGAGGCTGTCGCGATCATCGATCCGCTCCCGCCGGATGATGCTGGTGTTTCGTCGGCAGTGCTCTCCTTTAACGTTGACGGCCAGGAGGTTTCCTTAGAGGAAACACCAAGTGGGAGTGGTCGCTTCACCGGAACCATTCCATTGCAGCGAAACGCGCGCCTAATGCTGCAACAGCAGGGACAAGAGCAATACGTGGTTCTTTTCAGGAGTGTTGATCAGGCTGCCGACTATGATGGATCTGCAGCGAAAATCGATGTAATTGCACGGGATCCCACCAGGTACCGCTTGAATGTACGCGCCTTGGAACCATTCGTGTTGGTGATGAACGCGGCGCACCACGAAGGCTGGAATGCGAGCATCAACGGTCGAATACTTCCACATGGGAAGGTCGATACCTATGCCAACGCCTATTTGGTGGATCAGACTGGCACGTTTGAGATTGACGTGGCTTTTGGACCCCAGCAGACTTTTAGGATTGCGATGGCGGTGTCGGGCGTAGCCGCCGTGGTTTCGCTTGGGACACTCGTAGTATTACGCCGACGCAGACATTAGTTTGTGCCGTCTGGGTCTCTTGTTCGACGCCGAACTCGATAGATCGGAGCTCCCCCGGCTTGCTGATAAAGACGAACTAAGAGTTCCGCCAGAAGTCCAAGCAGCACAAGTTGGAGTCCGACAATTAGTAGGACTGCAGCTAGTAGCGTCAGTGGTGTCTGAATGATGAATCCGCCACCGCTGAGTCGCCATATGAACAGGCCGAGCGCAATTCCGATAGCGCTCAGAATGAACGCGAAACCGAGACCTCCGAAGACGTGGATCGGTTTTACGGCATATGAGGCTAGGAACCGTAGCGCTAGAAGGTCGAGCAGAACGCGCCACGTGCGGCCGAGTCCATATTTAGAGTGTCCGTGACGCCGCGGGCGATCCGTTACAGGAACTTCCACAATCGTTGCACCTAGATGGATCGCTTGCGCAAGAAAAATACGATGACCTTCACCATAGAGTTGAATGTCGTCGAATATTTCGCGTCGGATTGCTTTGAGTCCGCATCCATGATCGTGCAGGCGGCCGCCCATCACTCGCCCGATCAGTCTGTTAGCGAGCCAGGATGGCCATCTTCGGGTTAGCAGCGAGCCATGTCGTTCTTGGCGCCAACCCGTGACGATTTCGCAACCTTCATGTAGCCGGTTTAGGAATGTGGGGATGTGTTTCGGGTCGTTCTGTCCGTCACCGTCGATCGTGACAATAACAGGGGCTTGTGATTCCGCTACGCCGGCTGCGAGTGCTGCCGATTGGCCATAATTCCGCGCTAGTTGAATTGCGCTGACCGATTCGTGGGCAGCGGCGAGCGCTTGAATCTCGCTCCACGTTGATCCAGGTGAACCGTCGTCAACAAAAATTACCTCGAAACAACGTCCTGCTAGCGCTGTGCTGAGCTCATCCCACAACGGTCTGACATTGCCAGCCTCATCGTACAACGGAACGACGATACTGACCTCGGGTGTCGTTGTGATTCCAGTCTCCCCGCTACGTGGTTGTTGTGTCTCGTGAAGTTCTTGCATCGAGAAACCGTCTTTTCAGTCGCTCCATCATGCCATCCGGACCATTCACGTTGGTGTTGATTGACTAGGTGATAGGTCTAGGTGGAAGATCGTTTTAGCAGGCGCGCACGAACGAGATAGTCGTATACGCGCTGCTCAAAGATGTTGTGGGCCTGGAAATCTTTCGACAACAGACTGCGGACGAGTCGGAAGAGTCGGTTCGGATGGCTTCCGTAGGAGATAAGGTAAAACAGTGCCATCGCAAGGAACCGATAAATAGCTAGTTCCCAACCTGGAACGTTGTTGCAATAGGATTTCATCATCGTGAAGTCAAATTGAATCAGGAGGTCATGGAAGTATTGGTCGTCCAGTGATCCGATCTTATTCTCGTCGCGTAATTCATCGTAGAGTTCGCTCCCAGGGTACGGTGTGAAGATCGCTACATTGCAGTCATGGACTCCGCGCGTAGCCATTCGCCAGACGAAACGGAGCGTTTGAAGAATCATCCGGCGTGTTTCGTGTGGGAATCCAATAATGAGATTGATTTTCACTGAATGGCCGACGTCGACAGCGTTCTGAACACTCTCAGTTAAGCGCGAAATCTTGAGCCGCTTCTTAATCATGTCAAGTGTTTCTTGCGAGGCGCTCTCAGGAGCATATGTGAGAAATGAACACCCTGATTTTCGAATTGCTGTCAGTGTTTCCTCATCTAAAGCTTCAGATCGGGTGCCTGAAGGAAGTTGCCAGATGACATTGATGGAACGCCGGTGAAGTTCGTCGCAAAACTCGAGAATCCATTCTTTTTTGACGATGGCCGTGAGGTCGGCGAAGTCGATGCTCTTTACGTCATAGGTCTGCATGAGATCTTCGATTTCGTCGACAACCGATGCCGGATTGCGCATTAGGTACCTTGTTGTCCACATGAAAGGATTTGAACAAAACGTGCACTGATATGGACACCCGCGAGTCGCGAGAATTGGCATGTTGCGTCCGAATGAAACACCCATCGTCCAGTTTTCGACGAAGTAATCCTCGACGTCGAGAAGATGCCAGGCTGGACGCGGAATGTTGTCGACGTCGGCAATTCTTCGGCTAAGTCCACCGTTTACTAATGTTCCGGATTCGTCGAGGAAATACACGCCACCTACGTTTGTTGGGTCCTCCGCATACGCGAGTGCGGATACGAGTTCGAGGAACGTAAGTTCACCCTCGCCACGGACCAAGTAATCTACGGCAGGGCAGGTGTTCAGTACGTGTTCGGGAAGTGCTGTTGCGTGCTCACCGCCTACGACAATGGTCAAGTTCGGGAACGCAGATCGAATTTCCATAATTAGATCACGTTGTGGGGGCCATTCTTGCGAGAACATGAGAGATACGCCGAGCACATCGGTGTCTTGGTCGATGCGGTTGATGATCGCTTCACTACTCAGTCCCTGGAGGCGGTAGCGCCCGTCTTGCGACACTCGAATCCCCTCGAGATCCTCGCCAATAGCATCAATGATGCCGACGGCATAGCCGGCCTCGTCCAGCATTCCGGCCAAATAGGCTTGGCCTATCGGTAACGTAATGGTTGAGCTGTACGAGCGTCGGGAATGTACGCCGAATGGTCGAAGGATCTGGACCTTGTAGGTTCGGGAGGTGGGTGCTCTAAATCTTTCGATAGCGTCACCAACGGCCATAGAATTCATCGGTTCTATGAATCGCCGAGGTGTGGCTTGTGTCGATAACTCGGTAGTCATGGGCAAGTGTACGGAGATGAGGGGCGTATTCGAGCCTTGGTGCGGACAACCGGGCGCTGACCGAAGAAACATACGTGTTGTGCTTGTTGGAAGACTGTACGGGACGAAAGACGTTGTTCTGCAAGCAGGTCACGCGCCTCTATCTGAGGTTGTGTCCTTTGGCCTTGGCCGACGATGTCCATGTAACCCGGTGCTCTTGCCCGGTCCACCTTTGGTACTGCGAACGCAACGCACGGCGCGTGTGTTGATGTCAGCATGATTACCGAATGCTATCGGTTGTAAGGGCCTTGCTCAAGATGCAACTTCGATATGTGCGCTGGCGGTGTTTGCCTTACGAGAGTCCACAACAGTATTAACGAACAGACCTGTTAAGAGGAGGCTCGTAACTAGGGTGATACCTAAGCCGATGTTTCCGGCGTGTTGCGGTGCGAATCTGACTTGTATTGGCACGTCTCCGGCTTCGTCAATAACGAATCCCATACGAGCCAGACCGATAGGCACCGGGCGAGCCTCTTTCTTCTCCCAGCTTGCTCGCCAGGCTGGATGGAATGTTTCATTCAGTACCAGAACGAAGGGGTTTCGAGCTCCGTGAATATCTACGTCAATCTCAGTCCTCGACCGTCGGGATGTAACAATTTGTGGCGTAGGAGCAGGATCGCTCGTCAGACCTACCGATACGAGTCCGTGCGGTACTAGTCCGACTCCGTTTGCTGCTGCGAAGCCTTTAGACGCTCCGATTTCAAGCAATAGTGGGCCGCCAATTGATGAGACACTGTTCGCGACTTGAACCCATTCGAACCGTTCGAATCCTGGACGGTTGATTTCGGTCGTTTTGAGCTCGGATCCTGCCTGGACGGCACGTATGTGTAGCGCTGCGACATTCTTGCCGACCAGTGCGCGTAGGAGGACATCACTGGTGCCCTCGGGCATCGATATTTCCTGAATGATCTTGGGGGTTGGCGTGGGGTTGGTCGAGGCTGAGGTCCATGCAAATCCGAGCCCGTTATCGAAGGCATCGACATGAAGTCCGTGGATATCGAGCACACGCAGCCACCGAGCAAACCCCGCAGGTGAACTATCGATACCTGTCCATCCATCGTTGGTCGCTGGTGTAAGCGCGGTGAATTCCGTCTCCTTGATGAGCTCGGGTCTGGGTTCTGTTTTGGTCGAATCCAGGATGTGGATGCCTGCTAAGTCGTCGGGTCGTGTTCGAACGGATGTGTCTACCGGGAAAGGTGCAGTGTTGCTTGGTGCTGTACCAGCCTTGCGAATGCCAGAGATGATTGACCACGCGGTTGCGGTTTGTGCTACGGGTGTTTCTCCAGCAATTCCTACGTAGGTCAGCCAGTCGCTTTGATCAATCATGGTCACATTGGCTTCTGTAGTGAGTCGCGATGCGAGGTCTCGTCCGTCTTTCGTGTCGGTTGTAATCAGAACTCGGTTAACTCCTTCAGCCCTAAGAACCGTAAGCAGTTCGTCTGGATGAAGATTTCGGAGAAGTTCCATGCCCTTGGATACGGAAGCTACGCGTTCGCTAACTACGGACTGGGCTGAGACTGACCTTGTTGCTACATGACGCAAGATGCGAGTTGGATCCCAGTCGGGTGTGCGCGCGCCGCGTTCGAAGACCGCCACCCGGATGGCGTCGGAGTCAGCGCGCACTGTTTCCAGAACACTGGCGTAGCCATTGGGAAGGCGAGTCGGACGCCATCCAGAAACATTCTCGGTCCAGAGAAGTCGTTCGGTTGCGGGAAGGATAATGCTTGTGAGGATGATCACGAGAGCTGTCGTGCTGGTCAGTTTGACCCAGTGAGCTTGGGAGGACGCGGACCACAGGAGGGTTACAACTGCGCCGAGCCCCCAGGCTTGGGCATGTGCGGACAATCCGAGAAGCTTGTCGGGTTCCCTGAGGCTTCGTCCGCCTGGTATTGAGCTTATTACAGTTTCGAGCACTGGTCGGCCGTAGCCTGAATCGGCCCAAGCGACAATCGCGGTGGTGGCAAACGCCGCCACAAGAAGGAGAAGGGCAGTCTTGCGTTGGAACCGTGATATCACCACTAGCAGTAAAGCTGTCATCGGAATAAGGGCGAGACCACGCCAGACCAACGGTGAAAGACCGATCGGTCGAAGCTTCGTTGCCCATTGCGGATTCGACGTCAGTGTGAAGGCATCGATCAGCGGTGCATCTGGGGATCGTACGGCGAGGTCGGACGCGATGAGTTCGTTCGGTAGTCCTTCCGCGAGCAAGCTCGAACTGATAAATGGAGTGACCGCGTAGGCCTCGAGCGCGATGAAGACTAGAAGTGCAACACCTATCCGTTGCAACACGCCGATGTTGATCGTTCGTCGTGGTCCTCGCACTAAGACGAGAATGGCTCCAGCTATCCCGATCAACCCCATGTAAATTACATAATGGGGAGAGATTGCGATCCCTGATAGGGCTATCCCTGTTACGGTTGCCATCCTCCAGGATTGTCGACGCTCAGCCGTCACTATCGCTGCGATGGCTAACGGTACAAAGGCGTAACCAGCTAAGAGACCGAGATGTTCGACGCGCGCGACCACCCAGGGGTTTGTTGCAGCGAATATGCCGGCGACTATGGCTCCGGAAATGGTGCTCCAACGAACATTTCCAGCGAGGGTTAGAAATGCGATAAATGCGCCGGTATAGGCCACAGCCACGATCTGGACTATGACGATTCGGATTACGGCGGTGCCGTCAAGGTTGAAGACTTGAGCGATGCCGACGGCGGGAAGGTATAGAGGCATGAGTGTGAGGTGGCCGAGCGCGGGAAGGCCATCTCGACCCAACAGTGGGTGAAAATCAAGAAGAGCGTCTTCTCCAAACCATGGATAAATCAGATCGCGCTGGAATAATTCACCAGGAACAAGGAGCAATGGGCTCCAGACGACGAACACCACGAGGAATCCGAGGGCCCAAGCAAGAACCAATGGCGCGGGTAACCCGCGTGCCCGCATATCGCTAACTAGCCGGACCGTGCTTCGAAACCAAAAAGTCGCCGATTGCTAGGTGCTCCAGGCCGGTGCTGAAAAACGTCCGCAGGGCGTCACGTGGTGACATGACGATTGGCTCGCCTCGGTCGTTAAAAGAGGTGTTTAAGACGGCCGGGATTCCTGTCAGACGACGAAAATGACTGATCATTTGGTGATACCGTGCGTTCGTTTGGGCTGATACGGATTGGATCCGCATCGTGCCATCCACATGCGTCGCGGATGCCAAACGATCTCTCCACTCGGGTCGTACCATAAACGTCAGCAGCATGAATGGTGTAGGACATGCATTCTCGACCACGTTTGCCACCTCCTCTTCAAGGATGGATGGAGCAAATGGGCGCCAGCCTTCTCGGTGTTTGACTTCTGCATTCACACGGTCTTTCATCTCTGGCTTGCCAGGGTGAGCCAGGATGCTACGTGCTCCAAGTGCCCGTGGGCCCAGCTCCATTCGACCTTGAAACCATCCGACCAACGCGCCGTCCCGTAGGAGTTCGGCGGTCGTACGGGCGATGTCCGCAGGTTGCGTGTACGGGATCTTGACTTCGTCGAGTACAGATTGAATGTCTCGGGGAGAATATTCTGGGCCCAAATACGCATGGTCCATACGAAACCCGCTGGGTTCACCGTGCCGAGCCGCGACTTCGAGCGCGGCACCAAGTGCAGTACCCGCGTCGTGGGAAGCAGGCTGGATATAGATCTCATCAACAAAATCGAGATCGCGGATCTGAGCGTTCATATCACAGTTGAGTGCGACTCCACCTGCAAGACAGAATTTCCGGATGTTGGTGCGTGCATGCATGCCCTGTGCGAGAGCGACGCCAGCAAGTTCCAGTTGGTGTTGTGTGCTGGCTGCTATGTCTTTGTGGACGGATTCAATTGGGTCTCCAGGCTTGCGTTTGTCGGTGAATTCACGCCAAAACCCGGAACGGTTGTAGCGCCGAGCAATAGAGTAGCCGCTGTCGGTAATGTGCAGGCCGGCTATGGGGATTTGTGGTGTGCCATATGCCGCCAACCCCATTATCTTTCCTTCGTCAAGATGTCGTGTGAAACCCAGAAGTTGTGTTGTGTTGCCGTATAACACGCCGAGGGAGTTTGCGATTGATCGACGTTCGATGATGTCTAGTCCGCCGTCTGATCCGATCGCGGATAGACCGCTCTGGTCTTCTCCATTACCGTCGACGGTTAACACGATGGCCTTGTCAAATCCAGAGGTGCGAAATGTGCTCGCCGCATGCGCGACATGATGGTCCACGAAGACCCATGGCGTACCCCGTAGGCCGGGATTGAGATCCTCGAGTTCACGCTTGAGCTTGTACAGCTGAATGCCGTACTCAGCTCCTGATGGAAAGGAGAACAGAGCATCTCGCCACTCCCTATGGCGTAAATGTGTGATGAATTGCCGTCGGGTGTACTCAAACGGTGGCTTCCATCCAATAGCAATTACGTCCACGTCGCTACCATCGATGCTTGAGTAATCAAGACAAAAGCGAGCCGCTTGAATGGCTGGCATTCTTGGTGCCTGCTTAACCCGGACGAACCGTTCTTCCTCGGCTGCGGAGACGACTCGCCCGTCTTGAACAAGCGCTGCTGCGTTGTTCCATGAAACCGGGGCGGTGAGTCCAAGAATGTTCAAAGCAGTACTTCCACAAGACTAGTGTTGTATGAAGACACCGCGGTGCCTAGTGTTTGTATCGAGGTCCCGGTCACTGGACGTCGGTGTGTGCGTGTCATTGGGTTACATTTCTCAACGTAGTGGCCGACGACTCTTGAACCACACGCGTGAGGCCCGCCATCGTGGCACGCCATCGTACTCGTTCTCGGTCAGCCTGCGAAGCTTGGCAGGCGTGCGATATCCGCGTCGGAGTATGTGTTTGGCGACGTACATAGCGTTTACATCTAAGTATTGCCAGACTCCTCCATTTACATGCATGGCTTCTATGGTTAGGCCTGCTTCTTCGAGTACGGGGATGATCTCGTCTGGCCAATAGTGTCGATGCCCAAAAAGCCACGCGGGATCAAGCGGGTTCAGAATGCTGTTGAGCTCCGTCGAAAGGAGAAACCAACCCCCGGGTTTTACCAATTCTGCCAGCATACGGATTACTTTTGACTCGGTTCCACGAGGTAAGTGCTCGTATGTTTGAATCAGGGCTACCCCGTCGAAAGTTCTTGACGCAAAGGGTAGGCTCTGTGCTAGATCAGCACTTGCTAGTTGCATATGTTGGTCGAATCTTTTGCCTGAACGAAGCGCCTCATGATTCAGGTCTGTTCCGACATAATCCACCTGCGCCCGTTTGGATTGAAGGTATACGCCGAGTGGTGCATTCCAGCACCCTGCGTCAAGTATTCGTGATCCCTCCAAATCCTCGTCGAGCCAATCAACCATCCAACGGAAAAATGGACTGTTTGCTGCATCCGTGGTTTGATCGACCACGCCTGGGGTCACGGTTCCTTGGTGTGCTAGGAGCCGGGAGAGTAACGACCGCAAGGTTCTACTTCTCTTATTTCTCTCGGGGATGAAGACAAACGTTTTACTGCTGTGTGTTGCTGTGATGAAACTCACACTCTGCAAAGATAACAGGGTGTTATTGCCTTGCGGCTCTCGACGGGTGTAAGAATTAGCTGAAGGCAGTGAATTAGGAGGGTTTCTGTGGTTCGGGAAGTCCCATTCTTTCGCACGAGTATTGACGAATCGGATATTGAACGAGTTGTGGCAGTGTTGCGTACGAACTTCCTCACGACAGGTCCGGTTGTCGCCGAACTGGAACAGTCGCTTGCGTCTTATACCGATACGGCGGCGGCGGTGGTGGTAACCAGTGGTACTGCTGCTCTTCACCTTAGTCTCATCGCTCTTGGTGTAGGGTCAGGTGACGAAGTAATCACGACCCCTATGAGTTTTGTCGCGACATCCAACGCTATTGTCCAGGCGGGAGCTCGGCCAGTCTTCGTGGATGTGAATGCTGGGACAGGGAATATCGACGCGGATCGCGTGGAGGAAGCAATTACTCCACGTACACGCGCCGTGTTGCCCGTGCACATGTATGGGCAGCCGTGTGACATGCGTGCGCTTGCGGAGATTGCCTCTAGGCACGGCCTAGCTATTGTTGAAGATGCAGCGCATGCGCTGGAGGCGCGTCAAGATGGGGAATCCATCGGTGCGCGTTCGGCTGCAGCATGTTTGAGCTTCTATGCCACAAAAAACATCACTTCTGGCGAAGGTGGCGCGATCGTGACCCGTGATAGAGCTCTAGCTGAACGCTTGCGACGATTGCGACTTCATGGTCTCAGTGCGGGTGCTGCGGACCGATATACGGGCCTATATCGACATTACGATGTTCCGGAGCCCGGGTGGAAGTGCAACATGAGCGACATTCAGGCGGCGCTCTTAGTTGGGCAGCTCGCGCGTGTTGACGACTTGTTGGCACAACGTGTGTCCGCATTCAATCGCTATGCGGACGCATTCCAAGATGTAGATGGAATTAGGATGCCCGTACGAATCTCGGGCGACAGACACGCGGCCCATCTGTTCACAATTCAGGTTGACCCTCGGAAGCGTGACGCTATCTTGCATGGGCTCCAACAACGCGCAATTGGTGTCGCAGTTAATTTCAGGCCGATCCATCTGTTCGAGGGTTACGCGAGACTCTTGGATCACGCTTTAGGCGATTTCCCTGAAGCGGAGAGAATTGGAGCATCCACAGTGACATTGCCGCTGTATCCGAATATCTCTGTGGAGGATCAGCAGATTGTGATTCACGCTGTTAAAGAGACCGTCCACGAGGCTGTGTAGACGTGCGTTCGCAGGGTCGTGCATCAGTGATGAACTGGCGGTTTACTTGTTGCTGAATCGGCATAGTCATGTACTGGGCACAGATGCCATCAGGCTACGAAGGTAAAGGAGATCCTGAATCTCTCCGGTTGAGCGCATTGCTTCTGCTTCTGCGCTGTTGTCACCGGCTCCGACAGTTGAGATTACATCTTGGTTGCTCGTGTACTCGGTATGGATTGTTATAGGTCCGTCGAACCCCCAAGCATTAAGCAGAGCAATGGCCTCTGGCCATTCGGCGGCTCCTTGACCAACGAACACGAATCCGTCAGCGAAGGGAGCGCGTCGCTCCGGTCGTTTGTCGGGTACGTGGCGAGCATCCTTGGCTCCGATCACGGCTAATCGGTCTCGAACCATCGGTAAGCCGAGTTGTATGTCTTCACCGTTGATTGCGATGTGACCGAGGTCAACATACGCGCCGACCAAAACAGGGTCATAGTCCTCTAAAAGATGACGAAGGCCAGCGCAGTTTGATCCGAGGCACCGTCCACTGTGAGTATGGTAGATGGTTTGAACTCCCGTCTCGCGACTCAGAGCTTCAAAGCCATCAAGCATGTGGCGGGCATGTGTCCAGGTATCGCCGAACTCATGACCGGGTGTGTACGTGAAGTAGCCGATCTTTATGCGCGCGATTCCCACGGCAGCTGCTGAATGAAACAACGCGATTGCTTCATCAGCAGTCGGGTCATTCACGTCCGTTCCGGCCGACATCATCGAACACTCGATGCCGAGGTCTTTCCACACGGTTATGGCGATTGGAAGAGCGGTCGCAACATTCTGTGGGTTGATTGGATGTTCAGCCCGTACTGCTAAATCAAGGCCGTCATAACCGAGATCTCGGGATCTCTTCCCCATCTCTTGCGGAGTGAGCCCTGCCCAGAACTTGGTGAATCGAACGAGCTTCATACCTTGTCCAGTCGCGAGCATGAGCTCTGCAAAGCGTTGATGTCGTGCAGGATCACATGTTCAGCAAATCATTGCTGATAAATACCCCAAGAAACCAGGTCAGTGTATCCGGACAATGGTGCGAGTAATTAATACGACGTGAGACCCAATTCATTTCCAGGATCCAGATAGACATAATTCGGGCGCACGCTGGTAAATACGTGCTAATTGCTTAGGCTGGCTTGGATGCTTCCTTTTGGGCTATCACGCTGTACCAGATTCTTGGGACAACATCGAAACGAACATGGTCGACGGCAGAACTCATAGCATCGCTCAGTTCAGCAAGGCTCAAGTCATGAGTAAACGTTAAGTCTCTGGCCATTCCTCGTACGAATTCTGGATAGCGTGAGATTGCTTTCAAAGCGGATTTTGTTAGCTGGACTACCCGGTCTTCCTCATGCACAACCTTGAAGCCAGCATCTGAAATCATCTTCTTATAGTCATCGGGTGTTCGGTAGGCCAGAGTCTCGACCTGGCGATTGCGTTTGGCTCCAGTGAGACGTACAAAGTGAAGTTTCCATTCGCCGTGGCCCCGCATTGAATGCCCGACCGCCATGGAGGTGGAGGTGAAGGAGCTGTTAATAGAGAGAAAAGCTTGTTCCTTCGCAATCTTGGCTAAGCCCGCGAAGACTTGGCGCTGGGCATCTTCGCCATCGATTTCATGAATTGCGTCATGGATGCTCACGCTATCGGCACCCTCACTGGGAACCAGTCCCTCTACCGCTCGAGGGATTTCGCGGGCATCACCCTCGACGAATTTGACACGCACATCCGCTGTGCCTGGTGTTGCCTCACGTGCGAGGTTTAGTGCATCGATGTTGCGGTCGAGACCGATGATAGTGCCTTGATAATTACGTGCCGTAGCTTCTTCAACAAGAAGCTGCGGTACTAGACCAGCTCCCGTCGCGACGTCCACGTGGACAAATGGGTTAGGTAGACGATCAAGCAGTTGCACGACAAGCTCCCGATTTACCTCACGGTACTCGGGTATGTCTGAGAAATGTCCGAAGTGGAGATTGTTAGACGTCATTGAAATCGGGTTCAACCATCCTGTGCCAACTTGTTTTCACGCAAAACTATCGGTCGCAAGGGTCGGTCTCTCGGGGGCATGCTTTTATTCTTCAACAGGCATCTTAGCGGATTGGCGGTTCAAATCCTGCTTGTGCGCCCATTGTCCTGCAGTTTTTGATAGTTGTCTGCTGTCTTCCGGTACGATTTAGCTAGTCGATTCATGGTGTTGGCAATGTTATTGAGCGTAGTGCTAGCACTATGGTGTGACGATTGGCGGGGGTAGCTCAGTTGGTAGAGCGCTAGCCTTCCAAGCTGGATGGCGCGGGGTCGAATCCCGTCCCCCGGTCCGAAGTCCTGTTGCACTAGATAGATTGCACATACGACGCAAGAAGGTCGTACTTAACAGATAAAAAGTTGAAATCGCTCCATGGCAGCGTGTGGCTATTGGGGAATTGTAGGGTTTGCTCCGTGTGTAACAACTATTGCGGCTGACCTTCAATGTGCTCGTCCGGAAATGTTTTCGTCAATGGTGTCCAAACCAGCTGGATTCGCCATATTGTCTCTTCGGCACGTTGGTTGGGCTCGTTTCCTGGTCATTGGCCTGAGCGCACGCTGTTTTGGTTGCTCTTGCTAGGATAATATTTTGAGAGTGTCCGGATTGTTGTGGAGATATGTATGGGTGCTGTTGACTCCGTTGCAAAGCCAGCGGTCGAACAGGCGTCCGTAAGCAAGGTCGCCCCGTTTCTGGTGGACTGCGATTGCCATCATTTGTGGCATAAGGTTGATGACCTCTTCCCATACCTGAACCGGCAATACGTGCAGGAGATCAAGGACTTTGGGTCGATGTTTCCGCTGGGTGGATGGACGAATGTGCCTGGCAACCATGGATACCGCATCGATCATGATGTCGACGAGGATACGAACTTTGCCGAATTCACAATTCGAGAGCATGTGGAGCGGTACAACATAGATGTGGCGATCCTGACCGGGCAAAGTGTCTACCCTGTCGTTGGGCTGACCAACCTTGATTATGCAGCCGCGATTTGCCGTGCGCATAACGATTGGACCTTAGAGCATTGGGTTGCCTCGGATGAAAGATTCCGAATGTTGCTTGCGGTTGGACCCAATGATCCCGTGCAAGCAGTGGAGGAAATTGATCGTCTCGGAGATCATCCTGCGGTCGTTGGGATTATGCTCCCAGCTGGTGGGCGGCATCCGTACGGAAATCGTGTTTATCATCCGATCTACGAGGCGGCGCAAAACCACGGGTTAACGATGGTGACGCATTTTGGTGGTGAGGGTCGCGGACAGACAAATCCACCCACTGCGGCTGGCTACCCTACCTACTACCTGGAGATGCGTATGGCGCGTCCGCAAATTGCGCAAGCGCACGTCGCGAGTTTGATCTGCGAGGGTGTGTTTGAGAAATTCACAGAATTAACTTGGGTTTTCGTTGAAGTTGATTCGTGGTGGATTCCTGGTCTGCTGCACCATTTCGATGCCGATTGGAAGTCAGTTCGGGATTCCACTCCTTGGGTAAAACGTTTGCCGAGTGACTATTTCCGTGATCATATTCGTGTTGGCACCCAACCAATGGAGCAACGTTCACGGCGTGATGAATTGCACTCCTTTTTTGAGCAGGCTCGTGCTGATGAGGTTCTTGTGTATGCGAGCGATTTCCCACACTGGGATTGGGATTCGCCGGACACAGTCAAGGCTGATTTACCCGAATCAATGGCGGAGAATATTTTTGGAGAGAACGCGCGTGCGGCTTTCAAGCTGTAGACGTGAGACGTCTCCACGATTTTGAGTGATTCTTAGTTAGGACCGAAGAAACCTGAGTGCATTGTGACGACAGGTGATGAGATCGTTGCATGTTCCGTGGAGGAATTGCCTCCTGGTACGCGTCATGAGGTTCTTGGTGCAGCAAAGTACGGGATCACGGTATTCAACATCGCTGGTGAGTTTTATGCGCTCCTTAACTTCTGTCCACATAAGGGTGGTCCTCTATGCCGTGGCCGCGTTCTTCCACACGCGATTTCGAACGAAGCAGGGCATTGGAAGTTTGAACGCGAAGGCGAGATCATCAAGTGTCCGTACCATAATTGGGAATTTGACATAAAGACAGGCAAGGCCTTGTATGCGGATCGTCTTCGGGCACGTCGATTTCCTGTTGAAGTGCGTGATGGTCAGATTGTGGTCAGGATCCGAAGTCAGACGAGTGTGAGGAAGGGTGCAAAGGCGTCATAAGATTGGTGTAACGGTTCAGAATCGACGTCAAGCACAGATTGTTGCACCCAGACCGATCCGAACGATCTTGGAGAGAGTATTTGATGAAGAACAGCGTCGTCACCGTACACAATGTGTGCAAGTTCTTTGGTGACGTCCGGGCGCTGGATGATGTTAGCTTCGAAGTTCAGGCGGGCACCGTGGTGGGTCTGCTAGGTCCAAACGGCGCAGGCAAGACGACGCTCGTTCGGATATTAACGACGCTTCTTGATCCCGACGGCGGTTGTGCATCGGTTTGCGGGTTCGACGTTGTGCGTGAGAAATCGAAAGTTCGTCCCTTTATAGGCTTGGCTGGACAATACGCCGCGATAGACCCGGTTCTGACCGGACGCGAGAATTTGGCGATGGTAGGTCGCCTCTATCACATGCCGGGCGCGGAGGTCTCGTCCCGGGTTGCGGAGTTATTGAGCCAATTTGATCTAGAGGATGCTGCTGACCGCCAGGCGGGAACGTATTCCGGAGGTATGAAGCGTCGACTTGATCTCGCCGCTAGTTTGGTCGCTGATCCTTCGGTCCTTTTTCTTGATGAACCGACGACTGGACTTGACCCACGTGGTCGCATGGAGCTTTGGAATATTGTCCGGATGCTCGTCTCAAGTGGAATGGCTGTATTGTTGACGACTCAGTACCTTGATGAGGCTGATGAACTGGCCGATTCAATCGTCGTGATTGATCACGGAAGTGTCATTGCTCAGGGCACGTCCGATGAACTCAAGGCCAGAACGGGTGGCACCTATCTGACTGTACGAGTCAGCGACCTGTTGGTCTTGAACGCAGTGTGTGAACTCTTGGCTGTCGAAGGGGATGCGCCACCAATTGTTAACGCACAGTTGGGGGAAGTGGCAGTGGCGGTTGCGAACGGGCCGGCCCGGTTGGCTGGCATTGTCCGTCGACTTGATGAGGCTTCGATCGCGATTGCCGACATTGGGTTACGCCAGCCCACGCTTGACGAAGTGTTTCTTTCACTGACTGGTCGTCCGACCGCCGGTTCGACTCAATCGGAACGCATATGAAGGAGGGTCGATGGTGATTGCAACAACGGCTCTTTGGGCGGAGGTGCGGTATGTCTTAGGTGACACACTCGAACTGTGGAAGCGAAATCTCCTGACTTATCGACGTCAGCCGGATCTATTGGTGTTCTCGACTATCCAGCCCGTGATGTTCGTTCTGCTCTTCGCATTTGTCTTTGGGGGAGCTATTCAGACGGGGCCTATCGCATATATCGATTTCCTTCTGCCTGGAATCTTGGCCCAGTCGGTTCTTTTCGGATCGACACAGACTGGCGTGGGGCTTGCAGAGGACGTGACCAGCGGGATGATTGATCGCTACCGGTCTCTTCCCATGGCCCGATCGGCAGTGATCGCGGGGCGAATTTTGGCGGATTCCACACGAAATTTGTTTGTGGTTACACTCATGATTGGTGTTGGGTATGCAATTGGGTTCAGGTTCCACGGTTCCTTGGTGGGCGCGATTGCAATGCCAGTGGTCGCTGTGGTTTTTGGCCAAGCGTTTTCATGGATATCAGCATCGATTGGGATGAGTGTGAAACGAGCAGAAACTGCTCAAGTCGCGAGCTTTGTCTGGATATTCCCTCTGGTGTTTGTGAGCTCAGTGTTCGTTCCTGTAGAAACGATGCCTGATTGGCTCCGGGTTGTGGCTGAAAATAGTCCAGTAACGTTGACCGTTGATGCAATGCGTGGTTTGGCCTTGGGGCGTGAATTCGGAGGCTCGCTTTTCAGGTCGGCTGTTTGGGTTGTAGGAATTATGACGGTGTTTATTCCTGTTTCGATTTGGCGCTACCGCAGTATCCGCTAGTGGTTTGAATATCGGGGTCTAGAGGTCGGGTTTGCAAGTACACTTCGGCCATTATTCATATTCTGCTGTCACCATCCATGAGTGAATTACGTGCCGTGACGATCGCCCACACGGGCCGTGGCAATGCGGGTCACGGCTTGCATCGTGCTTTTGAGGACAATCCACGGGTTCGGATGGTTGCACTGGCTGATCCGGATACGACCGGGCGCGCTGAGCTGGCTGCTGAGTGTGATGCAGATCGTACGTATGGCGACTATCGAGAAATGCTTGCATGCGAACGTCCGGATATTGCCGTTGTGGCGCGGCACTGGTTCGACGACAACCGTGTTGAGGAAGTGTTGGATGCAATTGAGTGCGGTGTGCGTGGTGTTTACCTCGAAAAGCCAGTCGCAGCATGGCCCGATCAGGCACGAGCTATCTGTGCCGCAGCTGACGGGGCCGGTGTGCACGTCGTTTTGGCTCATCGCAGTAGGGAGCATCCGACGTTACAGATGATTCGGGATTGTTTAGGAAGGTCGGAATGGGGCCCCTTGACTCGAATCCGAGCTATGGATAAAGGTGACCATAGAGTGGGCGTGGAAGAAGCCATGATCCATGCCCCTCACGCCTTTGATGCCATGCTTTTTGTCGTCGGTGAGGCACCTGTACAAGTGGCAGCAACGGTTTTGCAGAATGGCCGGTTCGCAACTCGTGCTGATGCGGTTGGTCGAACAGAAAATGGAGCGGGTCCTATTGCAGGCGACAGGATTACGGCGACGTACATATTCCCGGGCGGGTCTATTGGGACATTCGAGTCCGTTCCGGTAGGTGATGGGTCGTATGGTTCTCGTCGTCTTGGTACAGATTTCTACTTTCAACACGCGGTCGTTACGGCTCGAAATCAGCCCGCTGGTGAATTCCAAATGTTTCCTCGAGGTGAGGTTATGCCGACTGACCACCAGTTGGGCTGGAGTGTTCTGAAAGCTCAGGAAACGTGGGCCCCAAACGGCATTGATCCGATGTTGTGGAGCAATCAACTCCATGGTCGTGAACTCGTCCGTCTTGTTGAGGGTGGCGATATTAGGTCGACGACTTGCTCGGTTCATGAGGCGACTGTGGGCGTCGAGATGCTTGTCGGGGCATACCGGTCCCATTTGGAGGGTCGTGCTATCCGACTACCGCTTGAAGATCCTGGCAATCCGTGGACGGAGTGAGACTGGGATGCGTTGTGCTTTAGCTGTGACTCTACAACGGTTGGCGTACTCGCGAAGCTGAAGAGCTATTGGGAGTGTCTAGGCATTGGACGATGGGTGTGGAACCAGAGCACTCCGTGTTACCAGACCATCGTTTTGGAGCGCGAATGCTTCGTTGATGTCTAAGAGGTTAAATCGTTTGGCGAGAATTTGATCGAGGGGCAGAGTTTGGGCCTTTCGCGTAACAAACGCAATCGCGCTGGCGAGGTCACGTGGTCGGTAGTGTGCAACACCGATCAAGGACACACTACGCAGAACAGCTCGCGATGGATCACAACGCGCATCCCATCCCACATTGATGTTGCCGATCTCGACAAAACGGCCTGCTGGAGCTGTCATGTCAATCCCTTCTGCGACCACTGCTGGGTGGCCAACGAGTTCGAGTGTGATGTCGGCTCCGAGACCTCTCGTATAGCTTTGAACTTCTTGGACACGTGTATCTGCCGTGCTACTAGCACGGATGTCAATCGTATGATCGGCACCAAAGTTACGCGCTAGCCGCAGGCGATCGTCAATACCGTCAATGGCGATGATGGGGTGTGCTCCGCAGGCTTTAGCGAATGCGGTAGCGTACAAACCAAGGCCACCGAGTCCTTGGATTGCAACACTCTCGCCGGGGGTCAGTCGTGCTCGGTCAAATCCTGAGATTACCTGCGCTACGGCGCAATTTACGCTTGCAACCAACCCGTCGTGTAAACCGTCTGCGACCTTAAACATCGTGTGATTTGGGTAGAGGTAGTAATACTGGGCAAAGGTGCCACGGAAATGTGGCCATTGCTCGATTTCACGCAACCGCTCTTTCTGTCGATAAGGGCACGCGAATACGTGACCTTTAAGACACGTGGCACATTGCCCACATGGATCGAAGTACTGAAAGACGACTCGATCACCTTCGCGCACAGTGTGGCCTGCTGAATCGGTGGTAACCCCAGTCCCGATCCGGTAGATTTCACCCACTCCTTCGTGGCCAAGTGTGCAGGGCAAGGTAAAGCCACGTCCGGCGAGGTCGGCGTCACCACGCCAATAGTGAAGGTCAGATCCACAGACATTTGCTAGCCGCATTCGAAGGACAACGGCGCCAGGCTCAGGGTCAGGAACCGGGTATGTGCGGAATTCAAACGGTTTGCGAATGCCGCGAAAGGCTGCAGTAAGTCCGTCCATGCTAGTGGGACCGAAAGGTGTCCGATGTCTCTAGGGAGTATTTCAAGTGCGAAGCCAACATATTACTCGACGCGACCATCGTTCGCTTAGTCGTGGACTTAGCGAGGTGCGGCGCCTGAGACCGTAGTACACTAGATCAACCCGGGCGGCGATCCGCCGGGGTTTTTGTTGTGAATGGCGAATATGCCTGTGTACGCCTGTGCTTTTGTCTGGTGTGAAGCGACTTGATTCGATGAAAGTCCACGGGTGTTGGAGATTGGAATGCCGCGTAAGGGTGATCGAATAGCAATAACTCTAGAATGCACGGATTGTGGTTCACGTGGTTATGTGAGTAGCAAGAACCGACGCAATGATCCCGACCGTGCAGAGTTGCAGAAATTCTGCCGAGGTTGCCGTGCACATACGCGCCACCGAGAGACTCGATAGAGCGGTGTGTAGGAATGCTCTCGATAAGCAGATTGCAACAAACTGTTCGTCGGGCCCCAATGGCTCGATTTTTGAGGGACGCGTACCAGGAACTCAGAAAAGCTCAGTGGCCGACACCAGAACAGACAGCGCGGTTGACAGGTCTTGTAGTGGCTATCAGCGTTTTAATGGCTATCATTCTTGGTCTCGCTGACCTTGGGTTTGATCGAATCTTTGAATTCATTACCTCATGAGGAGATCTCTGGACGATGATGTCTGAAGCTGCTGGGGCACCGACAGATTCTGTCGGGCCCGTTGATCAGTCAGTCACTGAGCCAGGCGGAGAGCATGCTGTTGAGGTTCCTGCCGATGCAAGATGGTTTGTGGTCAACACGTATTCAGGTTATGAGTCGAAGGTTAAAAAAAATCTGGAGCAACGGATTCGGTCGATGGAGGCGTCGGACAAGATTTTTGATGTAGTGGTTCCGATCGAGGAGATCGAAGAATCTCGCCATGGCCAACGTCGCAAAGTTGAACGGAAGATGTATCCGGGTTACGTGCTCGTACGGATGGTTTTTGGGGACGATTCGTGGATGGTTGTACGCAATACACCGGGTGTTGTGAATTTTGTGGGTTCCGGTAATCGTCCTACGCCATTACCGCCGGAAGAAGCGAGTACGATCTTCAGACAGATGGAAGGTGATGCGCCTCGACCTGAAGTTAGGCTTCAGGTCGGTGAGCGAGTCAAGATAATCGATGGTCCCTTTACAGACTTTTTCGGAGCTGTAGATGAGGTTATGGATGATAAGGAACGGGTTCGGGTACTCGTGTCGTTCTTTGGCCGCGACACGCCGGTCGAACTTGATTTCCTGCAGATCGAAAAGTCGGGTGGAGGGGCAGTTAGCTAGTCAGTATTGACTGTTGAGGAACTATGGCACGTACTGTTAAAGCGAAAATAACACTTCAGCTTGAGGCTGGACGCGCGACTCCAGCGCCACCGGTTGGCCCTGCATTGGGTAGTCATGGCGTGAATATTGTTGAGTTCACCAAGATCTATAACGAGCGGACGAGCGATCAGGTTGGGTCGATTATCCCAGCTGAGATTACGATTTATGAAGATCGGTCGTTTACGTTTGTGACGAAGACACCGCCTGTTGCTGATCTTCTTCGCAAGGCTGTCGGTGTTGAAAAGGGGTCCGGTGAGCCTAATCTTGAGAAGGTAGGGTCTGTGACGGAAGAACAGGTTCGCGAGATTGCTGAGATCAAGATGCCGGATTTAAATGCTTACGATGTGGATACGGCTGTGAAGACGGTCTCCGGTACGGCCCGCAGTATGGGCATCGACGTCGAGGGTTAAATATGGCACGACACGGTAAGCGCTATCGTCAGTCGTACGATCTTCTTAAGCAGGATGCCCGTTATGGTTTGGCAGACGCTGTCGAGTTGCTAATCAGCATGCCGGCAGCGAAATTTGACGAATCCATCGAATTGCACGCGCGACTTGGGATTGATCCAACGCATGCGGAGCAGCAAGTTCGGGGTACAGTTACGCTACCGCATGGGACAGGCAGAGACATGCGTGTGATTGTGTTCGCGGCTGGCGACAAGGCGCAAGAGGCTCGGGACGCAGGTGCCTGTGAGGTTGGAACGGACGAACTTGCTAAGAAAATCCAGGGGGGCTGGGCCGATTTTGATGCAGCGGTAGCCACACCCGACAACATGCGGATCATTGGGCCTTTGGGTCGTATTCTGGGACCACGTGGTCTGATGCCGAACGCGCGTGCCGGAACAGTGTCGGATGATGTTGGTCGAGTTGTCGGCGAGCTAATGGCGGGACGTGTTGAATTTCGGGTTGACCGATTAGCGAATCTCCATGTGGTTGCAGGTCGCGTGTCAATGGGACGAGATTCTTTGATTGAGAACATAGGTGTACTTGTCGATGCGATTTGGCGAGCTCGACCAAGTGCGTCGAAGGGCACCTATATTCGTACACTAAGCATTTGCTCGAGTATGGGTCCTGGGGTTCCATTGGATGCTCAGGCTGTCATGGCCGAATTTGCGGCAGCTGTTGCCTAAGTGAGGAGCTAATCGGGAACATATACAGATTGAGATAGAGGTAAGACAAGGGCCAAAGACAGCGGGTTTGTAAATCTCTCATGATGAGAGAGCCCGCCGAGGCGCGGACGGACTATCGAGTGGCAAGCTGATCCGGCGCGCTACTCGTTATTTTTTTGGAGGCAAGACTGTGGCAACGCGGACGGAAAAGGCCGCTTTGGTGGACGAGCTAGCGGAACAATTGAAGGCTGCGCCGATATGTATTGTTTCGGGATTCAAAGATGTTTCGGTTGCTGACCAGCAGGTGTTGCGGTCTCGGATGCGCGACGTCAATGCGAAGCTTCGAGTTGTGAAGAATAGCTTGGCGTCTCGTGCTGCTACTGATGCGGGGATGGCTGAACTCGGATCTCTACTAACTGGTCAGTCGGCTTTCACTTTCGGTAGTGATGATGTGCCCGCGGCTGCTCGAGTTCTCCATGAATTTTCGAGTGAACATCCGACGATAGACATTCGAGGCGCGATGCTTGATGGAGCACTTCTGGAATCGGGCCGTGTAATTAAGCTGGCCTCGATTCCTGGACGCGATCAATTGAATGCAGAGCTCGTATGGGCTCTTGACTCACCCATTTCAGGATTTGTTCATGTGCTTGATGGATTAATTGGTGGTCTGGTGTACGCGCTGCAGGGGCGCGTGGATCAAATGCAGACTGCCGACTCAGAAGGAGGAGCTTGATGGCTAAATTATCGAAGGATGACATTCTTGATGCTGTTGACACGATGACAGTACTTGAACTTGCCGAGCTTGTGGAGGCGCTTAAAGACAAATACAACGTCTCGGCAGCGCCGGTTGCTATGGCTGTGGCCACTAACGGTGCTGGTTCGGCGGGAGCGGCTGAGGAAGAGCAGACAGAATTCTCGGTTGAGATTACTAGTGTCGGGCAGCAGAAAATACAAGTTATTAAGGCTGTACGTGAGATCACAGGTCTTGGTTTGAAGGAAGCGAAGGCGGTTGTTGATGATGCTCCAGGATCGATCAAGGACGGTGTCTCGCGCGAAGAGGCCGACAAGATCGTGGAACAATTGTCGGAGGTCGGTGCCGCAGCGGAGGTGAAGTAGGGCCGCAAAGCTAGTTGGCGGGTGACGTGTGGCTTGGTGTCGACGGACACAAGACTCTCGTCACATTGGAAGTTTGAACCGGGATGATTGACGCAGTTATCGTCACACACGGGCAACCTGATCTAGTAACTCGTGCAGCCGAGAGTCTTCGTCGGTCCGAACCGAAGCTTGCATCGATGACGATTGTTGATACGGCTTCCAACACGGATGTTGACCACCTGCAATCCGATGTGAGCCTTGAGGCTACCCTCATTAGGCGTCCAGAAAATCCTGGGTTTGGGTGTGCGGCAAACATAGGTATCGAGGTTGGGCATGCTCCGTTCGTTCTGGTGGCGAATTCGGACACCTGGGCTCATCCCGGCGCGGTTGCTAGGTTGACGAGGGTTCTCGAGGCTAGTCCGGACGTAGCGTGCGTCGGACCGTTATTGCTCAATACCGATGGTTCGCCGCAGGACTCAGCCTTTGCATTCCCTGGAATTGGTCAGGCGGTGTTCGATCTTGTCCCTTTACCTGATCGGTTGCGTGGTTCTCGTCTCAACGGACGACGTTGGTCCAAGGCGAAGCCTATAGACGTTAGTTACGTTCTTGGAGCGTTCATGCTTTTTCGGCGCCGGGCTATCCACCTTGTTGGGTCGTTCTCGCCTGACTACTGGATGTATTCCGAAGAAATAGATATCTGTCGACGGTTTTGGTCTGCTGGATGGAGGGTTATGCATGTGCCATTGGCTCACGTCACCCATATCCGTGCAGCGAGTACGTCCGATGGTGATCTGGAGCTGCTGCCCCAGCTTTATAGGAGTCGTGCACGCTGGTATCGACGCCACCGAGCTGCACCGATCACTTATCTAGCATTAGCACTGATGTGGTTGGCGCTTACTGTTCGTGCGCTACTGCCTGGTCCCCGACGTAGAGCCTATGCGGAGGCTCGTGCAGCGCTGAGGTCCGACTAATGGCAGCTGCAAAGGTGAGTGCAATTGTTCTTGCGCAAAACGAGGCGGACCAGCTACAAGATTGTTTGAACACACTTGCTTGGGCGGATGAAAGGCTTGTAATTGATGGCTTTAGTGTTGACGGGACACCGCAGCTGGATTTAGCTGGGGCGCGTCTTATCCAACGCCACTTTACGAATTTTGCAGAGCAACGTGATGCCGCTCTACGATTGGCTTCTCATGATTGGGTGTTGTTTGTCGATGCAGACGAACGAATACCGATCGCATTACGTGATGAAATTCAGACGCGTGTAGGCTGCGAACCTGTTGTTGGGTATCGGGTCCCGCGCCATAACCGCATTCTCGGTCGCTGGATGCGTGGCACTGGCTGGGCGCCCGACTTCCAATTTCGGATTATGGATCGACGGCGAGCGTCGTACGATTTCGACCGACCGGTTCATGAGCTTGTTGTTGCTACAGGCGATGTAGGGCAACTGAATCACCCGATTGAACACTTCAGTTATGGCACAGTCCGTGAATTTCGTTTTCGGCAGCGCCGATATGCAGAACTTGTTGCTGAGGGTTTGTTCCGAACACGTACACGTCGACGGCGTACGGCGATTATCTTGCAGCCGATTCGTGAGTTTTGGCGACGCTTGGTTGTCTTAAAGGGTTATCGGGATGGAGCTATTGGGGTTTTGCTTGCTGCTCTGATGGCCGAACATGAGTGGTGGGTTCAGCGTGGTCTGCGCGCACGATGGCGAGGCGATGATAAGGTGCTCTCGCCGTGAGTCAGCTGGCCTTGCGATCAGTTTCGGTTGTGGTCGTGACATGGAATTCGGCTATGGACATTCTCCGCTGTCTGAAATCTGTTGACGTGTCACGTTTGGATGTGGCGCTTCCGCTTGACGTTGTCGTTATTGACAACGGTTCTGTAGATAAGACTGTAGTGTTGGTACAGGAACATTTCCCGGACGTTCTGGTCGTCAGTACTCACCGAAATCTTGGATTTGGAGCCGCAGCCAACATCGGTATCGCTCGTACGTGTGGAGATGCCGTGCTTATCATCAATCCTGATGCTTGCCTTGAAGAGGGTGCGCTTAGGGCGATGATTCAACATCTGCAGTCGTTGCAAACTCTCGGATGTGTTGCTCCTCTTCATTTGGCGCTCGACGGTCGTGTTGAGTCTCCCGCGCGTCGGTTTCCTACGCTGATGGCAGCGATCGCGGACGGGACGATTGTTCAGCGCTTCCTGCCACAGTTGCCTGCGCTACGGAGTTATTACATGAGCGATGACACGAAGTCAGACGGACCTGATTGGTTGGTTGGAGCGTGTCTGTGCTTTCGGCGTAGTGCCCTGACTGAAACGGACGGATTTGATGTTGGATATGAGATGTATTCAGAAGAAATGGATCTACTCCGAGAGTTGCGAACGAACGGATGGTGCTGCGCTGTGACTGCGAATGCGCGAATCCAGCATCGAGGAAGTGCTAGCGCGGATCAAGATCCAATTGCGCGTGAGCGACGTTTTTTCAAGAGTCGCTATCGCTATGTGACAAAGACATGGGGATGGCCTGTTGCCGCGGCTCTGCGTGTGTTTGTTGCGGTTTCGGGTCTGGTTCGACTACTTGAACAGATTGTTCGTATGGTCCGTCCTGCACATCGAACCGATGCGCGACGTGAAATTCGTCAGATTGCGACACTCACCGTATGGCAGTGGTTTGGTTGGGGTCGGTAATCGGTACGCAAGCGTGAGGCCCTCAGAGCGCATTCTATTCATTGTGGGGGAATATCCGCCGCTGGTCGGTGGTGTTGGTGATCATGTCGTAAAACTTGGAGCCGAGCTCGAATCAATGGGCTTTTCATGCCATGTAGGTACCGAGTCGAGATCGAAGAATGATTCGGGTCAGCGTGTGCACGGGATCAATTGTTCGGTGCCTTTTAGGAGCGTGGTTGAGATAGTAGGTCTGATTCGACGGGTCCGACCAACAGTTGTGCATTTTCATCATCAGGCCGGTGCATACTCGCGTCCGTCGGAGACTATGGTGGCGATGAGTCTTTTGCGCTGGACCGGGCTCGTACCTTTCTTAGCTGTGACATTCCACGACCTGTCCGAACCATATCTCTTTCCAAAGGCTGGCCGTATTCGGGCAATGTTGCTTGGACGGCTCGCCCGCGTTGCGGACGCTCTCATTTATGTGGATGAACTGGATCGACGGGTCCTCCGTGCTCGTTGTGGAGATTCTCTCAACGACTATTGGATTCCGGCGGGGCCAACGATTGAGCCGGCACCTGATGTTGGTAATCGGGATTTGGCAAGAATGGATCTGGGCCTCTCGACTGACGCCTTCATCGTGGGGTATTTCGGATTTCGCCAGCCGAGCAAAGGTGTGTGTGTGTTAGCTGAGGCTATGCGCAATGAGGATCTTCTACAGCCTGGAACAAGGCTTGCATTGATTGGGGCATCCGGGCCCGGTACTAATCCGCGTCGTGCTGAATTGGTCGTGTCTCCGGATGTTTTTCGAGAGATAGACGTTGTTGAGTCGGGGCCGCAATCAGGTTTGGGCGTGTCGCGCTGGATTACTGCTTGTGATGTGATCGTCCTTCCATTTCTGGACGGGTTGTCCGCACGGCGTGGATCCTTTATGAATGCCGTGGCTCATGGTATTCCCGTCGTGACGACAGTGCCAAAAGTCGCGGGTTCTGTAAATGTTCATGAAGACGAGGTTGCGTTCATTCCGGCTAACGATGTCGGAGCACTGGTAAGGACTTTGGTCGAAATCAGGGACAACCGTGCGCGTCGGGTCCAACTAGCCGAGGGTTCGCGGGCTATTGCGGCACGCCATACGTGGACGGAGATTGCGAGCCAGACACGGGTTGCCTATGGCCTTTAAAGTTCGGTGGGATCTAACCAATGCGTGGGCACGCACTTTGGCGCTCGTACGGGTTATTCCCCCGGCGATGGTGTTACTTGGTGTGATTATCGTAGCTGCTGCACTGCGCGGCCTGTTTCTACGGTCGTTGGGTGACTTCGATTTCGATGAGGTGGCCTCTGTCTGGTACGCGCGGTCGACACCGACGGACATCGTTGAAGTGATCGCTCGTGCACCGTTCGAACACCCACCACTCTATTATGTTGGATTGCATTACTGGACGACATGGTTTGGTGAAGACGAGGCGATTGTTCGTTGGTTGTCCGGTCTATTTGGTTTCCTGTTAATTCCGGCAACCTTCCGGTTCGCACGGTGTTATCTGCCTTCATGGCCCGCTGTGCTGGTCGCAGCGATCGTCGCTGGATCGCCGTTACTCATCTTTTTTAGCCGCGAAGCTCGCATGTATATGCCGGCTGCTCTATTGGCCACGCTGGCGCTCTGGATGTTTGAGCGGGCGATGCGTCGTGGTCGGCGTATCGATTGGGTGTGGCTTGGGCTTGCTGTCTTAGTAGGAATCTATGTGGATTACACGGCGGCGCTTGCCCTGGTGGCGATGAATCTCGTGTTGCCATGGCGCCTTGCCACGCAACGACGAGGCGTCATTGTGTTCGTGCTGTTGGAGGTTGTCGGAATTCTTCTGGTCTTACCGTGGATCCTAATGTCGAGCGGTCTACAGGACAGCCTGCCAGCTTTTGGTTCTGGTGATTTTGGGATTGGCATTGTTCGGGACGTTCTATCGAGAGCCTGGATGGACGTTTTTGTAGGCGACGTGGAAGTCCGCGGAGGTGGGCGCTCAGGTTTGATCGTTGCTGCTGTCTTTGCGCTTCTCGCCTTGGCGGGATGTGGGATCGTCATATCGCGTCGTGTGGGGGGATTGCTGCTTGCTCAGCTCATTGCGGTCCTTGGGTTTCTCACGCTTCTTCTCGTGTTTGATAAGCCGTATCAGGCACGGTATGTGCTTCCGGCTGTTCCGGTTCTTTCAGTATTGGCAGTGCTTCCGGTCAGTTTTTTATCGCGCCGCACCTGGTTGGTAGCTCCGATAAGCATCGTTGTTCTGGTGATGTTAGTCGGTCCGGTTTATGCCTCTCGTGCGTATTACGATGAGTATCGCCGCGGTGATTATCGATCAATTACGGCAACTGTCGAAAGCTTGGCTCGTCCACGTAGGCCTGGGCGGGACGAAGGCAAATTTCGGGATGCAGTGATACTGGCAGGGCCATGGCAGGGCTGGTATTGGCGTCACTATTTCCCTGGGTTTCTGGACAAGGTTGATGTTTGGTTCCTTCCTGATGAAGTGCCTCCGGCAGTTACTGCTGAGGAGGTTAATGCCAAACTCTCGCGGGCTGCTCATAACCACCGGCGGCTTTGGGTCGTTCTGGCCGGACTTGAACAAGCGGATCCGGAAAAGCATGTTGAGGCGTGGCTGGCCACCCAATGGCAGGCTCGATCTGAAATCTATCGAAATGGTGTGTTGCAGCTCTATATGACCAATGTTCTTGATCTGGTTGATCGACGTGGTCATGTTGATATTGGAGAGGATTTTGAGACGAACTTTATTCAATTCACCGGAGCGAGGGCGGACCAAGGGCCTCGGGAGGCGGGTGATGGGGTTCGTTTTACACTATTCATGCGTGCGAAGCGTGATGTCAGTTATGACTTACGCGTTCGTGTCTGGTTGCGTACGCCGCGCGGGGATATTTACTCCAAGGACCTGGTTGCACAGAATCGATCGCAGCAACGGACCTCCGAATGGTTGCCTGGTGAAACCTATCAAGTTCGAACAGCGCTCTGGGTTCCTGCAGAGGCCGCTCCTGGAAGTTATCAGGCCTTTGTTGCTTTTCTTACACCGGATGACCGCGCCCTGATTGTGAATGGAGCATTTCGTGAAATTACACATCCTAGTGTGAGCTATCTCTGGCTTGGACCAGTCGACATAACTGAGCCGTCCATTTCGCTCGGAAATGAGGCCGCGCTGCGCGAGAGTGTTGGTGGACCTATCCGCTAGGTGGGTTTGGTCAATTGTTAGGTTCGTTACTTGGCCATCGGTTCGTGATTACCTTTACCACGTCGAAAACGGATCTTGAGATCCCGCCCGTAGCGATGAGGACGGTTGCATATGTTGTAAGGCCGATCGTGGCAGCTAGGAGCCATGAGAGGTCGCGAAGAAGCCACGTTACGACAGCTAGAGTCACCGATGCTGCGAAAGGACGAGCCGCTGGCTCGACAATCCGCGGAAGCCATGATTCACCGCGAAGCAACCACACCAGCATTGTGAGTAGTACAACCTCACTAGCGATGGTTGTCGCGGCCGCTGCCTGAAAGCCAAAAGTGGGCACAAGGGCCATGTTCGTTCCGATGTTGAATGCGGTAGTTATGAGGAATGCGGGGGTGAGCCACCATTGACGATCGCGAGCAATGACTACGTATTGAAGCGTTCCGTTGAGATAGCTCATTGGTAAGAACCAAATCAAGATTGCGAGAGCATTTGCAGTGAATGGAAGAAACTGATTGCCAAGAAGAGTTCCTACGACAGACTCAGCGTGCGCGAATATCAGCACCACAGCTGGCGCGGCCAGTGACGCCAATATTCGCCAAACGCGGGTAACCCATCGGGCAAGGTCGTCCGGATCATGCGCAGCGCGGGCCATCAATGGGAAGGCGGCAAGCACGAGAGCGGCTGGGATCGAGTTCAGCGCATTGATGAATTTGAATGCGGCGTTGTAGTGACCTACAACTACGGTTCCGTGCAGAGGCTGCAAAATCAGGACGTCAGCTTGGATGAATATGGTTGCGAGTAATCCGTTGAGCATTAAGGGAAGGCCCGCGAGTAGCAGCGGACGTGTCGGAGTTCGGGTGTGTTGTGATGCTCGTAGAAGATGGAATCCGATGGGCCGTCCCAGGGTGAATAATGAAGCGATCCCGGACATGACCCCTGCGATTGCGAGTCCTAGGACTCCGGCTCCGAGGCCTAGGAGGAGGAGACCTAAGCCCACAGTTAGGGCTGATGTGCCAGCGGATACGATTGCTCGTCGATCCATTCGCTCCCATGCTCCATATATGGACGCGAACGCTTGGCCGATGGCAGTGGGGAGCAATCCGATAGCTAGGATTGTTACGGTTGCGAGTGTAAGGGTTGAGATCGATCCCGTTGCCCAATAGATCATGGCTAGTCCGATCATGACGGGCATGCTCACGGCGACAAGTCGTAGACGGATGGTTAGAGCCGCGCCAAAGAGCGGACGCAAGTCGGTATTTCTTCGGGCAATGTCGCGGGTAAGGATTGTGCTGAGGCCAAAATCAACCGTGGCGACAAAGTACGTAAGGAGGTTTGTGGCAAACGCATACTCGCCATTCCGTTCTGGTCCAAGGATGCGTAGTGCAACGATCCAGAACGCCCAGAAAATCAGTCGGTCAAACCCGCTCGAAATGAGAGGGGTTATCGCATTGCGTGTGAAGCGGTTCCGTGTAGCCGTTTCTGACCTGGCTTGTGGGCTGTCGACACCTCGGGTGCTCCATATCCAGAGGTAAATAATTGCGCCTACTGCAATGGTGGTTCCGGAGATGGTGAGCAGTGGGGAAATTGTGCTCGTGGTCATGGAGATTGGGAGGAGGGCGGGCCCAGAAGGCCCGGTTTGAGAGAGGCACCGTAGCCATTTGGGCCCGCCACTACATTAATCGTGGCTAACCCCAAAATGTGACGGGGCTCTATAAAGATTTATTTGGCGGGTTGCTGAGAACAGACGTGGAAGATTGCTCATAGGTGACGGAAGGGATCAGGAATCGTAAGACGGAGGTGGATGTTCCAGACCACACGAATGGTTGCCTCGGACGTTTTCACTGATCGTGTTGGCTGTAACATCGTCAACCCCGTTCAATCCCAAGTCGCCCATAATGCTACAGATTGACGATGGAGCACGGTTTTTCTACACGATTGACATCTCCACGGCTGCGAATGCTGGTTTTTCGTGGCGTTGGTCGGGCGAGCAGGTGGATCGCTACATGACGTGATGCATGTGGCATCTCGGATTGTGATGAGTTGATCAGCTGAGCTAAGTGGGTGGCACTGCGATAGTCGGAACATGCGGTGATGGGGTTTGACGCTGGGGTGAAAACCCGGACGTCTGCGTACAATCGTCTGGTCGTTATGCCGTTGGCACTGTATGTCGCACAGCTTGGCTTCACCGAAGCATCGAATCGCCTGGGTGCTTTCACTCTCGGCGGCTGTATTGGTCGTGTTCTTGCTGTTTGAACAGGCTGTTGGAAGGCTCGGATTTGACTTTATTGTGTATTACGAGCCGTCCAGTGTTGCTTTGGAACGCCGTCTCCCTCTTGAGGAACGCGAGAACCCTGAATTCGCGATTCGTACGGTCGACGACTTCCAGGACTTGGAATTCCGAGCACCAACGGTTTTGATGATTCATGGCGATGCACGCACGGATATTGAACGTGAATACTTGGTAGCAGAATTTGAGCGGGGTACGGTCATGATTTTCGTTAATGTAAGGCCTGGTGGAGTGGCGGATATTCTCGATCAGGGAATTGTATCCGTGGCGAAAGTTACCGATACGTTCCCGCCTCCGTTCTACACACTGGTCGTCAAGAGTTCAGAGCAATGTCCAGATCCGCTTAAGCCCAACTGTGGCGCATTCGTCGTTGAGACTAGGAAATTTGTAGGGTTTGCAGAATTGACAGACCGTGCTCGTGACGCGCTTGACCGACGTATGCGGGCATTGCTGACTCCTACAGCGACGGGCGTTTCACCTCGTTAACTTGAGCGGGAGACGGCTTCAGGTCGTCCGGACCGTGCAGAAGCGAGGGCAGCCTCTACGATCGCCACAATATGTCGGCCTTGGCGAGCTGTCAGTAGAGTGTCGTGGCCACGGTCCAAAGCGTTGACAAGCAGGTCAACCTGTCGGCGGTCGGTCTCCTCGTCGGTTCGACGGTTGCGGTCGTCTGAGGCTTTCAGTCCACGCGTATGCACCGCGATCTCGGGCCGTGGTTCCGAAATCACGGCTGCACCAGTCGATCCCACCAAATGCAGACGAATTTCTGCAGCGTTGGGGTGGCTTGGTCGGCCAATCCGTCCGATGCACAGCGAACCGATCAACCCATCCTGTAGTTGGAGAGTGACGGTTCCAATGTCCTCAACGCCACGCTCGGCATGTCGTTTGAAGAAGTGAGCGGATGTTCGGGCAAAAACCTGCTCTACGTCGAGGTCCAGAATATGTCTGATGTAGGCTAATGGATAGATACCTTCGAGCGAGAGTTCGCCCTCACTAAGCCATGATGCAGGCACCTCTTCTTCCTCATCGCTATCAAGCAAGACGCCTGCATCCTTAATAAAAAAGAAGTCGATATGAATCGCCTGTGGAGATCCGATTTCACCGTCGTGAACGAGGCGCCGTGCATCGTTGATTGATGGGTGAGTGTTTCGGTTCCAGAGGAGAAACTTAACCCCAGCCTGCTCCACCGCCTCGACGATTGCGTCGCACTCGGAAACCGTCGGTGCCATTGGCTTGTCTTGGACCACGTGCAGACCGGCCTTGGCGGCTTGGACACTGAGTTGTGCGTGCCGGCTGGATTCTGACGAGATTACGGCAACGTCGGGATTGAGCTCGGCGATTGCGGTGGCAATGTCGCGTGTATATCCAACCTTGAATTCGTTCGCTAGTGATTCGTTGCGTGCGTGAACCCAACCGGCTGCTGTTGATTCATCCGCAACACCGACGATCTCGAATCGAGGATGATCGGCAAACGCTTGTGCCACATACTCGTGTTTGGCTGCGCTGAACGCGACCGTGCGGTAGATCTTAGGTGAGGACATAACCGCTCTCCGTAATCTTGGCGGTCTGGCCTGAGTCGATTGATGCTTGGACCGCTTCAGCTATTTGTAGGACAAGAACGGCATCAGGGCCTGCGGAGGTGGGTTTGCGCTGTTCGTGAATCGCCGTACCGAATTCGTCAAATTGTGCTCGTACGCCGAGCTGGCGTTGGTTGTTAACGAAAGCTTCGGGACGGCCGCCGCGATAGACAAGCTGAAGGTTGTGCTGGTCGTCGATGTAGGCGGCTCCTGCAGATCCGACTAGCAAGAGCGAGTAATAACCTTCGCCAAGGGGAAGTCCGACTGCGATGTCGCAGAGGGCCATCGCACCAGTCTCAAAACCGAGGTGAATGTGCAAAATGTTGGGTTGTGCTGATCCGTGGACGTGTGTTGGTCGTTCACCAATAAGCCAAATTGCTTGGTCGATCTCGTGAACACCTTCATGAATCGCTAATCCTCCGCTGCGGCCGGGGTTATGTTTCCATCCGGCAGGAGGGCCAGGGAACCGTCGCAGCCAGCGGTGACTCCGAAGCATGCCGGGGCGGCCAAGTTCCCCGTCCTTGACTGCTCGTTGCACCTGAACATTTGGCGGCATGAATCGGAGGGTGTGCGCGACCATCAGGCATACCTGTGCGGTCTCAGCTTCTTGAACGACTACGGACGCTTCTTTGGCTGATAACGCAAGAGGCTTCTCGACCAAAACATGTTTGCCGGCTGCGATAGCTGTGGATGCATCATGCACGTGCTTGTCATTTGGTGTGTTTACGACAACGGCATCGATGTCAGCAGCGTCCGATGCAAGCAGGGATTCAAGATTTCCGGTGTGAGCTCGTGCGCCATTTAATTCCGCGATGTGTCCAGCAGATACGGGGTCAAGGTCGACCGCGATTGTTAGTTCACATCGATCCGAAGCACTTATTGCACTTGCGAGGGTGCTGGCGTTGCGGCCACACCCAACGAGCGCGAGACGTACCACAGCAGTTCACCTTGGATAGGGCAACGACGAAATTCTAGCAGCGGGTTGCGTATGTGCACTCGTGCTCCGGAATGATTCAGTTGGTGCTGTGGATGTCAAAGTGCTTCGAACACCCTCGATTTGTGTGTGTCATGGTTTGCGCTGGGGTGGCAAACGAATTCATAGAGTGGAATCTCCGAGATGGTACGGTGCTCAAGCTCTATCAATGTTGGCCTGTCGACACTCGCAGTTACGAATGGATGCGGTGGGGTTTTGTCTAGCCAGCAGGGCTCGGGGTGTCGCCCCTGACTGATTGTGGTGAAATGTTGGAGGGTGAGGTCATCGATGGTCGAGACTGGCTGAATTCCGGAAAGTGTTCTCCGCAGGCGTTGTCAGTGAATGTTGCGGTTTTATGTTTTTCTGAATGAGTGGTTGTTGATGCAACAAGTGCGGTTTTCACGAATCTACGGATTGCGTCGGGGTTGGGTTGTAGAAGATCTGATCCATCGAGGCCTGTGACCGGTGCTAGAAGAGCAGCCTTGCCGTTGTGGATCGTGCCTGCAGTGATTCGATCTGGAGGAATTGCAAGGAGGATCTCACCTAGTCTCCGAACATTGTCGATAGGAAAATTGGTCCGAAATGTGCCATTCAAGTCCGTGATCAAACCGGGAGCGTTTGCGATCAATGTGGGAGAGATGACCTGCTCGCGCAGCGCATGGATGATGTGCTGGTGTCGGCAAATACGTGTGAAATCTCCACCTGCGTCATACTTGCGAGAACGCCCAAAGGCCACGGTTTCACGTCCGTTGAGAGTGTTCCACCCTTTTTTCAGGATCAGCCGGATGTGCTCATTGGTGTCGAGATAGACAAAGCGTTCGTCGAACTCTCGATTTGCCCAAACGCGAATACCACCAATTCGATTGATGATGGCTTCGACGCCTTGGAAGTTCACAAGCGCCCAATAGTCGATCTGTAAGTGTGTGAGGTCGTGGATGGCTTGCTGTACGACCTCGATGTTTTGGAGTCGGTACAGCTCATTGATACGGGATGCGTGTGTCTCACATGTTCCCAGGCAGAGATCACGGGGAATTGATAGGACGAAGGCTGAATTGGACCACTGATCAATACTGACAATCATCACCACGTCAGTGTTTCCGAAGAAGGTTTCGGCCTGATCGATACCAAGTAGTAATAGGTTTATCCGGCCGGTCTGAAGATTGCTTGAGTCAACATCGAGGGTTGGCATCGACGATGACTCATGAGGGACATCGTTTGGTGGTTTTATGGGGAAAGGACGTGCTGCCGCTGCTGTAGGCGTCGTGAACAGGTTGCTGCGAGGGACAGCTTTATGGGTCTGTTTGTTCGTGAGGGTGTCCTGTAGGCCAGAAGTCTGTACAGGAGGCGGAGGTGCGGGCAATACGGATGTAGTGGAGCTGTTGGCAAATTCTGATGGCGGGACGCTACGGTTGTTCGTGGTTTCGATTAGGACGCTTTGTGTCGGGATGTGCGATGCCACTGGTAGCGGGGCCTCGTGGGCGATCGTGGGCCCACATGCCAGTAAGATCGTGGCGTAGAGCGTAACAATCAACGCTTTTTGTGTTCTATGAGTTAGCCGATGGAATATTGGAATGGTTCGTAGCAATGTGATGTCGAGACCGCCTTGGGTTACTAACACTTGGAACCCTTCTTCTGATCAATCGGTCGAGGTCGCTCGTTCGTGACGTCGGTTATTGCCGATAGGCCGTGTGTCGAGCTCGATGCAGAGTTTTGCCGGTTATTCCAGGCCCGGGTTGTTCGTTGGTATCGGCGTGTTGGTCGTGATCTGCCGTGGCGGTCCTCCACCAGTCCTTATCACGTAGCTGTATCCGAAATCTTGCTGCAGCAGACGCAAGTTTCTAGGGTTCTTCCTGTCTTTCAATTGTTTGTACGACGGTGGCCAAAGGTCGAGGATCTTCATCGCGCTACGCTTAAAGATGTGAAGGCGTTGACTGATCCGTTGGGATATCACATTCGGGGTGTATGGCTAAAGGCACTTGCACGTATTGTTGTTGAGAAACACGGCGGGCAAGTGCCTGCGTCGATCGATGAATTGCGAGAACTTCCAGGTCTTGGTTCATATGCGGCATCCGCGGTGTATGTCTTTGGTCATCGACGTCGTGCAGCACTGCTCGATACGAATATTGCGCGTGTTTTGACTCGTGCTGTGGGGCTTCCTGCCGACGGCTCACTCTATCGTGATACGCGCCGCTTGAGATTATTGGCGGACGAGCTTGTTCCCCCGCGACGCTATTACGATTACCACCAGGGCTTGATGGATCTGGGTGCGACGGTTTGTTTGCCACGATCGCCCCGGTGCGAAGATTGTGCACTTCGACGCATGTGCCGTGTTGTTGTGGGTGGACCGGCAGCTGCGGTTTGGCGCGAGGATGGTGCTGTTTTTCAGGCTGAACGAACCGTTGGTTACCGGTCCGGGTCTCGCACGGCGGTTAAAAGATATCCGGGTGTGTAGGGCGACCACGGCTTGTTTCGGATGACAGTAACTGGTGGGCAGAGGAGAGTACCCGGTCCACGCTCGGTGGAGCGCCTGGTCCGTTCTCCGGGTTTCCAGTGAAGACGGATACCGCATGTGGTGCATCTGATCCATAGATCCATGACTCGGTGGATGTGAAAATAGTGATGCAGGGTGTTCCAACACAGAGCGCAAGTTGGGCCACGGAGGAATCGTTGGCGATCACAAGGTCGCTTCTTGTAATCAGTGCGGCAAGTTGACCGAGACTCGTACGTCCTTCCAGATTGATTGAATCCTCGACCATTGTGGTTCTAGTAGCAGCGATTGAAGTAGCGTCGGAAGCCGTGCCAACGAGTGAGACACGACTGCCAGTTGTACGTATAAGGTCGTCAGCAACGGACGCGAAGCGATCTGCTGGCCACCGTTTCGTTACATCCACTGCGCCTGGGTTTATGCCGCCTCCGGGCGCGATGATGACGTGTCTTGATGCTGCCTCGAGTTCGAATTCCTCGATTAGTCGGCTAGCGATCTCGTTGTCATTCTGCGTTGGACGAAAAACGCAATCCGCACCAGCTGGGTTGATATTGGCTGCTGCGGCAACGCGACGGTACATCTCGATCTCATTCGCATTACTACCGATAGATACACGGGTGGTGTGGGCGAATCCACGCAGCTGACTATCGAGCCCGACGCGGTACGGGATGCGGGCAAAGAAGGGGAGGAGTGCCATAGCGGGTGACCGGTCCAGAACGAAGGCCACATCAAAGGATCGCTCGCGAAGGCGTCGAACGAAGGAAACATACGTGGCTGCGTCGTAACGGCGAGGTGTTCCAAGAGATTGCATGGGAAGGATCTCATCGATGTCTGGATTGTTATCGATCGCTGCGCGGGCATAGTCACCTACAGCGAATGTGATTCGAGCGTTTGGAAGACCCCGTCGGAGTGCGTTGACAAAAACCGTGGCGCGGAGGACATCACCAAGTGCGATCGGTTTGATGATGACGATCGAGAGGTCAGGTTTGAAGGGTAATGGTTGTCCGTCAGGAGGTTGTGGACGAATAACCAGCCGGGCAATCCAACACAGTGCTGTGATTGCAGCGGCGCGTGGACCGGTACGGCGGCGCCAGTCGCCGCGAAATGGTCCGATCGGACGGATCTTCAATCGCTTCATAAAGGGATGGAGTGGAACTGCTTTTTCATAGCTTAGCGCTCGTTTATCTCGGACTAGACGGCGGCGCGGATCTACAATCGAGGATCAGTGGGTGTGGACAGAAATATATCAGTGCCAATCTACGAGTATCGGTGTAGGCCATGTGGTCGTCGGTCGTCGCGTCTATTCAAGACACTTGCGTCGGTTGAAGTTCCGGACTGCCCCCACTGTGGGGCGGATGGTCTTGAGCGCTTGATTTCCAGGCCAACGATCTTGGGTTCGGGACGAGGGCCAAGTGATGATTCGCGGGGCATGGATGATGCTGCTCTCGCCGATCTCTTGCCGGGTCTTGAGACGGGTGATCCGCGTAGTCTGGCTCGGATGACGCGCCACATGTCGGATGAGATCGGTGAGGATATCCCTGGAGAATATGAAGGGGTTTTGCGGCGTATGGAGTCTGGTGAAATGCCGTCTGATGAGGAGATGAATGCAATAGAGCCGGATGGTGGAGAGGAGCCGAGCCACGATACGTAGTACGCGACTTATCGCACTTGATGTCGATGGAACGATCGCGTTGCCGGGTTCATCGATCGACCATGAAATTCTCGGTTTGATTAGCCAAGTGGCAGAGTCTGGTGTGGTCGTGGTTATTGCTACTGGTCGTGGTTGGTGTGACATGCGGACGGTTGCTCGTCAGCTTCCCGGGTCTGTGTACCTTGTACTAAACAATGGGGCGACCACGAGACGTGCGGACGGTCGTCTTCTTGAAGCGCGAGCTCTGCCATTTGCGACCGCGGTGGCTGCGTGTCGTGTCTATCTTGAAACGAACGTTCTTCCTATTTGGATTGAGAGTGCTAGTTCTGGCACACGGTACTTTGTGGTGCGTGGCTGGACGGATCGTCGCCCCTATCGCATGTATCTGGATTCGAAGGCGCCCCATGTCTGCCGTTTAGATGACCGTAGTCTTGCGCCACCGGCCGCCCAAATTTTTGGTCTGACCGATGAGGCGAGGGCTGACACGCTTCAGAACGGCATCAGATCTGAATGTGGAGATGAAGCATCGATTGTCAGGTGGCGGAGCAAACGGATGGATGCGGTAGGGATCGAGATCCTTCCGTCGGGTATTACGAAGGGGGCTGTCGTTGCTGGGATCGCCCGCGAACTTGGCATAGAGGCAGGAGATGCGGTCGCTGTGGGGGATGATCTCAACGATCTTGAAATGTTGACATGGGCCGGGGTCGGTCTTGCTATCGATGGGGCTCCGGATGCGTTGATTGAGGTGGCTGATGACGTGATCGCACCGGATAGCTTGGTGCTCAACCAGTTCTTGTGCGATCTCATCCAAGTCTAGGATTGTGGACAGAAGCCTTTAAGGTCCCGATGCTACGATTTGGCTGCATCGGCCGACGTAGCTCAGTTGGTAGAGCGGGGCTTTCGTAAAGCTCAGGTCGACAGTTCGAATCTGTCCGTCGGCTCCCAGAGATAACAGGTTTACCGGGTTATCGACCAGAGGTGTGACGCAGGTCGATGATCAACGACCTTGTTTTCGAGAACGGTTCGTAGTGATACATACGACCCGACTGGCCGGGTCAAACCTTCGAGCAAAACTCAGACGATAACTAACTGTGTCCATCCCAACTCC
>CAYRCL010000055.1:0-136284 GCA_964422795.1 uncultured Chloroflexota bacterium
TTTCGTTCTTGGGTTCTTTAGTTTTTATGGTGCGTTTTCTTCTTCCTTTCATCGGTGGGCTCTGGGCAGCGTGAGCTGGGTGTTGGGTCTCTCCACCTGCTGGTGGGGGTGGTCCACCTTGACCTGGTTGCTGGGGTCCACCCTGACCGGGTTGTTGTGGTCCACCAGCTGGCGGTGGCGGTCCACCTTGGCCAGACGGTTCACCCTCGCTGGCCGGTGGAGTGACGGGTGCACTGAAAACATTGAAGTCTCTCGGGGCGCCCCGGGCAGGCGCACCGGGAGTGTCGGAGTCAGCGGGTGGTGGAGCACCGATGTTGAGCTTGGGTACGGCGAATGCGACCTCATTGCTGGGTCGTGGGGACTGTCCATCTGGAGCTGTTTGTTCGTTGGGGTTCGGGGTGCGTGGGGCTTCGACTTGAAATCCGCCGGCACGAGCCATCAAACCAAGTGCCGATCTCGATTTGTCGTTTTCACTGATGTTGACGAGGGCTGTCTGGAGCGAGTTGGCCATATCCCCCGAGGCAACCAATTCTTTCCGGGCACCCTCGTCAGTAATTACCATCCGGACCATGTTGGCTAGCTTCACCTGCTCAAGTAACTGGCTTGCGGGCGGTACACCTTGAGAACCCGGCGGTGGACTACCATCGGTGCCAGCTGGTGCGTCACTCGCGGCACCAACGGGCGGACCACCCTCGGCTGCGTTCAAGGTCTGCTGTGCTGCCACTGCTGCTGCTCCTAATACGCCCCATGAGGTTGGAGGCAGCTTCTGCGCACCGGGTGTCGAGTCTGCTGGGGGTTTATCGGATTGATCGCCTTCGCCCGGGGCATCCGTCTGTGCTTGGGCTTTGTTGAACGAAACTGCAAACTGGTCAACAGCGCCGTCACCATCGCTGTCACGGGCTACAACGCCCTGCAGTTGATCCTCTTTCGTCCCGTCGCTAACCGCAGCTTTATCGGCGACCGCGGCTTCACCTTGCGCATCTGCAGCGATCGTGGCAATGACTGCTTGGAGTCCCTCTGCGGAATCAGGTGGCTTCAACGTTGGAAGGGCTAGGCCGACGCCGGCAGGAATTTCTGACACGCGAATCCCTGATGCTGTCGAATCGCCCATCGCTCCGGCTTTGGCTGCGACGATTTCGGTAAGGACAGCGGAACCTTCTACCAGGGCGAAGGTTAGTTGATGGCCTTGTGTATCAGCAGCGACAGATTGGCTTGCTGCTTGGAGCTTTGCTTCGCTTGCCGCGCCGACTGCCTTTGCGAATTCGGGAGGGAACGTGAAATCAGACTTTGCTGCCAAATCCTGTGCTAGTTGTACGTTGCCAGCGTCTAGGGCTGCTTGAACGTCCGCGGGGAGTTCGGGTCGGACCTCGAGGGATGCATCTATCCCCCGTCGTGCTTCGAAACCGCGATCGACCGCGCCCTGAACGTCCGGCGGCATGGTGTATCCGGCCGCCGTGGCTGCCTGTTTTGCTGCCACGACATCGCCAGCGTCCAAAGCTGATTTGACTGCTGGGGGCATTGGCTCAGCGGCAACGCCTGCTGCCTGCTGAGCTGAAGCATTCTGGTCGATGGCGGTCTGGATTTCCGCAGGGAGTGCAAATCCAGCAATTTCAGCTGCCGCTTTGGCACCGGGAAGATCCCCAGCTTCGAGTGCCGCCTGTACAGACGCTGGTATTTCTGGTCGTTCCTGTCCACCTTGCTGTGCCTGAGCGACGGCTTGGCCGCCCTGATCCAGGGCTTTCTGCAGGTCGGCTGGAGGCGTGAAGCCGGCCGCGTCGGCCGCTGCCTGTGCACCTTTGAGGTCACCTGCATCCAGTGCGGCTTGTACTGCGGCTGGAATCTCGGGGCGATCGGATGCCGTCCGAACGCCCGCATTTCGTGCCTTACCTTCGTTGATGGCTTGTTTTAACTCGGCGGGCATTTCGAAGTTCGCTGCCTGAGCGATCCCTTCCGCTGCTGCTAGATCGCCGGCGTCGAGCGCAGCTTTCATCCCAGGAGGCAACTCCTGTTCGGTCGTCATTGCCTTCTGGGCGGCTCCGGCTGCTGCCTTAGCGCCTGCTTGATCGCCGCGATTTATCGCGGCCTGAATGTCGGCGGGTATAGCCAGGCCAGCGGCTTTGGCGGCTTCGAGCGCACCTTGCATGTCACCGGCATCCATGAGTTTCCGGACGTCGGCCGGCATGTCAGCCATCGCATTTTTTTGGCCCACGGCCATGACGCCTGAGGTGCCTGTAATCCCGATGATTTCGGATCCGGTCACAAATTCCCAGGGCGACGGCACATCGGGGAATGGTTGGATATCGAAAACCACACTTCCGGCGAAGAGGACCATTCGTCCAAATCTTTCAAGAACCATATTGTCCTGGGTGCGGAGGAAGAACCGATCAAGCATGAGCGTGGTTGATCCTTGTAAAACAACCTCTGATCCGTCTGCAAAGGACAAGCCAGCTTGACCGTTCCCATTCGTGCGAATGGCATCACCTGGCCACATCAAGGTGCCGCTCTTAGCTGAGAGCCACTGTCCGTCGCCCCCACGCTGCACTTCAATGGTGCCGGCGAGCACGTCCACGGCTGAAGCAGGAACCGGGGTGGGTTCGGGGGTGGGGGCTGACGTCGGTTCCGGAGTGGGTGCTGGGGTCGGGTCCGGAGTGGGTGCTGGGGTCGATGGTGGTGAAGTTATTGAGGCTGTGGGTGTGACTTGAGGCGTTGGTGTTATCCGAGCTGTCTGTTGGGCGACAACGGTTGGTGAGGGTTCTGGACTCTTGGTGCGGGTAGCTGGGGCTTGGGTGGAAGCCGGGCTTGCTGCGGGTGGAGCAGTTTCTGAAGGACTACCGCCGCAACCGACCACAAGTACGAGGAATACGAGAGCGGCACACAGTCCAATCCCAAACCGGCGATCTGCCGATCTAAGTCGGTGGCTGAAACGGCGCAGGCCTGCTTCGATCCGAACCATCTGCATGTGCTCTAGAAATGGGTTGCCTAGCGTAGTAAATGGGGATGCTCTTAGGCAACGAACTCCGATGACTTTGTGTATCCAATGCTTTGAACCCCGTTGAGCCAAAAGTTCTCTCAAACTTAACTTGCTCAGTGCAGATCAAGATTACTCCGCCAAGGTCTGATCCGAGCGTAAGGCAGTTTCCAATTCAGCATGTGTGACGTGCGCTCGGTCTACGCTGGTTGCTTGTTGTTGGTAAGAACCATTCAGTGCATGCTCGGTTTCTTGTAACCCGTTTGATAATGGAAGGTATCGCTTGGAGAAAGATCCTTACTGATAGGACGTGGTTGCCAACCATGAGCTATAAGACAGCCAGAGCGTCTCGGTACGATGATTCGACCGTCTGGCTCTGCCGCTGCGGCTGCGACAGCTCGCATATGTGGACTCAGTTCGTCGGCTAACCATGAAAAGTCGCTATCAGCGTTGCTGGTGGATGTTCCCCGCATGTGTAGGCCGCCGACGTACATCTTTAGCAACGCGTCAATGGTTCGGAATACCAGGGCGGTTTCCTGTGTCTGCACCTCGACTGTTTTGAACACACGGGACAAGATCCCAGCTCCGTTCTCGAGGCTAAAGCGTCTTGCGCTGGACGAAGCGGTTGCCCGTGCTGCTTGGCCAGACCGCCCCGCTCGTTGGCAGGCCTCGATGTGCCAAGCGAGCATTCGTTCACCCGACGTTTCGCTATTCACGCTTGCTAGCAATGTGCCGCGCGGTGCCAATACGCGTCGGAGTTCGTTCACAGCCTTCGACATATTGGTGACCAAGGGCAATACGTGTCCGGCTGTAACAAGATCAAATTGCCCTGATACCACGGGAAGATCTTCAGCCGTGGCTCGGACGCAATCAATGTTGGTGTGTTGTCGTGTGTTGTGAATGGCTTGTTCGTGGATGTCGAGAGCGAGAAGCAAGGCTCCGGGAGCGATGCAGGTTCGTAACGCCTCTACCATTTGACCTTTACCGCAACCCACATCCAGCGCTGAATGGATTCTAGGGGCATCAACAAACCCAAGTTGCCAGGCGTGGAAGTTCGATGGCGGGGTTGTCATGTTGTCTCACACACAAGTGCCGTCTTTTGGGCGACCGTGGACCAAATTCATCGCCAAGTGAATCGTCTGTTTATACGTTATATGGAGCTGCATGATTTGTACGGCAGATCTACCGTGTTGGGTCCAGATGGTCGTGGGCGCGGAGGACTACGTGCTCAAGTGCTTTGTTGGAATCATTGCGGTAGGCCATGACAAGGTTGCGAGTGATACGTGCAGTGGTTTCTTGCGGGCTCGACGCAACGAGAGCACCGTGACCCATGGTGAAGCCAAGTCGTTCCACTATTTCTCGACAGGATGATTCGCTGATAGGTTGACTCTGGTTGAATGGGTCTAGATACCCTAGGTCTTTAATGCCCGGCTGACGCACCACAAAATGTCCGGGAAGGCCGATGCCCTCAAGCGGAAGATCAAGACGCGATGCAATTGCCAGATAGATGACACATAGTGTTATGGGCAGTCCGACACGGCGATCCAACACTCGGTCAATTAGGCTATTTGCTGGATCGGTGTAATCGAGTGTGTTGCCGGAGAACTCACAGGTTTTGCGCATATAAACAGCGAACGCAGCTAGGCTTGTATGGGGGTCGTTGTGATGGACGAGAGCAGGCGCTGAAGACGCGAGATCATCGAGTGTGGCACGCACCGGACTAGGGTCGAGATCAGGATTGATCAGTTGTGCGATCAGTAGGGCTCCGTCCTCCACGGGTGCATCGGAACCAGCCTGTCCATACTTGGCTAGCGCTGCAAACGTATTGGCCTGCCGAACATGGGTTAGTGCGTCAGCAATATGGATGGCATGGGGGCCGGTTCGATTTGAGTTTATAAGGGCTGTGATGGCGTCGTCACCGTGTTTAAGCAGGTGTGGAATAAGTCGTGCGCGAACGGTCGGGTCCTCGTCCGCGAGTAGGTCAATGAGGGTGAACAACTCTTGTTCGTTTGCTCCAGTCGTAACCCTTAACTCTTGGTCTGTGACCCGCCTCATTTCAAGGACTCTGATGGGCTGAAATGGTGCACGTTACGGTAAGACGAAGTCTCATTCGCAGAATTTGGCATGGGAGGGCCGAAGATAACGAGCTCACGGGTTGACCGCAATAATCATTGAATAATTATTGTTCGGTAAGGAGGGAGGACATACGGTTTTCTTGGTAGTGAACATGATTTGGAAGAACACGGGGATAGAGCGGTGATGAAATCAGCTGTAGCGAATGTAGCCTGATGGCAATGAGAAATATAGGCAGTGGTCATCAGCGGCCCGTGCTAGAAGGGTTGCTTAGTGTGTGAGTTGATGCGGGTTGTTTGGCTTGATCGATAGTGACGCAATGACAAGGTCTTATTCTTGTTCAGTCGGCGATACGGGGATGTTTGAATGCATCATTATGTTCAGTAATTTGGTGTCATTCCGTCGCGGTCCTTATAATTAGTAACTTGATGCCACCACATCGTGGTTTTGAGTTTCCTCAGTCGCACAGTTTTTGCTGTGTCCACCTACATACGCCTGAACCTTCAGCGTGTCACGCCGCCGTAGCGCTGGTATGTCATTGTTAGGAGCTAGAAGTGAGCCGAGCTCTCGATCGCCTTCGGTCCGCCTTTACTAAATCAGACCGCGAACACGCACCGCTGGCGGTCTGGTGTTGGACCGGATGCCCGAACGAGGCGGAACTTGGCCGCCAGATGGAGGATTTTGCCTCAAAGGGTGTTGGTGGTGTCGTTGTAGAACCACGAGAAGGTTTGCAGATTTCTCGTTTTGGTGAGCGATGGTGGGACGCTGTTGACTACACGATTCGCAAAGGCCAGTCGACTGGTCTGAAGACATGGATTCATGACCAGTCTTGTAGTTCGAGCAATGTGGAAGGTCAGAGCGAAGAAATAAATTCGACAGTCCTGCTGCGCAGTCCAGACCATCAAGCGAAAACGCTGGTTCGTGCCATTCATGACTTCACAGGGCCTAGCCAGATTTCGCTTGAAGGGCGATTCCCTCTTGGAACGCCCTTGGTGCAGATAGTTGCTCGTCTCGATAAGAATGGTGATCTTGAAACGGATTCGTTCAAGAATGTAACAAGGCCGAATTCGTGGTCGTGCCCAGATGGTGTCTGGCGTTTATTCAGTTTTTCCGTCAAGGCTGTGGAGGATCAAGTCGATTATTTGCGGCCTCAGACGGTGAAGGCGCTTCTGGAATCTACATATGCCGTCTATGGCGATCGGTATAAGTCTTTTCTGGGTACGGACATTCCTGGAGTGTTTTTCGGTAAACCGCATGTTGCTGCCGAGCCGCTCCCATGGACAGATTCCCTTCGCGCACGTTTTTTGAAAGATCACGGATATGACCTAGTTGATTCGTTACCGTTGCTTGTACAGAGAGCTGGCAGTTCAACGGCGAAGGTTCGCTGCGATTTCTACAACACCGTTGGTGATATGTATGAAGAAGCATGGTTTGTACAGGTAAGTGCGTGGTGCGAGCGGCGTGGGCTTAAGTGGATTGGGCATACGGAAGAGCATGTAGCGTCACATCCGGCGCGACAGGGTGATTACTTCCGGACTATGCGGCACTTGTCCATCCCAGTGGCGGACCATCGTGGCTTCCGTAACGAGCGGCCGCGTACCGTGCAGCCCGCAGAGATAAAGCCGGCCGTATCGGTTGCGGCCCTCGCTGGTCGTGACAAGGTTATGGCTGATGCTTTCGGTGGAGCTGGCTGGGGCGTTACTCCGGACGAGCTTCGGCATGGTGCGAATCTACTTGCGGCCTACGGAGTAGATACTCAAGTGCTCCGCGGTTTCTTCTATTCGATGGATACCGCCGAAGCCTCTGATGATTGGCCGCCCAGTTTTTCGGATCCCAATCCGTACTGGCCCCATTTCAAGACTTTGACTGAATACATTACGCGTTTGTCTGCGATCGTCAATCAATCGAAATCGACGACTAGCGTTGGCGTGCTCTATCCCGTGGTTAGTGTTGCGGCAAACACGGCTAATGGTCGGCCGAACAGTCGAGCGATCGAAATCGCTGAAACATATGAAGCAGTTGTCGATGGGCTGATTGGGTCCAGCGTTGACGTGCACCTTGTCGATGAGAACTTTGTTAGTGAATCGCGTCTGGAGGGAGGGCAGTTGAAAAACGGCTCGGTCGCGATATCGACCTTAATCCTTCCGCCCACGCCAGTTATTGGAAGGCCAGCTATGCGCCGCATCGGTGCCTTTGCGCGGTCCGGCGGCAGCGTTGTTTGTCTCGGAGAATGTCCTTCGTCGAGCAGTGATGCTGGTGGGAAGGATCGGAGTATTGTCCGATCTATCGCAGACATTTTCGGCGTGGGTGCGGATACGGTACGAGGGTCGAAGATTGGCAAGGGTCGCGCATATAAGGTTTCTGACGCGTTGCCGGATGCGATAGAACGCATTGTTGAGATTCTTAACCCGTCGACATCCGTTGCGAGCGATGCTGACGTGATTGTGGTCGCTCGTGAACTCGCGGGGGCTACGGTTTTGTTAACAGTCAATCGTTCGGCGGATCAGGCAAGTGCGACTGTAACCACGGATGCAAGTGGGGCGGCGCAGATTTGGAATCCAGAGACAGCAGAGATTACCCCATTGGATTTGACAGGAACCCGTAACAAACGGGAATTCACGCTTACATTGCCGGCGCATGCTGCACGGGCGATAGTTTTTGACTCCTCGGCTCGTGCTCGACGTGCAAGTGCTACGCAATCACGGCGCAAGCGTCTCAAACGTACAGAGTTGAAGACCGATTGGACGTTTGTTCTTGCTGATGGGAGTGCAATAGGTCAAGGGTCTGTTAGACAGCTAGAGTTGCCGGTTCTACGGACCGGCAGCTTTTCATTAGGTGATGGACGGTTGGAGCGCCTGCGGGATCCCAAATTTGACGATTCTGACTGGCCAGAGATCTGGATGAATCGTGCCACCGTTGACCTTGTCGGCAATTGGCGAGCAAGTTGGATAACCGGGGTATATAAGCATCAGGGATGGGCTGTTCCCCGCAAAGGGGATAGTCACAAACGATTGCGATTTCGGCGCTCGATCGAAATTAACGAGCCTCCGATCAAGGCGTGGGCCACATTTGTTGGCGTAGATCGAGCCACCGTCTATATGAATGGCACCCAGCTTGGAGAATCTGAAGATTGGACAAGCCCGGTGACCTACAACGTGATGCCGTATCTCCAACTTGGAGAGAACACCATCATCGCTGACGTAGAGTGCGAATCTGACATGCCGATCTCTTTGTTGTTTGAGAGTCAAATTGATTTGCGGTCAGGCACGTCTGTGGTTCTGGTGTCTGATGATTCCTGGGAGGTGGAGGCGGTTCCAACCGAACTATGGTCGGGGTGCGCATACGAGACTGACACGCCGCTTGTTACTTGGGAACGTGGGAAACCGCCAGTCGAACCCTGGGGTCACTTGCCACTGCTAGGCGATCAGGTGGCCTTTCCGCGTACGCTTATGTACCGGCAAAACTTGCCCGTCGGTTGTGTTGGCGTGGGCATTCCGAATATTAAGGGTAACCACAAGGTGTATGTGGATGTGCGTGAGCGCCAGCCTGATATTCATGGAATCTACAACATAACTACTGGTGCGTTACTTAGTGTGGAAATTGACGCTACTGATTTTTCGAATGGGATTCGAGGACCGCTGGAACTTTATACACGACCGACGTCGGTGGCACTCAAGCCTTGGGATGAGTTTGGCTATGGTTGGTACTCGGGCGTAGGGATTTACGAACGCAGTTTTGATTTGAAGTCGGCTCAAGCGGAGTCCACCGTGACGTTGGATCTCGGTGACGTTAGGCACAACGCGGAGGTTTTCGTAAACAATAGGCGCGTTGGGGTGAGAATTTGGCCACCGTACGAGTTTGATTTGACCGAATATGTACAAGAAGGAACCAATTCGCTTCGAGTACTGGTAAGTAATTCGTTGGCCAGTGAAATGCGGTGGAAGCGTGACGAGAGTCTTATGAGCGATCCATGGCATCGGTATTGGCATGAAGACAATATTGAAAAAGAATCTTTGGTGTCTGGGCTTCTGGGTCCGGTGAAGGTTGTCTTCGACTAATCGCCAGTTCTTGCATTTTGTGATTGATTCGATTGGTCAAGGCCGGCGTAGTGACGGATGAAGCGGTAAATCCGGCCTTTGTCATATTCATCGAGCTGCTCAATCTGTCCCCAGGCTGTAAGAGCCACGGCTGTCGTGTTTGACAATGTTTTGTCTGGCTGAACGATCACAGGCCACCCTTCAAATTCTGCAGCTAGCTGTCGCATTTCACTTGAGATGATCGATGGTGCTGTTGAGTTGTAATGCACGATCACATAGCCGCTGTGCAGATTTGCGACTTGGATTTCGTCGCGGAGGGTATCGATTCTGTGGCCTGGTGACGCGAGTTCAGTGACTCGGGGTCCCGAGGTTGGAGGGTCAGTCGAATAGCCCACATGAGACGCTTCGACTGAGTCGAGGAGTACTTCTGATTGCACTTCAGCGGTATTTCCGGGGCCCGGAGGGTTGGCTTGATTCAGGCAAACAAGATTGAGCGGGAGTAGTACGGCCATCATTGCCACCATGTACAACCAAAATCCACGACCGAGACCAGCTCTCTTATTTTTGCTCGTCTTTGGATCTTTATCTTTCCGATCTTTACGAGCGCCGGCTTCAGTTGTGGTGGTTGTAGTCGTGGTGGTTGTAGTCGTAGTTGAGGCGCGATTACTGTTGCTGGCTCGACGGTTGCGACGTCGGCGACGCGATGCCATGCGGTCTCACCTCCTGGTAGATCAAGCGAGTATAGGTAAGTAGTGGGGGATATCCAGCGCGTATTCGGAATTGAGTCCGGTGTGCTGTAATGCTTGATGGCCTCGCATGCGATTGTCGATCTTGTGGTTTGTCACCAGTTCGTAACACGTACGCGGCCTTCATTAGTGGATGAGTGCAATGGTAGAAATATTGTTGTCAAGGTACACGTGCTTTGCTGCACCCAATTCGGGTTCATCGTGGTCAAACTTGGCTTCTTGAGCGTCTTGCTACGTTACAATCGGTTCGTTCATTAAATGATTTTCCCATTCCGTACCACATAGATTCTGTGTAGGTGTATCGAGGTCTACTGTAATGACATTCCTGTCACCTAAGCGTGAGCTTGTTGATGAGTTTCGCGATCATCCGTCCGACACTGGCTCGGCTCCAGTCCAGATCGCGATGCTTAGTGCACGGATTGAAGAACTAACGGAGCACCTAAAGACGAGAAAAAAAGATAGGCATTCACGCTATGGGTTGCTGCGGATGGTTGGCCGTCGACGTCGTCTTCTGAAATATCTACGAGGCAAGGATCCAGAGCGTTACCGTGACGCGATCACTAAGCTTGGGATTCGGGCACAGCGGTAAAGGACGTGCGTCGGTTTGTGGATTAGGTATGCCGATCCCGGAGTGGATGGCATATGGAGATTAGTGCGCGGTTCAAGACGGGCCGTGCTTCTGTACTGTAGGCGGCTTTAGCATGCCAATATGGCGGATTCAGGGAAGAGCCAAGAGTCGAGGGTGCAACACAAATAGAGTTGTGAGCTCGTTTCTTCGCTCTTCAAAGCCGCCGACGAGGAGTGATGTAGATGCATAAGGTTGAAACGCAATTCGGCGGGCGACGTCTCGCTTTTGAGACAGGGCGAATCGCGCCGCAAGCACACGGTGCTGTAATGGTGTCGTATGGCGATGCGGTTGTTTTGGGAACAGTCGTCATGTCCAAGCCATTTCGTGAAGGGCTCGACTTTTTCCCTCTATCAGTGGACTACGAAGAGCGCAGCTATTCCATCGGAAAGATTCCGGGCAGTGTATTTAGGCGTGAAGGACGTCCACCTCTGGCTGGAATCTTGGCGTCGCGATTAACCGATCGCCCACTTCGACCGTTGTTTCCCGAGGGTATGCGCAGCGAGGTTCAGATCATCTTGACCGTGCTTGCCCACGACCGCGCTGTTGAAACCGATGTAATCGGAACTATCGCTGCCTCGGCTGCGCTCATGATTTCAGGTATTCCGTTTGAGGGACCGGTGGCGTCTGTGCGTGTGGGAATAAAGGACGGTGAGTTCGAGCTAAATCCGACAATTCAGGAAAACGTTACCGGTGATCTTGATCTAGTTGTGGCTGGGACTCGCGACGGTGTGGTCATGCTTGAGGCTGGTGCGAGTGAGATTGACGAGGACACGATGATCCCGGCTATTGCATGGGGCCAGGAGCAACTTCAGTCGGCGATTGACTTGCAGCTTAAGCTACGTGATCTCGTGCAGCCTGAGCCACGCGAGCCTGTGATGGAAGTTCCCGATCCGGCTGTGGCATCTGCAGTTGAAGACAAGTTTGGTGATGTGATTGCCGAGGCGATGCGAATCACAGACCGGTCTGAACGTGGTGAGCGCATGCGCTCGATTCAAGAAGAGGCCGTCGAAGCTTTTGCTGACCAATTTGAAGATGGCGATGTGGGTGATGCGTTTCATGATTTGGAAGGCGCGTATGCGCGTCGTGCGATTGTTCTTGAGAACAAGAGGCCTGATGGTCGAGCGGAGGATGAGATTCGTTCGATGTCGGCAGACGTCGGGATCTTACCGCGTGTCCACGGAACAGGACTTTTTCAGCGTGGTGAGACACAGGTGCTTTCCGTGGTCACACTGGGAACAGTGCGTGATGAACAACGTATTGGTCTGAGTGATCTCGAGGAGCTTGTTGAGCCCAAGCGGTACATGCACCACTACAATATGCCGCCTTTTGCATCAGGAGAAGCACGTCGACTCGGTGGGCCCCGGCGTCGTGAAACCGGTCACGGTGCGCTTGCTGAGCGAGCATTGCTACCCGTGGTGCCGTCGGTCGAAGACTTTCCATACGCCATCCGCGTGGTTTCTGAGGTGCTCTCGTCCAACGGATCTACATCTCAAGGATCAGTCTGTGGGAGCACGTTAGCGTTGTTAGATGCGGGAGTACCGCTAAAAGCGCCGGTTGCTGGAATTTCGATTGGTCTTGTTACCGCTGATGATGGATCGACAAAGATCCTGACGGACATTCAAGGGGCTGAAGATCATTTCGGCGATATGGATTTCAAGGTTGCTGGTACGGAGCAGGGTATAACGGCGATCCAGCTCGACATCAAGGTGAAATTCTTGACAGCTGAGATAGTTGAGACGGCGATTCGCCGTGGTCGTGATGCTCGCATGAAGATTCTCGAAGTCATGAATGCTGCAATCTCCGAGCCAAATGCTGATGTCGGTGAATTCGCGCCCAAGATCGTTAAGACGCAGATTGATCCGGAGAAGATCGGAGCGATCATAGGCCCAGGTGGTAGGACGATCCGACGACTTGAGGCTGACACTGGAGCGTCTATAGATATTGAGGAAGACGGCACCATCATGGTGGGTGCGACGTCGCGTGATGGTTCTGACCAAGCCCTCCAGATGATCAAGGATATGACGGGTGAGGTTGATGCTGGTCGTACGATGCTTGGAAAGGTGACGCGGATCTTTGGCTTCGGCGTGATGGTTGAATTTTTGCCAGGTCGAGAAGGATTGGTTCCGCGTCACGAATTGGCGGAGGAGTCTCCGAACATGATCGAGGACGTCGTGAATATCGGTGACGACATTATGGTCATGGTCATTGAGACAGACGATCAGGGCCGTGTGAATCTATCGCGACGCGCGGTGTTGCAGGGACTTTCCGTGGAAGAGACGCGTGCGTCTGCGGCTCCAGCCCCGCGTGGAGAGGGGCGTGGTGGACGTGGCGGGAGACGTGATGATCGTGGCGGACGTGGTGGGAGACGTGATGATCGGGGCGGACGTGGTGGTGGTCGTAATGGCGGTCGTGGTCGCTACCGGGACTAAAACGCGCTGTCGTTATGACGTCTCCGCTTAAAGTCGCTGTCGTGGGGGCAGGTGGCCGTATGGGTCAGGCTGTTGTTAACGCTGTTGCTGCCGCGCCTGACATGGTGGTGGCGGCGGGCGTGGATTTTGAATCCTGTGATGGCGACTTCCCGTGGTTTGATGACGTTTCGACAGCGATTTCGAACGTACGCCCTGACGTTTCGATTGACTTCACCGTAGCCGATGGAGCTGCTCAGAATGCGCTCATTGCAATAAATTGCGGGGTCTCACCGGTTATTGGGACGACTGGGATGTCGGATGCGCAAGTCGGAGCGATTCGTGACGCAGCCGAAACGGCGACTGTCGGCGCATTCATAGCGCCGAATTTTGCTGTTGGTGCGGTGCTCATGATGGAGATGGCGCGTTTGGCCGCACCCCATCTTGACCATGTCGAAGTCATTGAGCTTCATCATGATCAAAAGATTGATGCTCCGTCGGGTACGGCAACTCGCACAGTGGAGTTGATAGTAGACGCGCGTAGTGGGCGGGCGATGGTTGATGTCCCAACGGACCGCTTCACCCTTGAAGGAGTGCGCGGTGGTGTTGACGAGGGTGTTCGTGTGCACAGTGTTCGCTTACCGGGATTTGTTGCACACCAGGAGGTCATCTTCGGTGCGCTTGGTCAGACACTTACGATTCGGCATGATTCGACTAGCCGGGAGTCTTTCATGCCCGGAGTACTGTTGGCGACTCGGCGTGTACGGGAACTGGATGGGTTGGTGATAGGGCTTGAACACTTGCTTTTTGATCACGAAAAGAAATTATGACGCGAAAATATGACATCGGTGTTGTTGGAGCCACGGGAGCAGTAGGTCGGGAATTCCTATCGGTTATGGAGGAGCGAGGATTCCCTGTAGGCGATCTAAGGCTTTGGGCCTCAGCACGTAGTCGTGGTCGGAATCTTGAGTTTAACGGCCAGATGCATGCTGTGGACGTGTTGAGCGGGGATGACTTTTCCGGTCTCGACTTTGTGTTGATTTCGGCCTCAGGTTCGATTAGTCGAGCGGTTGCTCCACAGGTTGCTGCAGCGGGTGCTGTTGCCATCGATGATAGCTCCGCATTTCGTTACGACGACAACGTGCCTCTAGTGGTTCCGGAGGTCAATGCTGCTGATCTTTCAGCACACGAGGGAATTGTTGCAATTCCGAACTGTTCAACAACTCCGATTGTGCAGGTGCTCGCGCCGCTTCACGCGGAGAGTCCGGTGAAGCGAGTGATTGCCGATACATATCAATCGGTGTCTGGTGCGGGAGGTCGAGCGATGGAAGAGCTTCGGAACCAGGCTGCGATGTTGGGTCGAGGTGATGGTGCCCAGATGGAATTGGAGGTGTTCCCCCATCAAATCGCCTCAAATCTGATTCCCTCAATAGACGAGCCACGTGAGGACGGTTACTCAAAGGAAGAATGGAAGGTTTCTGCTGAGACTCGCAAGATCATGCATCTACCTGAACTAGCTGTGTCGGCAACTTGTGTTCGTGTGCCCGTTTTCCGAGCGCACGCGGCTGCTGTACACGCTGAATTTACGGATCCGATTGACGCTGCGAGAGCGCGGGAGGTAATCGAAGCTGCGTCGGGTGTGCGTGTAGTGGATGACTTAGCAGACGAGCAATACCCGATGCCAATTACGGCTGAGGGAAATGACACGACGTGGGTTGGTCGTATTCGGCAGGACATGTCACATGCAAATGGACTGGTACTTTGGGTGGTTTGTGACAATCTCCGAAAGGGTGCAGCGACCAACTCATGCCAGATCGCAGAATCGATGATTGAACAGGGGCTTGTCGATTAGGAATGGAGCTGCTTGGGCATAGGATGTTGGTCGGGTTGGCGTACGCTCCTGTTTTCTGGAATTGGTGCGTGTGCCAAGCGATCTCGATCGGTCAACACGGGTAATGTCGTGCTGGTGGATCGGCGTTTGCGAAATATGGTGGGTAGAATTGGATCCTCCGGACCGGCGCATCGCGATCGTATGAACGGTCGTTGCCAGAGGGCTTACATATGCTGACATTTGGTCGCCTAATTACAGCCGTCATTACGCCATTTGATGCTCGGGGTGGTGTTGACTACGAGACGTTCAACCGGCTGGTGGACGGTTTAATTAAGGCGGGTAACGATTCGGTGGTTGTGACAGGAACCACGGGGGAATCCCCGACCCTGTCTGAGGACGAGCGTTTTCAACTCTATCGAGAAGCTGTCTCGACGGTTGGTGCCGACGGCTGTGTCATTGCTGGAACAGGTGGATATAACACCGCTGAGAGCGTGTATCTTTCGCGCCAGGCGGCTGAGATTGGGGTGCATGGGCTCTTACAAGTGACGCCCTACTACAACAAGCCACCTCAAGATGGTCTTGTTAAGCATTTTGAGACGATTGCTGCTGCGACTCCGTTGCCCAACATCTTGTATAACGTTCCGGCTCGAACCAATGTCAATATGACTGCGGAAACGGTGGCGCGATTGAGTGGTGTGGACAACATTATGGGTGTTAAAGAAGCGAGCGGTGATTTCGATCAGATCGCCGAGATCGCTCGAACTGTGGAAGGGGAATTCCACATCTACAGTGGTAACGACAGTGACACTTTTCTTGTGTTGGCGCTCGGTGGTGTGGGGGTTATTAGTGTGCAATCCCATCTGGTAAGTGGTGAAACACGCCGCTTGATCGATTCTTTTGTAGAAGGAGACCAGGAAGCGGCGCGTCGTCAACATTTTCGCTTGCTGCCGATTGCACGGGCACTCTTTCCTACTGGCTGGCCTAATCCTGTGGCTGTTAAAGCGGCTCTCAACATGTCGGGATTTGAGGTTGGGAAGCCGCGTCTTCCTCTTGTCGAACTCCCGGATGACATGTGTTCCGTCTTGCGACAGGTCGTAAAGAGCTATGAGCTCGATGCTTTTCTAGAGCCAGTGGCGGTTAGTGTGTAGCGTGTGATTGACCTTCCGACGTTCACTGATCTGGAAAGTCTTGCTACAGCTGTTCAGACGTGTGAGCGTTGCGGACTGCATGCGGGACGTGTACAAGCTGTGCCTGGAGAGGGATCGAGCCAGGCATCCGTGGTCTTTGTGGGTGAGGGTCCAGGGTTCCATGAAGATCAGCAGGGACGTCCATTTGTAGGCCGGGCGGGCCAGTTGCTTGACGAGTTGATTTCTGGAATTGGAATGCGGCGGAAAGATGTATTTATCGCTAATGTTGTTAAGTGTCGACCGCCAAATAACCGTGATCCGGAACGGGATGAAGCGGCGGCTTGCAGGCCGTACTTGAATCAGCAACTGATGCTTCTCCAGCCTCGGCTAATTGTGCTCTTAGGGCGTCACGCCCTGAACGCGTTTTTTCCGGACGCGCGAATATCACGTGCTCGCGGTCTAGCACGGCGTGAGAATGGAAGAATGTTTCTTCCTGTATATCATCCCGCAGCTGCGCTGCGACAGATGCGATTACATGACGTATTGGTAAAGGACTTTCAAATGATTCCCAAGCTACTCGTTGATGACTCTACGGTTGAGCGTGAAGAATCGTCGCAACCGGATACCCGCCAGCTATCACTCTTTTCGTAGCGTGATAGAAGCAACGAATGGTCCGGTGAGGCCCGAAGTTGGCGATGACACTGTGCGTATCGTGTCGATCGGCGGAATTGGAGAGATCGGTAAAAACTGTACGGTTCTCGAATACGGCGACGACGCCATTGTGATCGACTGCGGTCTTACGTTTCCTGACGCTGACATGTTTGGGGTTGATTTGGTAATTCCTAACTTCGCGTATTTACGCGAGATTCGTCACAAGCTGCGTGGGTTTGTGATCACGCACGGTCATGAAGACCACATCGGCGCGCTGCCATATGCGTTACGTGAATTTAAGGTTCCGATCTATGGCTCCCGCCTGACCCTCGGACTTATCGGCGTGAAGCTAGACGAGGCTGGATTGGGTGATGGTGAGTTGCATGTGATCGCGGAGCACGAGTCGGTGACGCTCGGTGCCTTCGAGTGCGAGTTTTTCCGTGTGTGTCACAGCATTCCTGATGCCATGGGGATAGCGATACATACTCCTATTGGAACGATTGTGCACACGGGTGATTTCAAGCTCGACCATACTCCGGTGGATGGGATTCCGTCTGACTTTCAAACCCTCGGACGTCTAGGTTCCGACGGAGTTCTGTTATTGATGTCGGATAGCACGTACGCCGATCAGCCAGGGTATACGCCGTCCGAAGCTGTGATCACCGAGACTTTTGACAAGATTTTCGCAGACGCACCGGGCCGCATCATTGTGGCGACGTTCTCGTCCCTAATCTCTCGTGTTCAACAGGTTATTGATGCCGCACATTTTTATGGCCGGCACGTATGTTTTGTGGGACGCAGCATGGAACGTAATGTCCGTGTTGCGGGTGATCTCGGGTACCTACGGATTCCAGATGAAAAAATGGTGATTGCTCCGGAGGATTTGAAGAAGTATCAGGCTGACGATCTCACGATTATTTGTACGGGATCTCAAGGGGAACCTCGATCCGCGCTTGTACGTATTGCAAATCGTGACCATCGATTCATCGATCTTATTCCGGACGATACGGTGATCGTGTCCGCGACAGCGATTCCTGGGAACGAAGAGGCCGTGAACCGGACAATTGACCGACTCGGACGTCAGGGAGCCCGGGTTCTCTACGAGCGTATTTGCCCCGTGCACGTTTCGGGACATGCGAGTCAGGAAGAACTGAAATTCATATTGAACACGCTGCGACCAAAGTTCTTTATGCCGGTCCATGGAGAATATCGGCATTTAGATGCGCATCGGCAGCTTGCGGTGGCTGTTGGTGTGGACGAAGAACAGATATTGGTCTCAGAATCTGGTTCGATCGTTGATCTGTCGGATAATGAACTTGGTGTCGTAGGATCGACGGACGTGAGCAACGTGTTTGTCGATGGACTCACGATAGGTGGGGACGGAGGTTTCACTCTGCGCGATCGACGCCATCTATCCGAAGACGGTGTCGTAGTTGCAGTGGTGAATGTGGACCGTCACACTGGAAAGTGTCTAACGGAGCCGGATATCATTTCACGGGGATTCGTGTACGCGCCGGAAGCCGATGCTCTCCTTGCACGTGCGTGCGATGCAGTACGTACGGCGATTGAGGACGGTGACCATCCGGACCCGGATCCTGAGTACTTGCAAAATAAGATCCGAAATACGCTTGGGAGGCAGTTATTTCGGGAGACTCGGCGACGACCGGTGATTTTGCCGATCGTTACTGAGGTATAGAACGGCGCGAGTTCGAGCTCACGCCTAGGAGGGCCTCCCGTGGCCACGAGTAGACGAGCCGGAGTTCTGAAAGTAAGCACGCTGAAGCTAGAGCGCTGGGACCTCATCGGGTTTTTGGGTTTTATAGTTGGTGTGTACGGCTTTCTTGTGCTGGTTGGGCAATTCGTCAGTAACGCTGCGGTTATTTCTGGTGTTACCCAGGCGACAGCAGATGGTTTGGGACGAGTGGCTCCCCTCGCTGCTATGGCGGCTGTCTTGGTTGGTGGTGCGGCACTTGTTGCCGGAACTCGACGTCAATCAAACATCGATGTCACGTACGTGGTCGCTGCTGCTGTCTTTGTGGTGGCCCTTGCAGCGATGACTGATCTCGCAGCGAGGACGTCAGAGCGTGGCCTTTCTCCAGGTGGTGGGTTGATTGGAGGAGGCCTTGCCTCCGTAGTTCGGACGAGGATCGGGGATGTTGCGGGGTACGTAATTTTTAGCGTGGCCGCAGTTTCGTCGTTAGCCTACGGTCTCACGGCTTCTCCGTGGGGCACCAAGGCGATTTCGCGTCCTGGAAGGATTGTGATCTGGTCGATCAGACTTGCCGGCGGGCAATCGGCTCGGTTGGTTGCCGCAGCAAATAGCCGCGCACGGCCATGGTTCACGCCGTCTGCCCGTACCGACGATGCAGACGAACGACAACCTGTATCAGACGAGGCCGATGCTGTGTCTGATGCTACGTCATCAGATTCCGACGCATGGGAACAGAAGACTTTTATACGGACATCCGAGCCAGTAGCTGCCGAGGTTCCTCCACCTGAGGACAGCGGACCGTGGTGTCTGCCATCGATCGATTTGTTATCGGTGACTGATACATCGGTGGAGGTCTCTGAGGACGAGATCGTGAGCAAGGCCGCCACGATTGAAGAAACTTTAGCTTCTTTCAATGTAAAGGTTAAGGTGGCCGAAGCTGTGCCCGGGCCTGTGGTGACGCAATACTTAGTTCAGCCGGGCCCGGGGGTGAAGGTCGCGCGGATCACGGCTCTAGCGAATGATTTAGCACTCAAGCTTGCGGCGCGTAGTGTGCGCTTGGAGGCTCCGGTCCCTGGGCAACCATATGTTGGACTGGAGACGCCTAATGATGACCCGGCTACGGTCACTCTTCGGCAAGTCATGGAAAGCGAAGCTTGGGTTGCATCCGATGCTGAAATAAAGATTGCCTTAGGGAAGGATGTGGCGGGGCATGTGCGCGTGGTTGATCTTGCCCGGATGCCACATTTGTTGATCGCTGGGGCGACTGGATCGGGTAAGTCAGTGTGTCTGACCTCGCTTATTACAGGTCTGATTTTTACCAAGTCACCGGATGACCTGCAGCTGATCCTGATCGATCCCAAGATGGTTGAGTTGGTTGGATTTGAAGGTATCCCGCATCTGCGAATGCCGGTTATTACGGATGTGAACGAAGTCGTGAATGTGCTGACCTGGGTTAGCAATGAGATGGCCCGTCGCTATCGGATATTTAACAAGGCGGGTGTCCGAAATCTCGATGCCTATAACAGCGATCCGTTGGATGACACCGATGGGGCTTTGCCGTACATCGTTGTCGTTATTGACGAGCTTGCAGATCTGATGATGACAGCGCCGGGGGATGTAGAACGACTTTTGGCCCGCCTAGCACAGATGGCACGGGCAACGGGGATTCACTTGGTGATCTCAACGCAACGTCCGTCCGTGGATGTCATAACTGGTCTTATCAAGGCTAACTTCCCAACCCGAATCTCATTCATGGTGAGCAGTCAGGCCGATTCCCGAACCGTGCTTGATTCCGCTGGAGCGGAACGCCTAATTGGGCGTGGGGACATGTTGTTTTCACCGCCCGAAGGGGGAACATCCCAGCGAATCCAAGGTGTATTTGTTCGAGATGACGAGATTCGTGAGGTCGTTGATCATTGGCGCTCGCAGGGTGATCCGACGCATATAACGCCGGTTGAACTTAGCGAAGTAACAGAGGAGCTCGTTGAGGACGAGGACGAGATCTTTGTTGAGGCCACAGAGTTGGTGATGCGGCACGACAGCATCACGCCCGATATGCTCGCGCGTGAATTGAGGATCGGACGTTCATTGGCGCTTAAGGTTGCACATCGTCTTGAGGTGGAGGGATTCGTTGGTGAACCGGCACCCCAGTCGCTACGCCGTCCTGTTCTTCAACGCGATCCGATAGAGTGATCCAGCCCGGAACAGTGGGACGGGTGGTTGAGGTTGGGCGGCTGACCCCGTTAGTCAGTTGGTGGAGATAACAAGATCAGACGAAGCTGTTGAGGCGCCAGCAACAAGTACACCGGGGAGTAGCGTTTCGATTGGACATTTAGCTCGTCCTTCGGCGGCTGAGATCAAATACGCGACTCCTTGTCGTCCCATTTCTTCTTTGTGGAAAGTTATAGAGGTCAACGGAGGCGTGGTGTGATCTGTGGCTGATGGTGAGTTGAGCTGAGCGAAGGTGGTGCCGAGGAACGAAATGTCGTTAGGGATTTCGACACCGGCGCTGACTAACGTATGGAATGCAGCCAGCGCCATGGGCAAGTTCTGCACATAAATGGCGTCGGGGAGATCACTCTGTGCAAGTAACGCCTTGGCAACTGTGATTCCTGTCGCCGCTTCTTTTGCACCGAAGTGCTGGTCTTTGTTTTTAATAGGGTGTCCATAATCTTTGGCGGTCTCGATAAATCCGTCAAAGCGCGATCCGTGGTAAGAATCTAGGTTGGCTGGGTCGCCTGGGAGGGCTACGGCTAGCCGTTTGTGGTTCAGCATGAGCAGGTGGTTTGCGGCGGTTCGTCCCATATCGAAATTGTCAGGCGCTACGTAGGCGCATCCAGGTACGACACGTTCGCAGATTACCGATGGGCGTTCGTAGACGCGTAAGAATTCGATGTCGATAGGTTCCGGGCCGAACGTCAGCATTCCGTCAATGTATGGGGCTTGCTGAGAAGATTCGGCCAGTGTTCCGCCTTCAAAAGTGTGAAGACTGAGACGAAAGCCAGACTTTGCTGCTGTGATTTGTGCGTGGTAGAGCGCAACGGTGTACGCACCGGGGTCAAATTCTTTTCGATAGAAAACTCCTATTTCAGCCATGAAACGAGGAACTCCTGATTATGTGAGACAGCCTAGGCGGCCTTCCGGAGGGTGGGGTGTCTGATCCACGCCCATGCACATGCGATCGCAACCACAAGCGCGCCAACGAGCGTGGCAAATTGAATGCCGAATGGCTCGGCTATCGATCCGATGATTAGCGATCCGAGCGGAGTAAATCCGATGAAGGTGATGGTGTTCAGGCTCATGACTCTCCCGTAATACGTTTCGGGTGTTGCGAGTTGCAAGATTGTTCGGACGGCTGCTGAGAACATTGTGTTGAAGAATCCGACGATGATGAGGGAAACGATGGAAGCGATAAAGTTGTTTGAAAGCGCAAATACGATGAGTGCGACGAGATAGCCCGCAACAGCGAAGCCCGCGAGACGCCCATTCGGTGGCATGCGGTGTACGCCTGCGACTATGAAGGCGCCGAGAATGGCGCCCAAGCCCGGAGCTGAGGTAAGCCACCCAAGGCCTGTGATATCGGTCAGGAGAACATCCTTCGCGAAGACAGGTGCGAGCATTTGGTAGGAACGGCCGAAGAGACTTGCTATGGCCGAGACTAGAATTACGACGACGATTAGTTCGCGGCTGAATGCGAAACGCAGGCCGTCACGAACCGATTCCAGCACGTGCTCATGACGTCGTGCTTGGAATGATGGGAGGTTCAGCAAAGCTAGTGCGACGAATACTGGGGTGAAGCTGAGGGTGTTGATTAACAGAACCATGGCCAGGCCAAGTGTGGGCGCAAGTAATCCGGCGATCGCAGGTCCTAGCAGTGCGCCGCCCGTAAAGACGACCGAATGGAGTGCGATAGCCCTACGCAGGTCTTGGCGGGGAACTAGAGCAGGCACGATCGCTTGGCGAGTGGGTTGATCAAATGCGTGAGCGATCCCTGCGATGAGTGTCAGTGCTGAAATGTTCCATACAGTGGCTGCGCCGGCCGCCACAAGGGCAGTCAGGACGATGCTGACCAGAGCCTGAGAGCTCTGTGTCATCCAGAGCAACGTTCGGCGATCCATACGGTCTGCGATCACCCCGCCGAAGAAGGGCAGGGCTATCATCGGGAATGCGCGGGCGGCACCTACAACCCCCAGCCATGCCGGCGAATGTGTCATGTCGAATACGAGCCATCCCACCACCGTGAGCTGCATCCAAGTTCCCGTGTTTGAAAACACGAGACTGAACCAAAACAACGCGAAATTTCGGTGACGCAAAACTCCAAGGAACCGAGGTGGAGTGGTTGCCGACTGGCTGGGACCGCGGGTTGTTATCCGCGATCGGCTCATTGGTTGATCGGTAAGTCAGCTGGAGGGGCCGGTTGGAATCCGGGTATGGCAAGGGGATCATGGCGAAATACGGCCGGTGCGCTAAACGTGTTTTGAATCACTCGACCGTCAGGGTAAATTTCAAGGCGCTGAATGCGGCCGCCTAGCGCAAAGGTGATGGCATCTTCCAGTGTCCGTCCGTAGACCGCGCTGAACACCGTTGCCAGGGCCGCCTCGGTGGGTCCGTATATGTTGATCCAGTGGTCATTATCTGATTGTGCAACGAGAGGGTATGGAGTGCCGTTGTCGTCAAAATGTAGTGATGCGACAGCATCAGCTGAAAGCTTGACACGCCACACATCTCCCTCGGCTAAGAGTGAATCGGCTATCGGTGTATTGGTGCTATCAAGGATCGCCCGGCGTCCAATAGGCCTGTCCGCTTCAACGCGCTCTACGAATCGATGCGCAAATGTGGTTGTTAGATCGGTAGCGTTCCAGTAGACGATTTGGACGCGCGCCGGTAGGGCTTCGAGTACGGGGTCCACACGGCGGTCCGTTGTAAGGCTGACGATGAGGTCATAGTTTGCGAGTTTTGCAGCTGTTGCGTTTGCAGGTGTGATCACCGTGGCTTGTGGGACATACCGACGTAAGAAGTTCCGCACGAGGATGCGCTGGTTCTCGAATAGTCCATTTGTCCCGGACCGGTGGGCATCGGCGGGATCGATGATTATTAGCGCGTGCGGAAGATCGTCGGCGCGTGAATCAGCAATGTCGGCAAGCTGGGCTCTGGCTAAGTTATACCGTTTCCACCCATACGTATCGTCAGGAAAAAGATGCGAACCCTCCCAGAACTCGTTCCAGCTATAGATAAAAACCAAGCTTGGCTGGGTGTGGGTTGCGAGCCAAGCGGTTTCTTCAAGGTAGCGATTGTCGTCGCGTATGACGCGCGGCAATCCGTCACGGGCCGCGACGCCACGGTTGTCGAAGATGAAATTCCAAGTTACGACATGGTGGCCAAATTGTGATTGTGGGAGATCGACGACGAAGTTGAAGGGGGCATAGGTTTCTGGCCACCTCTCGAATGCAAATTCCTGAACTTGAGATGGTGGAAGATACGCCACCGACCAATCGAAGATCACATCGGCGTCGAGCGACGATTCGACGCGCCGTGGAAGTTCAGTGAAGAACCACGTCCATGCTGCGGTGTTTGTTAAGTGTTCTGGGAATCCGTACGCATATACGAAGATGGGGAGGCGTCCATTAGCGTCATACAGCCAGAGATCGCGCGGGATTGCTTTGTAGAAGGCGATCACTTCATCCGCAATTTTTTTTAGGCTTGTCTCATCTGGCGCGATGTAGGCGCGGTCACTCAGCACCGCTTGGCCTCCTGCGTGCAGGAGCTCCCAGTCATAGAAGATTCCGATTTTGAGGTCGTGGCGCCGTAGCGAGTCAAGTACGGTTGGCGTTGGATCCAGATTAGCGCCGTCGTACCACTCCCAGATCACGCCATCGACGCCGAGATCTCGGATGTGTCGAAAGTTTGCGTCATAGTACGCGGCAGTCCCGATCTGCGACGGTGTAATCCCAATCCGATCCCAGGACAATTCGTGAGTGAAATATTTCGTCGGGAGGTTGGCGTCACGCCACCAGTCAAAAAAATGAACACCGCTGACAGGGTTAACGGGGCGTAGATGGGGTCGCTCATCAGGTCGATGTGGGGTGATGGCGTGAGGAGGCACGGTGGCGGTGGTAGTAAGTAGAGCAGTGAGGTCAACACGACTGACGGCGGATCCGGGTTCAGGGGCTATGACCCACGCGGCTCGTTGGGCACGAAGCGCATAGCCCATCGTTGTTCGACCGATCGCCATCGGAAGTCCGTGCAAGCTAATTGCTTGCGCGATGTTTTCAAGCTTCCCACCGCCGGTCGTGTACGCAGCGCGAAGTGCAGAACGCCATGACTCTGGGCCGTTAAGCAGGGCCATGTGACGGTTATAGATTCCGTCCCAGGTGTCACCTGTGTCTGCCGACCAATTGTGGGATGGCGGAACGCCGAATTGATCCAGCAGCAGGTCGTCGTGTCCACGTGCCGACAGATCACCGAGCACGTTGACTACAGAGACGCCGTGGACTGGATGCCATCGTAGGATGCCGCGCTCGAACACCTGGGCGATCTGACCGTGCAAGGTGAACCTTCGTGATGTTGGGACGCCGAGGGTTCGTTCGCCGCCGAGATTTTGCCAAGCTGTCCAGAGGAGTATTCCGCGGTCATCGGTGACGGAGAATCCAGACGGTGGATGGGTGGTAGGCGCAGTTTGTGTGGGAAAGAAAACACCCGCATTGATGTTGATAGATGTTGCTGGCACATCGTCGTTACTGGCCGTTGTGGGCTGGACGGATAGGGTGAAGAATCCGAAAGCGCCCAAGAGTCCAAGTATGGTGACAACACTCCAAGGGATTCGTATTCGCCACGGGGTGTTGTTCGTCGGTGAGATGAAGGTTCCCAGCATTTGAAACTAGTCGATCGGTAGGCCGATACGACAACCATCCCGTGCGGATCGAGCAGCCGCTTCAAGGAATTCCATGTATTGATAGGCACGGTCGAAATTGGGTGCTAATCCAGTGTCATGGCTACCGGAGCGAACTGCTGCGATAAAGTCGGCCTCAACGTTTGGCTGATACATCTCGTCATCTGGAATCTGAATTGGTGTCAATTGGTCAGCGTCCAACTTCGCTCCAGCGATCGTGTCGGTATCAAGGTCGTAGACCAGTGTGCCTTGATCACCGTACAGCCACAGCTCGGAAGCTGCTTCATGGTGGGCGAGTCCCGACCATTGATAGACGTAGTCCGCACCGGACGCCAATTCGCCAATTGCAGTAAAGGAATCCGGTACGCGTACCGGAAGGAATGATTGTGTTTGGGGATCTCGTCGCTCCTTAATGTGGACGTGCGTCATGGCTTGAACTGTCCGTTCTGGACCCAGCCACCGCTGCAGTATTTCGATCATGATCCCGACGTTCATGACGTTGTGTCCGCTGATGTCGAAATCTTGTCGCCAATGCAAGTCATCGTTCTCAACGGCAACGCCAGTAAATGAGGTCATACGGGCTTGGCGCAAGGTGCCGATGAAACGATCGACTCCAAGTAGACGACGCATCGTACGGTCCCCATGAACTCCTTGGCCCGGGGGGCACACGGCAGCGACTAGATGAGGGTGAGCCGTTGCGGCAGCTCTCATGGCCCGAGCTTCGGAAAGATTTCTTGCCATTCGAGCTTGGCAAAACACATGTTTTCCAGCTTCTAGGGCTGCTATGGAAATGGGTGCATGTAGGTAGGGCGTGGTTCCAATCCATACGACATCGACATCGGGATGTTGGACGACTTCAAGCCAGTCATCAAAGACCGTAGGGACGTTGAAGTCACTGGCAAAGGCTTCAGCTGTGGACCGGCGGCGATTCGCTACAGCGACGACGGAGATATCGGGGACATTTTCAAGGTTCGGCATATGCCGGGTACGTACGATGTCACCCGCACCTACAATACCAACACCGAGTGTGCCGTCAGTCATGCTTACTCTTCTTCGACAGCTGCGTTGCGCCCGGCATGATGACACGTGGGCGGGGTTTTAGGACATGTTGAGATTGTTTCAAATGACGTCGTGTAGCCAACAGGCTTAGTTCCAGACGGCTAAATGTGATCAGTGGTGCGATGGAAAGGGTGCTTCCTGTGGATAAAGACGTTATGGGTTATGTACGTGTTGCGATAGTTGGCAGTGGTCAAATGGCCGGTGTGAGAAGTGAACGATTAGCAAGGAATCCCCATACCAGAGTGGTTGCAGTTGCCGCTCGAAACCAGAAGACAGGTCCGGAACTTGCGGCACGGCATGGGGTTGAGTGCACGCAGGATTGGATGCGTACCGTAAGACGATCGGACGTGGATGCAGTGGTGCTGACGACGCATCCCGACACGCGTGCCGAGATCGGGATGGCCGTCTTAAGTGCTGGAAAACACTTGTTCACTGAATCCCCGTTGGCGTTGAGTCCTCGGGACGGATCACGTTTGATGGCGATGGCGAATGAGAATGGGCTAGTAATACGAGTTGGACATACAAGTGCAATTCGCCCGTCAACCCGTTTGATTCAAGAACAGATGGCTGTGCTCGGTGGCCCCGTGCATGACCATGTAATGATTCAGCCTTCGGATGATGCGCGTCGTGGTCGTAGCCCTGGCTTTGATCAACGGATAAGCGGACATCCGGTCGTGTATGCGGTCATCCTCGGGCTTCCGGTCATATATGCGCGCGGCCCGATTGTTGAAATTTCGTCTAGAACATGGATTGAGCCGGACGGAGATATCTTTGATCGGTGCGCTGTTCACGTGGCTCTGATGTTCGAGGATAGGGGTTTGGCCACGATTAGTTATCGACGTGGTTTTGCTGGTCAGGCTAAGGCCGGACGCAATGTTCTTTGCCGAAATGGGTCAATCACGTATACCGACGGAGCGGGTCATATTTCGGTTACAGCATCTGGGGGATCTCGTGATGTTCCTGTTCCGGAAGCTGATCCATGGCTTGAGGAACTTGACGAATTTGTTGCCGCGATTCGAACAGGGGAATCGATGTCGGTGAGTGTGATGGAAGCTGCGCGCATCGTTTCTATCATTGATGCTGTTTGTGCGGTTTCTTCCACTCGTCCGGTCGTAAGGCCAATCTAGGTGCATCGGGGTTTTACCGCCGGTTGTGCACCGTCTTGCGGTTCGGATACGCCACCTTCTGCGCAAAGATTGCCATCTCGTGAATGATCTGCGGTGCAACAGGACATGCTAGGACCACCGGTTTGCTGGAATAGCAGCAGGGCATCCAACACGTTTCGAGGGTGGTATCAATGTCGGTGATGATGCGGTTGCGTGATCGAGCCGTTCCTGCGTTCGCGCATCGAGACTTCGGACGCCTTTGGCAAGGCAATCTTGGTTCAACGATGGCGTTCTGGATGCAGACGGTTGCGCAAGGTTGGTTGGTTCTCGAACTAACGGAATCTCCGTTCATTCTTGGGCTGCTTGCTTTTTTTCGCGCGATTCCCATGCTTGTCCTATCACCAGTGGGGGGATTGCTGGCGGATCGGGTTGACCGAACACGTTTACTGATCAGCGCACAGCTGCTTATGGGTGTTTCTGGACTGGTGGTTGGAGCGCTCGTGGCTATCGAGGCGATCGAAGTGTGGCATCTTGCTATCGCTGGAATCACGATTGGCACCTCGTTCGCGTTGAGTGTGCCTGCACGTAATGCCTTAGTGTCCGATCTTGTACCGCGCGAACTGGTCAGCAATGCAATTGCACTGACGAGTACAACGATGAACGCGTCCCGGGTGCTTGGGCCCGCGCTTGCTGGTTTCTTAATCGGATCGATTGGGATTGCCGGGACATATTTCGTCCAGGCCGGAGGGTTTGTTTGGAGTACCGCGAGCCTTCTAGGTATCAAGACGCGATCTGACCATTCGCGTATGCATGGGTCGACGCTGATTGCGCTGCGCGATGGATTCAGTTATGTGTTCGGTAACAAAGTCGTCCTGGCACTGATACTGCTTGGTCTGGCGCCGGCGCTGTTTAGCATGCCAGTGATTATGTTGTTGCCCGCGTTCGTAAAACAGGATTTAGGTGGACGGCCGGAGGATCTGGGGCTTCTTATGGGTAGTCTTGGGGTGGGGTCACTTTTAGGGTCTATCACGGTCGTCCTGTATGCCGGGTATCGGAAAAAGGGGCCTGTTGTCTTGGTGACAGCGCTGATCTACGGCCTGCTTATGGTGGCTCTCGCATTCACGCGCTCGTTGGTGGCGGCTGGTTTGGTGTTGGCGGTCGCTGGGTATTTCTCGGCAGTTTATATGGCGACCAACCAAGCGACTGTACAGCTCATCGTGCCGAATCACCTGCGGGGTCGGGTGTTGTCAATATGGATGATTTGTTGGGGGCTCACGCCGATCGGATTGCTCCCGATGTCGGTGGTGGCTGAGACTATAGGTACGCCGGTCGCGATGGTGATGGGTGGTGTGATGAGTATTGGTGTGGTGCTCAGCGTGATGATGTGGGGACGTGAGCTCTGGACAATTGATGCCGAAACGATAGTTGACGAGTTAGCCGAGCATGGCAACACAGCAGGCTGACTGAGGCATGGTACGGACGAGGTCGATGTGTAGTGATGTAACGGTAGGTGCGCTGGATTGCCGAATTCGATTGTGTGAAGGTGACACCTTGCTTGGTATTCGCTATGTGATTTGTGATGGGTGACTACGGATCGAGCTGTATGTCAACGATATTCCGACGGTCGGGGCGGTAGCTAGGTGCGCAGTGGAGTGGTTGGGCTACTTCCAGGTGAACTGGTCGAGGTTACGCCGGCAGCGGCTCGACGGGTCCGTGAGCACGGATTCACAGGGATGACGGTCATGCTTGGCCATCCAGGGTCTCATCCACGTGCCGTTCTTCGCGAGGTCAGCGAAACCTTGGCTGGTGAAGGTATTGCCGTGGCGCAGGCGAATGGGACATATCCATCCCTTATCCATCCAGATCCCGAGGCTCGGGTCCGCGCTGTTGAGGGTCTTAAGCACCACGTGCAGGCTGCGGGAGTGCTGGCGGCCGAAACACTCTACATTCGGCCAGGCAGTCTGAACCCTGCTGGACCGTGGTACCCACATCCTGAGCATCACGGTGAGGCCGTATTTGAGCGGGCAGTCTCGAGTGTCGCAGCTGTGGCGGCTGTTGCTGAGGCCGAGGGCGTTGTGCTTGCGGTTGAGGGTCACGTCCTCTCGGTGTTTGACCGTCCCGAACGGATGGAGGCGCTGCTCGATCAAATCCCGGTGGATTCACTGAGTATCAATCTTGATCCAGTCAACTTTGTCGGCAGTATCTGGGATGCATGGAACCCGGACGGCCTATACGATCGCCTTCTTTCCGCCGTCGGTGCTCGAACAAAGGTCGCGCACTGGAAGGATTACAGGGTTGAAGATAAGCACGTGCTGCATATCACCGAGGTTCCGATTGGTGACGGTGTGATCGATCATGCTGCGTGGCTTGCTGCTCTCTCGGCGGTAAGTCCGGATGCGTGGGTCCTTATTGAGCATCTTCCCCCATCACGCATTCCAGCGGCCAAGATGATGCTCGATCGTGCTATGGAGGCTGCTGGTTTGAGTTGGGACATTTCGTGATGTCGGATGCTCTGGCTGGACGTGTAATCGTCATAACCGGAGGCACTTCTGGGATCGGACGTGCCACTGTCGATCTCTGCGCAGCCCGGGGCGCCCATGTAATCGTTGGTGATCTGGGGTCAGGGGAGACGCGGACAGGTGTGCCCGATCAGGATCATGAGGGACGGTCCGTCCGATTCATTAACTGTGATGTAGTGGATGAGGCGTCCGTAGCATCATTGATTCGGTCTGCCCTGAAGTGGTATGGCCGTCTTGATGTGCTCATCGCATGTGCAGGGATACTCGAAGGTGCCGCTGTGGATATCGAAGATTTTGAGGTTGCGACGTTCGATCGGGTGCTTGACGTGAATACTCGTGGTGCCTTTCTAAGTGCGAAGCACGCCGTGCGTGCTATGGGATCCAAGGGCGGCGTGATTCTCTTGGTTGCGTCGGGGGCTGGTGTGACAGGTGGAAGTTCGTCTTATGCATACGGAGCCAGTAAAGCTGCGGTCCACGGTATGGGGCTTGTACTCCAGGCAAAACTTGCGGGCCGACCAATCCGGGTCAACACCGTCGCGCCTGGAGGGATTGCTACGCCGCTGAAAATGAAAAATGTTGAGGATGTTGGACGAAACGCTGGATGGGACGAAGCGACGATTCATGCGCAGCAAGCCACGCTCGGAGATCCGTCCGGTGTGGCTCAAGTGCTGGCGTTCTTGGCGTCGGATGAAGCGGATTACGTTCGCGGAACTATAGCCACTCGGTAATTGCTTGTGGCACGGACACCGTGTGGGGACCGCATATAGCGAGCCTTACGCACGATAGAACGGTCATGCGACGTCTCGTGTAGGTTTCTGATTTCGAGATCCGGGTAGCTGTAATGGTGGGACGCGGACATATACGCAGGGTGTTTCGTGGATAAGATGAGGTGGGTACTGCCTCGTAGATCGATTCATATTGGTGGTTGGCTATGACGATTCGTAGATCGGATAGGCCGTGTTATGCGTCTCTGTCGCGTCGTGCGATGCTTCGGGGGACTGCACGGTTGGGGTTTGGCGGGATCGCTGGGGCGCTGCTCGCAGCTTGCGGTGAAACGAAGACGCTACCTGAACCACCGGTAGTGACTGGACGGCGGCCAGAGACGCCGAAGGGTTCTAATGCTGGAGTGGTCGCTACGGATGCGCGCGAGGCTGCGCCACAGAGCTCGGCAGCCGTTACGATCGGTGTTCCGACCGGAAATTTCATGCTTGATCGTATCGCCCTGCAGGTTGCTGGTTTGGCGTCGGACTCGCGTCGGACTGCTGCAGCGCCGGGCGAACTGCGTGTGGTCCAGTTCACGCAGGCTGGGGGAGGGGGGCTTGACGATGCGGTAGCGGCGATCGAGGCTGTCTTGCCCAATCACCCTGACCTTGATGCGGTGTTGTTGCCAGATGCAACCATCGCGTTGCAGTTAGCGGATAACGGAACTGTCATTTCGGTCAATGAGGCGGCTGCATCATCGGCGTCATTTGACACCAAGGATTTCCTGCCGGTCGCCATCGATGCGGTCGCGGATGAAGGTGAGATTTTTGGCTTGCCGCTCTGGGTCTCGACCAATGTTTTGCAGTACAGCGAAGGACTGTTCGTTCGTGCCGGTGTTGATCCAACCGGCCTAACAGGATGGACTTGGGATCAGTTCATTGACACAGCGCGCCGCCTGACAACCTTCGACACGCCCAACAGCCCTTCGCAATGGGGGTTCTGGATGCTTCCGGGTGCGGTATCGAGTCAGCAGTGGATTTGGCAAAACGAAGGGGCCGTGATTGATGTTGATGCAAGGCAGGCCACGCTGAATACAGCGCAGGCGCATGAAGCGGTTGAATTTATGCAGCGATTGACGACGGAGGATCTGGGTCCACGGGTTGATTTCACTGAGGGTCCCCCGCCACTACGGTTCAACAATGGCATTCCCTCCATACAGGGCGTTCCAGTTTCAATGTATCCGTCAGTTTTCGGTGGTGGGTTCGGTGGTCGCGGCTTAGGAGTCAGCTTCGCAGGTCGTCCCGGACCGGGAGGCGGCGGTTTCCGCCGTGCGGCACGGTCATACATTCAGGGAGGGCGTGCGGCTGCTAATAGCCAGGGCCAAGGTGGGGCAGCGTCTTCGGATATCGACCTTGGCCGTCGCGGAATCTTGGCGCTTCCCGGGCAACGTGCAACGGCTATTGAATCGTCTGTTCTTGGCTCCATTAGTCTCCTGGCCACCAGTGCTAGTCCTGATGCGGCATTTCGCATGATGGATTGGGTCGCATCACAGATCAGCCCGCAGGCGGCAGTGCCCGCACGCGGCGCATCTGCGGAGCAGCTTCAGAGCGTCAACAGTAATCTGAACAATGTTGATGTGGAGGCGATTCTCCGGTCTGTGGCAGCAGGGCGTCGTATTCCGGGTCGACAAGCACCTGTGATCGGACGGCTTATGCTCGAGAACGTGGATTTTCCGGTGATGTTTGATGGTGAAGAACCAAAGGCGGCACTTGCCGCGGCCGGGACTGCCATTGACGAGGTGCTTAATTCAACCGACGGATGATGGTGACGAATATTTGGAAAACGAACGCGAGCTGCTCGTCGCTCTTGAGTGTGGAAATTATTTGTTTTAATGGCTGAAGGGTCGGCCGTGCATGGTTGGGAGGCCATCGTGGGCCTTGGAGTTCAATTATTTTGACTTCTCCATGCACGCATGGTGGTTACAGAACTCTAGAATGAAGTAATTCCGCTTTCAGCCGAGATTCAATCCTCTCACCATGTCGACTGATTTTCGCCCTTTGGAGATTGACGCTAAATGGCGTGATCGTTGGGCTCGTGGAGATCTTTACCGTACTCCGGAGCCATCTGATCGTCCGACCTTTTATTGCCTGGATTTTTTCCCATATCCGTCCGGTGACGGGATCAGCGTGGGTCACCTGCGAAATTACGTGCCGTCTGATGTAGTAGCACGTGCAATGCGAATGCGTGGGTACGACGTGTTGCGGCCGATGGGATGGGATGCTTTTGGATTGCCTACCGAGAACGCAGCCATTGAGACTGGTCGACATCCGGCGGACTTGACGTCCGAATGGACGGCGAACTACCGGCGACAACTGGATCTTGCGGGTGCGTCATATGACTGGGACCGTGAGATTGACTCGAGCCATCCGGACTATTACCGGTGGACACAGTGGATTTTCTTGAAGCTCTATGAGCGTGGCTTGGCATATCGGGCCACAGGATTGCAATGGTGGTGTCCCGTCTGTGGTGCGCTGGCGAACGAGGAAGTCAATGCCGATGGAACGGATTGGCGCGGCCATAGCGATATCACCAGGCGTGAACTGACGCAGTGGTTTTTCAAGATCACTGAATATGCCGATGAGTTGATCGAGGGACTCAAAGACCTTGATTGGCCCGACGACACAATTCGTGCACAGGTCAACTGGATTGGGCGGAGTGAGGGTGCCGATGTTGTTTTTAAGACGGAGTCCGGTGATTCGCTGCAGGTATTTACGACGCGTCCAGATACGCTTTTTGGCGCAACATTTATGGTTTTGGCGCCTGAGCATCCGCTTGTGTCTCGTGTGACGACTGGGCTGAACACGACTGAAGTACAAGCATATATAGAAGCCACCGCGCGTAAATCCGAGATTGATCGCGTCGCGCTTGATCCGGACAAGACCGGTGTCTTCACAGGCGGATATGCCATCAATCCTGTGAATGATGAACGGGTTCCGATTTGGGTGGCGGATTATGTACTGATGTCGTATGGATCCGGTGCGATTATGGCGGTCCCGGCTCATGACCAGCGTGACTTTGCATTTGCGAAGAAATATGGGATTGAGATTAGGCCGGTTATTGCCCCGTCTGGATGGGATGGCACGGCGTTTGATGAGGCTTACGTGGACGATGGATCCATGGTGAATTCGGGCGAGTTTGACGGGCTCAGTATTGGCGAGGGCATTGACGCGGTTACCCGATGGCTCAAGCGTGAGGGGAGTGGGGATTTTGCCATCAATTATCGGTTGCGGGATTGGCTAATCTCACGGCAACGGTACTGGGGAACACCGATTCCAATTGTTCACTGTGATCGATGTGGTGAGGTTCCTGTCCCTGAGGACGAACTCCCGGTGATGCTCCCGCGAGTGGATGAATTTGATCCACAGGCGCTTGGTGGACAATCGCCGCTCGAGGCGGCGGAGGAGTGGGTGCGGACTACTTGTCCGGATTGTAAAGGGGTAGCTCGACGTGAAACGGACACTTTGGGTGGGTTCGCGTGTTCAAGCTGGTACTTTCTACGGTTCTGTAGCCCGAATGAGGCGAATCGTCCGTTTGATCCTAAGGCTCTGAGGCGATGGATGCCGGTTGATCTTTATGTAGGTGGGGGCGAGCACCGTGTGATGCATCTGCTCTACGCTCGTTTTTGGACCAAGGCGCTGCGGGATGCCGGCGTTCTTGAGATTGATGAGCCATTTCGGAAACTGCGTCATCAGGGAATGTTGTTGGCGCAGCCAGGCTGGACCACAGAGCGAGATCTCCATATCGATAGCCAGGGGGGGGCTCGCGTGACGGCGAACCAAGGTGCGGATGCCTTCGAAGGTCCTGACGCAGATCGTCCATACCGGAACTATCCAACGGAAGCGCGATTTGAACTCACCGGTGCTCGAGCCGAGCGCGATAGTGTCGAGCTCGTCGAGTTCCGGGCGACCAAGATGTCCAAGTCTTGGCGAAACGTTGTTACGCCGGATGAGGTGGCGATGTCGGTCGGAGGTGACGCGCTTCGGTGTTACACGCTTTTCATGGGTCCTTTCGATCGTACATTGCCGTGGAGTGACCAGGGCCTGTCGGGCGTTTCCCGCTGGCTCAGTAGGGTTTGGAACGTTGTGCTCCAGCGCTCGATCGGTGCCACCGGTCGTCAACAAGGTATGTACACGGATGTCGAGGCGGAGTTGCAGCGCAGGATGCATCAGACCATACGTCGGGTTAGCAGTGATATTGATGCGTTGAAGTTCAACACAATGGTTGCGGCGCTCATGGAATTCACCAACTTTCTGATCGAAGTGGGTGACGATGAGCTAAGAGCGACTGATGTTTGGCGCGAGGCGATTGAAACATTCATCGTGCTTCTTGCGCCTAGTGCCGTCTTCATGGCAGAGGAACTCTGGGAGCGTACGGGGCATCAGGAAAGTGTCCATGAGCAGACATGGCCTCAATGGAATCCGGAACTTGCGGCGGAGGAGACGTTCACTCTTGTAGTACAGATAAATGGCAAGGTGCGTGATCGAATCGAAGCGCCGGTCACGATCGATGAGGATGGGGCGTGTGATTTGGCGCTAGCAAGCCCGCGTGTGCAGGCTTATCTCGATGGCTTCCACGTGCATAAGGTTTTTTACCGGGAGGGTCGGTTAATCAATCTCGTCCTTGGCTAGGCGGATCAGATCGGAAGAGTGTGACGTGGGTGTCCGGCAGGATTCGACGGGAAGTACATGTTGGTGAGATATACTCCCGCTTCTGTACTCTGTCCGACTTCGGTCCACTGGACCAAAGTCGATAATGCTGATGTTCGTGGGAGGCTCAGTTTGGCACCAAGGCGACGGACTGCGACCAAGAGTCGAACTGCGACCAAGAGTCGAACTAGATCCTCACGCCGCGTATCCCGTCGTGGCCCGGAAGCAAATCCTACGCTTATGGCGATGGATGATGGCCAGCTTCACTGGATTTACCGGACGATGCGACGAATCCGTCGGTTTGAGGAATCGGCGGAAGAAGCATTCCGTGCGGCTAAGATGCGCGGTGCATTACATTTCTATATCGGCGAGGAGGCAACAGCCACGGGCGCTTGTGCGGCGTTGGAGGAAGGTGATTTCATCACCAGCACGCACCGTGGTCATGGGCACTGTATTGCCAAGGGTGCCCGGACGGACAAGATGATGGCTGAATTGTTCGGTCGTGCTACCGGGTACAGTGGTGGCAAGGGTGGATCAATGCACATTGCGGATGTGACGCAAGGAAATCTTGGTGCCAATGGGATTGTCGGTGCCGGGATCCCTATTGCAACAGGAGCTGCGCTCGGATCAAAGCTTCGAAAGGATGGGCGTGTGACTGTGAGCTTCTTTGGCGATGGGGCAGGACCGACTGGAGCGTTTCATGAAGGCGTTAACGTAGCGTCTACGATGAAGCTTCCGGTTATCTTCCTGTGTGAAAACAACCAATACGGCATGGCTACACACAATGAATTCGCGAATGCCGCACCGATCAGCGAGCGTGGACCTGCCTACGGGATTCCAAGTCCACGAATTGATGGCAATGACACATTCGAAGTTTATGACACAGTTAAACAGGCGGCGGACCGTGCGAGACGTGGTGAAGGGCCAACCCTGATAGAGTCGCTAACCTATCGTCATAAAGGTCATACGGTTCTGGACCAGAAGAACTATCGTACGAAGAAGGAAATAGCCGAGTGGATTGCTCGCGACCCGATTGAACGGTTTTGTAAAGCCGTTACGGCGGCTAAGCGTATGACCGCGAAGGATTTTGGTGCGATTGATGCAGAGATTGATCGCGAGATAGATAATGCCGTCGCCTTCGCAGAGGCGAGCCCTTGGCCCACGCTCGAAACCATCGAGCGTGATGTGTACGTCGAGTAGCTCGTATGGCTGTAACAGAACCAGATACGAAACAATCTGAGATGACGACGCGCGAGATCTTCATGAGCGAGGCTCTTAGAGAGGCTATTGATGAAGAGATGCAACGTGATCCAGCGGTTTTTCTCGTTGGCGAAGAGGTGGGAGTGTGGGGAGGAGCGTACGCAGTATCGGCTGGTCTCTTAGAGAAATGGGGTCCTGATCGAATCGTCGATACACCGATTGCGGAAGCGGCGATTGCTGGTCTTGGTATTGGTGCCGCTTTAACTGGAAGCCGTCCAATTGCTGAGTTCATGTACAGCGACTTTATGGGGATCGCGATGGACCAAATTGTTAATCAGGCTGCGAAGAACCGCTATATGTTTGGTGGAAAGGCGAGCCTTCCACTTACTTACCGGGCTTCGTTTGGTGCGGGTACGGGTAACGCGGCGCAGCATACACAGAGCCTTGAGGCATGGTTTGCTCATGTTCCTGGACTTAAGGTGATTACTGCGTCGACACCCTACGATGCGAAGGGTCTTCTCAAGTCCGCGATCCGTGAGGACAACGTAGTGGTGATGTTCGAGCACAAAGCGATTTATGCGATGCGCGGACACGTTCCGGAAGAGGAATATCTAGTTCCCATCGGTGTCGCTGATGTTAAACGTGAAGGGTCGGATGTGAGCGTGATCACCTATGCCCGCCAGGTGCACAATGCGCTTGAGGCAGCGGAGCAACTGTCGACAGAAGGTGTCAGCGTTGAAGTTGTCGATATCCGATCGTTGTATCCGCTAGATACAGAAGCGATTTTGCGGTCAGTGCGTAAGACGCATCGAGCTGTAGTGTTGTATGAAGCCGTCCGATTTGGTGGCTTTGGTGCCGAGATCGCTTCACAGATTCAAGAATTGGCATTCGATGATCTTGACGCGCCCGTGCTGCGCGTAGGTGCGGCTCACGCACCGGTGCCATTTTCGGAACCACTGGAGCAAGGATCGTTCCCCGACGCTGAAAGCGTGGCGACGGCGATCCGTGATTCGCTCCAGGGTGCTCGATAGGCTCGCAGTCGAAGATATGGCTACGGCTGTCCGCATGCCACTTATGGGCATGACGATGGAAGAAGGTGTAGTGAGCGAATGGCTCGCACCTGAGGGTGCCGAGGTCAGCAAGGGCCAAGAGATTCTCGAATTCGAGACCGACAAGATCAACGCGCGTGTCGAGGCTCCAGCTGACGGTGTCTTGGGGGGGGTGGTGGCTGCAGCCGGTGATGCAGTACCCGTGCAAGGTTTGTTGGCATGGATTCTTGAGTCTGGTGAAGAGCCTCCGGCCGAAGATCCAGATCCACCGGTCAGTTCGAAGTCATCTGCAACATCGGTTCCCTTGGTTGTGGCGGAAGATGAATCTGGTAGTTCGGAATCCAGTCCGGCCGTGCTGGAACCTCAGGCGCCGGCACCACAAGTACCGATTGCCAATGCTTCGGTTGCTGATCCGGATGTTCGAATCAAGGCATCACCCTTAGCGAAGCGAGTGGCCCATGAGTTGGGCGTTGATCTCAGTCGTGTCGCTGGTACGGGTCCGGGCGGTCGGATCATTGAGAAAGATGTGATAGGCGCATCTCAGGCTCCTGGTGTTGTTGCCGCGCCGGCAATGCCCGCGCTCGTGTCATCCGTAACATCCGATCTTCCGGCTGGAAGCACAGTGCCTATCTCCGGTGTTCGACGTGTCATCGCAGATCGAATGCAACAGAGTCTCCAGCAGAGTGCTCAGGTGACGCTTGTTGCGGAAGCTGATGCGCGTCGATTTCATGACCTGCGAACGGAATTAGCTGCGCGACATGAATCGGTGCTCGGATTCAAGATTAGCTACAACGACATTTTGATACGAATCTGCGCGCAGGCCTTGCGCGAGCATACGCGGGCGAACGCGAGTATCGAGGGTGACGCAATTAGGCTTCACGATGTAGTCAATATCGGTTTAGCGATGGAAGCGGGTTCAGATCTTGTCGTCGCAAACGTCAAGCAGGCCGACCAGAAATCGTTGGTGGAGATTGCGTCTGATCTTCGTGCGCTGGTTAATAGGGCTCGGACTGATGGGTTGAGTCTGGATGACATCACTGGCGGTACATTCACGATAACCAATCTAGGCTTATATGGCATTGACGCCTTCACGCCTGTTTTGAATCCCCCTGAGTCTGTCATCCTGGGCGTTGGTGCTTTGCGCGAGAAGGCGGTAGCTCGTGATGGTGATGTGGTGGCGCAACTCTCGATGACTCTCAGTCTGACGTTTGATCACCGGGTGATTGATGGTGCGCCGGCGGCCCGTTTCTTAGCCCGAATTCGTGAGCTAATCGAGCAGCCTTACCTGTTGCTCTAGCAACACCGCTCTGGGTTCATGCAGCATGCGATAAGGCGTTATTTGAGATTGGCTGGCATGATGCGTGTGCACGCTACTGAGTAGACGCCGTATGGATTTGGTCGAATCGCATGTACATATATGGACTGTTCGAGATCCCCGCTATGCCCGGCATCCGGACTCGGACACGCAGCCCGATATCGAGGCTGCACCTGACGAACTCTTTAGAGCGCAAGACGAGATCGGTGGTGTTCGGTGGACGGTCCTGATTCAGCCGCGATATTACTTGTGGGATAACACGTACTTGGCGCAGGCGGCTGTAGATTACCCTGACCGGTTCGTTGTGGCCGGTCGGGTTGATCCACGTGTGCCAGGGGCGGCTGCTCGGCTCCGCGAACTGATGCAGTGGCCTGGGTATAGAGGTATCCGGCTTGCGCCAAATACTGACCTTACGGTGCGGTGGTTGGACGACAGGGATCAGGATGCACTCTGGGCTGAAGCTGCCGCGACTGAAGCGACTATCGGCCTCTTGATCGCACGGGCACAATTGCCACAGGCTGCTGAAATGGCGACGCGTCATCCGGACGTGACGATGGTCATTGACCATTTGGGAAGTCCGGACTATAGCGATCCGGTGTCACTCGAAAACTTGCTGGCGCTTGCAGAATATCCTCAGGTTTACGTGAAGGTGTCGGGATATCCGACAGGAACTGGTAGTGCTTATCCCTACCGAAGCGGCCATGAATTTATCGAGCGTGTGTATCGTGCGTTTGGTGCGGAGCGCTTGATGTGGGGTACGGATTGGCCGGTCTGTCTAGCGCGTGCGACATATCAAGAGGCGTTTGAATCAGCTTGGGAGCTTCCTTTTTTCAGCAATGCGGATCGGCGTTGGGTCTTCGGCGACACGGCGCGGAGGGCATGGCGGATTGAGGGATGAGATGACATCGGTATCCATACGAGCATTTCGATCGCCGAGGCGTACTATCCAGATAGTTGCGGTTGGCGTGGGTGGGGAGATCCAACGCTATCGGGTGAGTGTACTAACGGGTGTTGAACAAGCCTTGGCTACGTCGATCGACTAATACGCTGCTAGACGGCTGTTGCAGAATCGTCGGATCGACTTTCCTCATATAGACGGCGGATGATCTGTTCGATTTCAGGCTCGCGCACGGTTAGATCGGCCACCTCAGCGTGTGCTTGGATATGAGCGATGAGTTGTGGTGCCGTGAGCTTATCGCGCTCGAAGGCGATCCAGGTACGGGTGCTGCTGGTTCGCACGGCTGTTGCACCAGCAGGCAGGTTGAGATCGTCAACTGGCTCGCGAAGGTCGACAACGAGTTCACGAACGGACCCGAGTCGCTGTCGCAGATTTTCGAGGTCACCGTCGTAGCGAAGACGGCCACGATCGATGACGATGATGCGTTTGCAGAGGCGCTCTACGTCTGACATCTCGTGCGTGGTCAGGATTACGGTTACACCCGATTCGCGATTAATCGAGCGGATGAATTCTCGAATCCGCTCTCGTGCGCTCAGGTCTACACCAACGGTCGGTTCATCGAGATAAATCACGCGTGGATCGTGTAATAGGGCGGCTGCGATGTCGCTGCGTACACGCTGGCCAAGGCTGAGACGGCGTACCGGGACATTCAAAAATTCATGGAGGTCGAGAACTTCTCTAAACAGGTCAAGTTTCTGCTTAAACACATGATTCGGTACGTCGTATATACGGCGCAGCATTTCGAGAGAGTCGGCGACTGGGAGGTCCCACCAGAGCTGGGTGCGTTGACCGAAGACGACTCCGATCTGACGTGCGTTAATGACCCGGTCCTTAATTGGATCAAGCCCGTGAATTTGAATCATTCCGCGCGTGGGGTACAGGATGCCGGTCAACATTTTGACGGCCGTAGATTTTCCAGCACCGTTGGGTCCGATGAGTCCGACGATTTCCCCCTCGGAAATCTCAAAGCTCAGATCAGCAACAGCGACGAAGCCATCCTGTCGCGACGGCAGGAGGCTGCGAATTGCCCCTAAAAACCCTTCCTCGCGCGCGCGCTGTGGAAAGATTTTGGTGAGGTTCTTAACGACGATGGCAGGAGTACTCACGTGTGGGCCGAGATAGGCGGTCTACCGCGGGTTTTGATTCTCCAATCGTTCAGTCGACGTATTGACGTGACCATTATCGGCGACGACCGAGGTGAGAGAATACGGTTCACTCAATTGGATCTGCCTACGGGTCTGGTGATGGGAATCAAGCTGTAACACCATACGCCTTTCCCCAAAACAAGCCTGGCACGAAAGACCTTGCTAAGTTCTGTCATCAGTGCTGACAGCAATCGCGTTTTCCGTCGAATCGTTTGTGATTTATGTGACCGTCGGCAGTGAACTCATTCAGCATCTTTGGGGCTTACGGGTTGCCCCGACTGGATCATCGCAATTCAGCGCGGCCGGTGTCGGATATTATTTACGGAGGTTGTAGATCATGGATCTCAAAGGGACAAAAAAGGCGGCTTTGGAGTTAAGCGCAGGGCGTTTGGGACCGGACCGGCTGGATCTGTTGCCGACCGAATTCCGACCTGATGACGAAGCCGAAGCTTACGATCTTCAGGAGGCTCTTCACGAGCTTCTTGCTTGCGCAGGCTTTGGCTCTGTAGTCGGCCATAAGATTGGCTGTACGACGCTCGTTATGCAGCGTTTTCTCGGTATCAATAATCCGTGTGCAGGGGGCGTTTTTGATTCGACGATCCGTGAACTCGAAGGCTCGTTCAGCTTCGACCGGTTGCTTCATCCGGGAGTCGAATGCGAGATCGCGATCCGGCTGAAATCGGATCTTGTTCCTGATGGTGCCCCACACAACAGGGAATCGGTAGCTACAGCTGTCGGATCGGTTATGGCGGCGATTGAGCTGGTTGATGATCGGTGGAAAGACTACAAATCGGTCGATACTCCAACGTTGATCGCAGATGACTTCTTTGGTGCCGGCTGCGTACTGGGACCGCCGGTTTTTGACTGGCGAGGCTTGGATTTGTCGGCTGTGAAAGGCTCCATGTTGATAAACGGCGCGCCCGTAGGTTCCGGAAAGGGTTCTGACATCATGGGGCATCCGTTTGAGGCGCTGGCCTGGATCGCGAACTCCTTTGCGGCGCGGGGCAAGTGTCTGCTTGAGGGTGAAGTTGTGCTGCTCGGCAGCCTTGTAGAGACGAGATGGGTCGAAAGGGGCGATGTAGTCACTATTGAGCAGCCAGGCCTAGGTTCTGCCGAAGCACGCATCGTTTGAGCTGCAAGTCCGCGTCCCGCTCGGTGCGCTTCAGGCCTTTGTGTTTGGGTAGGTGTGCTATTTGTAAAACAGCAAGCGTGTCACCGTTTCGACTAGAAGGTGGTATTGAGGTCGAAGTTGGGGTTCCTCTAGGTTCCTGCACTCTCATAGACGCGTAGTCCACGGTTCCACACGTAGCGACCAAATAGCATCAAGGCGAAGCCGATTATGGGTGCGGCAAACACTAGGTTTGGTGAAAAGAGGAGGTCACTCTCCTTATCGATGACAAACGCGACTGGTATGAAGTTGATGAACGCGAATGGAATAACAAAGGTGAGGGCAGCGTGGATGACTCCGCCGTAAATGTGTAGTGGGTATTGCGTGAAAGTATCGGTCATGTATGGGAGGAGCACGGTCAGTGTGTCCTCGCGCTTGGTCCAAAAGGCCACGCTAGATCCGATGAGTTGAACACCTGTGTAGATCAGGAGGCCTCCACCGAATCCTATTGCTAGGCCAGCGATCTTCAGTAGGTTCCAATCGATTGAAATTTGGATCGAGGCGATCACGAGCAAAGCGATGGCGAATAGACCTTGGGGAATTCGTGCTGGCGACTGCTCATGATCGGCTAGGAAATGAATCATGGGGTCAAGCGGGCGAACGAGAAACTTATCAACTTCTCCGCGGATGACCGCGGTGTCTAGACCACCTGTCCAGAACAGTTGCTGATAGGCGATGACCGCAAGGTCCTTGAGGGTAAGGAGCAACACGACTTCCCAGAACGTCCATCCCCCCACCGAACCGAAATGGTTAAGGACGACCCACAGAAGGAGTAGTTGCAGGCTTTCGATTGCGATCGTGAGAACGACGCGCATGAGCATCTGGCCTGGAAATTGCCAGCTTGCACGCATGTTCAGGGACATCAGGGCGAAGTACAAAGCCACATAACGACGTAATGAGTTAGCCACCTTGGATCAACATCCGGCGTCGTGCTTGGGTTGTCATGAACCTTCCTACTGCCACAAGGATTGGAATCCAAATGATTTGCATGACCAGTAGGCGAAGAATTTCGGCGTGTTCCACACGACCCACGAAGATGGAAAGCGGGACGTGGTAGAGCATGGCGAATGGGAGGTATTGCAAGACGTTTTGTAGGCCATCGGGTAACAACCAGAGTGGTACGAAGAATCCGGCTGTGAACTGTACAACGCGATCTAATAACCATGTCCAGGTGCGAACGTGGATGGTCCAAAAGCCGATGAGAATCACACTGAAGTGGAGAAGGAACGCAATGATCATGGCTAGAAGGAGGCTCAGGAGTGCGAGAAGGAGCGCCTGTGGATTTGGTGGACCCGATACCCCTGCGATACCCCAGAGCACCAATGCCATCGGTGCTGTGTCAACTAGGATCTTATAGAGGCTTGATCCGATCCAGGATCCAAACGCTTGTGCTTGATAATTTGCTGGTCGCATAACCTCGAATACGATGTCACCGCGGCGGATGCGCTCCGCAATTTGTTCGGCAAGATCCACGTTGACGAGTCGGCTCATGACGATTGAAGCAGCGGCCCAGGCCAGCATCATGTCCCGTGTCATCCCACCCGGCGCTGCCCCCGTCTCATACACAGCGTTCCAGAATCCGATTAGTGCTGCGGCAATGCCCAACCGTGCGAGCGGAGACATCCAAAAGTCACCCGGATATGCGAGATGTTGTTGGAATTGTGTCTGGGCAAAGCCGATGAATACATCGAGATTGCGGATCCATGAAGGTCGTGATCGGAATGGAGGGGCGATCATGAAGAGGTCGAGGGAATCGAAATGCCATGGTTGGCAACATGTTCTTGAACACAGTTGGTGAGTTCTGTGTGCTGGTTGTTGTAAGGGTCAGGGCTTGTTGTGTACATGCGGTCGTGACTTTGTTCGGTTTGCTGTGTGAACGACAGATCTTTCATCATGGTTGGTGAGGTGATGGTTATCGGATCTGATATACGTAACGGTTTAAGTTCTTTGGTCGATGTTTTGAATCCACCAATTGGGATGTAACGGTGAATTATATTTGCGTGGTGGTGGGGAATCCTTGGGGCGTTGTGTAGGCAGTTCGATTATCGTGCATATGTACTGGACCCGAGATTTCTAAGTGACTCTCTATGACTGAGGTGTTAGGTATAACCTCCAAAGCTCGCGTCACCCTCTATAGCGTGGATTGGTGTGGTTGGTGCCATCGTGCGCGGGCGTGGCTGGACGAGCACGGTGTTGTTTATGGTGAGATCGAGGTTCAGGATCTTCAGCCTGAACGGCACGAAGTGCTGGATGTTTCGGGGCAGTATGAAGTGCCTGTAATTCTGGTAGAGCTTGGATCCGATCGACATGTATTTCTTGATGAACAGCATCCTGAGTTGGCTAAACTCCTCGGCATTTCTATGTGACATAAGATCCTTGCTGCGAATGTGATTAGGGCTCAGGGAGCGCGAGGAGCGCGTCGCCACAGTTATTGCAAAAGTTCGCGATTGCTTCGTTACGGTGGCGACATGTTGGGCATTCAACGTCAGATATTAATTTGCTGCCACAGCTTGAACAGAAGTTCGCATCATTAGGGTTCGGACAGCTGCAAACTTGGCAGGTTCGGTGCGCAGTGGCCAAATTCTGGTCAGGGATTGCACGGGAGCGCGATCGGGCGCGAGCGCCACGTAGTTGACCGGGGTCGAGGCTGAGTGTTCGGGCTAGGTTGTCGATGTCATCATCGAGCACGTGCGTGATCTTGCCCGTTTCTACGTCACTCAGCCATGGACGATCACGCTTGATCATTTCGGCAAGTTCAGCTTGGGTCAGACTTTGTTTCTTGCGTGCGTTGAACACCAGACCACCGAACGATCCACGATCGATGTCGCTGAATGTTCGTTTTTGAAGCTTGCGGCGTGCCAACGGCGTGCCTTCGGACCATAAGCACGAGGGCTTGACCTTAGCACTCCCGAAAAATATGCGTCCAAGGAATTCTGGAACAAACGGACATGGGAGCTTCTTCTATTGAATCAGTAGGGTGTGGAGAATGTGGAACATATTGTTGCTACATCATGGGCGCTGATCTTTGCGGGAACGAATCAGTGCGATGGTTGCTCTGCTGGCCTGATGAGGTGGAGTTATTGTGGGGCGGGAGGTGTTGGAATGGTTAGGTCTTGCCCTACTTGCAGGGCATCAGGGTTCACGAGGCGGTTCTTACGTACAAGATCGTCCACTGTTACGTTATACCGTGTGGCAATTGCCGACAAAGTGTCGCCGGGTTGCACGGTATAGGTCGTTGGGGTTGGTGGAGGGGGCGGTCGCGGAGTTGTGGTGGGCGTGGGCGTCACTGTAGGCGTGGGAGTTGCGATAACTTCCTGCCATGCCTCGTCAGGGCTTTTGTTAATAATTATTTCTCTTGGAACGGCCGTGGACGTCGCGGTTGATTTTGATCCGCTTGGAGGCTTAGAGGAGTCTGTTGGTCGTAGGAGGACAACCCACAAGACGAAAACAACGAACGCGACGACGAGCATGCCCACGACGAGTTCGCTGCTACGGGTTAGCGTGTTTTCGGAGTCCTCCATCGTGGCGTTCTGTTACAAGACCCGGTACCGGGAGGCTTGATGGAGTATACGGAAATACTGCGTTCCGGAATCATTCAGAATGATGTGCTTAGTCAGCGGAGAGTTCCACATTGTCCGGGTCTTGACGTCCCATTGCGAAATAACGATATCCGAGTTCGACCATGCGGTCGGGATCGTGAAGGTTTCGTCCGTCGACCAAAACGTTTCCTTGCATCACTTCGAGGATTGCTGTCCAATCGAGGTCACGAAATTCATTCCACTCGGTAGCTATCACTACGGCATCGGCTTTGGTAGCGGTTTGAAGTGCGGAGTGACCAAAGGTAACGGCCTCGCCGAGTTCAGCCCTGGCTTTGTCAGTTGCCACGGGATCGTAGGCGCGAACGACGGCTCCTTCTCCGATCAGTAGATGGGCGATCTCGATCGCAGGAGCATCCCGAACATCGTCTGTATTTGGTTTGAACGAAAGGCCGAAGATCGCAATCGTACGTCCGCGTAGATCGCCCAAAGATTCTCGCAATTTTCTGACTGCCACCCGACGTGCATCACGATTGATCTCCATGACTGCACGCAGGAGTTGCGGATGAGCGCCATGCACGGCCCCCATGTGTTCCAGTGCGCGTACGTCCTTGGGGAAGCAGCTTCCACCCCAGCCGATTCCGGCACTCAGATATCCGGGTCCAACTCGGGTGTCAAGGCCCATGCCATGCGAGACAACCTCTACGTCAGCACCCAACGCTTCGCATATGGTCGCGATTTCGTTAATGAACGAAATGCGTGTAGCCAGAAACGCGTTTGACGCGTACTTGATCATTTCAGCGGTGCGTAGGTCCGTCACGATAACTGGGCAATTGAATGATCGATAGAGTTCGGCAACACGATCGGCGGCGGCTTTATCAGCGGATCCTACGACGACACGATCTGGGTGCAGGAAGTCTTGGACTGCAGTCCCTTCACGTTGAAACTCTGGGTTTGATACGACCGCGAAGCGTTCGGAATCGTTCCGGTGCTCATTCACAATTCGTGAAATGAGATCTCCGGTTCCGATCGGTACGGTGCTTTTAGTGATGATGATGGACCCTTTGGTGAGAACCGGTGCGAGTGCAGTAGCGGCGGAATCAATCGCCGCTAAGTTGGCCTCGCCGGCGGTTCCTGTTGGAGTGTCTACTGCGATGAAGACCAGTTCGCGGTTGGGGACTGAGACGGCGTAGTCAGTTGAGAACGTTAACCGCCCTGCGGATACGTTACGCTCGACGAGTGAACCAAGGCCAGGCTCGTAGATCGGCACCTGTCCTGCCTGCAAGCTGGCGACTTTGTCTTTATCGATGTCGAGGCAAGTTACGTCGTGGCCAAGGTCTGCGAAGCAGGCGCCTACGGAAAGGCCAACGTATCCGGTACCCACAATACATATTGCGCTCACGTTGCAATCATCCCACGGTAGGAGTGCGGATTATGGCGAATAGGCCACGATCCTGTTTGTATGCGCTGGATATTTGATCTTGAGTGGCATTTCTTCGTTATCGGACTCATCGTTATCCAATCCATATTCACAGAGTGACCGTTAGGTGTTGATCTCGAATTCAGTGTATGTGGGGTGAACGTCAATTAGTGGGATACCGGGTGCGGTGATACGTCCGATAGTGACGGAATCTAGAACTCCTTTGGATTTGAGAGCTTGACACATAGCAGCTTCGTCTTCTGGGGGGATGGCGATCAAGAGCCCGCCGCTTGTTTGGGCGTCTACGAAAAGGGTGCGCGTAGCCGCGTCGATGCTTGGATGCCATGCTACGACGTTTTCGATGGCGGTTAGATTGCGTTTGGTGCCTCCGGGTACATAGCCTTCGTGCAGCAGTTCCCAAACGTCTGGTAGGACGGGGATTACATCGGCATAGATTTGAGCTGAGACTTCACTGGCCTGCAGGAGTTCCCGTAGGTGTCCCAGCAAACCGTAGCCTGTTATATCAGTTATCGCATGTGCGCCATGATCCCGGGCTACTGCAGATGCCTGAGCGTTCAGCTCCGACATTGACTGAATCGCTTTTGCGACTGTGGATGGGCTGGCAGCGTCATGCTTAATAGCAGTCGTAACGATTCCAGTGCCAAGGGGCTTGGTTACTACGAGGAGGTCATCTGGGCGTGCTCCCGCGTTCGTGCTGATCGCGTCAGGATGTAGTGTGCCAAGGGCGACAAGGCCGAATTTAGGTTCGGGATCGTCGATTGAATGCCCACCCGCAACAATCGCTCCTGCCTCGAGGACCTTGTCTGCTGCGCCTTGCTGCACGCGGGAGAGAACGTCAAGGGGTATTACATCGCGGGGCCAGCAGGCTAGGTTAAGAGCCAAGATGGGTGTTGCCCCCATAGCGTATAGATCGCTTAAGGCATTTGCAGCGGCGATAGCTCCAAAGCTGTAGGCATCGTCCACGATTGGGGTAAATAAATCGGTGGTTAGGGCTATGGCCAGATCGTCACGTACACGATAGACGGCGGCATCATCCATGGTCGAGGCACCTACTAGTAGGTCTGGTGCGACCATCGGTGGCATTTGACGCAGCACGTGCGCCAGCTCGTCGGTGCTGAGTTTACAGGCTCAGCCGGCTCCGTGAGAGTAGCGAGTGAGCTTTATCCGCAAATGTTCGGTTTCCATATCTCTAATCTAGCGTAACAATGCGGCAAGGCCGTATCGTTGTGTTGTTAATGAGGCTCACGATCGAATCATTCTGCTCATGACATCAGTCATATCCGTCTATGTTATTCGTGCAGCAACAGTCGTGCTTGTTGCGGTCTTCCTCTTGCTGTTGATGAGGGATGAGGTCGCGGCGGATGATCTCAATGCGCCTTTTCATGTTACTGGCGGTGTTTTTCATCCACGATTAGAGGCGGATGGTCTTGGGTTTGCGATTCGAAATTACCGAGGCGGTCCACATTTCTATGACGCATATCGGCGATTCGGCGGTTTCGAGACGCTGGGCCCTCCCATCTCACGTCCGTGGATTTCGGACGGTGGATTCGCGTACCAATTAGTACAGCGTGCCCTTCTGCAGTGGTCGCCGGAGGACAATCGGGTTCGTTTGGCTAACATTTTTGAGCTTTTGGACCGACCGGCGTATGCAGCGGAGTTGCATGCTCGCCATATTCCAATGTCCGATGAAAATCAGCCGCAATCATTAGAGATCGCTCGTGCGAAGCGTCCATTGTGGATGACTGACCGACAGATTACCGAAGCTTTTGCTAACAATCCGATACAAGCTGGGAGCCTTGAGGCGAGCTTGGAGATTCACGGCTTTCCTATGTCTCGTCCGGTTCGTCTAGGGCCTTTTGTTGTGCAGCGTTTTCAACGCACTGCCTTGCAACACTGGGTTGAACAGGTTGATGGTGGGCAACCGGTTGGATCGGTCGTTCTGATCAACGCGGGAGATATATACCGGGAGCTCGCAATTCCTGATTCAATACTGGCTGACCCACACCGTCCGACACAGGTGGTGGTGTTGGATGTCCGGTTAGATCCACCATCAGATGCTGGCCTTGTGCCTATTCCAGTCGCTTTACGTACGTATGCCGTCACGGATCCAAGAATCCTTGAGGCCATGATGCTGTTGGAGAATGTGGCTGTGAATGAGGCGGCACTTGATTTAGCGGCGGACAGGGGTCTGCGCATGCGATTTGGAAAAATGGCTAACAATGTGTTGGCGAGTTTCGAGGTGGGGTCGGGAATCCGGCTCAACGAATTGATTAGAAATGAGGATATCCGTGCAATTGCGGCTGTGCTGGCGCACGAGCTTCGGCACTTTGAGGATTATTTGAATAGCCGGCTTTCGCACGGTTTCGCTTCGTGTCTTGCGGCTGAGAACCGTGCTGTCCAACGTGAGGCTGAGACATGGCTTGTTCTGGTAGGTGACGAGGTTATACAGCGGTCCTCAGGTATTTTGGCTCGGATTGAGAGTAGGCGGGCGGAGATATATGCCAGTGGAAAAGAGAAGCTACGTTTGTTTGTGAATCGTCTATATCGCAAGGCTTGTCTGTGAGCGAATGTTTGGCTGGTTCATTGATAGGGAGGGGATTCTAGGCCGTGATTACGCGCCCTGAGCAAGGGCTGTGGTTATCTTCAGACGGCTTGATTGGAAACGAGGCTTGGTTGTAGTGCTTGTCGTCTACTGCTTTCGCGGTTTGTGGCTTGGGTTGGTCACGTGAAGCCGCTTGATCCATGCTGGACCAGTAGCTTTCGGGTTGTGTACGACTAGGGCCATGGGCGTATCAATATTTGACCAGCTCATAGGGCGAGGATTTGTTCACTCGGTCACGAATGCTGATGGAGTGAGGAGTGCGCTCGATCACCCTCTTGCTTTCTACGTTGGCTTCGATCCGACGGCTCCAAGTTTGCATACAGGGCATTTGATTCCGCTTGCACTTGTCGGACATCTCGGACGGGCAGGCCATCACCCGGTTTTGTTGGCAGGTGGTGGAACGGGCATGGTAGGGGATCCAACAGGTCGCGCTTCCACTCGGGAGATGCTGGGGACGGAGAACGTCTCTGCAAATACTCAGTCAATAAGTCGACAGGTCGAAAGAATGCTCAAGCGTCTTGGTGCTGACGCGGTAGTTGTTGACAATGCGACATGGCTAGGTGAAATCCGTTACCTTGATTTTCTGCGAGAAATTGGGCGCTTCTTTAGCGTCAACGAACTACTTGCTTCCGAGACCTACCGGGCGCGTCTAGAGAGTGGTCAGGGACTCAATTTTGTAGAGATCAACTATCGGTTGTTGCAGGCGTACGACTTTTTACACCTTTTCCGTAAATACCAATGCGTGGTTCAGATTGGAGGAAGTGATCAGTGGTCAAACATTCTCGCGGGCGTGGATTTAATTCGAAGGATTGAGGGCGTTGAAGCATTCGGTCTTGTGACTCCACTCTTAACGACGTCGGCGGGTACAAAGATGGGCAAGACGGCCGACGGAACAATCTGGCTGGATCCGGAACTCACGTCGCCATTCGATTTCTACCAATATTGGCTTAACGTTGAGGATGGGTCGATTGAACAAGTCTTGGCTTTGCTCACTTCAATTTCGATGGATGAGGTCCGTGAACTTGCGTCGCAGCAGGGTTCTCATTTGCGCTCTGTTAAAGACCGGCTCGCGCATGAAGTTACGATGATGGTTCATGGTCGAGAGGCGGCAGATGCGGCGCGTCAGTCGTCGCACACTCTTTTTGGGGACGGTGATGGCTCCGTCGATGCTGCTCCGCAGACATACGTAGCGGCGGCTGAGGTTGTGGATGGCTTGAGCGTTGTGGATCTGTTGATAACTACTGGCCTGGCATCGTCACGTGGATCTGCTAGGCGACTCATCACTCAGGGAGGAGCGTACGTGAATGATCGAAGGGTTGATAATGCGAACGCGATCTTAGGCTTGGATGACTTCGGGGATGGCAAACTTCTCTTGCGCTCGGGAAAGAAGCGATACCACTTGGTTCAGATCCGTACGGACAACTAGGATGGTGTTCACATGAACTGGCTTGTTGAAGAGATTAAGACGGTCGATTTAGAGAGTTCCGCAGATGTGTGGGAGAAATTTCTTGCGGCGATGGTGGCGTATTGGAATGAGAGCTTTCCATATGAGATCAATCACACCGAGTGGAACGAGTTGTACAGGGAGAGGATTCGCCATCGCCTCAAGGATCACCCAACGTGGCTTTGGATGTATGAGCGAGAGGGCCGGGTCTTGGCACTCACAGATTTTCATCTAGACGCTGGTGTGGCACACATTGCTGAGGTGTGGGTGATTCCTGAAATGCGGCGCCATGGACTTGGTCGGTTCATGATTCGACAGATGCGGCAGACGCTCAGTGATTCCGGAGTATCGCGGATGGCGATTACAGTTCCATCGACCGCAACTCAAAGCATTGGCTTCTGGCGCAATCTCGGTTTTTCAGAGGTCGCCGTGCAATTGGAGACGTCCACTTTTGAAGGCCTGGAGTCTACAAGCTGACTTCAATATTAGGCAGACGGGTCATGTTAAACATCTTTGATGTACCGGTGTTATATGACAGCAACGGTTTTGTACTGGAGGACTAGCCAATGGCTGCGAAATATTTGGCAAATGAAATTTCTGCGCGTCGTGTACCCCTCCGGAAGCCAGCGGTTCCAGAAGATATAGCCGATGCACGTGTACGGGATATGTTAGGAGAAAAAGGGAGGTGTGAGTGGGCGCAGCGTAACGAGAACCTTAAGGAATATCACGACGACGTGTGGGGTGAGCGACCGGAGAACGACCATGAATATTTTGAGCGAATGATGCTTGAGGTATTCCATGCGGGCTTGAGTTGGACGGTCATTTGGAACAAACGCAGTGGTATACGCCGCGCGTTTGATTGCTTCGATGTGACGTGTGTGGCTGAGTACGGTCCGAAAGACATCGAGCGCCTTATGAGCGATCCTGATGTCATTCGTAGTGAAAAGAAAATCGTAGCTGCTGTAGCCAATGCCCAGATTGTTCGAGACATTCAGGATCGTCACGGATCATTCGAGTCATTTTTGATGGAGATGCCAGACGGTGACGTGGTTAAGAACAAGGTTCTGCGTGACACGTTTTCTTTTGTTGGGCCGGGAACGGCGCGCGGGTTCTTAGAATCGACAGGATTAGAAGCCCCGCCTCACCACCCATATTGCTTCAAGGCTCGACGGCACTCTTGGGCAAGCGTCTAGGGTTGTTCTAGCGGAATCCGCGTGGTTCGATCCGGTAGTGTGAACTGGCGATGTTTCTGGATATGTGTGCTCTGAAGCCTGATGGGTGTGAGCCATTGTGGCCCTGCCAGGGTCTATTTTAGATTTGGCTTTCTGGACTGTTTGTTTTCGATCTCCTTATTGATCTGTTTCCTGCCTGAGGGCGTGATAGCAAGGATCTGAGAAGTGACTTTAAACAGCAGTAACGTTCACAGATTCGCCGTGCTCCAAATCGATAGATGTTTTCGATTGTGTTCTTAAATCAGATGGAGACGCAGTGGGGAATCTAGAAATCACAGTAGCGCTAATGGGTAGCGGACTACGGGTTCCCGCGCAGAGGTCTTGAGGAGCGATCGGTTCAGTTGCACGGCGGGCGGAGGCTCCTGCGTAGATGTACAAGTTTGAACCTTCAGCACTAGATTGCTTGGTTACGTGTGCCATGCCGACCTGTTGTTGAGCAAGATCCCGTGCTGCGCTTGTCACACTTCCGACCCATGATCCGCGTGTGTCAACTACGGGATCGCCTTGACGGGCCATAGGTGTGTGGGTGTCGGTGATTGCAAACCGTACGATTTGCGAGGTCCGGGATCGCTCACGTTCAATGAGGCCTGAACGTCCAACGAAGAACGTCTTGTACATCTTTATGAAGGAGCCAAACCCAGCGTCTCCTGGCGACAGATCCAGTGAGCCTCCGAGCTCGTGTCCGTATAACGGTAAGCCAGCTTCAGTGCGTGTCGAATCGCGGGCGGCTAGTCCAGCTGGTATCACACCGATATCGTCTCCAGCTTGAAGGATGTTGTTCCACAGATCAACAGCCGCTTCAGGATGAACGAATAGTTCATATCCGATCTTCTCGCCCGTGTAACCAGTGTAGGCGAGTTCAAGATCTATATTCGCTAACGTGACAGATCTAACGTCGAAGGGCCGCATTCGCTGTATGGTCTGGCTTGTATCTGGATCAACGGACAGCCGGTGAAGCACGTTGCGGGCTTTGGGACCTTGAAGTGCGAGGTCGATCCGGCGGCGATCTCCTTCCGCTTCTTGTTTGAGGTCGCGGAGCACGACTTTAACCGGTGATGCTGCCCATGGATCGTCTCGTTCAATCTCGTGGCGTTGTTCGTTTACCCCGGTTAGCCATGACCAGTCTTTGTCAGCGTTTGATGCATTGACAACGGCCAGATACTGGGTGGCTGCAAGTCGGTAGATAATTAGGTCGTCGAGCGTGTGTCCGGTTGCATCCAGCAAGTACGTGTAGGCGGATCGTCCGACTGCAAGACGCGAGGCGTTCGCGGTCGTAACAAGATCAAGGAATTCTGACGCTTGGTTGCCTTCGACTGCAAAGATGCCCATGTGCCCGACATCGAACAGACCAGCCGTTTGGCGAACTGCTGCGTGTTCTTTTTCGATCCCACTCTTGTAATACACGGGCATGTCCCAGCCTGCGAATGGAACCATGCGTGCGTTGCACTGGTCACGATGGACAGCATGTAGGGGTGTTTCGAGGAGAGCGTTTGTTTCTCGTGTGTTAGTCCATACGAAACTTGGAACTTTTCGTGGTGGCGTGGTTGGTAGAACTTCAGATCGACCCAAGAAGAACGGGAGGTGTAGATCGGGATCAGGAGGCGGTGGAAGCGCGGTTTGTTCTGACCCATGGTTTGAGAGGGCCGCCTGTGCCTCCTGCGCCCTATTTGTGTCATAAAGAGCAACGGCGGCAGGTCCATCGATCGCAATCAAAAGATCTACGCCATCTAACGTGACTTGTGTTGTTCCCGTGCTACCTAGGCTGGAGGCGGAGGCAGCATCAAGCACCATACCGGATGTTCGAGCGCCTTGATGAGATGAATTTATAACGGCGATCGGTCCAACGATTTTCCGGCTCGGCTCATTTCGATCGAGAAGGACGTATCCGTCTGCGATTGCTTGCAGCCATGCTGCCATTTCCACTGCTTTGTCCGGGTCAGTTACGGCGTACAAGCGCCGATCTCGAGGCAAACATTTTTCGTTAGGTCGGATGAACAAGACGGAATGAACCGTCGCATCAGGTCCTGACACACCAACATGCATGGCTCCGCCGGGTTGTAGATCACGTACACGTTGGTTTGAGATCTCGTCTGCGAACGCTAGAACACGTCGTCCCTGAAGCTCGAGAATTGTTTCAGGTTCTTCGTTTGACGCCGGGGGTGTTTGTTCAGATAGGCCACGTTTCGCCATAGCGGTTACGTCCGCTTTTAGTTGGTTTAGCGAGCTGAAGTCAATCCTTCCGCGGAAACGCGCGGTCTTACGACCTGGGTATGTGATTCCAGTCATTGCGCGAAACGCCCGGCCTAGGATGCCGGCTACGGTTTCCATGTCTGAAACACCGAAGCCGCGTTGCGTGAGCCATGGTGTGCCGACTCGCACACCCGTCGGTGCTGCGAATCCGATGTCCCCAGGTAAAGAATTTCGGTTGGTTACGATCCCAAGCGCATCGAGTATGCGCACAGCAGGCTCGGCTCTAAGGTCGCCGGAAGCTCCCGAGCGCTTGAGATCAATCACGAGTAGGTGTGTGTCAGTACCACCGTAAGCAAGACTTATATCTTCGGCTTGCAAGGAAGTTGCGAGGGCAAGAGCGTTGGCTGTGATTTGGCGCTGTGTTGTTCGAAAGGCTTCGGTAGAGGCAAGCGCAAAGGCCACGGCCATAGCGCCGATCTTATTGAGGTGAGGACCTCCTTGTTCACCTGGAAATACGGATCTGTCGATCCGTCGCATGATGTTTTGTTTATGCGAAAGGATTACGGCTGCCCGTGGTCCAAACAGTGTTTTGTGCGTTGTGAAGGTCACGATATCTGCGATTCCAACGGGCGACGGATACTCTCCAGCGACCACAAGGCCTGCTGGATGGGAGATATCGGCTAGCAAATATGCTCCAACTTCGTCCGCGATGGTTCGGAAGCGGTCCCAATCTGGAGCCCACGGGTATGAGGTGTACCCGGCGACGATAATGCGAGGCTGCTCGCGCCGAGCGATGGTAGCGATTTCATCATAGTCAAGACGGGCGTCTACAGACGAGATTTCATAGCTTGCTGTTTTGAATCTGCGCCCTGAGCGATTGACCGAAGCACCGTGGCTCAGGTGACCGCCGTGAGCGAGGTTGAGACCCAGGATTGTGTCATGGGGCTCCAACAAGGCTTCGTAGACGGCGTTGTTGGCCGCAGCGCCGGATAGCGCTTGCACGTTCACGCGGATGCGATCCGCTGGGGCGATATCGTTAGCGAACAACGCGGCGCAGCGTTGTTGGGCTAGAGACTCGATTAAGTTAGTGAATTCGTTTCCGCGGTAGTACCGACGGTCTCCATAGCGTCTATAGCGCGCAAGTTGCCACTCAATGTTTGCCAAACGTTCAGGTGTGTCACGTGTCATCGGACCGGCTGGATAGCCTTCAGCGTAGAGGCTCGTCAAAGGTGACCCCAATGCTGCGCGGACGGGAGCCGGAGTGATGCTTTCGGAAGGAATCAATACGAGCTTGTTGTGTTGTCGACGCAGCTCATGGTCAATGAGATCGGCCATGAACGGGTCAACGTCACTGAGTGCTTGGTCGAATGCGAGATTGGAGTAGGAGTCGTTTGGCATAGGGTTGGAGGAGTGAGTTAGATAGACGCCTTAGCGTACGTTAGCGAAACAAATAAGGAATAGAATCTCCGTTTTAATAGGACTATTAGGATCGTTGGGCACGGGATTTATTTGGTTGCGTGAGGTAGCTGTAATGAGGGGTGAGCGGTGTGGAATAACTGGGAGACATCACTTTTCGATCTTTTGCTGATCCTCGCGAAGTTTTCGGGATCGAGCCTGTTGCATTGTCATCCTAACCTCCCCACCGAAGCGTTCTTCGAGCCATGGATCACCACGAACGTGGTAGCCGTTGCGCTCCCAAAACCCAGGGTTCTCATGATCCATGAATTCGAGTCCCCGGACCCACTTCGCGCTCTTCCAGAAATAGAGGCTCGGCAACACCAAACGAAGGGGTCCGCCATGTTCGGATGTTAATGGGGCCCCATCGTGTTGTAGGGCGAACAGCACATTATCCTGGTCTAATTCGTCCAGTGTGATGTTTGCTGTGTAGTCTGGATCTGCGTGAACCATCACGAATTTGGCTTCCGGCATTGGCCGAACACGATCGAGTATTTCTCGTACGTGAATGCCTTCCCAACGGTTGTCGTAACGGCTCCAATGGGTTACGCAATGCACGTCGGAAGTTGATTCGATATGTGGCAATGATATGAACTCGTTCCACGACCACTGTAGCTCCCGTTCGACGAGACCAGTGACAGTGAAATCCCACTGGTCCATGTTGTAGGCAGGTGGCTGCATGTAGTGGAGGACGGGCCACTTTTCTGTTACCTGTTGGCCGGGAGGAAGACGTGACTTATGTGAGCTGGGTTTTTCGTGGTTCACAAGATTTGAATTGGGATGGTTTCGCGAATCAGAGAGTCGATAAATTTGTTTCGTATGGTGACGTCTGGTGTGACCCTCTGTGTTGACGCTACGTGTGTAGAACGCTTTGCGCAAGCAGTTATGTGTCTAATGGTGTGTCTTGGCATTACGTGTACGGAAGAGCGTTTTAGCCTACAGCTGGTGCGGCAGTGCCAAAGACAGTGAGTGGGCGTCCGAGTTCGGGGGACGTATCTGCCATGGATGGGCTCTTTATGCCTGTAGGGTCGCCTAACTTGTGTACGAACGTGACAGCTCGAAATGTTAAGTCGGACAGCTTGCGTGGAATTTCTGAGGTGGGGATGAGGAGAAGGACGCGTGTGCCGTCAATGAATCCAATGGCACCGGTTGGTGCCACAGTTGTAGGAGCGACCGACGCGCGTTTTTGCAGGCGCCATGCAGGGGTAAGTAGGGGACGGTAGATCAATTCAAACCATGTGTCGGTGAGTTCGAAGACGTCAAAGTCGCCGATTTGTGGTGACCAATCATCGTTCGCCGAATCCGTTGCCTGCATCGTTATGGCGATTTGGAATCCATGATCAGGATCATTGGTTGGGAGATTATCGGAGAGGTCGATGAGGAAGACGCTGTACTTGTTGCCCGTGCTCTTGTGTTTAAGTGGTTTGATAGTGAACCAGTGTTCTTGCAGCAATAGAAGGTCAGCTTCGGTCAAATCAGCCGTTCCACTAGCGGTTCGCCGAATATCGGCAAAGGCAAGGCCATCCACGGGTGAACGATCTTGAATCGAAAAGAAATCGGCCATGCTGTCGCCGTGGAATAAAAGTTGGTCGGTAGAAGAAGGAGGAATATGCAGCGTTTCGATCACTGGTTCAGAGCCGACAATGACTGATCCATTGATGACATGTGTCCGGATTTGACGTCCGCTCATAAATTGCCATTCGCTGCTGAGTTCTCCGCGTATGACGATTAGAGGGATGTTGTAAATGGTTCCGGCTCTTAGATGGATTATTGCGGGGTGAGTGGTTAGCACATGTGCTCCACCTGAGATTTGGGTGAGATCGAGTTTCGTTGTACCGCTGCCTCCGAGGTTAATAAGTTGACAGCTTGTTCGGACAATAAGTCCACCTTTGGGGACGCTTATGAGCGGCGGGCATTCCAAGGTAACCAAAGGTAAGGGAGTGACGGAACTAGCACCGTTGCTTAGTACTGGAAGTTCCAAACGGTAATCCTCGATCTCACCGAACATCCATCGTCCGCCCCCGTCCCAGACGTCGCTATCGATGGGAGTGCGCGTCAGTGTCACGCGCATCCATGATTCGTTTGGGAGATGGGTTCGAGTTCCGAGGCTGAATGCGGGGCTCTGGACTTGATCTGATGTTCCTGGCGCTAGGTTGACTTCTAGATTCCGTACGGCCCACTCTGTGGTGGTGGTGTCAGGTGAGGACCAGCGGCCGTCCATGTTCATGTCAATTAGTACGTTTACATAACGTGGGCCAACGGGGGCGGATTTGGTAAGCGAAACCGTGAGCTCGAGCACTGCTTGGACTGGTATGTTCGCTAGGTTTAGCGTGATTCCAATTACGCCGTCGTCTGCAGCATCAGCGTTGATCATGTTCGGCGTTCCGTCAGGATCCTGTGCATCGTTGGCTCCAGCCTCTGTTGTCACATCCGATCCGAGCGTTTCGAACCCTGTTTTGAGGACATGTGCCCCAGGGCTTGCGCTGCTTCGTGTATCAAGTTGTGTTGGGAATCGGCCTATCACGCGAGTTCCTGTATAGCCGGCTGGATCTCCATCTGGAGCGTCGCCAAAATCTGCAGAGAGCACTTCTGGCGTTTCGGTTTTCATGAGTGCGACGGGCGGTGTTGGAGATGTTGGGATCGTTTCGTTAGTCGGGTTCGGGAGTTCGGTTGGAATCGTGGTTATCGTAGGTATTGGGACTGTTGTTGGTGGTAATTCAGTTTCATTGTTTTCGCCGCAGCTTGATAGCAGCAACATGCCGATGGAGAACGTAATGACGATCTGCCCTAACGGTACGGCCATGGCACACGTTCTCCGAGGTGTCACTGTTCGTGGCAGTACGCCGTAATCGCGGGCGGCACTGCTAGCGCTCTGTACGTGTTAGGCGCGGACGGCGACAGTCTTGTCTTCTGGCTGTCCATGTCCATTTGAACGTGTGGGCGTCGTCGCAGGCGCATAGGTCGCGTAGGAATCCGTAGTCTCCCACAACGTTACCGCGACGACAGGAAAACCCTGGTCGTGAGTCTGTTCGAATATTAGGCGAGCGAGATTCTCGGTTGTCGGGTTTTCTTCAATCACATATGCGTGTTGTCCGAGTTCAACAATGGCGTCGATCAGTGGATCGTCATGTCTGAGAATCATGCGATGGTCGAGATGCTTTGAGATCCACGCCTGCATCGTATGCCGCACATCTCGGAAATCTGCCACCATACCCGCGTCGTTTAGAGTATTAGATGCGAGCCGGATCTCCACTCTGCCGTTGTGGCCGTGAGGTTGGTTACATTTCCCATCGTAATCAAGCAGTCGATGCCCGAAGCAGAAGTCAATGTGTTTAACAATTTCGTACATCTCGTCATGTGCTCCTATTACGAGACTGTGCGGCCCCCATCGACTGGAATGACCGCCCCTGTTACAAAATCGGTGCCCTGAAGTAAGAACAGCACCGTTTGTGCAATATCCTCCGGATCGCCGATACGCTGAAGAGGTGTTGCACGGGCGACGGCGTCTATTGTCTGTTGGCTGAAATCATCTGGCATCAGAATCGGTCCTGGTGCAATAGCATTTACCGTCACGTGAGGCGCGAGCTCTTTCGCGAAGACTTTCGTCAAGGTCACGATACCGCCTTTAGCAATAAAGTACGGCGCGTAGTTCACGTAGGGCCGGTCTACGGCCCAATCAGATATGTTAAGGATTTTGCCGTGGCCGTTCTCCCGCATATGAAGCCCGAAGAGCCAGCAGCCGAGGAAGGGTCCTTTAAGATTTACATCGATATTGCGATCGACATCCGATTCGGTCAGGTCTTCGAGCGGAGTGGGTGCATATATCGACGCATTATTGATTAGGACTTCTACACTTCCGAATTCCGAAATTGCAGTGTCACGAATCGATTCAACGCCCTGCCTGGTCGAGACATCAGCCTTAACAGCAATCGCGGTTACTCCATACGAGGATAATTCCGTAGTGGCTTGCTGCGCTTCTTCTGCAGAAGTGTGGTAGTTCAGTACGATGTTTGCGCCGTGTTGAGCGAGCACAGTTGCAATGTGCCGGCCAACACGGCGTGCTCCACCGGTGATTACGACGGTCGCCTCAGCCAGTTTCATCGTACGAAGTATTCCGACGCTAGTAAGGGTATGGTTTGTGTCCGGATAATCCGGTGCATCATACGTTGAATACAGCAGCCTCCGATGGCTCCTGTCCTAAGATTGGTTCTTATGGCAGACACTCCACGAGTGAAAGATCCTGTGGCTGCGCTCGTTAGCGGCCTCGATAGTTGTGTGATGGTTGGGTTGTTTGCGTGTGATGACATACCGGTCACCCCGATCTTTGTGCGTAGCGGGTTGCGTTGGGAAGATGATGAATTTGCGGCCCTGAAACGTTTCTTTAAGGCTCTTGATAGTGTAATGGTGCGATCGATTGTCGAGATCTCGATGGATGCAACTCCGTTCTATGAATCGCACTGGAGCACAGGGTCTTTTGATGTCCCGGATGCTCGGCAGCCGGACGAAGCGTGGTACTTGCCGGGAAGGAATCTTCTTTTGCTAAGTGCGGCTGCGTTATATGGGGGAACACACAACATTGGACGCTTGGCTATAGGGTTACTCGGGAGCAATCCGTTTACGGATGCGACACCAGAATTCCTTCGGAGCTTCGAATTAATGGCTGGTCTTGCGATGGATACGAACTTCGACGTGCTCACGCCGCTTGCAGGAATGCACAAAGCGGATGTTGTTCGTGCCGGTCGATGTTTTCCAATCGGTGATGTGTTGTCGTGTGCGAGTCCCATTGATGGGCAGAACTGTGGTGTCTGTGGCAAATGTGGCGAGAGACGACGTGGATTTGTCGATGCGGGTGTCGATGATCCGACTCAGTATATGAATCATCTGGATCTTTAGCTGATGGGTGTATGGGTGGGTGTGTGAGTTACGGTCCATAGTTCCTTTAAGTTGCTGACGGCGACGCTTGGGAACGGATTAAATCGAGAGAGTTCCTGAAATTGCAGCTGAGAAGTGGACAGTACGTTTCTTACATCTGATGGCTCGAACCATCGGGCTTCGAGCTTATCGTCGATTGGAGATAACCCGGGTCGTTCGATTCGTATCTGCATCGTTGTATATGGACCGTTAGACCGGAAGCTGCGATGTAGTGCAAAGCCTTGCCCGTGCTCGGTTACGGAATTGCGCCAAAGTGTTTCAAACGCAATCTGGGTGTTCAGGTCGAAGACGAACACGCCGCCAGGACGCAGGTGATGAGCAACTCGTCTAAACGTTCGCGACAAATCGTCAAGACTTAAGAGATGATTCAGGCTTGCATACAAGCAAGTAATGGCGTCTACAGGGAGTTCGACATCGAGCGACCGCATGTCGCCTTGAACGAACCTGACAGGTTTTCCAGAGTCCCGGGCACGAATACGAGCCTGCGCGAGCATGGCTGGTGACAGATCCACGCCCAGAACATGTGTTTGGCCGTGAGATTGAAGCAGTGTATGGGTGCCGGTTCCGCAGGCGAGATCGATAAGGCGCTTGGGTCGCCCAACATACCGGGCTAGTTGCTGGTTGACGCGTGGTGCGACGAGTATGGCGTAGTCGAGCCCATAGAGCCTTTGCCATGCGTCATAGATTTCAGCGAAGGATGTGTATGGCTGGTTTTGAACCACTAGTGGTTTCGTAGTCAGCTATTTGGTTGTAACCATTGCGGAACATCGCCGTTGGTAATACTGGAATCCCAGTCTCTTGAATCAACAGAGAGATCTTCGCCATCCAGTCGGTCGGTGATGAGTATAGGGGTTCGGACGCCACCGTCTTCTACAGTGATGGACTGAGCAATGACCGATTTGGATCCGTATACATTCAAGTCAGCCTCGACACACTTCGCTTCGATTCTCTCGGCCCGCACGGTCTTGCCTCGAACATGGGCTACTCGAAGGGTTTCAGTGACTTCAATTTCTTTTTCTGCCGAGATGACGGTGTTTATGGCCTCAAGCGTTCGTCCATAGATTGCAGCGTCTACGATTGTCTCGCCGGAAATGTCTAGCTTCGATCCTTCTATGATGATCCTGAATCCAGGGAAGATTATTGGTGTGTCAATGCTGATGGTCGTCTCGGGAATTCGCAGGACGGGTTCGCCCTCAACCTCTTCGGTCGTCGCGCCTTCCGGGACGATTGATCCACGTGGTGAGTCGACTTCCTTAAGTTCTTTGTAGAAAACGTCGTCGGCCATCGGGTGCCCTAAAAGTATCGGCCAGAGTAAGCATATCCTCTCTGTAGAAAATATCGACCTTTACGATTTACCGTCGCAGATAATCTTGAGCAAGAGAGTTGATAGCGGCTTGATCAAGAGTGTAGGCAGGTCCTTGTCGTTGGCGTGATGCTTCATAGAGTGTGATAGCCACCGCGACTGAGACGTTGATACTGCGCACCATGCCTGTTAGCGGGATAGTCAGGCTTATGTCAGCGGCCGAAAGAGCGATTTTCGATAGTCCACGATGTTCGTTACCGAACCAGATTGCCATCCGATGATCATTCAGGGGTGCATCGGGCAAAGGTATGGCACTTCTGTTCGGACTGGTTGCAACGAGTGTGTGACCGTTCGAACGCAGCAGGTCTATGCACGCGGATGTTGAGTGATGTGTCGTGAATTCGATCCACTTGTTTGCTGACGACGAACTTGATTTCCCTATACGTCGAGGGTTGAACACGGGTTCCTCGACAAAAACTAGGTGTACTTGATAGACACCGAAAGCGTCACAGCTCCGTAGGGCGGCTTCGACATTATGGGGGTCATGAATATCCTCGAGGACTATAACCAGGCCCGCTTGGCGTGCGCTCGCCACTTCAGCCATGCGTTGGCGGCGTTTATATGTCGGCATCTGGGTTCGGCTTTCGGGGTTAGTGGGGCGTGGTTGTGTATCTAGGAGATGGGTTCGAGAACTTCTGGATTTATGCACCACTTGGGTGTGCGCCCGTCCAGGACTCGGCTGATCTCATCGGCGCAGTGGATTGCAGTTCGTACTGCTGAATCCATCGTGATGCCAGCGACGTGGGGCGAGAGCATGATATTGGGAGCGGAAAGCAAGGGGCTGTTAACGGGCGGTTCGTGTTCGAACACATCTATTGCGGCGGCGGCCAGAGTGCCATTGCTAAGAGCGTCAGCAAGTGCGTTTTCTTCAACGACTGATCCGCGGCAGGTATTCACCAGCACCGCATGTGGTTGCATGTAAGAAAGTCGATTGGCGTCGATTAGGTGATGCGATTCATTTGTAAGCGGTGTGTGCAGAGTGACGATATCTGAGCGTTTGAGCAGGTCCTCGATGGTGGCAGTTGGTTCACCACCGGCTGCGGAAATCACCTTAGCCGGTACATAGGGGTCATACACTAAGCCTCGCATGTTTAGGCCGTGTACGAAGGCCTGTAAAACCCGAAGCCCCACGCGGCCTCCGCCGACAACCCCAACCGTCCGCTGGTCCAGTTCGTGCACCGGTACGTCATCCTCATCACGCCATCGACCGGTACGCACGATGACATTTCGTTCGTGGATTCGTTTCACGAGTGTGAGCGCAGCTGCGACGGCGAATTCAGCTACTGAGGCGGCATTCGCCTCTGCGGTAATGCAGACTGGAATGCCCCGTTGGGTAGCGTGATCCACATCTACACTGTCAACTCCGACCCCGTGCTTCTGGATCAGGCGCAGGTTTTGTGCTGCGTCGATTACTTGTGCAGTGATCGGTGCGACGCGTACGACGATCGCCTCAGCTGCTTGGGCAACTTCCAAGATCGAGGGTTCGTCCGGTCGGCTTGGATACATCACTGTCGCGAAGCGGTTCAGTGCGTCGATGCCCTGTGAGGCAATAGGTTCCGTAACGAGTATGACGGGGGATTCAGCGTTGCGGGTCATGATGGGAGAGGATCGATCAGTGAAACTGGAGGTCGTTGAACGAGATGTGTGTACTTGAGTGCATTTCCAGTATTTAACAAAACGACCCGTTCATCGCGGCTTATGTCTCCACGGGAAATCAAGCGTGTAAGTGCAGGAATGAGAGCAGCGCCTTCCGGGGCTATTAATAAACCCTCGGACACTGAAAGTTCTTGCATGCCGTCAACGAGTTCATCCTCGCTCACGGCGACTGCGGTGCCATTAGTTTCTCTGATGATCCGGAGTATCAAGCGGTGGGCAAATGGGAGTGGTACCAGGAGGCCATTTGCACAAGTTTGAGGATTCGTGGCGGTTACTGCGTGATCTGAACCGGATTCGAGAGCATCGACCATTGGACAGCAACCGGACGTTTGTACAGCAATTAGCCGTGGTGCGGTGCCTTTGAGCCAACCAAGCTCGGCAAGCTCGCGCATTGCTTTCCATACACCGATTAATCCAACTCCGCCCCCGGTTGGATAGATCACGACGTCTGGTGGATCCCAGTCAAAGGCTTCGGCGATCTCAAGCCCCATCGTTTTCTTGCCTTCTACGCGATAAGGCTCTTTCATTGTTGAGGCATTGAACCACCCAGCGTCGTTACTCCACTCGGCGATGATTTGTCCGGCGTCGCTGATGACGCCACGAACTTCCGTTAAATTGGCTCCATATGCGACGCACTCCGCCTTGATGGGATCCGGTGTATTTTCGGGCATGACGATATGCAGGGTGATCCCCCAGGCCGCGCAGTAGGCTGCCCATGCGCTACCCGCATTACCTGCGGTTGGAATGGCGATCTCACGTACACCTAGCTCGAAGGCGCGTGCAACACCAACAGCCGCTCCTCGTGCCTTAAATGTTCCGGTTGGATTGGTGCCTTCGTCTTTTAGCCAAAGCTCGTTCAGTCCAAGCCGTTTGCCCATGTGATGCAGACGAAGCATCGGTGTTGCACCGGCCCCAAGGTCGGGAGCACGTAACGGGTTTTCCAAGGGAAGTAGCTCACGGAATCTCCAGAGATCGTGCGGACGTTCACGAATTTGATCGGGGTTGATGGCATGTCGAACCCGATCAAGGTCATATTCAGGCAGCAGTGTGGCCTTGGCCCCATGACTTACCGTGTGGAGCTGTGATGGATCATGCGATTCACCAGATTCCGAACAACGGAGGCTGGTCAAGAATGAACGAAACGAGTCCTCATTCATATAACGAAACCCGGTGGTGGTATGTAGTGAACGGGGAGCCTAGCGCATGCTCACGTGGACGTGTGGCCGAATGGAAAAGTTAGACCATATTGCCCATCAGTGTTGTGCAGCGAGGGGGATGCTTGATTATTGTTTGGGTGACGCAGGACGCTGAACCGTGTTTACCGATGCTTTCCCTATCGCGGGTTTGTATCGGTGCACGGTAGATTGGGTGATTCCGAAGTTGTCTGATGAGATGCAATAGTCCATGTTGATCTACCGCAATGCGCGTGTTGTGCTTTTGACGGTGTTTGTTTTTGTACTGGTTCTAGCGGCGTGTGCGGGAGAACATTCTCCAGAACAGGATTTGGAGGACAGGGCGCGAATCGTTATCGATGCCGAATTTGGTTCGCTCAGCGTACGGGGCGAGGGACGCCAAAACATTTGGATCATGCGGTCAGTCGGTTGGGAGCCTTGTCCAGAGATGTTCGGGGCAGAAACCGCGCCGGACACATGCTGGATCCGGATCTTCATCGATGACACACAGGTTGCTGTTGTTATGCCTGATCCTGATGGAACCTTTGGCCCGTTTCCTGTGGCTATTCACTTCGATGTGCTTGATTTCTCACCCGGCCTGCACGAAGTTCGACTGCTGCAGATGGGCCGGTTTGAAATCCGTGAGACGGCAGGGGTGAAACTACGCGTGGAAAATTCCGTTACTGGTGCCGCATCCTAGTTCGACAGGTGACGGGTTATCGCCATTTGATGGTGCATCCAACTGGAGTAGTGTTAACCACACTAAGATCCGAACCTGTGGTGAGGTTATCGAGGGCGTCTCGCATCCAGTGTTGCGACACCTCATCTTCGTTTGAATTGTCATCGACGGCACCGTGGTATCGGAGATGTTGGTTGGCGTCGAGGACAAAGACTTCAGGTGTTCGCTCGGCTCCGTATGATCGTGCCACGTTCTGCGAATCATCGAAAAGATATGGGAACGGATAGTTTTGAGATTCGGCTCGAGCCTTCATTTCATCAAAACTGTCTTCGGGGTACGCAACTGGATCGTTTGCGCTAATTAGGGCAAACCGAACGCTGCGATTGCTGTATGTGTTGGCGGCGGAAACCAGTCGTTTTTCCCAGGCTTGCGCATACGGGCAGTGATTGCAGGTGAACACGATCACTGCAATCGAAGCGCTCGCGAGAGAGTCCAGTGTGATGGATGAACCATCAGTCGCGGGGAGATCGAAGCTTGGAGCAGTTGCTCCTATAGGGAGGGCCGGCATGCGTGGGACTTTACTGTGTGTTCAGATTCTCCCCATCCTGACCTGTCACAGGTCGCCCGTCCAGAATGCTAGGGATGTTTTCAAGGGTTGTCCGTGCTCTCCAAGAATATTGGTGGATGAACGAGGCGGCATCGACACGACGCGTGGAAAAATATTAACCGGTCGTGATGAGGTTTATTGACGACAGGATTCAAGATGTTGGGGTGAAGAGGACCGCCAATCGCTATAGAACGAATTGGTTTAGGGTTACCTTAACCGCGTGGAATTGCTGTGATTAGGATTGATCGAACAATTGCTGAGTCGTTCAACATATTGGGAGATTCAGTCTGATTGGTGTTGGTGATCTGTGCCATCACGATGAGTAAGGATTCATGCTCGACAACGAGTAGGCGTGATTCGAACATATCCGTACCGCTGGAAATTCGTGCGCGTGCTGTGCTTGAGCGCTCGCCGAGCTGGGGAGGCGGACCGTCGACAAGTTCAAGGACTTTGAGATTACTGGCAGAGTTGTTCAAAGTCTTAACCAAGTCGGCAGCGATTGTTTGTAGGTAAATCCGAGTATCAGTGAGAAGGGCCTTGGCCATGAGCTGTTCTGAGTGTGAGGTTGCTTGGCCGATGAAGATTAGAGCAAGTAGCGCTGGTTCTGGGCGACGGATGATCACAGGCTCGATAAACGGACCATCAAGTGCTACCAGAATGGCGCTGATGTTGTTGTCGTCTGTTCCGTATGTGACCGAAACACCGCGATCACTTTCGAACTCAGCTGCACTAGGCCGACGTGCAAACAGTTCTGCTTCGCTGTAACGAATCAATTCGCCTGTTTGGGTTAGTGATCTATCCACCAGTATGGCTGTGGGCTGCGGTGTGGCGGTCGCTATTGGGATTGGAGTCCAGGTAGGCGTGGGCATTGGAGTGATGGTTGGAGATAGGACGATAGCTGGTGACGATGTATTAAGGGGCGTGCACGCAGCCGCTGTAGTGAGAGTGATGGTTAGTGTGAGCACGCTTGTGATTCGAAGGAATCTCGCTGAAGGACGATTCACACGGCTAGCCGCCCATTCTCGACCAGTGGAGTTCCGTCAGCTAGGACGGTTGGACGTGTAATCACACCATCGAGGTGAAACGGGACATTGACTGTTCCGCCGATATGAAAATTGTTGCCCAGTGCTACATGTGCGGTGCCGGCGACTTTCTCGCTTTCGAGGACGTTGCCGGTAAGTTGCGTTGCAGGGTTTGTTCCGATGCCAAGTTCTGCGATGTTTCGAGCACCATCTCCGATGTGATCAAAGACAGCTTCCAAGGCTGCTTTCCCCATACCTGCAACTGAGTTAGCGAGCCCATCTTGAATCTCGATTACTGTAGGACGAATCGACGTCGCACTTTCTATGCTGGGATCCATGGACGTTCCATCGATAACGAGCGTTCCGCTTGCCTCACCCTCGGTAGGTGCGATGAAAGCCTCTCCGTCTGGAAGATTTCCAAATGCTCCGGGTGACGTAAAAAGACCAGTGCTTGGATGACCACGACGATCCCGTACATTCAGATGCAGGTCGGTTCCGGCTGCAGACGAAATGTGTAATGCAGACGCAGTTGTTAGCAGGGACGCGAGGGCTTCGCATTCACGGGACATTTTGCAATAGTCAATGCAGAGCGTACGCAGCGCCATTTCGTACGTAATCGTTGGCATGCTCGCGATGCGGGCTCCCGCAGCGCTGGCTGCCTCGCGTGCTTCCGTGTGGCTCAAGGATTTACTTGTTAAAAGTAGGCCCACATCGGTCTCGCACATAGCCTTGGCTACGGGATATGGGGGTTCGCTGCCATGATTTTCGGCGACAGGCATAACGATTAGCCGCATCTGATTGGTCACACGGCATGCTCCGAAAGCGAACAGCTCACCGAGGAATTGCATCGGAGAGTCGGTCACGACGAGCACATTTTCGTCGGGCTTGAGGGCCAGTGATTGATGCATCACGGTGTCAAGCATTTCTTCTTCGTCCATGCTTGCGCTACGGCGGTCAAGATCGGTCGGTCCGAGCTCAATGAGGGTCATCGTTTGTTGCCCTGTAGGTGTTGCAGTGGTGTGAAAACGTGTGCGAGGCGATATTACGGAAGGTATTGGTCAAATAGGGTGCTTGGATAATGATGCTCGTCCGATCTTGTTGCGTAAGCAAGAGAGGGACACGGCCATTCGTCTGATGGCTTCACGACGTGAGAAGCTGCTCACAAGGGTATATGGTCAGGCATCGGGTTAGCTTTACTATGTCCGGTGATAACATTGCTGGTCTATTGCGCAGCGTTCTGGATTAGATCTATTGGAACGAAGTGGCTCAGCCGTCACTGATACAACGATTGTTGTATTGGTGATCCTGATGGGGGGCTTTTTCTGGCTGGTGACATGGTTGCCATCGTTAGGGATGCGGCAGACGGCTGATCCGTGGGTTGTACCCACTGAATTGGCAGCAGTTGAGAATCCAATCGAAGTGACCGAAGAGGTTCTTGTTCGCGCACGTGAGCAATATCTTTTCACGTGCGCGAAATGTCACGGGTGGTTGGCTGATGGGTTTGGCCCGATGTACCAACTCAACATCCCACGTGCCCGTAATTTCACGCATCCCGATGTCCAGAATAGTTCGGACGGCGAACTGTTTCACAAGATATATGCGGGTCGCGGTGATATGCCTGAGTATGGGTCGCGCACTACAGAGACTGAGATTTGGGAGCTCGTCGCATATATTCGGTCTACGCCTCACCTCCCGGGTTACTACAACGAGGCTAATCCTGACGATGTGATTTTGAATCCCGGGCAGGTTGCTACGGCACGTCCTGACACCACGGTTACGGCGATTCCGCTGATGGGGCCAGATCGCTAACGTAGCGATGGACCAAAGTGGCGCCCGATGACCGAAAAGACGAGATTCGCATCAGCTGCTGAGATTGCGTCGTCCGTCCGACAGGGAACATTAACGGCTCTCAGTGTCACGGAGTCGGCGCTCGATCGTATTGGAAAGACGGACGATCAGTTCCAGGCGTTTCGCCATGTCGATGCAGATGGGGCCCGGTTTGCGGCTCAGGCTATTGATAGGAAGCTTCGTTCTGGAGATCGACTCGGACCGCTCGCAGGTGTGCCGATTGGGGTCAAGGAGAACTTGTCGGTTAAGGGGCTACCGTGCGAGATGGGTTCGGTAGTGCGTCGTGGAGAATTCGCAGCAGAGGATGCCCCAGCAATTCAGCGGCTTCGTATGGCTGATGCGGTGATTGTGGGAATGACACGTATGCCTGAATTTGGACATCTTGGTTTAGGGCATAGCCCGCTGGGTGAAGCTACCCGCAACCCGTGGTCTCTGGCCCATACACCGGGTGGATCCAGTAGTGGTTCAGCAGCAGCCGTCGCGGCTGGACAAGTAGCCTTAGCGCTTGGAACAGATGGTGGTGGATCGATTCGAATCCCTGCGTCTTGCTGTGGTGTTGTCGGTCACAAGCCAACACTTGGACGGGTTCCACATCCTCTGCCGCGCGCGGGCTTTACCTCGCTTTCGCATCTGGGTCCAATAGCCCGTTCGGTCGTCGATGTTGCGCTCATGATGGATGTGATCACTGATCAGGATCCTGTTGACCCGCCGTCGTTGCCGAAAGAAAAGTTGAGCTATAAGTCCATCGCTGCGTGTCCGCCGTCGTCCGGACGAATTGCTTGGGTGCCTCATCTTGGAGATGAACCGGCGGACGAAGATGTTGTCCAGCTATGTCAACGGGTCATTGATGCGTTGATCGTGGATGGATATGAGGTCACGATTTTGGATCCATTCTTGGACGACTGGATTGCTGAGTGGGCTGTGCTCTTTGACGTGATGCTGGCTGCAATTGTTCACGGACGCGTCGACGATGTGCGACGGCTATCTGAAGCCACGTTGATCACCCGCGTGGATCATGGATTGGCAACGACGGCGATCGACTATGTATTAGCTGATGCAGCTCGCCGAGAAGTATGGGCTGTGTTTGAAAAGCTGTACCGCAAGTTCGATGTGGTGATGACTCCTTCGCTCCTGCATCCCCCGCTTCCCGTCGATCCAGATACGGGCATCATGAATGAACCGGAGATTTGGGCCGATCGCTGGTTCCGACATATGTATCCCTTCAATCTCACGGGACAACCTGCCATTAGCGTTCCTGTTGGCTTAAATCCGATCGGTTTGCCAGTTGGGCTTCAGGTTGTAGGGCCTCGTTTAGCTGATGGACTGACGATTGGATTCGCGGCGGCGGTGGAGCGTCGGTCTAGTTGGGTTGGTTGGAATCCTGATCTAAATGAGGACACTCAAAATTAGGGTGATCGGTTCAGTGAGCAAGCGCATACAATGCGTTATGGAAAGCGCGTTACATTGATGATGGTATGTAGGTCCCGTCCTTTGCGGGACTAGCACATTAAAAGTATTGCAGCTCGCGCAAATTCGTTGAGAGAGGTAGATGGCAGAGAAAGAAAATGGTCTTCGAGGTGTTGTTGCCGGTCGCTCGGAGCTGAGTTCTGTTGACGGTGAAGTTGGCCGTCTGACGTATCGGGGTATGGATATTGGGGATTTAGCTGCTGAGACAAGCTTTGAGGAAGTAGCGTATTTGTTGTGGGAGGACAAACTCCCAACCAGGGTCCAACTTAACGATCTTGAGCAACAGATCAACGAGTCGCGTGCAATACCCGGCCCGGTTCTTGATGCGCTAGCTTCGCTTCCAAAAGGCACAATTCCTATGGATGCATTGCGGACGGCCGTGTCCATGCTGGGTTCCTTCGATCCAGATCAGGGTGATGATTCATTAGAAGCAAGTCGACGCAAAGCTGTCCGCCTGCTGGCGCAGACACCAAACGTCGTAGCTCAGGTAGGTCGTATGTTGGATGGACGTGATCCGGTCGATCCTCCGGACGGATCTATTGCCTCAACATTCCTCCAGACCTTCTTTGGTGAAGCGGCAAGTGCTGAGGCAATACAGGCACTTGATGTGTTGTTGGTTCTTCAGGCTGACCACGAGTTCAACGCCAGCACTTTTGCGGCGCGCTCGATTGCATCAACGCTTACCGATATGCACTCAGCGATTACGGGTGCAATCGGATCGCTTCGTGGCCCGTTGCACGGCGGAGCAAATCAGGCGGTTATGGAGATGCTGTTGACGGTGAAGTCGGAAGACCAGGCGGAGGAGTGGGTGCTCGACCGTTTGGGAAGGCGTGAGCTGATCATGGGGTTCGGCCATGCTGTGTACAAGACTGCTGACCCTAGAGCGACGGTCTTACGTGAGATGGCTCGAGATCTTGCCCACTCGTCTGGCCATCCGGAATGGTTTAACGTTTCGCAGGTTATCGAGTCGGTGATGCTTCGTGAGAAGAATCTTAACTCCAACGTCGATTTTTACGCGGCGACAGTGTATGCGTCACTCGGGATTCCTCCACAACTCTTTACCCCTATCTTTACTGCCAGTCGTATGAGTGGGTGGACAGCCCACGTGCTTGAGCAACAGGCGAATAACCGAATTATCCGACCGCGTGCAGAATATGTAGGTCATACGGATCGCGAGTTTGTTCCAGTTGACCAACGAGGCTAGACGGAAGCTTTAGGTTATTGGGATTTCCGAGCGTTCGGCTGTGGACTTGTAGATCGCATCCACGATTTTTGAGATGAGTACGCCGTGCGCTGCGGGGACAGTAGGTTCATCGCCTGTCTGGACGCAATGAACGAAATCGGCTATCGATAACTCGTGTGATGGTCGTTGTGAATCCGGAGCTTCAAAGGTTTCAGTGCTGTGATATCCGTTATGGTCATGGAAGATGCGCAGCGGTTTGAGCTCCAGACCACTTTCTGTGGCGGAAATCTGTAGTTGTTCAACGCTTGCTTGTTCCATTCGCAATACCCATGAGCACTCAAGCAGTAGGATTAAGTCATCCTCGAACCGAATAGCGGCAAAGGCATAGTCGTCGACGTCATGCGCTTCGGTGTTCCAGGGTCCCCATCGATTTGTTACCTGTCCTCGGCGCCCGAATGGTTGGCCTGTCGCACCCCACACACTTGTTGGAGTGGGGTGACCAAGGACATAGAGCGCTCGATCTAGCGCGTGAACCCCAATATCGATCAGTGCCCCGCCTCCATTCATTGCTTTTGAGGTGAAGGTTCCCCACGTTGGAACGCCACCACGACGCAGATACGATGATTTCGCGAAATGGGGTGATCCGAGTAGGCCTCGAGAAACAAACTCCCGTGCTTGTTGTGTTTCCCATTCGAATCTCGATTGAAAGTCGATTGCAAGGATTCTCTGTGCCCGATTGGCAGCATCTGCCATCGCGGTAGCCTCTCTAGCGTTCATGGCCATGGGTTTCTCGCAGAAGACATGTTTACCGGCCTCAAGGGCGGCGATGGTGGTTTCAGCGTGTGCGACCGGGGGCGTGGCGATTGAGACGGCGTCGATATCGTCACGGGAAACCAAGTCACGAAAATCGGTGAGTGCCACGCTAATTTCTGCGTCTCGTGCGAGCGATTCGGCCCGTCCTGCCTCTGGATCCGCAACGGCGACCAGTTCAACGTTTGACTGAGCCATGAAGCCTGGTGAATGTACCTTGCGCGCGATGCCTCCGGCCCCGATAAGACCAACACGGAGTGGATTACAACGGAGTTCTTGCGCAGACATCAGCGACTCAATGGGATAGAGGGACGGACCCTACCATATGCTTGGGGTGTACGAGGCATAGTGCTTCACGGTGTTTTGTTGGAGCGTGTCTATGACGGGTTACCGATGATAGACTTTCCTTCCACGGTGTTCCGTGGACAATAGAACCACCGATGAAACGTACATATCAACCTAAGGTCCGCAGACGAAAGCGTAAGCATGGCTTTCGCGCGCGCATGGCGACGCGAAATGGCCGGTCGATTCTTCGGCGTCGCCGACAGAAGGGCCGCAAGCGCCTCACGGTCTGATCAGACTTCTCTGAGCGGCCATATGAGCCGCGTTCTGAGGATCATGAACCGCAGCCACCGCCTGCGTTATACAAGCGATATCGTTCGTGTGCGGACGGACGGTGTAAAGATGAATACACCCCACGTCGTGTTTTTCGTGACCAAGGGGCTCAGTGCAACCACGCGTGTCGCGATTCCCATCACACGGAGATTCGGATCTGCCGTGCATCGGAATCGGATACGACGGCGTATCCGCGAGGTTTTACGCCACGAGATCGAAAAGCTTCAGCGTCCGCTGGACATAGTTGTGATTCCGCGCAGGGATGTGGTTCTGGCTGCTGAAAACGCGGTTCGGTTGTCTGTGAGAAATGGTCTGCGCGAAGCGTGTTCGCGAGTTCAACAATGAAGATCATTGTTCTCCTGGTTATTCGCATGTACCAACGACTCATTTCCATACATCTTGGCAACAACTGCCGATTTGATCCTTCCTGTTCGTCGTATGCGCATGACGCTATCGATCGTTATGGTGTTGTTCGAGGTTCAATTTTGGCGACGCGACGTGTGTTTCGCTGTCACCCATGGGATTCGGGAGGGTTTGACCCTGTCCCCTAGAGGGCATGGTTTCTAGATGGACGGTATTACGAACGGCTGGCAGACATGGGCAGTTGATCCTCTCAGCGGTGTGTTGGTGGCTATTTACGATGTAGTTGGAAGCTATGCGATTGCCATTATTCTGTTCACCGTTGGAATTCGTTTGTTGATGATTCCCTTGACGATGAAGCAGATCCAATCACAGCGGAAAATGCAGTTGATCCAGCCCGAAATGGAGGCCCTGCGACGTAAATTCAAGGGTGATCGTCAGGCGACATCTGAAGCTACGATGAAGCTTTATCGGCAGCGCGGTGTTAATCCGGCGGCAGGATGCTTGCCGGTGTTCATCCAACTGCCGATTCTTCTCGCGTTGTACGGTGGCATCTTGACGCTCAGCGGTCGAGGTCTTCTCAACGAGCAATTTCTTTGGTTCAATCTCGCCCGGGAGGATTCCACCATTAGTGTCATTGGGGAGAGCGCGCCAACCGAACCCGTTGATGTCGTTCTTGCTACGACTGGGAGCCCGACTCCGCTCGAGGCTTCTCTAGCTGTTTCGTTTGCTCAGAGTTCTGCCAACTTCCGGTTCCGGACTGACACCTTGGATGAGCAAGCGGCTTTGGCTGCGTTGAACGAAGGTCGTGCCTCGGCGGTCTTTGTGGACAAGCGAGTAGATCTTAATCAGTTACCGGCCGGGACTGACGAAGTTCGTCTTGTTCAGGCAGCGGCCCTGATTGTGGAACGTGATCGACTAATTACTCGTCTGACGATGGATCAGGTCGAGGGCATTCTCCGTGACGAGATTAGGAGCTGGGACGAAGTTAGTGAGGACCGAGGTTCAATCGTTCTCCATGGTATTCGGGACGACATCGGATCCCGAGCGTTGCTTGAGTCAATGCTGCTCGATGGTGAATCAATTAGGGCACCGGTCCGTGAGCACGAAAGTGCGGAGGCGTATTTTGATGCATTGCGCAATGATCCGAACGGCCTAGGAATTTCTTCGCCTATGCGGACGGACGACATTCGGATGCTAAATGTTGAGGCGCGTGGCGCCGAACGTGCTTTCCCTCCGAATGCAGAAGTTTTGAATGATGGTCACTATGCTCTAAGCCGTGATGTGTTCGTGTACTGGGGTCCGTCTACAGATCGGGCGCAGAAGCATCTGCGTGATTGGTGGCTTAGTGGGCACGGGCAAGACGCGGCGCAGGTTGCTGGTTTCACACGACTTCCCCCTAAAGTGGGGCTGTTTGGATCGGGAGGGCTGTACATTTCGATATTGGCGCTACTGGCTGGAGGGTTTCAATTTATTCAGGCGCGGATGATGGCGACGGCCTCGGCTACTGGTCAGGCTGCAACGATGAACCGTGTAATGCAGTTTATGCCACTGATTGTGGTTGTCTTCGCGTGGACCTTCCAAGCGGGATTGGTGCTTTACTGGGTCATTTCCAGCATTATCGCTATCGTTCAGCAATACTTCACGACAGGAACAGGAAAGCTGATTCCGGCACATTGGCCAATTGCACGTGACGTGATGGGAGATCAGCGGGCTAGGGTTGCCGAGGTGACCCAGACGGCAAACGAGAACGATACAGCGGTGTCAGATGCGCCACGTGCGCGACGGCCCCGTCGCAGACGACGAAGGAGACGTGGTGGATAACGAACGTGATGATTATGAGAGTGTTGTGGTGACGGGGAGCTCCGTCGAGGATGCGGTTAAACGCGCCTTGTTGCAGTTGAATGTTTCGCTGGATGCTGTTGACGTTGAGGTGCTTGACGCTGGATCACGCGGGGTTCTTGGACTGGGTGGCGGAGATGCTCGAGTGCGTGTCCGGTTGCGTACGCGTTCCGTTGACGAAGACGACGATGTGAATAATTCGGTGGAGCAGATTGATTCCCGTAGAGGTACAGGCGGCACTGCTGGTGATGATGTTCGCAGCGGTGAGTTCGAGGATGACGATGAGTTCGAGGATGACGACGAGTTCGAAGATGACGACGAGTTCGAAGATGACGACGAATTGTCCGAAGATTCGGTGAGTGAGAATGAGGAGGATGTAACAACGGCTCCGATTGCAACAGGGTTGCCTCCGAGTGGCGTAGAAGCTGGCGATGCATCTCGGGGCCCGGGTGAAAGATTAGATTCAGGCGAGGATCTCGAGCGCGAGGCTGAAGCGGTACTTGAAAGCTTGTTAGACCGAATGGGTTTCGTTGCCGACTTCGATCTTGTGACGGAAGACCCGCTTTCGTACAACGTTGTTGGTGACGACGACTTTGAGCGTTTAATAGGTCACGACGGTGAGACTTTGCGGTCGTTCGATTACCTTGTGAATTTGATTTTGGCGCGACGACTCGGGCAACCGTGCCGTGTGAAAGTCGATGTCGATGGCTATCGGCAGCACCGGACTGACCAACTAAGGGAGCTCGCAACAACCTTGGCTGATGAAGTTCGTGAAAGCAAGGAGCCTGTGACGTTGGAAGCAATGCCGGCCAATGAGCGCTGGCTCGTACATGATGTTCTTACGGATGACCCTGATGTTCGAACATACAGCATCGGTGATGGCCACGAGCGACGTGTTGTCATTGCTCCGAAAGCCTAGGCTATCCAATCTTCGTCACGATGAAGATAAACACGTTTATTTGTGTCTGGGTCACGTCACACGTGACATTCATGCCCAAGGATGGACTTTTGGGGGGACCGCATACTACTCAGGTTTAACCGCGGCTGCTTTAGGTTATCGGGCTGTAGTTGTTACGCGGATGAAGAATTCAGACTTAAAGTGCTTGCGCCAGGATTATCCAGAGGTTGACTGGTTATCGAAATCAGCTAGAACGGCAACGACCTTCGAGAATGTTTACGGATCTTCGGGGCGTTCACAGTTCGTCCGAGAGCGGGCTCCACGGCTGAATGCTCAACAGATAACTGATTGTTCAATAAGCCCAAGCATTACGCACTTGGGTCCAATCTTAGGTGAGATTGGTCCCAAGATTATGGCGGCAATAGCTGGCCGATCGTTAGTGGCGTTGACAGGACAAGGTCTCTTGCGTTCGACGGCTAGTGATGGTCGTGTCCGATGGTCACGAACTCGATTTACAACAGAGGCCTTCAGAAGTGCAGACATAAGTGTTCTAAGTGCTGAAGATGTGGGCGGTGATCGAGCAGTAGCTCGTGATCTGTTGTCGAGATCACGAACTGGTGTGCTTACTGATGGTAGTGGTGTGATTCAAGCACATGAAGGTGGACGGTGGTTCGAGATGCCAGTGGTCGCGAGGCCGAACCGCAATCCAACTGGAGTCGGAGACATTTTCTCGACAGCGCTTTTTGTTCGATACAACGCGAGTCGTAATGTTGAAGACGCGATTACGTTCGCATCAGAAGCAGCGGCACGTTGGGTTAGTGCTCCCTTGCCTGGGAGGTATCCCCAACTTGATGAAAAGCAACGTCCAAGAACGCGATGTTGATCAAAAGAATGAATCACAGATCCCGCAACGCAAGTGCGTTGACGTCGTCTACTCGCTCGAAAATGGATTAACTGACTCTCCAGCGCCGTTTGTGTGTGTAAGCAAAGTTCTACAGCCAGGGATAGTGGTGCTGACGCAGTGCCTAAGAGCTGCACACCCTCCGTGCCAGTGCCACTATGTGGCCCATTGTTGCCAGTGAAGTAAGCACGTTTAATTGATGCGCGTTTTGCGTGGGCGTTGTTGGCATCGTGGGCAATAGTGCGTGCCACGTTGGCTTACGACGATTCGGCGAATCGGTTGGTTGCATACGACGCATGGTTCACCGGTCCGTCTAAACACGCGTAAGTGTTGCTGGTTGTTTCCAGGTTCACCCCGGCTGGTCTCGAACGTGCTGAAAGTTGTGCCCTGATTGGATATACCGGATTCCAGCGCCACAACGATGGCCCGTGTAAGGTTTTTAAGTTTTTTCGGCGAGATGCGATTAACCGGAGTTTCCGGATGAATACGTGCAGCGAATAGAGCTTCGTCAGCATAGATATTGCCTATACCTGCCACCGCACGTTGATCTAGAAGTGCTGGTTTAACCGCTACCTGGCGGCCACGAAACCCATCGCGTAAACAGCGCCAGTTGAAATCGACGTCTAAGGGTTCTGGCCCTAGTTGACCAATAAGCACTTCCAATTTCTGGGTGTTCATTACCCACGCACGTCCGAAACGACGGACGTCAACGAAGTGCAATCCAAGATCTTGATCAAGAGTTACGACAAATCGTGTGTGAGGACGGACATCTGTCGGTGGTCTGAGGTGCAGACGTCCGCTCATCATTAGGTGAAGGACGAGGACGTTGGATCCCAGGTGCAGCAAGAGGTACTTTCCTCGACGTTCCAGGTCTGTGATGCATGCGCCTCTCAGGCGGGCTTCAAACACGCGGACCGTAAGATTCTGGACGATACGAGGATCTAGAACGGTCGCGTGCTGAATATGCCGACCAGAAATCTGGGTGGTGAGTTCGCGTCGGATGGTCTCAACTTCTGGTAACTCAGGCATTTACGCGAGACTATAGGGGTAGCGCATATGAGGCGCCAACCAGCATGCGACCCACTTTGAATTCGTCACGTTCGAACAACGGCAATATTCCGGATCCATCTGAAAACCGAATTCCGCCGTTGTTGAACCGTCGCGTGCTCTTCATCCAGATCGTTGTTCTTCTCGTCGTCATGGCCACGAGTGTAGCGGCGATTCCTTTTGCATCTCAGATCCGAGTTTATGCGGGCCCGGCCTATTTGGTGCTCTTCCTCATCTCCGTCCAATCCGGCGCCTTGTTCATGCTGCCAGGATTTGGTTGGGCTGCGATTGCGACATTTGCTGTTGCGTTTGATGGTGTGTGGGGCGCGGTTCTGGTTGGGACGACAGGCCAAGTCGTTGGTGAAATGACTTCGTATTTACTTGGCGTGACCGGTTCGCCATGGATTCAGAAACAGCGGCTGTATACCCGGGTCGAGTCGTGGATTCACCGCTGGGGACTACTGGCGATTTTCGTTATTGCTGCGATTCCAAATCCTGCGTTCGATCTGGCCGGCGCTGTGGCGGGGGCGGCACGTTTAGGTTGGTGGCGGTTCTTCATCGCATCGTGGGGAGGGCGCGTGATAAAAAATATTGGATTTGCTGCTCTGGGTTTGCAGGGGGCCGGAATTGTGGAGCGGTTTCTTTAACACGGTGCTTGGGGGTTCCCGTAGATAGAATTAAGTGTGATGGAAGAATATTTTGAGCAGATTGCGGCACATACGGAGCGTGGTGAGCGCGTGGCGACGGCTGTGGTCATCGGGAGTCGAGGCTCGACGCCCCAGGATGTCGGTGCACGCATGCTATTTTTCGCTGATGGAACAACCTGGGGAACGGTTGGTGGCGGATGTGTTGAGGCTGATGTCCGAGCAGAAGCTCGTCGTGTTTTGGCTGATGGGAAGGGACGATCGATCGCTGTAGATCTAGTTGACGACGTTCGTGGTGAGGGCGATGTTTGTGGCGGTACATTGGAAGTGTTGATTGAATCTTGGGGTGGTGCGGCCAAGGCCACGACATGAGCGCTCACGCCGTCGCCTTGGCGGCGGCACGTAAAGCCCTGTCGATTCGATCTCCGATCGTGTTCATCCATATGGTGAGTGCTCGAGGCCTGTTGAGCGGCGATCCGGGTTTACGCGCGATCTATACGGATTGTGACGGACTGTCGGAGGATGTGGTTAACGCACCAATCGACACGGCTCTCACGCGAAAAGCAGCCAGTGTTCTGACTTCTGGTCATCCACGAACAGTGACGCTTGGACCCGATGGTCGCGAGACCACAAGCCGTGAAACTGTCTATGTTCGGTTTTTTCTAGACCCTGTCTTATCGACGCCTCGCCTCCTTATTGTTGGAGCTGGTCATATCGCACAACCCTTGGCCTGTTTGTCGTCGATTGTTGGATTTGAAACGGTCGTTGTTGATGAACGAGCAGATTTTGCGAACAGCGATCGATTTCCCACCGCTGATCTTGTGCAAGCGTGTTCGATCGAAACATTTCTCGGTGACTTCGAGGTTGATGACCAGACCTTTGTTGTGCTTGTGACCCGAGCCCATCGATTTGATGAATCTGCTCTACGGATCTTGCTGCATTCGGCAGCTCCGTACATCGGGATGATCGGAAGTCGAAGACGTGTTCATGTTGTCTACAGAAACTTGCGTAAAGAGGGTTTTTCCTCGGATCAGTTCGCGAACGTGTACGCCCCGATTGGCCTGGATATCGGTGCGAAGTCGCCATCTGAGATTGCGCTTGCAATCATGGCTGAAATCGTTGACATACGTCGTCAGGGCCATGGCCTACACCTTTCGCTTGCCGACTTTCGTGTAGATCAGGCCGGAGATAATTAGCCGAGGGTTTTCGTCAATAGCCCTGCGGTGGGTTGGGGTGTGCAAAGATGAATCGGTGTTGTGATGAAGATGGAGGATTTTGAATGGCTACTTACGAATGTGCAGCGTGTGGGATGTCAGCCGATATCACATGTGGCCAGTGTGGTGATCCTTTGGTTAACGACGCTATCGAGACAGACGACGGTTCGTCAGTACAGGTGTCCAAATGTCCAAATGGGCATGGGAAGATTAAATCTCCGTCATGTTGTGGCAATGAGATGGCCTGTTCAGTGGCGTAAGGACTGTTCAGTTCTTGCACCGGTAAGTTCTTTGAACTAAGGACGTTGGTGCGAGAGGAGCACGCGTCATGCCCAAGGCGTACGTCATAGTGCACTACACGTTTCTTGATTCGGAGGCATTCACGTCTGACTACGCATCGAAGGTAGAAGGAACCATTGTGGCCTCGGGTGGTCGTTTTCTGGTTCGTGGCAATGAGGTCGTGTATGGCGAAGGGGAGGCGCACGCGGACTTACACGTGGTTGTGGAATTTCCTAGCCGTGAAGCAGCGTTAACCTGGAAAACGAGCGATGCGTATCAGGCTATCGAGCAAGCGCGTACGAAAAATGCGAAGGGTCCGTTCATAATTATTGACGGTGTGTAGATCGTGCTAAGGCTTATTACCTCCATCCTGTCACGACGGTGCGTAGATCGTGCGCTAAGGCTTTTTATCTCCATCCTTTCACGAGGGGGTTAGAGCGGTATCTATTCGAGGGTTGTCCGAAACAATAGGTGTAAGACCTTTTACAATCGGGTATCCAAGATAGTCGCACTGGTGGGTATCTCTCGGTATCGCTACGCAGGAAGTCTGGCTCATATGGGAACTCTACGAGACGTGTTTTCGATTCCGTCTACCGTTGATAACACCACCACACGGACGGTGGCTGGTCTGGTTTCGATTCTTGCGCTAGTCACACTCGTTCTAGCGATCACGGGTAGTGGGATCGGGGGCTGGTTTATGCTGGCTTTGGTTGGTGGGTATACGGGCCGTGTTCTTACAGGGACTACCCTGTGTCCCTTTTCGCATCTTACGATGCGCGTGATTCTTCCAATGGTGAAGTGGCCGCAACAACATGTAGACGGCCCGCCCAAGCGTTTTGCGCAGACGATCGGGCTTACCCTGACGGTCGCAGCCACACTACTTAATTTAGTGAATCCCACCGTTGCCATCATCCTTATCGGTGTTGTACTGGTCTGCGAACTTCTCGAGGCGGTCGTCGGGTTTTGTGTTGGATGCTTTGTATATGCGCAGTTCAATGGGTGATCGCAAAAAAGGACACTGGCTTGTCGCTTCATATCTCGAGTGGGATAGCGAATCGTTTTGGTCTCTCGTGGTCCAAGAAACTACCGGAGTCATAGAGGGAGCTTAGGTCGGGGCTTCGTACACTGACTGGTATGGCTACGGCACAACGACCGCGACTTATCGTACTTGACTCGATGTCGTTGATTCATCGTGCCTATCACGCGGTGCCGCGCAATTTCGCGACGTCAAGTGGTGAGCTCACGAATGCCGTTTTCGGTTTTGCGAACATGGTGCTTCGTATTGTGGACGAGATCGAGCCCGACTACGCGGTTGCGGCCTTTGATCTGCCGGGCCCGACGTTCCGGGATGAACTTTACGACGAGTACAAGGCGAATCGCCCGGCACCGGACGAGGAACTCATTCCACAGTTCGGTCGTGTGCGCCAGCTGGTGGCGGCCTTAGGTATACCAATCTTTGAACTGGCCTCGTACGAAGCTGATGACATGCTGGGAACGATCGGGCGCCAGGCAGAAGCTGAAGGATTCGATGTTTGGTTGGTTACTGGCGATCGTGACGCATTTCAGTTAATTACTCCCCATATGCGGGTACTTAGCACCAATCCTCGGACGGGTGATCCGATGGTTTATGACGAAGCGGCGGTAAAGGATCGGTGGGGTATTGAACCAGCACAGGTGATCGACTTCAAAGGACTTTTAGGTGATACCTCGGACAACATTCCTGGGGTAAAGGGGGTAGGCGAAAAGACAGCGGCGCAGCTTCTCTCGAGTTATGTAGACATCGAAGATATTTATGCGAACTTGGATGATTTAAGACCAGCAGTGAGGCGGAAGCTTGAAGGGCAAAGGGAAGTGGCCCAGCTCTCGCGTAACTTGGCAACGATCGTGTGCGATGCGCCGGTCACCTTCGATCCTAATCGAGCACGTCTCTGGCAAGCGAATACTGAAGCACTGCATAAGCTCTTGCGGGAGCTGCAGTTTCGCAATCTTGCGGATCGGATGACCTTTCTCGACGAATCGGCGATCACACTAGATGTCGATGTTCCACATGTTGTGCCGAAGATTATCGATAACGCCGATGACGCTCAGGATCTTGGCGAGCAACTGATGGTTGCGGATCGGGTTGGGGTGTTCGGATATCTTCGCCCGTCGTTGTGGAGTGTCGAGTTGCTTGGACTTGCTATTGCATGGGATGAGCGCAGTGCGTATGTACCGATCGTGAATGCTCCAGTGGTGCTTGAGGGATTACGCTCCTGGATCGAGCACGAATCACCGACGAAGGTCACGTTTGATTCAAAGCTCCTATATCGGGCAATGGCCAGCTGCGGTTTTTCTCTCCGCGGAATAGCGGACGATCTTTTTTTGGCGTCATATATCGCGACACCGAATGCTATTCCTAAATCGTTGGATGATCTTGTGTTTCGGCGTCTTGGCTTTGAACCCACGAAGCCGATCCCTGATCCGCCGCCGATCGGGGGATTGGAGCATCCAGATCCTCTTGAGGTGGCTGCTCCGATAGCGTTGCGTGCTGTTTTGCTTCTTGGTCTTGCTGATGAACTCGGAGATGAACTCAAAGATCTCGCGTTAACAAAGTTGGTGCAAGATGTGGAATTGCCGATTGCTCGAATTCTCGGTGATATGGAGCGATGTGGAATAACGCTTGACGGTGCGGCGCTGTCGGACTTATCGAAGGCTATGGCTACCGAGCTCGTCGATCTCACGTCGTTGATACACGCTGATGTAGGCCACGAATTCAATATCAACTCCCCGAAGCAGCTTGGATTGGTGCTGTTCGAAGAACTGGGGCTTCCGGCTGGACGGAAAACGAAAACGGGCTACTCGACCGCGAGCGGCGTACTTGAAAACCTAGTGGATGTGCATCCTGTTGTATCGCGGATTCTCGAATATCGAGCGCTCAGCAAGCTTCAATCTACATATATTGAGGCATTGCCGAAACTCGTGAATCCGATTACCGGTCGTGTTCATACGACCTTCAATCAGGCGGGTACAACTACTGGGCGTCTCTCGTCGTCGAATCCTAATCTGCAAAACATCCCAACCCGCACCGCGCGTGGACGTGAGATTCGACGCGCGTTTGTGGCGCATGATCTGGATTGGTCGTTACTTGCGATTGATTATTCGCAGATCGATCTACGAGTGCTTGCACACATCAGCGAAGATCCGACGATGTGTGAAGCTTTTGCTGAGGGACAGGACATTCATACTGCAACGGCAGCACGGCTTCATGATGTGTCCTTATCTAGAGTCACGGACGAGATGCGACGTTTAGCAAAAACGACAAACTTTGGCATCGTCTATGGAATTAGCGCACAAGGCTTGGCCGCCAGGACAGAACTGTCGGTGCAAGAGGCAAAGCGATTTATCGAGAATTACTTCTTGACTTACCCAGGTGTGAAAACTTATATGGACGCTACGATTGCTCGGGCTCACGCCTGCGGATATGTCGAAACGTTGTTTAATCGGCGTCGATATCTTCCCGAACTGAATTCGCGCGCTTTTCATGAGCGGGCATCTGCTGAACGGATGGCAATCAACATGCCTATCCAAGGTACAACTGCGGATATCATGAAAGTGGCGATGATCCTGATTGATAAGACACTCGCAGCAAAGCAGCTGCGTGGTCGCATGCTTTTGCAGGTTCATGATGATCTCTTGTTCGAGGTTCCGACGGAGGAACTCGGCGATTTCGCCCGTCTCGCCTGCCAACAGATGACGGGTGCTGTTGAGCTACAAGTCCCTCTTGTAGTTGATGCGAAGGCCGGTCCGAACTGGCGTGACTTGCAGGGTTTGTAGCCAATCATTCAGATAGGCGGAGATTGGATGGTTCTTGTGCAGATGGGCCATAGACGCTTCTAAATAGCCCTCTTGGCTTCAACACGTGCCATACTTATCTATTCCTTTCCATATGCGCCCACGTACATTCGGAAATCCCGTATATCTCGGGTAATTGCGAACCTTACACGGTCGATGAACCGGCTGGCTTTGTCCGGGCGGATCCGAAAACCCTGATGAGGGTGACAATCGTGTACGGCTTTCTTGGAGCTGGAAAGACTACGCTACTGCGATCCCTCGTTCCACGGCTATCGGCCATCGAGTCCACAGCTCTGCTGGTCAATGAGTTTGGGGCGGAGGGTGTTGATCAGGTTGTTCTTGCAACTGAGGATGTGACTATTCGAGAATTGGTAGGCGGTTGTGTGTGTTGCGAAGTGCGTGGTGAGCTGCTCCTTGCTCTTGACCAGATCCGAGAGACGGTTAACCCTGATCGCCTTGTGATTGAGCCTACCGGCCTCGCGTCGCCGGAAATGCTGGCGAATGTGTTCGGAGTCCCGTCGGTGCAGTCCATCGCATCGGTGGATTCGATTATTACGGTGCTCGACGCTACTAAGTTCGCTTTAGTCAGGGACAACTTGGGTGAATTTTATCCGCGTCAAGTACGTGAAGCTGACCTGGTGCTGATCAACAAGGTGGATGTGGCGACCATGGATCAATTGATAGAAGCGCAGGCGTGGGTGCGTGGACTCAATCCTGCTGCCACGATGGTTAATACGTCCTTCTGCGACGTTGAACCCGATGTGGTTGTGGCGGCGATTCGTCAAGGTAAGACACGGGTGCTCCGCGATGGGTTGGAAGATGGCGGAGCCGGCGACGCGCATGATGGATTGTCGGAGTTGGGGCTCCAACGGGTGGTGCTGGATACATCCAAGATGTTTGGGTTGGTTGTTGAGCCGTTTGTTCGAGCCTTAGCGGATGGGGCTTATGGCGAGGTGGTACGGGCCAAGGGGTTTTTGCCTGCGGGCGAAGGTTCGAATTTGGTGGATGTCGTTCTCGGGGATTGGGACATTCGACCCTTCGGTCCGGCACCACTACACATCGATGTCATTGGACGAAATTTAAGACTGTATGAAATGGAGCAGGAACTTACGCATGGCAGTACAGAGTTCACGCGGGCGACGTAGCCGACAGTCATCGACCGCAAGGTCAAAGGCTGCGACGAAAAGCTCAAGCGCTACGTCGGTCGCGTTAGATGACAAGGCAATATCCCACGACGCTCACCATCGCATGATTGCTCGCAACACTAATGCGTTGCTTGAGAATTTTGGCGAATTACGGAAACAAGTTGTGGCGATGGACCACGACTACAAGCGTGGTGGGGAGAATTCCGATCAGACCGTTTTTCCGTTGCGAAAACAGCTCGAAGACTTTGAGCAACGATTGACAAAGTTTATTGAGGAAATGACACAGGTCGCATTTGAATCCAATCTGAAGATTCGTGGAAACTCAGATCAGATTTCGGCGCTGTGGGATGCGCTGGAGACCGTAACGACTGATACCGATGAAGTGAAGCGCCAGCGCAAAGAGGTCGAGACGCGAGAAGAAGTTCGGCAGGCCGACATTGACCGACGACTTGAGGAGCTTTCCGGTAAACGAAAACAGAGGGCTCCAGCTAAGGCTCGGCCACGGCGATCTGCAGCCCGTAAATCAACACGAAAGGGCACTAATAGTGCGTGAGATTTCTCCTATTCCTGAAGACATTGAGTTTGAGACGAATGGATCAGTTGCATCTAATGACCAGAGCCTCCGATTGTTGGTTGATGAACTGAAGGAAGCGATTACTGCTGAGCGACCGGGCGAACGAGGTTTGACGACTTCGGTTCGTGAGCTTGTGAAGGCTCTTGGAGTTCGGTCGTCTGAGTCTGTTGGCGGAGGTCCCAAACTGAGGTTGGGCGTGTTCGTTGATACTGCGAACGTCAGTGATCGTGATCCGGACGATCCAATTAGAATTGATTTCACTAAGCTCCTTGACCATGTGACGGCTGATCGTCGGTTGATTCATGCCCGAGCCTACTGCCCGATCTATGCGGACTTTGCAGGTCGGTTGGAGCACCAACGGTCTGTTGCCCCTGTGTGGGGCAAGGGATACGACGTTGTTACAAAGCCGATCAAAGTGTTTTCTGACGGTACACGAAAGGCTGATTTGGACATAGTGTTAGTCATGGACGTAATCCGTCGCGTGCCGACAATGGATGTTGTTGCATTGGTTTCTGGCGATGGTGACTACGTGCCGATGGTCGATTTTCTTCGCGAGCATGGGCTGCGTGTAGAGACTTATTCGTTCGCGGATGCAATTTCTGAGGAGTTACGTGTGTCGGCCAACGACTGGATTGATCTATCGGCTGCCAAGAGGCTACATGTCCGCTCAAGCGGTGCCCGCCGTACCTCCTCACGGACGGGACGGACACGTGTGGCGGTTAAGTCGTGATCTGGATTCGGATCGATCATTGAGCTCGCGACGAAGGGCTCGTAGGCGTACGGGCGGTGGTCCGATCCATCGTTCACCGCTGCAATCCGTTCGTCGTTGGGTGACGCTATCGCGAGTTTGGTCGGTTTTAGCCGTTCTGGCTGTTCTGGTGATGATTGCTTCACTCATTGCGCCTGCTTTGACCTACGGGATGTAAGCGATGGGTTTGCCGCGCTCTTCACAGGAGCAGCGACGCCGCGGTTGGTTCGGTCCGTGGCGAATCTGTACGATTGGTGGGACGGATGTCAGCGTTGATGCCAGCTGGCTCATTGTCTTCGTGTTCGTGACTTGGACTACTGCGAACTCGATAATCCCAGCTCGAATGTTCACTGAATGGATGAGAACCGGGACTTCCGTGGATGTGCCGTCTTATGGAATCTGGGTTGGGGGGGTTATCACCAGCCTGTTGTTCTTTGCTTCGATCTTGGGGCATGAAGCTGCCCACGCTGTGGCAGCAGTGAGATCTGGAATTCCGGTCCGACGCATCCGTCTCTTCATCTTTGGCGGCGTCGCCGAAATCGAGAGTGAACCGGATCGCCCCAGCCAAGAATTCTTCATCACAGTCGTTGGTCCTTTGGCTAGCGCCACACTTGGTGTTCTGTTTATTGCGCTTGCCAACAATCTGCCTGTGGCATCGATGCCACGGGTTACGGCGCAATGGTTGGGCGAGATGAATCTGATATTGGCTGTTTTCAACATGCTTCCCGGATTTCCATTAGATGGTGGGCGCATTCTGCGTTCGATTGTTTGGGCGGCATCGGGAAAATTCCTGCGTGGAACACAGGTTGCTAGCTTCATGGGATCTGTGTTGGGGTTGGCACTAATGGTTCTTGGGGTAGCGCAGGTTACGGTTATTGAAGCGGCTCGGGTGCAGCCGTTTTGGACGATCTTTGTTGGCTGGTTCCTTTGGTCAGCAGCTCGCGATAGTTATCGAGATGCGCAGCGCCGGGAGCGCGTCGTGGGTTTACAGGTTCGCGACATTCTCCGGGCAGAGGCCGGTGCTGTGCCTGATGACGGCAGTGTTCAGGAACTTGTTGACCGTGGGTTGTATCAGGATGGTTTTGGGTTACGTCCCGTCGTCAGCGCGTCGGGGAGCCTGCTGGGAACGTTGACTAATGACGATGTGGACAAAGTCCCGATGGGTCAGCGTGCACAGACTTTGATTCGTGATATTGCATGTCCCGTCAAAGCTTCTGTGGTTATTTCTGCCGACGATTCAGTGGAGCACGTGCTTGCGAAGGCCATCCGGATCCGTTGCGGCAGCTTTTTCGTAATAGAGAATGGGCGTTTGATTGGCCGCGTTGACGCTGGCGACTGGCTTAAGTTCTCGCGGACATAGGGACGGGCGCTGAGGAATGCCCCCGATGTCCACTATCATCGGGATAGATCGTTATACACCGCGAGATTCTTCTATTGGATATTCAAGTTAAGACCGGATTGATTGTTGATCTCCAATCGCTGGAGGCGATGTCGAACCACCACGTGGTGCAAGTGCATTATGGGCGACTGCTGGAACGGCTTATCCGTGATCGACAGCTGGTTCGCGCCGCTGTGTACGGGGCAGTGGATCATGACGATCCTTCGTCTGAGCAGCGGCTTGGGAGGATTGCTCGTGAAGGATTTAAAATTGTCAGCAAGTCTCTACGGCGCCGCGCTGACGGCGTTCGACGCGCGAGCCTGAACGTGAATGTTGCCGTTGACGTCCTGGAATTGGCTCCAAATATCGATGTACTTACGTTGGTCACAGCGGATGCTGATTTTGTTCCTCTCGTTGAGGCTGTTCAGCGTTGTGGTGTACGTGTGGAGGTTGTGATGTCTGGAGAGTTAGCTCCGTCTGGATTGGCGGAGGTCGCGGATGTCGTGATCGACTTCTCGGCGTTGTTGGCGGATGTACGTCGCCCATCCGAACGCTCCCGATCGTTGCCACGCGAACGTGGACGGTCTCGGGCACGGGTCGAAGCTCCAACGAGGCATTCATCACGTCATCCGGAATCTGTCGACCGCGATGTTCGGATCGGTGAAGCCGAGCGCACGAAAAGCGAAGAGCGTGGGCGTTCTGAGCCAGAGCGTGAATCTCAGGCCCCTGTACGTAACGAGTCTGGACACCGGCCACGGCTTAAAGTCATGCCAGAAGAGAAACTGAGTGGGCGTGCTCTGTCCCAGCGACCCGCTGAGGATTGAATGCGAGTAGCAGTCACCGCCACAATTTGGGGTGAGACACCGTTTCGAGAAGTTTCTGATCAAGCCCGCGAAGGTGGATACGCTGGAATTGAGGGTGTGGGTGAATTGGTCGGCAATGCTGTTCTTGCCCGCAAGGTCATCGCCGATGCAGGTTTGGACGTTTCCGGTGGAAGATTTTTCGCGAATTGGTTTTCAGATCTTTACCAGGAGATAGAACTCGATCAGCTTCGGCGGGCGGCTGAATTTCTGGCTGAAATTGGGGCTGAATGTGTGATCACTTCCTCACGTCCGGTACCCGAACGCATTGAAACGGCTGGCCATGTTGTGGGGGAGCGACAGGATGGGTTGGTGGACTCTCAATGGATCCACTTGGCTGACACACTTGCGAAGGCAGTCCACATTTGCGACCGAGAATTTGACTTACCGCTGTTCTTCCGTAATCAGCTCGGATCCTACGTTGAGACTGTGGATGAGCTGGAGCAACTGATGAGTCTCACTGATCCTGCTACTTTGCGCTTAGCACCAGACATCGGATACCTCTTTTATGCCGGTGTGGATCCGGTTCCATTTTTGCGTGAGAACTACGAGCGCATTGGCTATGTGACGTTGAAGGATCTCGATTCCGACTTGCATGAAATATATTTAGACCGTAAAGCATCGCTACGTGAATTCTGGGACGCTGGAGGATTTGTCGAGCTTGGAGAGGGTGATGTGGATATAGCAGGTGTTGTTGCGCTTTTGAAGGAACGTGAATTCGAAGGATGGGTTGCAGTGGGGCACGATTATCCAGGACGAGACCCTGCGGCGAGTGTGCAGATCGCTCGCGATTATCTGGTTGGATTAGGTCTCGAACTGGAGTCAGGCCTCGAATGACACGCCTACTCAATCGAAGGGCCCTTTTGGGTTCCGGTGTGTCTGTCTCAGCTCTGGCAGTGACTGCTGCGTGTGGTGACAACCCGATCAATGGTTCGCGGTTAAGCTCGATACCCTTAGCTGACGTGTCGCCTTGGGGTGTGAATACCTTTCTTGATTTAGAGGTCGAGACATGGAAACGGCGGCAGACGCTTCGTATGGTGCAGGATGCTGGTATCCGTTGGATTAAGCAGCATGTTCCTTGGGCTGATATTGAGATTCCGGGACCGGGACAGTATTTCGATGCTGCAGCCCGCCGCAGTTCTTGGGTGAAGTATGACGAAATTGTTGATCTAGCCGATGAATTCAATGTTGAGATCATTGCCCGGGTTGACCGAGCGCCTGCTTGGTCTCGACCTAATCTTCGACATCCCACTTCGCCTCCATACGATTTTGACTTATATGCTTCTTTTCTAACGAAACTTGCTACGCGTTATCGCGGAAGGATTCGCCATTACCAGATCTGGAACGAGCCAAATTTGTCTTCGGAGTGGGGTGGAGCTCCTCCGGATCCAAAGGGTTATGCCAATCTATTGCGTGTAGCTTTCGATGCCGTCAAATCGGTGGATAACGCCAACGTGGTGATTGCCGCACCCCTCGCAGCGACGTTGGAGAACAGTCCACGTGCGATGGATGAGCTGGCCTATCTTGAGCGTATCTATGAGCGTGGGGCTGGTGCATATTTAGATGTGCAGGCCGCGAATGCTTTTGGTCTTGAGTATCCACCAGACGCGCCGCCCGACAGAGATGTTTTGAACTTTCGTCGAGTCGAGTTCTTGCGTGAATTGATGATCGAGTTTGGTCTTTCGGGCAAGCCAATCTGGTTCAATGAATATGGATGGAATGCTTCGCCTGCGGATATGAGTCCTACAAAGCTCGTCTGGCGCCGGGTGCCGGAAGAGCAGCAGGCGAGATGGTCGGTGGAGGGTGTTCGCTACGGTCTGTCACATTGGCCGTGGGCAGGTGTCTTCAATCTCTGGTTTTTCCGCAAACCGCTTGGGGCACTGCAGCCCAACCAGAGCGAGTACTACTTCCGGATGGTCGACCCGGATTTTACGCCGCGTCTCGTGTATCGAGCTGTGCGGCGCGCCGCTACTGGCGTCTCCTTTCCGTAGAGTTAGTCTGAACCGCGTGATTGCTAAGCGAGTTGGTGGCCAGCGCTTGCTGTTGGCGTGTGGCGCAGTGACGGGGGCGATAGTGGTCTCCGTCCTAACATTCATACTGACGGCGTTTGCCGATCGTGGTGTTGTATACGGAACCGCTGCATTGAGTGAAGTACGGCTGGCGGATGGTCCGGGTATTGGCGCGAACACTTTTCTACATCGAGAACCTGACCATGCAAAGATTCGACGTGAACTCCATGTCTTACGCGGGTCCGGTATTCGTCTTATCCGGCAGGAATTCAACTGGGCCGAGATTGAGCCGCAAGGTCCCGGGCTACATATTGATTCTTCCGGGCATGACGCATGGGCTAAGTATGATCAGATTGTCGATATTGCGGATGAGCTGGGAATCGAGATTTTGGCGCGGCTTGATCGTGCGCCAGCGTGGGCTACGCCAGGATTTGATCCTACCGCGAATCCATCGATTCAAGCGCCACCAACCGACAATACTGATTTTGCTGCTTTTGCTGGACGTTTGGCGACGCGTTATAGCGGTCGGATACGCTTTTATCAGATTTGGAATGAACCCAATCTCTTAGGAGAGTGGGGTGGGAATCCGCCTGATCCATCGCAATATCTTGCAATGCTTCGTACCGTCGGCCATGCGATACGGACATCGGACCACGATGCCAAGATAGTTCTGGCTGGCCTAGCTCCGACGATCGAGACGGGCCCCGAAAACTTGAGTGACCTGCTCTTCTTACGAAGTCTGTATGAACTTGGGGCCAAAGGGGATTTCGATATTGGGTCCACCATGTCGTATGGGCTATTCACCGGGCCAAATGACGTTCGGGTTGATTATCAGCGCACGAATTTTTCGCGGGCCGTGCTCTGGCGAGAGATCATGATTGAGTTCGGGGACTTCCAGACTCCGATATGGGCGTCTGAATACGGTTGGATGTCTCTACCCCAAGATTGGTCCGGAGAGCCTGGGATTTGGGGTAATCACTCGACTTTCGATCAAGCGGCATGGACCGTGGGAGGTATTCGCCGAGCTCGCGAGCAATGGCCTTGGATGCCAACGATTGTCGTTTGGGCTTCGCGCTGGCCCGAGGATCCTGATCCTCGTGATCCAACTCCGTTTTTCCGACTGATGGACAAGGATTTCACACCGCGACCGCATCTCATAGCTCTACGTCGCGCGTTTGCTTCTAATCATGTGGCGGGTGTTGGTCTACACCAAGAGACGCACAGAGCAATTAGCTATCGAGGCCCATGGCCACGGGTTCCGAGCGATTTAGCCTCGCTGATGTTCCAACGACAAACTGGAGTTCCGGGTTCGACCATCACACTTAGGTTTGAGGGTTCGGATATTGCGCTTCTGAGCCGACGAGGACCTGCGATGGGTCGTATTCTTGCTCGTGTTGACGGGCAAGATGCCCTTGCGGATTCGCTTCCCCGCAATTCTGCTGGCGAAGCAGTCATTGATCTTTATGCGCCTACAGTTGAGCCATTAGCACGGATCCCAATCGCGACTCGTTTGCCCTCGGGACGCCATGAACTGGAGCTGATTGTTCAGGCGGATTCAAACCCAGCTTCAGCTGGAGGGCTGGTGATTCTTGATGGCCTGATCGTTGCTGACTCACGACCAATGCTTCCATGGCTTCTTATGTCTGGACTTTGGGCAGCGACGGCAGCAGTTGTTCTGTGGGCCTTGGCACCAATCGCGGTGATTCGCAAGAAGGTCGCCAGGTTATCTATGGCATGGATGGATAAGACGTGCGGTCCGTTTCGATCCGTGGAGATCGCCGTAGGCGTAATGGCGATTCTGTACACGTTTTTACCACATGGTGACGGCATATCGGGATGGACGATGGTTCGCATTCTTCTGGCAGTCAACGTCGGCTTGCTGGCGATTGCGAGGCTGCGAGAAGTGAGTCTGGTCGCTGTGGCATCAATCCCTTTTGTCGGTGTCGTGGGTCGCACAGGTGTGATTGATCGACCTGTAAGCGAGATCCTGCTCGTCGCGGTCGTCTTTGCTTTGATCATCAGAGTGATCTGGTCAGGAAATCCAGAAATCATGCACGGGCGTTGGCGTTTCGCCGTTGGCTATTTTGTGCTTGCTGGAATTGCGGCAGCGGTATTTGCGGATTTTCCGAAGTTTGCGTTACGAGACTTTCGAACGGTGCTTCTGGAGCCGGTGGCTTTCTTCGTGGTGCTCGTCTCGGTGTTGCGTGATAGGTCAGATGTACGGCGTTTGTTAGCGGCATTGGTAACAGGTGCCACCCTCTTGGCATTGGTCGCCTTAGTTTTGGCTCCAACAGGAGCGTTTGTCGGGGAGACTGTACTGCCACGCCTTCGAGGGACATTTGGATCACCCAATAATTTAGGCTTGGTTCTTGAGCGAGCGGTTCCCGTAGCGCTTGCCTTGGTGTTTTCAGCCCGTACCCGACGTACGCCGTGGATGGCTGCTTTGCTTATCTTGCTCGTAGTGTTGTTGTTGACCTGGAGTCGAGGTGCATGGCTTGGCTGTTTGCTCGGTGTGGCGGTTGCAAGTGTGCATTTCTGGAGACGTTCGAGTGTGGGATCAAAGATTCTCCAAATGTTCGGCGGGTTTGTTCTCATAGGTTTCGCGGTGCTGACTTTAGGGTTTGACCGATTGGCGCTGTTTCTTCGCATTGGGGATGGGGGTGTGGCCTCTCGGCTTTCGATTTGGGATGCTGGATGGCGCATGATCCGGGATCACCTGGTGTTTGGCGTCGGCCCCGACAATTTCTTGTCTCATTACCGAGCCTATATGCGTCCCGATGCTTGGCGTGAACCGAACATCTCACATCCGCATAACCTGCTCTTGGACGCGTGGCTTTCAATAGGGTTGTTTGGCCTTCTCGCATTTCTATTAGCGGTAGCACTCTTTTGGACAACATGGGCACGTAGTCGCCGCTTATCTAACGGCCAACCTGATCCGTTTGCTTGGGGTATAGCTGGTGCCATGGCGGCTGGTCTTGCGCATGGCTTGGTTGATCATGGCTATTTTCTTCCGGAGCTTGCTGTCTATTTTTGGGTTTTGGTCGCAGCGGTAGTTGTGCTTAGGCGTATACGGTCAGTTGATGACGAGTCTTTGGCCATTTCCGGCGCTACGGTTTCTGCGTAGGCAGCGAAGTGTCTCACGGCGCGTTCGATACGCCAGAGATATTGATCGGATGTGCCGCGTGCGGGCCACGGGCTAGTTTGCTCGTTGCGGAGACCAGCTTGAAGCTGACGATATGCTGTGACGATGCTTTCGGCTTTCGGTTCGGCGGCAAGCGCCCAATGCACGAAGCTGTCCGGAGGTTGCTTGCCCAGACAGTGTCGAATGAAAAGTCGAAGCAGACGACGACCGACCGATACCAAGTCATTTAGCGATCCTGTAGTGTCTGTGAACGTCAACCGTCCGACCGTCGCCAGAAATTCGTGTGCACTACGCCCGCGTAGACGCCCTATGGTTTGAAGTTGGGCGAGTCGTGCTTCGTTGGGTTCAAGGTCGGGTTGTATATATCGCTCGTAGAACAGCCGTGGCATTGTTCGTGCGAGAGCGCCTCCAGCACGTAATCGGATCTCGGCTTCCACGGCCAGTCTGAGGATGCGTTGTCCCGACAGCACGAGTGAAGCGTGAGCACGTGTGGCGAGTGGATGGTGGAATAAGAGGTCGGCAGTCCAGCCCCGGTGAACAATTTCAGATCGGGCTTGATAGAACTGCTCGGTCCATTCGTCGAGAATGGGGTGGTTTCCAAGCAACTTCCCGAGCTCAGCTTGAAGCGATCGCCGTTTGCCGCGATCCAGTCCGATTCGGAGCAATACTTCGAAGGCGGTGGCGAGATGGACAATGCGGGTCCGATCATCCTCTTGCGGGTTAGCTGAAAAGGACCGTCCATACCAATACATAGCCAGTAATACACGGTCACGATCCGCGATCGCTTGGTCGTTAGTCCAGTTCAAGTCTTGGGAGAGAGCAAGGCCCGCCGCATCTGGGTTTACATGGTCTTGAATAATCGTCATATCTGGCGTTGGCGGATAGATCGCATCTTTGACGGGGTCAAGCGACATATACCGGTCCATGTTTGGTGTTGCCAGCCATGCTTCAGCGTCACTTGAGCCGGGAGGAAACATCCAGATCGTGAGATTCTCGGACTTGGGGGAGCTCGCTGGGTGTTCGGGGTCGAGGAGCAGATATCCGAGTAATGCAGTGAGATTCTGGATGAGTCGTGCTTTGTGAGCCTCGGTTCCTGCCGGTATGTCGACGGATATAGACGTTGCGAGACGGATTGGATGGCCTCGCCCGTCACGAAAAACGCTGAGGAGTTCATGTAGCGGTGCGTCCAATTCTTCGCCACTGGTGAGATTAAGTCGCACACCCAAGATTTCGATCGGTTCAAATAAAACCAGGTAGGGGAAGATGCCAACGAGACGTTGTGTAGGTTTCACACTCACTTCCCGATGCAGAACTTCGAGAAGATCGCATCCAGAAGATCTTCCGTGGCGGATTCGCCGGTAATTTCGCCGAGCGTGTTGACTGCGCCACGGACACCAATACTTATGAAGTCTGAAGGCTCGCTGTTGGCAACGGCACGTCGGGCACCAGCTAATTCTTCACGCGTGCGTCGTAAAGCATCTTCATGACGAATGCTGGCTACAAGTACTAGGTCGCCGCCGCTCTCGAAGGCGATACCAGTTGTGGCGCGTATGGCGTTTCGCAGCTCCTCAATGTCATCCACAAGGGCGGAAGTATGGACGACTGTGGCGTTTGGGAGGAGCCTGGCAATGTCCCGACGATGAATTCCCTGTGGAAGATCGCGTTTGTTGAGTGCCACGATCGTTGGTTTATCTGTTGCCCGAATGCGAGATGCCGCGTTCAGGTCGGTTTGGAGTAGAGGGCGGCTGGAATCGATCACCAGAATAGCCACATCAGAAATCTCGAGCGCCTGTTTTGTTCTCGCCACTCCAATGTCTTCGACCGGGTCCTGTGTATCGCGAAGGCCCGCGGTATCGTTGAGGACGATGGGCACGCCATCGAGGTTAAACGATTCCTCGAGGACGTCTCGTGTTGTTCCCGGCACGTTCGTTACGATCGCTCGGTCTGTGCTGAGCAGTGCGTTTAGCAAGGATGATTTCCCGACGTTTGGACTGCCAATCAAGGCCACACGTAGGCCGTGCCGTTGCATAATTCCGCGCTTGGACGATTCCAGTACAGTACTCAGCTGGCGATCCAGTTGATCAAGTAGGGTCCCAATGGTTTCGCGGTCCATTGCTGGAACGTCGTCCTCGTCGAAGTCAACTTCCGCTTCCATTTGGGCTAACAGGTCTACACAGGCTCGGCGCATATTGTGGACCGCGTCGGACAGGCGACCGGCAAGTTGGTTGGCTGCGACTGATACTCCTTCGGGAGTCGGTGCTGCCACCAGGTCAGCTACAGCTTCTGCCTGGGCGAGGTCGATACGGCCACTGAGGAATGCACGTAAGGTGAATTCGCCGGCTCGGGCTGGTTGGGCCCCGGCGGCGAGCACACGATCGAGCACACGGGTGAGGATTATTGGTCCGCCGTGACAGCTTAACTCCACCACATCCTCGCCCGTATATGAATGTGGACCTGGCATGTAGAGCAATAGCGCTTGATCGATGATCTGGCCATTGTCGTCGTTAATGTGGACGAGGTGAGCGTGGCGGGGTTTGAGCTCCGAATCTATCGAACGGTCGGTTATCGCGTACGCGATCGTGGATGCTCCAGTTCCGCTAATTCGAACAATCCCAATCCCACCGCGTCCAATGGGTGTGGCAATAGCTGCAATCGTGTCGGCAGTGAATTCGTTACGCATCAATATCCTGACGCTGAATCCTTTCCGATTTGATCAAAGGGGGTCTAACTCACAGGCTCTGGCTCAGCTGCTCCTGCCTCAATCGCTCGATCGTACTCACGTTGCAACATGCGTTTGTTTACGAAAATTTCAACGAGGTCCCACGGTAGCGGCTCGTCAGGATCACGTTGGCGGTGAATGTACCAAGCGATATCTAGCCCAGCAGCGGTGATGGCGGTAAACCATTCATTGGGTTTGAAATGCTCGGTCCATCCGTCGAACCGACATCCACGTTCCCAGGCGATCTTGATTGCTCGTCCGACACGTCGATCACCCAAGGCAAGCAGCGCTTCAATATGGCTCTCCTCAGGATCGTGCCACATGAGGTGAATGTTCCGGTCACGGGCGATCTTTAAGCAGGCTCGTTGCTTCGTCTGGATGTCGTTTGTGCTGTCTTGCGGATGCCACTGGAAGGGAGTAAACGGTTTGGGGATGAACGTAGATACGGTGACGTTAACCTTGGCCTTGTTTCCGTGATGATGGCGGCCGATCCCCATTACTTGATTTGCGAGGTGAGCGATGGCTTCCGCATCTTCCAGCGTTTCCGTGGGTTGCCCGATCATGAAATACAGTTTGATCGTGCGAAAGCCGCGACCAAATGCCATATCACACGTCTCCAGCAGGTCCTCGTCAGAAATTTCTTTGTTGATGACTCGTCGCATACGAGGTGTCGCAGCCTCGGGTGCAAAAGTTAGGCTACCGCCTCGGTTTCCGCCGCGTTGAAGGGCATTCGCAATGTCAACGTTGAATGTTTCCACTCGTGTTGAGGGGATTGAGACACGGACATATTCTTCGCTCGTGGTGTAGACGTCTTCGATGACACCGTCCAGACCGGCATAGTCCACGGCGTTCAGCGAGAGAAGCGAGACTTCGCTTTGGCCCGTGGATGCCATACATGAAGCAACTGTTGTTTCGACCAGATCTTTCCGTCGTTGGCGGACTGGTCGATAAAGATATCCAGCTTGACAGAATCGGCAGGCGCGGGCGCATCCACGGTCCAGTTCGACGGCAACTCGGTCGTGTACGACACCTATGTTGGGAACTACAGGACGTTTCGGTCCAACGAATGCATTGACATCGACGTACTGTCGTACGATCCGTTCTGGAAGATGGTCATCAAGCCGTTCATGGCCAAGAAAGGACCCGTTGGAACTGTACTGTGGTTGGTACAGTTCCGGAACGTAGATGCCTGGGATGTCGCGAGCGCAAGATTTCAGATATTGACGTCGCCAACCAGTCTTGGAACGATCGAATGTGGCGTATAAATCGAGCATACGGACGAGAAGTTCTTCGCCCTCGCCCATCGCGATGAGGTCAAAGAAGTCGGCCATGGGTTCGGGGTTTGAGACTGCCGAACCCCCACCGAGAACGATTGGATCTTCGTCGATTCGGTTGTGACTTTCCACCGGGATTCCTGCCAGATCAAGCATTTCAAGAACGTTTGTGTTACCGCTCTCATAGCTCATCGAGAATCCCAACATGTCGAAGTCTCGTAGTGGTCGTCGGGATTCCCAGCCCCAAAGTGCGACACTCGCTGCGCGCATCTCATCTGCCATGTCTGGCATTGGCGTGAAGCTCCGGTCACACAGATGGGGAGTCCCATCATTAACGAGCTCGTACAGTAGGCTCATCGCAAGGTTCGACATGCCAATTTCGTATGCGTCCGGAAAGCACAGCGCGAGGCGTGTTGACGATGTCTTCCACGGTTTGTTGCGTGCGTTGTGCTCGCCAGCTAGGTATTGAGCTGGTTTGATGACGCGGTCAAGCAATGGATCGATCTGAACAGTGGACGTGGTTAGCATGCGAACAGCAGATGATTTGGCAGCGAACGTTTCAAACCTACCGAAGGCAGCCGTTACTCACAACTGATCGTTTCTGTTGGTGCCAGATTGTAGGATTACGAACGACCCATTCGAGGTGATTGTGTCTGACATCGTCCTCCGCGCTGCAACTGTGATTGATGGTACCGGTGCTGACCCGCTGCATGAGGCAGAAATCGTTGTTCGAGACGGGAAGATTGCCCGCGTGGGAGCACGTGATTCCAACGTAGGAGATGTCCCAACAATCGACTACGGCGAGGCGACGATCATGCCTGGCTTAATTGACTGTCACTGTCATCTTCAATTTGGCGCCTATCCCGATCACGACACCACACGTGAGATCCACAGTGCTGCATCGAATGAAGATCGTGTTCTTACGGCTGTCGCTAATGCGCAGAAGGCCCTCTCGACCGGCGTGACAACGCTCAGGGATACGGGTGGATTCCGGACGCTGAACATGATTGTGCGTGACGCTGCGCGAGCCAGGCGTTTCGTTGCACCGCGTCTGCTTGTATGCGGAGCGCCGATTACGACTACGGGTGGTCACTTGAACTGGTGTGGACTCCGAGCTGATTCTGAAGATGAGGTGATTCACGCGGTTCGTGCGATGGTTGAGGCCGGTGCTGATTTCATCAAGGTTATGGCTACGGGCGGGATGATGACGCCGGGTTCTCAGGCCGGTCGTGCTCAATACGATCTCAAGACATTGACAGCACTTGTTTCTGATGCCCATCGGCTTGACCGGCATGTCGCGGCACATGTGCTCGGAGCGGATGGTTGCTGCAATGCGATCGACGCTGGTGTCGATACGTTGGAGCATTGCAGTTGGCTCACTCCAAGCGGTGTGCGTGGTGAGTCAAGCATGGATCTGAATGCGGTGGATCGGATTAATCCAGCGCATCAGTCGGTTCACATGACGTTGGCCGCAATGAACCGTATTCCCTTCCGGGGTGTGAAGGATCTAAGTGAGCTTCAAGACGATGATAGGGCGCTGATTCGGAGCGTCGGAGAAAACTTTCGCCAGATGCGTGAGCGTGGTGTTCCACACGTGGTTTCGAGCGATGCTGGTGTGATCAATACACCGTTTGACGAATTTCCGTTGTCGGTGATTAGTGCGGTCGTCGCGTTGGACACAACACCGGTCGATGCGATTCAGCTCGTTACGGGTGCTGCGGCGAAGGCTATTGGATTACCCAATGTTACGGGTGCACTGATCCCGGGCCTGGAAGCTGATGTTTTAGTGGTCCGGGGCAATGCTGCGGAGAACATCTGTTGTATTACCCGAACAGAGGCGGTCTACATCAGTGGGCATGAAGTGGCTCGTGACCGGAGGATCACAAGCGAGGTGCGTGGAATGCACCCTGGTTCGTAGCTTGCAAACGGTAGAGGTGAGGTTGGCGATTGATGAGTTTCCGTCGCGGTCTACAAATTTTGCCCTCGTGATCTCTTGACCCGCTGATGAGCTGGGGTGAAACTCGAATCTGAAAATTGATGCTGTGATGGAAATATGTCCTGTGGTTGGTCAGCCATAGCGAGTCCGGGACGGTGTAAGCCGGATGGTCATGACCCCGTGTGGATATCCTTCCTGAGCTGCCGGTCGAAGGCCCATTTGGGTTGGTAGATCTGGCCGTAATACTGCTCCGTTATCGGTGCGGCAGCGGTGCTGTGTAGGCATACGTTGATTGAGTGGTGCGGCTGTGAGCTGCGCAATGCGGGTGGTACCGCGGGTCATCGAACCCGTCCCGTGCAAGGGGACGGGTTATTCCATTCTGGAGGCTTATGGTGACCGAGCAGCTCTACTACGCGGATAGCTATCTACAGAAGTTCGAAGCGACTGTGGCCGATGTTCGGCCTGACGGAGTGATCTTGGACCGATCCGCGTTCTATCCGCTCGGTGGTGGTCAGCCGTGCGACACAGGTGAATTGCGGGCCAATGGTCAAGTTTGGCCTGTCGTGGCGGTGAAGAGGCAAGGAGCATTTATTGTTCACCGTCTCGATGGTGTTGCGCCGTCACCGGGCACGTCAGTACGAGGGGTCCTGGATTGGGATCTACGGTACCGATACATGCGGTTGCACACAGCTTTGCATGCGCTTTCTGGTGTGGTCTGGATAGGTTGGAAGGCCGATGTGACGGGAAGCCATATTTACGATGACGGATTAAGGGCGCGGATGGATTTTTCGCTCGAGGCGGTCCGAATTAACGAGCTTCGTGACGAGATCGAGAGACGCCTGAACGATGAATTGGAGGCCGCACGTGAAATCCGGGCGTACGAGCTTCCGCGTGCTGAAGCGTTGACGCTCCCTGATTTAATTCGTACCCATGTGAATCTTGTTCCGGAACACATTGCCCGGATCCGTATCGTGGAAATTCAGGGTCTTGATCGTCAGGCGGATGGAGGGACCCATGTCGCGAATACTCGTGAGGTGGGCCGAGTCATGGTCACGAATGCGGTCAACAAAGGTCGTATTAATCGCCGTCTTGAAATCGCTTTGGTGGAGCGAACCGATGACGTCTAATTCGTTATCTAACGGCCAATCGAAATCATTTTTCGAGGCCCTTCCGGAGGAACTTGATTTCCCGGTTATGGAACGTCGGATTTTGCAGATGTGGACGGCGGAGCGCACGTTCGATCAGCTTCGGTTGAAGAATACGGGTGGTCCACGCTGGTCGTTTATTGATGGTCCGATTACCGCGAATAATCCTATGGGTGTGCACCATGCCTGGGGTCGGACCTACAAGGACGTGTTCCAGCGTTATCGCGCGATGAAAGGCTTCGATCAACGATTTCAAAATGGATTTGACTGTCAGGGGCTGTGGCTCGAGGTTGAGGTCGAGAAGGAACTGGGCTTCAAATCAAAGCGGGATATTGAGGCATACGGGCTCGCGGCGTTCGCTGAAGCCTGCCGAGCACGGGTAGATACCTATGCCGACGTGCAAACGAAGCAGTCGATCCGGCTTGGACAGTGGATGGATTGGGGAAACTCGTACTACACCCACTCTGACGCAAATATCGAGCACATCTGGTATTTCTTGCGTCGCTGTCATGAGCGTGGATGGATCATGACGGCTCAACGTGCCATGCCGTGGTGTGCCCGATGTGGTACTGCCCTGTCACAGCATGAATTGATCGATACGTACGAAGCAGTAGTTCACGATGCGGTGTACGTTCGGCTTCCACTTCAGGGTCGGGACAACACCTCACTGCTCGTGTGGACGACGACACCATGGACGCTAGCGGCAAACGTAGCGGCGGCCGTGCATCCGGATCTCGCGTATGTAGAAGTGGATGTGCAAGGCGAGCGGTATGTATTGGCCGAGGCTAGTGTTGCCGAGGCTATCGGTCCGGATCCTGTAGTCATTCGTCGGATGGTGGGGTCCGAGATGATTGGGTGGACTTATGAAGGTCCATATGACGAGTTGCCAGCTGCGGCTGGAGTGGTGCACAGGGTGATTCCATGGACGGATGTCGGTGCTGAAGAAGGTACAGGTGTTGTTCATATTGCGCCGGGAGCAGGTGAGGATGATTTCCGTCTTGGCCAGGAGCTCGATCTTGCTCTAATCGTTCCGATCGACGAGAACGGCGATTACGTTGATGGATTTGGATGGCTCACGGGACGAGATGCTAGGCAGGTCGCGACGGACGTGATTACCGATCTCAAGAAGCGGGGTTTGCTGCACCGCGCGCACGCGTACGAGCATCGCTACCCCCATTGCTGGCGTTGTCAGGAAGAGCTTGTTTTTCGAGTAGATGACGAATGGTTTATTCGGGCTGACGAAGTCCGAGAGCCGATGTTGAATGCGGCTGCAAGCGTTCAGTGGGTTCCAGAGTATGCCGGTGCTCGCATGGCTGACTGGCTACGCCATATGGGCGATTGGAATATCTCGCGGCGCCGATTTTGGGGTCTTCCTCTACCGTTTTATCCGTGCGGTGATTGTGGTCATCTAACCGTGATTGGATCGCATGCCGAGCTTGCGGAGCGAGCTGTCTATGGGATGGATCAGCTGCGAGAGTTGCACCGACCCTGGATCGATGACGTTGTAATTCGATGCGAGTCATGTGATGCGGATGTCCGTCGAGTTACGGCGGTCGGTGATGCTTGGCTCGATGCTGGAATTGTTCCGTTCTCGACGCTCGGCTATATGGAGAACCGTGAAGCGTTTGAGGCTTGGTATCCGGCTGACTTTGTCACTGAAATGCGTGAGCAGATCCGGCTTTGGTTTTACTCCATGCTCTTCATGAGTGTCACGCTCGAAGGTCGGTCTCCATATCAAGCGGTGTTTGTGTACGAGAAGCTCAACGATGAAACGGGTCGACCCATGCATAAGAGTTGGGGCAACTCGATTGATTTTGGGGAAGCAGCTGATCGTATGGGGGCAGACGTCATGCGATGGATGTATGCGGGACAGAATCCTGTGTACAACATCAACTTTGGCTACGGGCCGGCGACCGAAATAAAACGACGAATGCTTACGCTCTGGAACGTATATGCGTTCTTCGTTACATATGCACGGCTCGACGGGTTTGATCCGACTGGTCCTGTCATTCCGGTTGATCAGAGACCGGATCTTGACCGATGGGCCCTCTCCCGACTGCAGGGAGTTGTTGAAACATTTACGGAGGCTCTTGACACCTATCTTGTCTATCGGGGTGTACAAGCGGCTCAGGCGTTCATTGAAGATTTGTCAAATTGGTATGTGAGACGAGGACGACGTCGGTATTGGAAGTCGAGCGCTGACGCGGATAAACAGGCTGCGTACCAAACGCTGTATGAATTGCTGACGACCCTCATACGATTGTTGGCTCCAGTAATGCCATTTTGGACTGAAGACATGTACCAGAATTTGGTTCGGCGAGCTGACCCACAGTCTGTACCGAGTGTGCATCTTTCAGATTGGCCGGTCCCAGATCTCCAGAAACGAGATTCTGAGCTTGAACGTTCGATGGGTGTAGTCCAGAGGGTGGTTCGAGTTGGTAGGGCGGCACGTAACGGAGCAGATGTAAAGTTACGGCAACCTCTCCGCTCAGCCTTGATCCGGGTTGATGGCGATCGTGAGTGGGAGGCTGTTACGTCACTGGATCAGCATATTCGGGACGAGCTGAATGTGAAGGTGATTGAACGGATGGTTTCTGATCATGACATGGTTGATTTTGATATTCGTCCGAATTATCGAGTGCTTGGTCCCAGATTTGGTCCTCGTATGAAAAGCCTAGCCGCAGCGATCGCGGGTCTCGATCCAGCAGCGGTTGTTCGCCAATTGGAAGCGGATGGACAACTGGAGGTAAGGCTTGATAACGATGTGGAGATTCTGAGTGCTGATGATGTGTTGGTCCAACGCACTCCTCGTGAGGGCTTTGGAGTGTCTGAGCAAGATGGTGTGATTGTGGCGGTTGCAACCGAGGTTGATGATCTCTTGCGACGGGAAGGATTAGCCCGTGAAATAGTTCATGCCACGCAAGGTCTCCGACGTGAAGTGGGTCTCGAGGTCTCCGACAGGATTCTGCTCTGGATTGATGGCAGTGATGAAGTCAAAACGACAATCTCTGAGCACCGTGACCGTATTACTGAGGAGGTTCTTGCGATCTCACTAAACGAGGGCCGGGTTACCGATGATGTGGTGATGCGCGACCTCGTTCTTGATGGAGAAGCGGTTCAGCTTGGGTTGGCATCTGTAACCAACTGAGGCGATCTTAGGTTTTCAATGCCACTTCAACGACGTCGCCGATTATGCGAACGTGGTAACTCTTAGTTCGTTGTCCGAGCGAAGGGCTCACGAGCCATCCATCCGTTACGTCGTACGTCCAAGCGTGCAGGGGGCATGTGAGGTGGCAGCCGACGAGCGTGCCAGCACCGAGCGGACCGCCTGCGTGTTCGCACAAACCATCAAGAGCGTGATAGTGGCCTTCGACGTTCGCGATTACTATTTCAGTGCCGTCAAGGATGGCTGTGGTGATCCGACCCGTGGATGGTAGAAGTGACACGGGACCGACTGGTTTGAATTCAGGTGAGGTCACGACGCATGACCGTAAGGTCGGCCAGGTGGTCGCCGAGGTCGAGTTCCGCTATTCGTACGGTTTCGGGCACAAAGCCACTCGCACTCAAGACGTCTTGGCGATCGGTCGTGATGGCATACGCTCTGACCGTACTGATATTGTGCGTTGCCGCGTCATCTAGTACCGCATCAATTACGGCAGTGGTGCGATCGAAATATGCGGGTGTTGTTTGGAATTCAAGTGTGGCACTTGCGTTCAGCGGAATGCTCGTTGGCACAAAGAGATTGGCCGAACAGACTAATCGGCTGCGGGCGTTGACGAGGACTTTCCAGACGTTTGATGAGTTGGCTTCCTTGTGCTCAAACGCGTTGTAGAACGGGCGAAGACACATTGCGGACTCAATGGCGGGTGGTGCGTAAAAGATGGCCTCACTGAAGTCTCGAACGATCCAGCCCCGAGCCTTTGGCGTCATTAAGAGCCCGGTGTAGGCCCCGATGTCGCCGAGTTCGATATCCCGGATTTCTCCGTCACCATGGCGAGCGAAGAACTGGTCGTCGAAACTATCCGGATCAGTCCCGGGCCGGACCGCGCGCATCGTCATTCCATTGAATGGGGCATAGCCCGATTTCTTATAGATGTGCTCGGCAACGGGGTTTGCTGTACCCAGATAGCTGGCTTGCCCCCCGGAATCCCAGAACCGTTGAATAGACAGCTCGGTGAGTCGTTGCGCGATGCCTTTGCCACGGTGTTGGGGATGCGTTAATACGAATCCGTAGCCGCCCAATTCACCCGATTCACGATGAGTTGCGTGCCAGACAGTGCCGACGACCGCGTCATCGATTCGTCCGATGATGAGCGTGTCGGCCAGCGACGCGTCAGCGGTTCCGGACAGAAAGCGCTCAAGGAAGCTAACTTCGGTGTCGACCAGCCATGGATCGAATGGTCGAGTCAGAAATTGATGAATTTCGAGATGGTGTGCGGTCGTCCCTCGGCCCTCACCGGGCTCCAGCACGCTGGCAACCAGAACGTCTCCGTTCGTGAGCTGGTACTCATGTTGCATCGGGCATGACCTCATCGTATTGGGGTAGGCAACGTGTCTGTGATGTCACGATAACTGGTTGGGCAACGATTGTAGGAGTGATTGTAGTGTCGTGTTCTGGTGTCCTGCTGTTAGGAGCGCAGTCAGGCGAAACGGTCCAATTCGCACGGCTGGTCTGGTTCACTGTTGCGTGTGATGGTTCTGGCTTAGTGATATAAGTCACGTCCCGGCAGCACGACGCTCTGTTGGACGGTCTGCTCGGCTAGAAGTTCTGGGTCCGGTCCGGGCAGCTTTCCTGTGAATGGTTCTAAGGTGAAGCGTGGCGTCAGCGTGTTTTCAGGCTGACACAGATCGGGCCCGTAGAAGCGCGACGAGGGGAAGATGTCGCCCGGGTAGGTGAAGTTCTCCAACGTAGCGAGTTCGACGCAGATGGCTTCGCCTAGCGCACTTTCCAGCATGCCGCCGACCCACGTGGTGATGCCTGCGTCCCGGCACATGTCGTGGATTTTTATCGCGTTCGTTAGGCCTCCGACGCGTCCCGGCTTTACGTTGACGTACTGGCATGCGTCCAATCGGATAGCCTGCTCCATCAAGAGCGGGCTGAGAATTGATTCATCCAGGCAGATCGGGGTTTCGACTTGCCGGCGCAGGTCGGCTAGGCCCATCAAATTTTCGATACTCAGGGGCTGTTCGAAGAAGGCCAGCTCCAGCTTGTCCAACGCCTGGAACAGTGACAGGTCATCAATGGTGTAGCGGGAGTTAAAGTCCATGTGGAACGTGGTGTCTGGGAAGTGATTCCGGACCGTGGTCATCATTTCAAGGTCCCAGCCCCGACGGGACTTGAGCTTGACACGCGGAAAGCCTTCATCCACGGCTTCTTGGACCTTCTGCAGCAACATATCCATGGTGTCCTGAACCTGGATGTCGGCGCCGGCTGCGACCTCTCGGGTTTGTCCTCCGAGAAGGCGATGCAGAGGTGTCTCGGTGATCTCGCGTTGGAGCGTCCACCAACACATCTCAAGGCCTGCCTTAGCAAACGGGTTCCCGACGAAACGGGCTAGCCGATCGTTCAACTCGTCTGCCGTGTTGTATTCCCGTCCGACCACCCAGGGTCCCATGTATTCAGTGAGGACGTAGAAGATGCCGCCGGCGCATTCGGGGGAATATTCAGGCATTTGCAGCGGCGTGGTCTCGGCCCACGCCTCGTAGCTTCCGCTGGTGGCTTTGACCAACACGGAGTGGACGGCGGGGTCTTCGCCGTGACCGGTTCGCCAAGGGTAGGTCAGGGGCATGCTGACGTGATGAATGTCGAAACGGTCGATTTGCACTAGGGGCTCCTCAAGACAACAGGTGCAATCCTGCGCTCACACTAGCCGTGTCTTTTCTTATGTGCAACCGGCGTGTTTCGTATGGAACCGGACATGTTGAGTACGGAAATGTTCCGGTTTGGACACGTTGTCATCATGGTTCTTGTAATCGGCAGTTATCTTTTCGAGGTCTAGAGGTTGTGGTCTAAGGGTGACCTAACCCGTGGACGGCAGAATTGACGCAGGTCGACTGATTGGAAGTCAGGTTAAATCACGGCTCATGATCGTGAGGTTGGCCAGGTGGTCTCCGAGGTCGAGTTCTGCCATTCGTACCGTTTCGCGCACAAAGCCACTCGCACTTAAGACGTCTTGGCGATCGGTTGTGACGGCATATGCTCTGACCGTACGGATATTGTGCGTTGCCGCGTCATCGAGTACTGCATTAATTACGGCAGTGGTGCGATCGAGATATGCGGGTGTTGTTTGGAATTCAAGTGTGGCACTTGCGCGCAGCGGCATGCGCGTCGGCACAAAGAGATTGGCCGAACAGACCAATCGACTGCGGGCGTTGATGAGGACTTTCCAGATGTTTGATGGACTGGTTTCGTGGCGCGCAAACGAGTTATAGAACGGGCCAAGACATTTAGTCGATTCAATCCTGGGTGGTGCGTAAAAGATGGCCTCACTGAAGTCTCGGATGATCCAGCTTGGAGCCTTCGGCGTCAGCAGCAACCCCGTGTAGGCACCGATATCGCCGAGTTCGATATCCCGGATTTCTCCGTCACCATGGCGAGCGAAGAACTGGTCGTCGAAACTATCCGGATCAGTCCCGGGCCGGACCGCGCGCATCGTCTTTCCATTGAACCCGACATAACCTGCTTTTCCGTAGACATGCTCGGCAACGGGATTCACTGTACCCAGGTAGCTGGCTTGACCCCCGGAATCCCAGAACCGTTGGATAGACAGCTCGGTGAGTCGTTGCGCGATGCCTTTGCCACGGTGTTGGGGATGTGTGAATACGTATCCGTAGCCGCCCAATTCACCCGATTCACGATGAGTTGCATGCCAGACAGTGCCGCCGACCGCGTCATCGATTCGGCCGACGATGAACGTGTCGGCGAGCGACGCGTCGGCGGTTCCGGACAGAAAGCGCTCAAGGAAGCTATCGACGCCTCTCCCCCATGATGGATCGAATGGTTGAGCCAAAAACTGATGAATTTCGAGATGGTGTGCGGTCGTCCCTCGTCCCTCACCGGGCGCCAGCACGCGGACAACCAGAACGTCCCCGTTCGTGAGCTGGTACTCATGTTGCATGGGGCATGATCTCATCGTATTGGGGTAGACAACGTGTCTGTGATGCCACAATAGCGATTTGGATGCTGATTGGAGGAAAACAGCAATGTCTTTGAAAGGTAAGTCCGCTCTTGTGACGGGTGGAGGAACAGGCGTGGGTCGTGCGACTGCCTTGATGCTGGCCGCGCGTGGGGCTCATGTAGCGGTGAATTATTCGCGGTCGGTCGACGAGGCTTCGGCAACGGTAGGGGAGATCGAGGCCTTGGGGGTTGACGCGGTGGCGATTCAGGCTGATGTGGCTTCTGACGCAGCCGTAAAGGCCATGGTCGAACAGACCGTGGCTGTGTTTGGTCGTCTGGACGTGGTTGTCAATAGCGCCGGGATGACTGCGTTCGTAGCTCATGGAGATCTGGATGGTATGCATGAAGACGATTGGGATCGTATCCAGGCGGTTAATCTCAAGGGTCCGTTCCTCGTCAGCCGTGCAGCGGCGCCGCATCTTCGTGCTTCTGGAGATGGGGCAATCGTTAACGTGTCATCGCTCGCTGGTGTGACAGGCACTGGATCGTCGCTTGCCTATGCTGCGTCGAAGGGCGGGCTTAACACGTTGACCAAGTCGCTAGCGCGAGCCTTGGCGCCTGAGATTCGAGTGAACAGCGTCGCGCCTGGTGCGGTTGACACCCGGTGGATGGATGATCACCGGGACTTCCTTGAGAGAGCGATCGAAGGAATGCCACTCAAGCGTGCGGCATCACCAGAGGATATAGCTGGTGGTGTGTTGCTGTTAGTCGAAAACCGTTTTGTGACCGGCGAAGTTCTTGTGATGGATGGTGGTGCCTCACTGTAAGTAGCCGTGCTTTAACGGGTTTGTTAGGGCGGATTGACTGGGTAGTTGCGCACCCCCTCCCGGTGCAGATATCACCCCAACTGACGGGGTGTTTCACCAGGACTTTGCTCACGGTGTCGGTCGTGGGGCCGATTGCTTCAGGTAGTGGCAGATTTTACGAGACTGAGGTTTCCCAGATCGAAACTTACGAGGCGCTGACTACAGTCAGCGCCTCGGGTAATCTTCGCGTGGCGTCAGCGGCCTGGTGCCGTACGGAGGAATCGGACGATCTTCCATATTTCGTCCTCAGTTATGTCCTTATCCACGGCACCACGATGTTTCAGACCAGCCATGTCCGCTGAAGTCCCTGCGGTATCGGTGTTGCCGTTCCAGGCTTTCCAGAAAATGGCACCATCCGTTTGTGCTTGAAAGACGTCTGTCGTGAAGTCGGACGGTCGAGGAACGTACAGCTGATACTGAGGGCCAAATCCATCAGCCGCGTAGCCGTGACAAGTCGCACACTTCGCTAGGTATAGCTCTTCTCCCTCACCGATAATTGCGGTGGAGGCGGGGAAGGGGTTTTCGGTTGCTGCCGCGTCGGGTGGTGGATCAGGGAACGGTTCGATACCGGGAGACACACAGGCTGAAAAGATGAAAAGGGAGAGTCCGGCGAGCCCCAGCGCACGCACGAATCCGCTCCAAATCGGAAACGTCATACTGTGTCCCCCAGCGAATGTTTAAATGATGTTCGCTACCTTCGACCACTCTAACGCGTCGGATTCATTGAAGGCTAGCCTCGAAACGTTTGTTCGGAGTCGTTACGATTAGCGCCGTACATGTGAAGTTACGAGATCCATGCGACCTGCGCTTCATACGCTGATGTTTAGTGGGTATCCGCTTGAACGAGTTGCGCCCATCGTTCGCGAGATCGGATACGACGGCGTGGCTCTGATGTGTCAGCCACCACATCTCGATCTCGATGATCCGGTGAAGTCGGCTCGAACAGCTGCTGCCGTTCTTGCTGATTCAGGGGTTCAGGTTGTTGGGTTGGCTTCGGGACTCGGGCGTCCCGAATCGTTCGAGGGTCGGGATGCTGAATCTGAATTGGAAGGCGTGTCCCGAGCAGTAGAAGCGGCCACTATCTTAGGTGCGGGTTTGTTGCGGCTGTGGGGAGGTCCAGACGGATCTACGGTTGATGATTCGCAAGGACTCATGGCGGCAACTCGATGGTATCGACGTGCAGCTAGCATTGCTGGTGATGGAGGAGTTCGAGTAACCATTGAGATTCACTCGATAGGTTTTGCGTCTAGTGCAGCTGCCACATGTCAACTGGTTGACGCCATTGATCATCCGAATATCGGGGCGGCTCTGGATACTGGGAATTTGCACGCGGCAGTTGGATCGACAAGCGCGGCTGATGTGCAGCTGCTTGGGACGCGTGTTGCGGATGTCCATGTCAAGGACCTGCGTGGTGTGGCCAGTGGGGAACAGCACACGCTCGCGATCAATGATCGTTGTTATGTGCACACTCCGATGGGCGAGGGAGAGGTTCGAAATGGCGAAATCTTGGCCGCACTTGCCGAATTTGGTTATAGCGGATGGATTGCTAATGAGTCGGAGTGCAAGTGGATGCGGTGGGAGGATTCAGTCAAAGCAGCTCGGCATGAATACGAAGCCCTCACGGATCTTATTTAAGTGGCACGTGTGCTCCACAGCTAGAATTACTCATCGTTACCACGGGTAGCCAATATGCGCGTTGGTTTTTTTTGGGATGCCAGCCTGTTCGACTATCGGAACATTCTTGGCAATCCATATGGTGGATCCTTAGTTGAAGCGCTCCAGCCACATGGCTATACCTTTGAGCGGCTTAGTCTGGGCCACAAGGATCGTGAGGATCCTGGTGCTGCCGAATGTTCTTTGGGTTGGGTCTGGCGCAACCGTGGACGCGTCCATGCTCTGCATTTGCACTGGTTGCAAGGTGTTGTCTCAGCACCTACGGCACTTGGGGCGTGGTTTCGGTTCGCCACATTTGCTGCGACGATGGTTCTTGCGCGGCTGCTTGGGTATCAGATCGTGTGGACACTCCACAACATGTTGCCGCACGAGCGGGCGCATCGAGGTGTGGATGTAGCTGGTCGATATTTGATGGTGCTGTTGGCAAATTCAATTATTTGCCATTGCCAGTTTGCAGCGGACGAATTTGGTCGGCGGTTCCGTAGGCGTCGAAACATGTACGTTATTCCGCACGGCAATTTCCGCTCCGCTTATCCATCGACTCTCGAGCGGGACGAAGCTCGGTCTGAAATAGGAATCGATCCAGACGCATTCGTGTACATCTCGTTTGGGAACATCCGTGGGTACAAGGGTCATGACGATATGCTGACGGCATTTCACCAGTTAAAAGGTGAGCGGTTACGTCTGCTAGTGGTCGGGCAAATGCATTACTCATATTCGGGGCCTATGGGACAGGGACCGCTTGATGATCCTCGCGTGATGGTTATCGAGGGGAAGGTTCCTATCGATACGTTGCAGCTGTACTTCGCAGCGGCGGACGTGGCCGTCTTTCCTTATCGTGATGCGCTCACGAGCGGGGCGTTAATCACGGCGCTCGGTTTTGGTCGACCAGTGATCGCAACCCATGTGGGATGTATACCTGAACTAGTCGCGGAATCTGATGCGGGGGTGTTGCTTCCTCCAGGGGATGTTCAGGCGCTTGCGGAAGCTATGGCGCAGGCCCAAGAGTGGGATATTGAGGCGAGATCACGATCAGCGCACGCAATTGCGGACCGCTTAGGTTGGGAGGAAATCGCGCTCCAGACGATGGAGGCTTACGGACCACCGAGAGGGGAGCGTTAAAGCGCTGACAGGCCTCCACGAGCGTGTTCACTCTTGATGGCTCGCCCGGTCAGACTGAATGATTGGCCACAGCCGCACTCGGAGCGTGCACGTGGATTTTGGATTTTGAACCCTCCATCCATTAATGAGTCGCTGTACTCGAGAGTTGAACCGTGAAGTAGATCGACACTCTCCGGATCGATGATTATGGTGATTCCGTGTGCGTCAATTGTGGTGTCACCATCACGTGGTTTGGGTTCGATGCCCATGGCATAGCGGAAGTCCCCACACCCAGTCTCAGGAACGACTCGAACGCGCAGTACGGCATCAGGCCGGTTGCGCTTCTGGCGCATGCGCTCAAATTCCGCGGCTGCCGAAACTTCGACCGATAGGATTGGAGCACTTGCCTGCGGCAAACCGGTCTTGACCTTCAATTCCTCTATCGTCATATCTACCGAGGTTCCTTGTCGCACTCCACCATTGCAAATGGCGTATATGAAGCCTACGTAACCTGACCCGGTTTTTCCATAGCTGTACCCCGTAGATGTGGCACAAGGTCATGCAAGATCTCAATAGTTCGAGATATCTGGGATGCGGTATTTTCTCGTCCCGTTGTTAAGCGCAAACTGCTGGCGGCAAGATCCGGTTTAAGGCCTATAGCGTGGAGCACATGGGATGGTTCGAGTGAGGCCGACGTGCAGGCCGATCCGCTGGATGCGGATACGCCGGCAGAATCCAGCGCGAGCAACAGAGCTTCACTATCCACACCTTCGAATACAACGTTCACGTTGTTTGGAAGTCGGTCAGCCATAGGGCCGTTAAGTCGGCTTCCAGCAATGCTTGTGATGCCCTTGATCAGAGCATCACGTAGCGCCAGGTTGTGTGCCGTGTCGTGGGTTCGGCTGCTCTCGGCTTGATGAAGAGCTACTGCCATTCCCTCCGCAAAGGCCACGTTCTCAGTTCCCGCGCGTCGCCCTCGTTCCTGGGTGCCACCCACGATTTGTGGGCTTAGGCGAGTTCCGTCCCGGATGTACAGCGCGCCAATCCCTTTTGGACCGTAAAACTTGTGGGCTGCAAGTGACAGAAGGTCGACGCCGAGGATTGGAATAGCAATCGGTAGGTGGCCTGGTCCTTGTACAGAATCGGAATGGAATAAGGCTGGATGGTCACGGAGTTCAGCCGCTATTCGAGCAATGGGTTGGATGGATCCTATTTCATTATTGGCGTACATCACGCTCACGATCGCTGTGTCGTCGCGTACTGCATCGATGACCGATGATGGATCTACGCGTCCTTCCTGGTCTACACCGACGATGGTGGCTTCAAAGCTGTGCCGTTGTACGAGGTGTTGGACCGTGTGAAGTACAGCGTGATGTTCAATAGCTGTCGTTACAAGATGCCTACGGCCAGCTTGAGCGGCAGCGAAAGCTGCGCCTCGGATCGCTAGTGTGGCACCCTCGCTGCCGCTACTCGTGAACACAATTTCATTTGGATCAACCACGAGCGTCGTAGCAACTTTGGCACGGGCGCGATCTAGTACATCACGGGCGGCACGGCCTTCACGGTAGAGTGAACTTGGGTTGCCTGGGATGTGTGCAAGCACTTGTGTGATAGCGGTGGCGACTGTTCGGTCGATAGGTGTCGTGGCTGCGTGGTCGAGATAAATGCGGTCGGTCGTCATCGGATTGACCGAAGTTGTGCCGAAACGTCGGCGATCGGCTGTTAGCCGATCTCGAGCATCCGGTCGATGGCATGGCGAGCGCGCACACGGATGTCTTCGGGGACTTCAATCTGTTCACGATTTTCAGTCAGCGCCAATAACACATGATCCAGGGTGATCTCGTTCATGTGTGGGCAACGGACTGAACACAGGCGGAGCATGTCCTTTTCAGGGGCTTCAGCTGCGATGTTGTCACCCATGCTGCATTCGGTCAGAAGCAGATATTGGGGGGCTTCGCTTTCATTCACATGACGTGCCATAGCAGATGTTGAACCCGAGAAGTCAGCGGCGTCGACGACTGCAGGACTGCATTCTGGGTGGGCGAGGACAAGAACATCGGGAAATTGGCTTCGGATTGAACTGATATCTTCGACTGTGAACTTTTCATGAACCTCACAACGTCCGGTCCAACCTATGAGGTCATAATGAAGTCCGTTGTCGGCCGCTGCTGCTCTTGCCCTATTGGAAATAGGTTTCGCACTTGGAAAAACGATGGATTTTCCCGTTTCCTTGGCTACGTTTTGCGCGAGGTATTCGTCCGGCAAGAAGATCACCTGATCCGAATCCAGTGACTCGACAACTCGCGCGGCGTTGCTTGATGTACAGCAGATGTCCGCTTCCGCTTTCACGTCGGCATAGGTGTTGATATAGACCACAACCGGAATTCCGGGATACCGATCCTTAAGATGACGTACATCAGATGCGGTGATTGACTCGGCTAGCGAACAACCTGCGCGCCGTGCTGGGAGAAGCACAGCGCGATCAGGATTGAGGATCTTGGCTGTTTCCGCCATGAAGCGCACACCGCAGAAAACGATTGGATCGCATTCGGTGGTAGCTGCAACCCGGCTTAATTCTAGGGAGTCACCCTTGTAGTCACAGACCGAGTGGAACAGCGCAGGTTCCATGTAGTTGTGTCCAAGGATGACTGCACCGAGTTCGGTTTTTAGTTGGTTGATCTTGTATGCCAGTTCGGCTTTCAGTGCGATCTCAGCATCGGGAACGATGCCATGCAACCGGGCATTCAGGTCGGCCCGTGTAGATTCGATTGTGACGGAGCTTAAGGACATTGGTTTCGTTGGCTGCGTTGTGTGCCTGAACGAGCTCATCTTTACTCTAGACGAGCTGTTGAGCGACGAGCGCCTTAGAGATCTATCAAGACCGCCAGAATTGACAGACGTGTTCGAGATTCTCGCATATGTGGCCGCTGTATAAGCAAGTTGTTAGTCCCGAGGGCCTATACGAACGGTGGAAGAAGCTTTAGGTAGGACTCATCGAGGGTCCGTGACTTGCCGCCGATTTCGACAAGTGGGATTGGTTTGATATCCAAACCAACCAGAGCAGTCATTTGTCCATGCTTGTTCTTTGCTAGAAAGTCGATGGCTGCAAAACCAAACCGTGTTCCGAGAACGCGATCGAAGGTCGTTGGTGTGCCGCCACGCTGCAGGTGTCCGAGAACGCAAGCTCGCGATTCTTTACCTGTAACTTTCTCGATCTTGTGTGCGACAACCTCGGCGATGCTGCGTGTGGATAGGATGACATGACCGAATTCGTCACTCGCCTGAACCGCAGCGTTCTTAAGGTCGAGGCCGGCTACCTCAGTCCCTTCAGCAATCACGACGATGCTGAAATTTGTTCCACTGTCGTAACGTTGATGGACATGACCAATGACATCCTCGATGTTTAGCTGCTTCTCAGGAACACCGATGAAATCACTACCGCTTGCGAGGCCGCCAAGTGCGGCGAGCCAGCCCGCCTCACGTCCCATGGTTTCAACGAGAGTCACACGATGATGCGACATGGTTGTAGTGCGCAGGTGTGCGACCGACGACGCGATCGTTTCCACCGCGGTGTCAAAACCTATACACGCGTCCGTCTTGGGAACGTCATTATCGATGGTTTTGGGAATGCCTACGATAGGGTGACCATCGGAAGCGAGTGCTGCGGCGACGGAGAGCGTGTCATCGCCACCGATCGCGATCAGGGCATCTAACCCCATTTCATCGAACACAGATTGTGCCTGCGTGTAGCTTTCAGGTGTGCGGAGTGGGTTTGTCCGTGAACTTCCGAGAATGGTTCCTCCAACATCGAGGATCCCATCGGTATTTTCGATCGTGAGAGGAAAAGTCTCACGTTCAATGGTGCCGCGCCAACCATCTCTAATTCCTGTGACGGTCCATCCTTTAAGACTGGCAGCTCGTGTTATTCCTCGAACTGCAGCATTCAGTCCCGGGCAATCTCCGCCTCCGGTAAGGACTCCGATGTTCACGTGATTCGATCTCGATGGGAATTTGCATCCACGATAACTGGAATTCGGTCAGTGTGTGCAAATTGTGAGTTCGTCGTCTGCGTGGATGGAACGTTATGGACAGGTCTCGATACCATGATGGTGCAGACGGAACATTTGGGAAATTGATGGTATGGATATTTACTCTGCGATTCGTGGCCGTCGGAGTGTGACCACGCTACTCGATGACGTCCCGTCACGAGATGTGATTGACCGCATAATCCAGACGTCTGTATGGGCGCCCAATCATCACCTGACTGAGCCATGGAGATTCCACGTTCTATGTGGGGATGCGAGATCCGATATGGGCTCTGTAGTAGCTACTGAACTCGAGAATCAACTAGATCCCAGCGATCCGGCAACGGCGCCTGCGATTCGGCAAGCGCGCAGTCGTCTATTACGAGCTCCGGTAGTGATTGTGGTCAGCCAGATTGGATCTCCGGATGCAGTCACGGACCTCGAGGATTATGCAGCCGCGTGTTGCGCGACGCAGAACTTGATGTTGGCGGCGCATGCCGAGGGACTTGCGACGAAATGGCGTACTGGTGATATGTGTGATTATCAGGCGTCGAAGGGATATCTTGGGCTTGCAGGATCAGATCGCATCGTTGCCTATCTGTACGTTGGGTATCCCAGTCCAAATGTTGGCCCCGATGCACGCCAGCGAGAGCGTCCTTCGATTCACTGGATTGGGTGGGGCAACGAAAGTTAGCTGTATTCGAGTTTTGGGTCGACTAGGGAGGCGTGGTTGATGTCGTCTGATGTGCAACTAGCGCAGCTTTCAATGACGGATCTAGCGTCGCTTATTGCTGATGGCGAAGTGAGTCCTGTCGAAGTCACCAGGAACGCGGTCGATCGGCTTGAACGCTATGGAGATTTTCTGGGTGTCACGACGTCAATTCTGGCTGACAGGGCACTAGCTGACGCCCGGAGGGCTGAACGAGAGATCCGTGCGGGTAACTATCGTGGTGTATTGCATGGCGTGCCAATCGGGATCAAGGACTTAGCTGATGTCGAAGGGGCTGTAACGACCGCAGGTTCGACCGTGTTTGGAGACGTTCCTGCTGTTGCTGACGCCGCGCTTGTGCGGGCGTTGAAACAATCGGGTGCGGTGATTGTGTGCAAATTGAATTGTGATGAATTTGCTTACCACCCGACCGGTGCTACGTCCCAGTATGGTGCTTCCCGCAATCCATGGAATCGGGACATTGTGTCCGGCGGCTCGAGTGGAGGTACTGGAGCGGCGGTCGCGGCTGGACTGATCTACGCCGGTCTTGGCACTGATACCGGGGGGTCAATTCGACTGCCTTCAGCACTCTGTGGGTTGGTTGGTATCAAACCGACATATGGCAGGGTTAGTTTGGAAGGTGTTCGCTTGCTTAGTCAAAGCTTCGATACTCCCGGACCAATGGCGCGCAACACACGGGATGCCGCAGTGATGCTGCAGGCGATGGCCGATCCGCTAACTGAGACGGTTGTTCACGAAGCCAACCGGATGGCACATCTCACGGGGGAGATTGATGCAGGTCTCGAAGGTTTACGAGTGGGCGTTCCCTCGAACTATTTTTTTGATGGGCTTGATTCAGAGATCGAAACCATCGTACGGGCGGCGGTCGATGCGCTTGTGATGTTGGGAGGTGAGCAGGTGCAGGTTGAGTTGCCGTCAGTGGAATCCCTAGCTGCCGCGCAACTTGGGATTTTGACGCTTGAGGCGTATCACAACGTGGTCGAGGCGACGGGTGGTGAGATCACACGGGTTAACCCGACATTGCAGGCGCGCTTGCAGACTGGGATGGATGAGGCTATGCGACCCGGGGAGACAATGGCGGTGGCGTTGGGCCGGTTGCGAGGTGAGCGCGATGATGCCCTCGCTAGTTACCGGCGTGCGACGGGCGATGTCGATATTCTTGCTGCTCCCGTTCTACAGAGGTGTCCGCCACGGATCGAGTCGGCGACGAGTGACTACCAATGGATGCCAAGATTGACTCGGCCGTTCAATGGTTCCCATCAACCTGTTGTGAGTGTGCCTTGTGGTTGGACTGACGATGGCATCCCCGTCGGAATGCAAATTGTGGCTATGAAGTATCGCGAGCGGACCGCTTTACGTGTAGCGTACGCTTACGAACAGTCGGAGTATGCCCCAGAACGTCGCTGGCCTGAACTCGCTAATTTGAGCTCGAACGAAGGGGTTGATTAACCGATAACGGACACGGGATCTTTTCGTCGAAGGAAGTGTTAGTGCGTGCTGCTTGAGGCTCTATACGAAGGTCTAAATGGGGGCTCTTCACCTAGAGGGAATTGACTAGATTGGATTTGGTGAAAACCAGAATTGTGTGGGTGCAGAGTCGTCTGACTTGGTCGAGTGTTGGTGGTCGCGAAAGGGGCTCTGTCGGCTGGAGTAGGCAGCCTGCGTCTGAGGGGGCGAGGCCTGTAGATTCTTTGCTGCTATGGGATTGGCAGTGCTTCGATTGAATCGATCACGTCAGTTGCGTCCGTCCAGCCTAACTCGATAGTTCGGGTGCGAACGTCTTCCTGGAACGGTAGGCCAAGTAAAGGCCCGGGCTGTTCGACCTTGAGGCCAGCGACCACTGTTCCAAGTCGTGCTGCAGTTGCTGGAGAGCTTCCAAGCATGGTGGCGGTGGCGAACCCACCAGCGAAGGCATCGCCAGCGCCACGGAGGCCTTCAAGATTGCGTGCAACTGGTTTGATTGATAGCGAATCGTCTTTCCAGGCAACGTACGCTCCGCGTTCGGCTAGTGATATTGCTGCAACGCGTGCTCCCATCTCGAGAGCCAGGTCAGCGATTGTGGCGGGATCATCATTGCCGAAGACGTGTGCTCCTTCTTCGTCACCGGCGAAGAAGATGGACACGAAAGGCATCACATCTTCGGCCGCGTGACGCGCTGCCTCTGGCTGCCAGAGCTGCGCACGATAGTTCAGATCGAACGAGACCTCTGCTTGGGCAGTGCGTCCACGCTCAGCAAGCCTGCGAGTCGCTGAGCATGAGGAATCGGATATTGCTTGGGAAATTCCACTCAGATGCACCATAGTGGTTGTGTCTAGATCTACACCGTCGATGTCCTTAGGACTCACGGTTGAGGCTGCACTACCCTTCCGGTAGTACCACGTGTCGTAACTCCCGCTATTGCCATGCTCACTGACATAGATTCCAGTCGGACCCCCTCCGCGTATTACGTGCTGTAGATCTATTCCGAGTTTCGACCACTCGTCGACCAGATAGTCTCCAAATGGGTCACATCCGACGCGTGTGATGATGGCGCTGGGCAAACCAAGCCGTCGTACGGCGGTCGCGATATTTAGAACATCGCCCGAGTAGGTCCGTTCAAGTTGTACGGACTGGGCGAGCGGTGATGATCCCCATAACTCAACCATGACTTCCCCGAGACTTAAGAAATGAGGCTGTGCACGTCCAGATGCCATATCTCAGATCTGTCCACCGACACTACGAGCGATCCGACGAATCTGGAGCATTGCACCCGTTTGTTTTGCTTGAGAACGAGTTGCCGCGCGCTGAAATTCGAGATTGGCATCGAGTAGGCGCCCATCTTCAATCATCATTATTACGCGGTCTAGAGCTGCGACTAGATCCTTAAGGCCGTTAACGAAGTCCCGATGATGGCGGTGTACACCAGCCGGAGGTGTGATCTTTGCGAGTTCTTCTACCAAGGCAGAGTTCGATTCGCGCAGTTTTCGATAGATGTTGACATACGCAGATTCTTCACGAGATCCGCTGGCAATCAAGGCATTGAATTGGGATCCGAGACTTGCGTCCTGGTCCGCCGTCGTCCGACGCAGTGTGTCCAGGGCGGTTGTATAGACGTTGATGTCGGCACGATTGATAGTGTCACACGCCATCATTAGGAGTCCGGAACCGAGCACTGAGATTGCTGCAATCAACACGCTGCGTCGACCATCGGGCGGGATCGGTATGTCAAGCAAACCGGAGCGATGCTCCCAGCTGTCGGAGCAGCGCAATCACACTCTGTGACGCCAGAGCGCTTGTCTTAGGGTTTGCCGCGTTAGGCTTGTTCTGTAGCCGAATGTACATATTCCCGAAAGTTCCGTTTACCTCGACTTCATGAGTGTTGTCGGAGGCATCTGGATCCGCCACGATCGTGACACGAATACGGTTCGTATCTTCTGCGGCAAGTACTAGGAGTGCTGCGACATTCACATTTTGTGGGAAACCACGGACAGCTGTTGCCGCGTCTCCTGAAAATAGCTCCTGACGTTTCTTCAGCCCAGCGAGGTTGATCTGGTTCTTGACCACATAGGGCGCTCCGGTGAAGGCCTGAGGCGGTTTGGTAGTCGTCAATTTGATCGCATGGACAGCGTTGACGTTGGCAGCACGTACGACGTCAAGGCCGCCCAGCGCCCCGGAAGGAAACCAGACGCGAGATCCGGATTTGTGCGCTGAAGACACGAGGGACGCCATGAATTCGGAGTCAAGGGTTGCGCCGGCGCTGAGTGCGACGAGATCGACACCCTGCTCAAGCACTCGTGGCCCAATCGACTTCAGCGCAGTCTGTGATGCAGCTTCAAGCACCACGTCAGTGCTGTCCCAGTCCAAGTCCGTCAACTCATCGTGGACGGGAAGACCAGTCGCTACTATCTGTTCACGATTGGGGCTGACGGTTGGTTCGATTACTCCAGTGAGGACAACTCCAGGCACTTTGTTTTGCAGGATTGCGTGAGCCACGTCAATGCCGATGGAACCGAGTCCACAGATCACCAGTCGTAGATCAAAGCGACCCTGTGTTGTCTTCACAGCGTTGGTCAGGTCCCGCTGCTCGATCTGGGTAAATGGAGTGGGGCGTTAATTGCTTGCCATGCCGCCTCGGCGGTGGCTTCAGCAAAGGTGGGGTGAGCGTGAATGGTTTCACGGAGATCATCGAGCGTGGCTTCAAGCCGCATGGCTAGAACCCCTTCGCTGATGATGTCGCTAGCCCCGGGTCCGATCACATGCATACCAAGGATTTCGCCGTGGCGATGGCCGGCGATGATCTTGACGAATCCGTCGGTGTCACCATAAGCACGTGCGCGGCCGAGGGCTTGAAACGGAAAAACACCTACACGGATGTCGTTGTGCTCGGATCGGGCTGCTTCTTCGGTCAAGCCAACGCTTGCAATTTCGGGGTGTGTGAAGGTGCACGCGGGCACGGTGCTAGCGTCGTAGACGCTTGGATGCCCAAGCGCATGTTCTGCTGCGACGACACCCTGATGGGATGCTACGTGGGCGAGCAGCTTATCTCCAGTGACGTCGCCAATAGCATAAATACCTGGAACATTGGTCTGCATATGGTGGTTCACGGCGATTCCACTCGGAGTGAAGTTGACGCTGGCAGATTCGAGTCCATTGTCCATCACATTTGGGTGACGTCCGGTTGCCAGCAGAACGTGGGAGGCTGTTACCGATGTCGTGGTTTCATCGGCGATTAGTCCGACAGTAAGTTGGGAGTTCTGTTGTTCAATGGCCGAAATCCGTGTAGCCGTATGAATCTTCACGCCTTGCTGTGTAAGGACCTTCCGCATTGCTGCGCTAACGTCCGAATCTTCATTGGGCACGACCCGGGGCAACATCTCGACAAGGGTTACTTGACCTCCGAGTAGCGCGAATAAAGTTGCCCACTCCACGCCCACGGCACCAGCGCCAGCTACGATTACATGCTCAGGCAGCGTTTGAAGCTTCAGAGCTCCATTACTGTCGATAACACCTGGCAACTCAGCACCTGGAATTGGTGGTACAGAGGCGGATGATCCAGTGGCGACAATGATTTTGTCCGCCGTGATGAGCTCAGTTCGATCAGATAGAGGAACTTCGATCGTGCTGGGACCCACTAGTCGCCCTCGGCCCGCGATCACAGGAATATTGGAGGCCTTCAGGAGGTTGTGGATTCCACGAACCAGTTGTCCGACCACTCGATCTTTGCGTTTTGCCATTGCAGCGTAGTCAGCTTCAAAGTCAGTAACGTTGACGCCGTACGCTGCGGCATGTCCGACGAGCTGGTAGACCTCCGCGCTCCGTAGCAGAGCTTTGGTGGGGATGCAGCCATGGTTAAGGCATACACCGCCGACGCTCTCAGCTTCGAGGAGGACGACTTTTGCCCCCAGCGATGCCGCGCGGAGAGCGGCGACGTATCCCCCAGGACCACCACCTAGGACACAGACATCCGCACTAACAGGCATGACTTTCTCCAATTGTGAGCGTGAGCGTATTGTAGGTTTGCTGCTGCTTAGTCTCCCTGATCCTCTCAGACTTCGTAGTTGGGCGGAATTCGTCCCGCATCAAAGACGCGCAGAGCAGCATCAACATGGCGATGGCCACGATGTAGCGAGATTCCTCCGTGTCCGGGAAACAAGGCATCAAAATCGAGTTTGCTTAGTCGGTGCATGGAAGTGATGAGTGCCTGAATTGAGCAATCGGGCGTAGCCAGGAGGAGGATCTTTCCATTCTGGAAGACTATATCTCCTCCAAACAGTCCCGATTCGTTGTCGTCGTCTAGGAGAAACGAGACATGAACGGCGGCGTGCCCGCTGGTAGCAATAGTTTCGAGGCGAGAGTCACCAATCTGGATAATGTCGCCATCGGTGAGTGATTTCGTTTCAGCGCATGGTTTTAGACGATAATCGGCGGGGTACGTTCCTCCGGCTCGGGCTCTCGGTAATGAGATCGCAGTTTCGTCTGCTTGGACGAGCCAAGTCGCGGAGGGGCCAGGGGCGAGCACTTCGGCTCCAGTGACCTCTTGTAACGATGCTGCGCCGCCAGCATGGTCGGCATGCGCGTGGGTTAAGACGATTTTATCGACGTTGTTGGGATCAAAGCCGGCTTCGTTAATGTTCTTAAGGATCAAATCCGGTTGAATACCCGCGCCAGCATCAATAAGACCCAGCGAATGGCCGCCATCTATGAGGTAGACATGGCAGTCGTAGGAATTTGAGATATCAGCTCCGGATCGACCGCTGCCCACTAGGTGAACGCGATCAGTTAGGTGCATTAGGACACGATCTCAGCGTATTGGCGACAGATATCTTGATAGATGTTGACGGCCTGCTCGAGTTGGTCGAGTGCGATCCATTCGTTAGAGGTGTGCGCTTGGGCGATGTTCCCTGGGCCTAGGACTACAGCGGGAATGCCCCCGATTCCACTGAGCATGGCGGCATCAGTCGCATACGCGACAGCTTCTGGGATGGATGGGATCCCGATTGCTGCCACGGATCGCTGGGCTGCTTGGACGATTGGTTGACTGGCAGCGGTGTGGATTGCGGGAAGATCGACAAACGGTTGGTCGTGTTCGACTCGAAGATCTGGATAGGAACCTCGCAGTTCACGTAATACGGCATCGACGTGCTGTATTACATCATTCGCGGTTTCGCCTGGAATAAGTCGTCGGTCAATCTCAATTTCGCATACATCCGGAACAACATTGACAGCAGATCCGCCTTGGATCGTGCCAATGTTCCATGTGGCATTGCCCAATACGGGATGTGAATGAGTTGTGAGCTCAGGTTCGATCCCCGCCGCGAGGCCTTCAATTACTCGGGCCATGTCTCGAACGGCGTTTTGCCCAAGTTCTGGGGTGGCGCTGTGGGCAGCGATTCCATGAGTCCGAACTCGCCAACGGACTACACCCTTCTGGGCGGTCACAATACGGAGCTGTGTGGGTTCACCGACGATGACTGCATCAACCGCGAGATTTTTCTGTGCCAGGGCCCGTGACCCGCTCATCTCGATTTCTTCGTCGACCGATCCTGCCAGGCAGAGATCGACAGGGAATAGTGGATCCGAAGCTGCTATTTGGAGAAGGTGCAGCATGGCGGCCATTGATCCCTTGGGGTCGGCTGATCCACGCCCGAAAAGTCGGCCGTCCGTTACACGAGGATTGAGCGCATCGGGCATCGGATCGAGTCCGACCGTATCGAGGTGACACTCGAAAAGTAAGGTTGGTCGTCCATCTCCACGCTTAATCCAGGCGAGTATGTTGGGCCGGCCTGGTGCAATTTCTTCGAATTCGATGTCAGCGCCTATCGCACGTGCAAAGTCGGCGACGTGATGTGCCAGCTCTGCCTCGCCAGGACCTCCATCGAGATGACTGTTTACGCTATTGATTGCGACGAGATTAGCGAGTGTGTCGACTATGGATGTAGTGATAGATCAAGCCCTGTGCGGTTTGCTGCAGTATAGGTTGGTTGGTTACTGGCAATTGTGTATGTAGATGTTACGGGTTCGAGTTGGTTGCTGAGGACACGGTGATGGAATGAACCCTATTCTCAGATGCTTGGCCGCTTGCACGGTCCTTTAAGAGCACAGCGGTACCATACAAAAAGCGAACACATGCTACGCTTGACGTATGAATGAATGTGGTGCGAGGAAGTCGCAAAATCTGTATCCACAATATGGGTCAGTGTGTGGGCGAGTGGATTGGCTTTTATTGTTCGGTGTGAAGGATCGTGACAGGCTTAGCGTAGCTGGGTCTCGATGTCCGGAATGTGGCACAGCGCTGCAGCGACACGGTCGTTGTTGGAGTTGTCCGGGATGCGGTTGGGGAGGCTGTAGCTAGGCTACGGTAACGTTTTGCTTTCGTGCTTGGGGAATGTTGGAGTGAGATCCCTTCGATAGGACACGAGGACATTTGTTGATGTTGACTCGCGACAAAGGTCGTGTTGTGAATAAGCGATGAGAATGTTCCAGTTGATCAGGCAATAGCAGTCTGTGAATTCCTCTCAACTGGTGGTGACTCATTTTCGACATGAACCCCAGCTCCTCACGGAGAGGATTAAATTGAGATTTAGGGCGAATTACGCCTGGGTTCACATGCCTAACATGTAGGTGCGTGGAAAAACCTGAGTGTCACTGAGACGATTTTGGCGGAGGTGGTAATCGATCAGAGGTACGGATAATTCCTTTATATAGCTACGCGAAATTCGTAGTGACAGGCGGAAATCTCCGGTGAAGTCACCGCGTCGCGCAACTTTGGGAGGGAACACCTGGCCATTGATAGATTCGGTCAGGGTTCGGTTCAGCGGGTCATAATCAAAGTCGATTCGTTGTGATTGTGACGGCACAAGCGCTGAGCTTTGCCAAAATCCGTGAGATGCTCCCCAACCTGCCCGTGGTTCTTCGTTGTAGTTGAAGCCTGCACTTGCTCCGGTTTCTGAAGGATTTATCGCGATGATGGATCCGACGATTGATCCATCATCCTCACGAACGCTTACCGAAAGCAGGCGCCGCGAGACGTGTTCGCTTGTTAGTTTCCCGGTGCTGTCATCAGGTAACTGAATGGCGGCAATTAGGTGTGGACGAAACTTGGGGTCGGCTGAGCGGAGGGTTAAGACCGACTGCTTTGTCGTAGGTGCAGTGATCCATGTAAGCCCCGGAGCAATTGTGACAGGATGCGATCCGACGTGGACTAGTCCCGAGGAGGCGGCAGCAATCCCAAGCAGGATTGGTTCGGCGGTGGGCGTCACATCATCCCCGACCGCTAGGGTTCCTTTGCGAAGCCCAATCCGCACATCCGTTTCTGACGGAATGTCTAACGATTGCAGCGCATGGGACAAGTCAGCACTTGTCAGGCGTTGACTAGGAGTATCCCGGTAAACCGTCCAGTAGGGCGTCGTGTAAATCGCGTCAGATTCTGTTAGCCCGTGTGCGCGCGGATCATCCTTACTGTTGAGAACAAGATAGTCGTACTGAGAGTCGCTCAGGTTTTCATATTTGAAGGCCGGCGCGTTTGCCCGGCCGAGGATTGTGTTTCGTGTGAGCATTCCTAGCCAGACGCTCATCGTCCTGTTGGTCCATGATGAAATTTGATGCTCGGGAAAGTGGAACCCAAGCAGGTGGTCGCTCATGCGTTTCCGAGGTGGCGCGATGGAATACGTCAAGTCATTGGCGAAGAAGACGCGTGTGCCTTCAGGAATGTGCTCACTTACACCACGGGCATCGTGCGCAATACGGCGATCAACGTTCCAGCCGACGCCCTGCCAATTCCACCACACGCTTAAATAGGTGTTGTGGATAAGGGCGAGGCCAAGAATGGTTGTCATTACAAGGGCCATCGCGCATAGTCCGCGCTTAAGCGGGATGAGTTTCCTAGATAGTTCTTGGGTGGCTGTCGCATTCCATAGCGAAAAATTCGCGTGGTATACGTTTGAAAGTCCGGACGCCATGAGGACAACAACAAGGAATGCAACGTATGAAAGATTCTTGAAATGGCCATATTGATAACCGGCACCGGCCGCGATCCAGAACATGAAACCGGTGTATGCCACGGCCATTGAGATGGCCACGCGCCGGTCACCACGGAGTGTCAGGGCACCGAGTATCGCGAGAATGAGGGCTGGCCAGAACAGCGCGCCGGTCATCGCATTTAGTGTGTCTACCCCACTCGAACCCAGGAGACCTTCTACAGGACCATCACGTGGGATCAACCGGTACGGCTCGAGGCCGAAGGCCAACGCTACATTTGCAAAGTTCGTATCGTTCCAGGCGTTGCCAAATCGTCCATTAAGATCGCGTGTGATGTCTGCCACTTGTGGTGTCGCCCACATGACGAGCCAGACGATCCCCGGGGCTCCCAGGACCATGACTCCTAATCCGTGTGTGAGTGTCCGGAGAAGAATGGAGCGTCGATGAGGCCCGAAGAGCAGGAGGCCAGTGACCAATGCAATGGCTACTACGAGGTATACGGCGAGGATCGCCCAAAAGTACGACACGAGTAGTGCAGCGCTGATCGCTGAAGACAGCGCGAGCGAGCGCCATCCGCCGTCACGAAGGGCGGTGGCACCAATGGCTGCAGCAACGGGGAAAAGGGCAAAGGACACAGCGTGTGGACCAAAGCCCATGCTGACGAACCAGAGTGGCAGGCCGTGAATGGCGTATAGCACGGCAGCGAGGGCGGCAGTGCGTTCTGAAACCCGGAGTCCGGACCGGGCGAACACAAATACACTGGGAACACTCAGTGCTAGAAGCAGATATAGCAGCGGTGCGTATACATGGAATGCGGGCATATTTGAGAGGATCGAACCAATCGAGAGGAGGTACGGAAAGCCCCAGCCTCGTGAATGATTGACCACGCCCTGGTACTCAGATTGAAAGGGTCCATCAAGCAGGTCTGACATGAAAACCGTGTTTGATTTCAAAGCCTCAGCCAGTGGGACGTACAAGTCCTCGTCGATATTGAGTCCAAGCATTGCTCCCGACCTGTTGTGCAGGTGAGGCAGCAGTGCTACGGCTAGAACGAAGAGTCCGGCTACGAGTGCAACGATTTGAGGTTTGGTTGGACGAGGTAGCCACCAGCCATCACGCCGAACAGACCAGATTGCGAGTCCAATCGTTGCCGTCAACAGTGTTGCGGTTGCGATTCGCAGGTCGACGAACAGGTTGAGCAAGTAACTTCCCAAGATCAGGGTTGTTGTTCCAACAAGTGGGATGAGGAGCAAACCGGAATCCCCGAACTCTTTTGATGCGACGAGTCGGGTTGGCCCATAGCCGGCGATGAAAAAGGCTGTTGTGAGAGCGAATATGACTAAAGTCGCTTCTAACCCGACGGCTAGTATTTCAGGCATGGCGACCTAGATCAGGTGACGCTGTGATCGACAACGTGTCAACGTGTCGATCTATCTTGTATTCGCAACAGGCCAGTTCCCCCGGCCATGCCGAATATTTGGCCAAGACCGACGGCGGCACCTATTGCTCCACCTATTCCAGCTGTCATGAATGCTACGGCGACAAGATTCCCGGTAGGTACGGCGAACGAGTCTTGCAACAGAGGCTCTGAAAAACGCAGGAGGATAATTTCGTTCGAGCCGAGCAGTTGAGTGGTTGATGTCGCCATCATCGCGATGAAGAGAAATCCAACCCACGTTCCAGTCACGGTTCCGGACAGCGTCAGAACGCTCAACATTGACCCAATACACCAACCTGGACGTTCCCAGAATTGTGAATGGGCTTCTCGCAACGCGGCTCCGGCTTTCAGGTTGGCGAGGGCTACATGCGGTACGACAAGCCATAGGAAAACATTGGCACCTGCAAAGGCGATGACGTCGAACACCAACAAAGCAACGAATATGATTGCTATTAGGATCACCGGACGCGGTGTAACGATGTCTCCTTCGGGTGCCCGCGTCAGGGCGAAAATGGAAATCTGGATAGCGATCAACGCTCCTAGTGTCATAAGAACGGGAAGAGCTGTGAGCACGAGGGCGGGGATTTTTCGCGACGTATCGATTAGTGCGCGTTTCAATCCAGTTTCTTGGCCGTCCGCTCTTCGACCCGTAATCATTGCGATAGCGCCGAGTGCAAGGGGCCATAGGATCATAAGAAGAAGTGCTGTTGCGGGGATTACAGCGACAGCGACTGGTGATCGCACAAAGGAAAGCCCGAGCGCAAGTCCTACTAATGATCCCGCGATAGTGCCACTACAGATACCGATAACTAGGGTGCTTGGACAGGCAGTGGCAGAGACCGCCAACCGAAGCGGCTCGAGGAGACGCAGTGGGTCGGCTGGATTGCGGGATGGAGCCGATGTATCGGGTCGAGGCATTCCAGAACCAACGGCATTATATCTCTGGAATGGACGATTGCTTTGTCCGACGAGTGGATAGATCGGGAGGGAATGATTTAATGCGGGTGCGTAATGAACAGGCTGCTGTAGTGGGCGCTGGTCGGATGGGACATGGTATTGCGCTTGAACTTGCGCGCGGCGGGTATCGTGTTGCGATTTTCGATGCAAAGACCGGTCGAGCTTCGACGGCAATTACGGAAGCTGAGAGGGACGCGTCTGATTTGGTAGAAGCTGGTGTCATCGGTCAGGGCGATATTCCGAAAATTATCCAGCGCCTATCTGCCGAAGCTGATCTGAAAACTGCAGTAACGGGCGCACGGGTCGTGTTCGAGGCGGTTGCTGAAGATTTGGAAATCAAGCGGGAAGTATTTGTACAACTCGATCAATCGGCCCCGGTCGATGCGTTATTGCTGTCTAATACTTCAAGCATTGGGATTAGCGACATTGCTGCAGTCTGTCGCCAACCGGAACGGGTCGCGCTCGCGCATTGGATCTTGCCACCGCACCTATTGCCGGTGGTTGAAGTTGCGCCTGGCCGTTGTACCAGTGAGGGAACGATCACTGCTGTCTGCGACCTTCTCGAAGGTATTGGTAAGTGGCCGATCGTCTTAAAACAAGAATTGCCGGGATACCTGATCAATCGGCTACAGTTTGCGATGCTGCGGGAGGCTATGGATTTGGTCGATCGTGGCGTTGCTTCGGCTGAAGAGATCGATCGTGCGATTTGTGGATCGATCTCTCGTCGTGTTCCAACGATGGGAATCTTTGGTCAAGCTGACGCTGCGGGTCTTGACGTCTATCACCAGATCTTCAGATATCTCGCACCCGACTTAAGTCGTAGTACGGAACCGCCTTCGGTACTTGATCGTGCAGTCAAGGCCGGCCACACCGGTGCTAGTGCGGGGCAAGGGTTTTATTCATGGACTGAGAGCGAGATTGCTGAGGTTATGGCGCGCCGTAGCGCGGATTTAATTCGGTTCTTGCGAGCGGACCGGAACGGATGATTGGGCTTCTGGTTTGCTGATTTGCCGTGTGGCTGCGTTCAGCTCAAAATATTTGCGCCCGATGATGTAGGCGGTTGCGGCTTCCATGCTCATAGCTCCGATACGTACTACTGCTCCGACTCCAGCGCCTGTCCAACCCAACATCGGTGTCGCAACGAACAGCAACGAAACGAGAACGAGGAGTCGCGTAGCGGCAGTGATGGCCACGAGCACGGTTTTCCGCTGATTCATGGTCATTGATTGATAAAACTGGCGGATGGCCATAATTGCGGGAAGGACAGCGAGGATTTGCATGGCCACAATAGCGTCAGCTGCGATCGATGTTGGGGCACCGATGAGGCCTTCGACTAATAGGGTATTAAGCGGCGTGAATGTAATTAATACCCACAGCGCCGAAAGCGTGCACCCGGTTCCGTAGACGAACGCCCGTGCGCGTCGGTGATCGCTGCTTTCACGACCGAGCACCATCACGACCTGGCGGAGGGGCGCCATAGCGGTCAAGGGCAACATACTGAGGCTAAATGCTATGCGGAACGCTGCAACTGTGAATTCAGGATCCGGTAGGCGCAGTAGTCCAGCTGTGATCAATGGATGGGCGATGACCAGCGCAAACTGGGTGATAAGTAAAGGAACTAGGAAAACCGTGACGTACCGAAAGTCCAACGGTGCATTGTCTTTCGGGTCAGCACCGTACGGTACACGTCGGTTAACGCGTCGTGCCAGAACGAAGCTAAGCGTACCCTCGATGATCGCTACCACGAGCCATGCGATCGCTCCGCTGAAACCTCCAGGAACTGGAAGTATCGGGATTAGACCGAGTGCGAGCACCAGGAGCACCAGTTCGCCAATGCCGGGTGCGATCCATACGAGATGAGAGTGACGTTGGTGAGCAAGTTGAACGAGGAAGAATTGGCGAATGAGATTGAATATGGGGACTGCGAGAACGATGCGCATCATTGTCATGACATCGGGTAACAAGTGCTCGGGAGTTCCCATCACGCTGCGGAAGAAGCTTTCACCGATGCCAGGAAGCGAAACGAGTGCTGCGATGAGGGCGATCATCCCCGTGTAAATGAACATATAGCGTCGTACGATGGAATATGACTGCTTGCCCTGGACGAGCACCAGGTACGCACTTTGGATTGCTGTCCCGGATGCGCTCAGAATCTGGATGACACTCGCGACCACCGCAAATGTCGCCAGAGAGGTAGCAGGCTCGAGAGCTCGCGAGATGCCAGCATCGAGTACAGGATCCCGTAGTGTCTGCAGAAGCTGCGCGGCCGCCAGGGGAAGAAAGAACGTGGCCATGGTGCGGTAGGACGTACGCGTTTCGGCAGTTTGCACACGGGGTTCCGATGTGGATGTTGTACGGACTATGACGAATAACGAGGTAGTTGCTCAATTCCCGTGCCCAGTAATATTGCGGCGGGTGGTACGGTGCGGCTATGTCTACGAGATATCCCGCGGCGGTGTTCTTCGACGCTTACGGTACGCTCATCCACTTTCCAGAGGTGCCATCCCCTTTTGAATACATGGCGGACGCGATGCGTCGTGCGGGACTCTGTGTGCCGCGTAAATGCCTGGATCAGGCTCTCCGCGTCGAAATGGATTACTTCAAATCCCGCTATGGCACAGTGCGCACCCCATCTGCTTTGGACCAGTTGCGGTCTGAGGGTGCAGACATTTACCTAGGGACACTTGGTGATGTGGGCGACGTAAAGATAGATCGTGTACAGGTGGCCAACGATCTTGTGGAGGCCTTTAGGCCTCGTGTGCTTCCTGATGTGTTGCCTGCAATTGAAGCAGTGCGTGCGGCAGGGGTTCGAGTAGGAGTTCTAAGTAATTTCAGTTATGCGCTGTCGATGACGCTTGATGAGCTTGGCTTACAGGGTTTGCTCGACCCGATCGTTGTGTCTGCACAGGTGGGGTTTGAGAAGCCGGATCCCCGCATATTTCTTGCTGCCGCGCAGGCGGTTGGTGCTGAACCCAACGACTGTGTGCTTGTCGGTGATGATTTCATTAACGACATCTGTGGTGCGCAAGGCGTCGGAATGCCAGCTATCTGGATCGTACGAGATTCCGCTGATGGTCCAGTCAGTGTGTCGATAGCACGGAACTTAGTTGATGCTGCCCACATGGCGATCGGACATGGTTGGTGGAAATTGTCGGTTCAAGGCGATGTCCCTGGTTAACCTGCTGCGGGGCTAAGTTTGGCCCGCAAGCGATTGCCGTAGGGGAGCGCTTGACGATAGCCGGGTCGGACGTTACCTGCGGATCGAGCTCGGATTTCGAGCTGATTCGAAATTATCCGGTCGGCCGTTCTCAGATAAGCGGAGGCAGCTTGCTTTCCTCGGCGTGCCGGGATGACTGCTGGACCGGTCATTACGTGCCAAGCCTTTGATCCTGGATGTGAGGGAGACTGCATGGAATGTTTGTTCGCTTCGATGAGAATTGATCGGTCGAGCGGTCGGCGATTTGGGTCGAGAACGGCGGGATCATCGAGTACCTCTGTCCGAAATGGAATGACGAGATCAGTTCTGGCAAGACTGCGTTGTGCAGCAGGTTCGACCAAAAATCGTACAAAGGACCATGAGACGTCTGGTTTGTCACTTTGCGAATTGATGCCGACGCAGAGCTCTTCGCCTTCGGTCAGAGCGTTACGGTTTCGCCATGCAGGCAACGGAGCGACCCCCCACGGTACGGCTTGGCGAATGGATGGGCCCACATCGCTTCGATCGATATACATTGCGGCCAGTTCAGCATTGAAGGTGGTGTTTGATCTACCCGGAATTGGGAGTTCAACGCGCAGTGTTGTCTGCCAAGCCGAGAGACGGTTTAAGTAGCGCTCACGTTCGGGCGTGGTCATCATCGATATCCGTCCCGTGACATCGACGAACCCTCCAGTGGGGTCGTTCTCGGTTGCTTCCGCCAAGACTGGTCGTATGTAAGCCGGGATGGCCGTGAGGCCAAATCGGTTTACCCGGTTGTGGTCCGCAATGACGAGACGTTGGGCGTGTTGCTCGAATTCGGAAACAGTCCATGAGTCGTGCCATCGAGTTGGAGGCGTTATGCCCGCTTGTTCAAAGTGCTGCATGTTATAGAGCACACATTGATAGCGCGCTCCAAGGCTTAATACAGCTTGTTCACCGCTTGGTCCGACGCGAGAGTCGATCGTTCGTGGCGCTACGGTTTGTAGATCTTCGTCATTAGCGATCCTATCGGTGAGCTTGTGCAGAAATCCAGAAGCCGTGAAGTCGAAGACATCTTCGGGCGCTATTCGTGTGATATCGAACCTGCCTCCACCGTGAAGCCGAGCTCGCTGACTGTCAGACGTAAGCGCATTGTCAAGCCGGCTACGAACCGTTATCCAAGGCATTGTTTTCTCAAACGATTGAATGATCTCGGTGAATGCGCTGAGGATGGTAGGTGCACCCCAAGTCTCGACATTAATGGTTGTAGCTGGTGCTTGAGGAGTAGACGTTGCTGTCGTGATCACGTGAACCATTGGTTTGTGAGACGCAGGAGTTGGTGTCGGTAGAGGCGGAGGTATTACTGCTTTCAGGGGCGGTTGTGTGATTGGTGGAAGGTCGGGTGTGTTCCGAACGAAAGTGCACGCGGCGAACAGCTCAGCCGATCCAATAGCAACCATCTGAAGAATGGCACGACGTGACTTCATTCCGCTCCTGCTGTGGGGATGGTCAGTCCGGAGGGCAGCATCGGGTGAAGGGCGTCCAGCTCGCGCAGACCTCACGCTCGAGCGGGGCGCGAGATGGGGCTCAGAGGTCACAGAGTGATCATAGCTGTGAAACCGGATTAGCGTGGGCGGAATGCCACGAAATCCCTCTCGGGATCGGTTGCATGGCTATGCTGAAACGCGATACGAGCGCTGTGGCGATTTGGAAGGGAAGCAGTCATAGACCAAATCCTTTGGATTGGTGTGTTACTGGCTCTGGCTGGCCTTGGCCTGCCATGGGTGCTTGTACTTTTTCGGGATTTGCCATCAAGGGGGGTGATGCTTTCGGTCCCAGTGGCCTACTTCCTGACGCATTATTTCGCATGGGTTGGGCTATCCACCGGATGGTTTGTTAATGGCCGTGGTTTTACTGGTGGGGTCTTTTCGGTGTTCACGATCCTTAGCTTGGGTCTCCTGTGGATTCAGCGTGCGCGTTGGTCCGAACTGCGTCGGAGGAGAGATTTATGGGTCATCGGAGTGGTGATTTTGATTGTCATGTATGGGTTCGGAGTGGCGTTGCGCTGGCTTAATCCAGAGATTAGCGGTACTGAAAAACCGATGGATTTTGCTTTCTTGAACGCGGTTGTCCGTGCGTCGGAATTCCCCCCAATGGATCCATGGTTTGCTGGTGAACCGATCAACTATTACTACCTCGGTTATTCGATGGCGGGCTTCGTTGTGCAATTGAGCGGTGTTGATCTTTCAATTGGTTACAACCTGGCCCTGGCTACCCTAGTGGCTCTCGGAGCGCTCGCTGCGGCTTCGGCGGGATACGATTTGGCCGCGCTCGGTGGTGCAGCTGGCCGTGCCCGCTTGGCTGCTGCTGCATTATCGATGGTTCTGGTTGTTCTGGCGGGAAACTTGGCTGTTATACGTGAGATGTTTGGGTCTCAAGCAGACGACGATCTGGGATTTTGGCAAGGCATTGGGTGGAATGCATCTCGCACGATCCAACACGAGGATTTGAGCGGCCTTACCGACTATACGATCAACGAGTTTCCAGCTTTCTCATTCATCTTGGGTGATCTACATCCTCATGTGATGTCGTTGCCATTTGCATTGCTAGCGGTGTCATTGGCGGTGCAGTGGATGGTGCATGCGGGTCGGTTGTCCATGTCAGGTCGGTTCACACACATGCTGAGCACCGTGCTTACGGGCTTGTTTCTTGTTGGACTGTATACGTTGAACGCTTGGGATGTTCCTACCTTCGTTGGGCTTGTTCTTGTAGCTGGTCTTCTAGGGGCTGGTCGTAATTCGGCACGCTTGCGTTCGTTAGTGCCCCGAATGATCTTGGCTATAGTTCTGGGAGTGTTGGCATGGCTTCCCTATTTTCGGCACTACATCCCACCGAGTCATGGCATGGGTCTGGTTCAAGTTCGGAGCGATGCACTTGATTATCTTCAGGTGTTTGGCCTGTTCTTGACAGCTGTAATTGTCACTCTCGGGTTATTGGTTTGGGACGCACCTCGGGATCGACGATTTCTAGTTCTACTTCTTGGATCCGGAATTGCAGCTGTTGTCATTGGTGGAGGCGAGATCGTTGCTGGATTGATGGCGCTATTCGTGCTTAGTGGATTGGTGTTATGGCGGCGCAAAAGTGATCTGACGGTGGCTCCGTTGGTGTGGCTTGTCACCAGCGGGCTGGCATTGTTGGTTATTGCGGAACTGGTTTTCTTGGATGATTTTTTCGCTGTTCCCTACGAACGCATGAATACAGTGTTCAAGCTGCATTATCAGAGCTGGGGATTACTCGGAGTTGCTGCCGGGCCTGGTCTTATCCTCGTGTGGCGGCGGCTATCTGCTGATTCTGGCTCTCGCGCAAGATTCGGACGTCTGATTTTTGCGTGCATCTTTGGCCTCTTGGCGATTCCTGCTCTTACGTATCCGATCAACGCGATACTCATGAAAGCTGAGGCGAGTCCGGTATCAGGGTCGTTAGATGGTCTTGCATCTGCCCGTCGGCATCGGATGTCAGACGTGATCGTCGCGGAATGGCTGCGAGATCACGCCCCTCGCGATGCAGTGATACTGGAAGCTCCCGGCCGGGCCTATTCGTCGGATTCTCGAATGTCGACGTGGTCTGGCGTTCCAACAGTGATTGGCTGGATTCAACACGAGGAACTCTGGCGCCGGTCAGACGACCGTATCGCGAAGCGTGAAGCGGACGTAAATACTGTTTACGAGGCAAAGGATCCAATGGCGATGCGAGCGGTGCTTGATCGCTATGCTGTGACGCATGTGATTGTTGGTGATAGTGAGCGCGAACGCTACGGGCATGAGTCTGTGGAGCGGCTAGGCCAGTATTTTCGGACCGTGCTGGTCACCGGGACAACCAGGGTCTTCGAAGTGTCTCGCGAAGCGTAAGTACCGAGGTGATACCAATTCGGAACTGGTTCAGTCAGCCAGCATGGTTTGGTTGGACGCGGACTGAGTGGTTACTTTATACGCTTCTTGTATTTCTGGCTGCGGTGCTGCGGTTCTTCGATCTTGGCGTCCGAACGCTTCATCACGATGAGGCGATTCATGCCAAGGAGGCCTATGACATCCTCAATGGCAAGCAGTTCCGTTACAACCCTGCTTATCACGGGCCCCTGCTCTATTTCGCTAACGTAGCGTTATTTCTTGTGTTTGGGACGAGCGAGGTTCTGGCCCGCTTGATTCCGGCCTCGTTTGGTGTGGCAGCGGTCGGTGCCATATTGTTGTTCAGGCCGGAGATTGGACGCACAGGCACCCCTTTGGCTATGGGAGCCATGGCTACTTCCACGGCCTTCCTGTATTACTCGCGCTTCCTCCGTAACGATATATATGTGGCAGTGTTTACGCTTGTTTTAGTCGGTGCCGTTGTGCGCTACGTTCACAATCCAAGACCGGGATGGATTTATCTCACATGGATTGCCCTGGCGTTTTCACTTGCAACCAAGGAGAACACCTTCATTCATGGATTTGCTCTTGTTGTGATTTTGTTGGTCCTGATGGGTGTTGGGTGGGTGGGTTTGCGTCGGGGGTGG
>CAYRCL010000056.1:0-4056 GCA_964422795.1 uncultured Chloroflexota bacterium
TCTGTTGGAGGAATTGGGCTTGCACCTGAACTCGCTGCACATTCATCCGGCGTACTGGGACAAGAAAGATCCATATCCGGGGGAACGTCTGTTCGGACATATCGGACATCTGCGCCCATGGAACGATGTGATGAGTTCAGCGTATCGGAGCGCCGTCGATGTGATGGAGGTGCTCGGGGGTGGGGTTTTGGTTACCCATGACATCCCGCTATACGGTCGCGAATTTGATGCTGACCGTGACTTTTCCCACCATTTCCACACTATGCTCCCCTATTGGGACCCCGATGAGCCTATGTTTGTTGGGTCAGAGGGAGTAGGGGCGGCTGCAGACAAGATGCACTGGGAATCCTTCGTCCGTGACGTGCAGGCGCTTGCGCAATATGCCACTTCGAAAGGCGTGAGCATCGCGTTGGAGAATTCACCGGCACGTCATTTTGGTGGTGGAAGGGAAATGCTGGTCCGATCGGCGTTTCCGTTCGAGCTGAAAGAGCTTGTTATGCAAGTCGGTGAATCCAATGTTGGGATTGTGCTGGATACGGGCCACCGTAACCTTGTCGGTGATGTGGCTGCAGCGGTCCGACTATTCGCGGACCATCTCATTTCGCTACATATTCACGATAACGGCGGGGGGGCGGACGAGCATCTTCTGCCGGGGCGCGGAGTTATCGATTGGAATGAATGTGTTCAGGCTCTGCGCGACGTCAAGTATGGAGGCGTCTTTATGTACGAGCTCCAACGTCCGGAGGATCTGGCAGCGATTAGGGGGAATTTTGAGACGCTCATCTAAGAGGCTTAGCGGTCCGACGAGACGTTCCTACGGGCTGCGTGTGTTGATCTGACCGCTGCTATGGCATCGCGGTCGGGACAGTTGACCGGCGGGCAAGCGTTGTTGTGGAGGCGTTCGAGGGTGCCGCTGGTTAATCCGGTTTGCCCCAAACCTCGTCGAATAGCCGGAGCCAGTTACCGCCTAGGAGGTCACGGATGTCGTTGTCCGTGTGGCCTCGTCGGACAAGGCGGTCGGCGATGTTTACGAATTCCTGAGGGCTCTCGAGTCCGCGCAGGTGACGGTACGGTTTCGGAATAACGTCGAATCGTCGAACGCGATCGTTTGCAACATCTTTAAATCGACGACGGCCGTGCGAAGCCGTGATCCACGCAAAGAAGGTTTGATCACGCCCCATGCAGAAATCGGTGCCAATCGCGACATGCTGAACGCCAACCAATTCGATGAGGTATTCCATCGCGTCGACGAAGTCGTCGACGCTGGCTTCGAACCCTCGGGGGTAATGTGTCGGGAATGCGTTTGTTCCGATGATGCCACCGCGCTCGGCTAGTCGCTTAATAACGCTGTCATCTTTGTTCCGGGGATGGTCGAAGGTTGTACGTGAGTACGCGTGAGTGATGGCGACCGGTTTCTTTGAATGCTCAATGGTCTCGAGAGTTGTTTGATCTCCACAGTGGGAAAGGTCAATAAGAATGCCTACGTCGTTCATCTCATGGATCAAGTCACGTCCGATCCGACTCAAGCCCTCATCCGTGATCTCCCAACAGCCGTTGCCATACAGATTGCGTTCGTTGTAGGTGAGTTGTACGGTCCGAAGACCGAGTTCAAAGAATTGCCGTACGCGTCGAAGGTCGGATCCGAACGGGGCAGCGTTCTGCCAGCCAAAAATCACAGCCGTCCGGTTTTCACGCTTTGCGGCCCGGATATCGGCGGTCGATCGTCCTGGCCGGATCCATTCGGCATGCGCGTCGAATCGTGCGTACCAGTCGCTTAGGTTGCTCAGAGCCTGTTCAAAATCCTCCCAGACTGCGTTTGTTGCGTTGATTGCTGTAATCCCGCCGGCTTGAAGTCCGTGGAGTACATCGGGTTGCGTGAAGTCGCTTACATCGAGGCCGTCGATCACGATGGCCTCATCGAATAGATCGCGTGCGCGGGGTTCAATCGCGGTCTTAGTCATCGTGAGTGCTCATTCCAGATTTATGCTCGGTTGGATATTGGCCGATGGATCGCAAATGCTGCGATCACAGATCATATTTTGCTCATGGTATCGGGTCGGTGGATTTCAGTCTCCGCTTGGAGCCGATTGATTGTGTTTGGGTCCGTTGGTCAGGTCAATCGGTGATGAGGAGTTCGCAGGTTCTGGTGAAGACGGAAGACCGGACGATCTCGTTCGGATGGTGCTCGTACAGACTTGGGTGGTCGAGGCATCGGCAGGTGCCGCTGTTTGTCTGGACAAGGGATAATAGCCCACGGTGCAGTCCGGGTCGTGCGCATGTCGTCCCCCAACATAATCTTGATCGTAGCTGACGATATGGGCTACGGGGACTTTGGCATGTTCAACGATGGTTCGGCTCGTACGCCGACTATCGATGCTTTGGCGCGTGACGGGATCTGCCTCACGCAGCATTATTCGGGGTCTTGTGTCTGTGCTCCGGCTCGCGCTGCATTGTTCACTGGCCGGTATCCGCATCGAACGGGCGCTATCGATACGTTGGATGGTCTTGGTCTCGATCGTCTCGGGCTGCGCGAAGTGACGATGGCTGATTATTTTCAGGCTGCTGGTTACGTGACGGGGATGGTTGGTAAATGGCATCTCGGAAATCTCGATCCTCGATATCACCCAAACAGACGTGGATTCGATGAGTTTGTCGGGTTTTGTGGTGGATGGTCTGATTACTATCGATGGAGGATTGATCGTAATGGATCGATTGAAGGCGGGGATGGTCGGTATCTGACCGATGTGTTGGCCTCCGAAGCAGCGGCGTTTGTGGACCGACACGCGGCTGAACCCTTCTTTCTACACGTTGCTTTCAACGCTCCACACTTTCCGCTTCAGGCTCCTGACGGGCTAGTTCAGCGCTATCTGGACGTAGGCCTGCCCCGCGGTGTTGCATTGATATATGCCATGAATGAGCGGATGGATGCAGGGGTTGCAGAAATCCTGGATGCTATCGATCGTGCGGGATGTTCCTCGAACACCTTGGTCATGTTCACAAGCGACAATGGGCCTGATCTTACGCCGCGTCGGGCTGCTACCGACGTGCTATGCGATGAGTTTGGTGGGCTTGATCTGCGTCGCTTCAACTGCAATTTTAATGGTGCAAAAGGGCATGTGTACGAAGGTGGGATACGTGTGCCACTTGTGGCCCGGTGGTCGGTTGGCTTGCCTTCGGACCGCCGGATTGATGCGCTGGTGCATTTTGTGGATTGGCTTCCGACGCTGCTTGATGTCGTGGGCATTCCGTGGTGCGGTCATCCACCGCTTGATGGGAATAGCGTGTTACCCATGTTGCGAGGCGAATCCACGGTGGAACCGGCGCGGCGCTTTTGGCAATGGAATCGTTATGTACCCGTGCTCGAATGTAATGCGGCTGTTCGTGACGGACCATGGAAGTTAGTCCGACCACGGATTGATGAAGCCATGCACGTGGCATCACGGCATTTGCAGATGGATCGTGATCTGAAATATCGGCCCGACGTGCATACGGCTGCGGTTTTGGATGACATTCCGGAACGACTCATTCCTGAGCCATCGTCTGCCGAGCTATACGATCTTGTTTCCGACCCCGGTGAGCAAACCAACCTGGCCACGGTCGAATCCAGACGGGTGGCGGTAATGCTTGGTCAACTTGAGACGTGGTTTGAGGACGTGGAATCTGACAGGCGGTCAGTAATTAACTAATGAATCTCTTCAGCAACTCCGACACGTAGAGGCGCGTGTGTTAGGCGCCGTGGAATTAGGGTCTGTGTTTAACAAAGGTGGAGGGGCCGCTGTTCACAGCAGGTGTGTGCAGTTGTGGGCTGATCGTATTCTCTCGTGGTGAGAGGGACGGCATGCCCCGATTGTCTGCGCAGAATCCATGCGCTTGAGGCTCCGGTTATTGAGGATTGGAGGCGGGGACAAAGCTGAAACCGAAGAGTCTGGCTTTGCCATGGAGGATGAAGCGGAGCCGGAATTGTTGGTCCAGAGGCAGTGTTAGGTTTTCGCCCCAGATTGGACGAGCATGGGGTCCGTTTTCCGTTGGATAGCTCATAGAGGAGATTGGTGAGGG
>CAYRCL010000057.1:0-13347 GCA_964422795.1 uncultured Chloroflexota bacterium
TACAACCGTAAGTTCGCAGGCTCCAATAGTTACCATGCCTCCTATAGCAACGGCCCCAACACAGACGCCGGTTCCCGAGCCGACACCGATAGACCAGCCCACGCCTACCGTGTCACCCACGCCAACAATGCCGCCTGTCGACACTCCAACGCCTGAACCCGAAGGCCCAATCGAATACGAGGTACAAAATGGTGACACGTTGTTCACCATTGCGGTCGAGTTTGGTGTGTCCGTTCAGGACCTCGTGGAATTTAATGAGCTTCCAGATGAAAACTTTGTGTTTGTAGGGCAGGTGTTGGAGATTCCTACTGACCCGTCGCAGATCATTGAGCGTCGTGAATCACGGCCTATCCCGACCACCGCCGTTGTCATTCCAGTTGAAGGCTTGAATGTGCGAGATGAAGCAAACACAGAGACTAGTACGGTGCAGTATGTGGCCGGAGGTGGTTCCGAGTTGGCCTTAACAGGCGTGAAGAAGAAGATTGACGGAGTCGAATGGTGGGAGCTGGATGACGGGAACTGGACGCAGGGCCAATACCTTGAGATTGGTGTTAAAGCGGCGCCAACGGAGGCTCCGACCGAGACCCCTGCACCCGAGGCGGGCACAACCCCGGCGGGTGATGCGACGACAACCCCGGCGGGTGATGCGACGACAACCCCGGCGGTCGCAGGCGATACGGTGACTGCTGTAGTGGTTCCTGATGCTGGGCTCAATGTGCGGGAGCTCGCCGATCCGAACGCTACAGTCGCGTACGTTGCCCCTGGAGCCTCGACCATCGAACTCACAAGCGAGACGGTGGTCGTGAATGGTGTGACGTGGTGGCAGGTGTACGACGGGAATTGGGTGCAGGGACAGTTCCTGAAGTTCGGCTAAGAGGCGCCGGTCGATTAATGGGAGCTGACAGGGTCTGGATAGAACATGGTTGGTCGCGGATATGACAGCCGTGTTGCGGCAACGAGACGTGCGATTCGAGCCCGTGTTCGATGCACCCATCCCGCACCCGAACGGGTTGCAGGCATCAGATGAAGGCCTGTGGATCGCGGATGAGCGTCAAGGATGGGCGTATCTAGTCAATTTCCAGGACGGCAAGGTGATTCGCAGCTTTGCTACCGGCGCGGGACTGTCGAGTGGGATTACCTACGGAGGCGGTGCGCTCTGGATGTGTTCGAACGGCCTTCCGATCGAGCGTGAGATCTGTCCATCTGACACGAAGCATGTTCGTATCGTGAAGAGCGATCCCAACAACGGCAATTCGTTGGCGGAGTTTCTGATGCCTGATGATGATGACTGCCACGGGATTGAATGGACGGCCGAAGGCCTATGGTTGACGAGCGTAGACCGGCAGAAGCTTGTTCTGGTAGACCGTAATGACTTCACGGTAATCCGGGAAGTGCCGTTACCCTCCAACCGAGCACATGGAATTGCGACGGAAGGCTTGGGTGTCTGGTGTGTGCATACGAATGACCGGATGGTCATCAAACTTGACTCGTCTGATGGCACGCTCTACGAGCGCATTGATGTGCCGGCCAAGGAGTTCGAGCCACACGGGCTGACGTGTTGGGAGGGCATTCTCTGGTCCTGCGACGCTGTGACTGGAACTGTGTACCGCATCGTGCGTGGCTAAGGGTAACTGTCTGGCCCAAGCGTGAGCCCACCAAGTGCGCGGAGACCTGAAGCGCTGGATGACTTTGTGGGAGAGGTGGGGCAAGCGATAGCCGTCAAGGCTGGCGGCAATAGGCTTGATACGCAACAGCTATTGGGCCATCAACCATCGGTCGATAAACGTAAGGGCGGTGCTTAGATGGAATTCATGGCCCCCATCAAACTCAGCACGTTCCAACCGGTCTGGCACACCAGCAGCAGTGTAAATGTTGGCCAGGTGAGTTTGCGCGTCTCGAGACGCCTTGATAGGGAAACCGCGATCGGCGCAGCCGGCTTGTATCAGCAGTGGTCGCGGGGCGATGAGTCCGTGGAGATCAGCAACATCGGCGTACCGGTAGATGCCAGGCAGAAACTGTGAGCCACAGAAATTTCCTGTGTCGAGTGCATAGGCCCTGAAGGAGGTCAGGTATCCGCTGACAATCGCTGCGCTGACACGTTCGTCGAGGGCGGTGAGATACATGGTTCGGGTTCCTCCAAACGACAGACCTGCGCATGCGAGTCGGTTCGCATCCACCTCCGGGCGTGCCGCAAGCACGCTGAGGGCATGGCGATCGTCCTGCAGGTTAAGCGCCATCAGGTTCATGCCGAGCAACGCCAGACGGAGGAAGTTGACGTTGCAGCCGTCACGTGTTCCGTAGCGGTGGAAGGCCTCAGAGCGTTCGCCAAATCCGATCGCGTCTGGCGCCAAGACCACATAGCCACGCTCAGCATAGCGTCGGCCGAAGCTGCGGTAGATATTAGGTTCCTCCGTGCGAACGACAAGCTGATCTTTGCCCGTGCCGTGGCCGTGGAGTGCTAACAGTCCGGGGGCCGGATGATCGGCTGTGGCCTCGGTGGGTACTAATAGCCAGGCTGGGATGAATACATCGCGCGACGTTTCGTAGCGCAGCTTGTGTTGGACATAGGCACCGTGATCCTGTGACTCAACAATGACAGGGTTGGTGTGTGTCAGGGGTGGTACGTCTCCCAAGAGGATGTGAACCTGATCAATGAGTCGAGTCTGCCAAGCTGTGAAATCTAGGCCGGCACGGAATGCGAGCGATGGGGCGTGGTTGTTATCAAGTGCGGTGACGAAATGGTCAAACGCATAGTCCTTCGGGGTGTGGTCCGTTATCAGTGACCGATCCGATCTCGCAGGTACGCGAGCGCTTGGCGAGCCTCAGTATCAAAGTCGGAAAACCGGTTTCCGTTGTCTTCAACGCTAACTCGTTGGTCATAACCGGTAGCTAGAAGAGCTTCAAGGAATGCGTCAAAGCCAGCGTCGGTTGGCTGCTCGGGCTTATCACTAATTGGCGGTACGGGTACATGGATGTGGCGCAAGCGGGGTGCCGAGTCCGACAGGTTGGAGAGAGGTTCATCGTTGTGAAACACGTGATACCAGTCGGCCAAGGTCCACACGTGCGCGTGGCCGCTTTCTCGGGCCGCAACATACCCTTCGAGAACGGTGTTTATCGTGTCGCACTTTTCGCGCCACAATGGCTCAATCACGAGATCCATGCCGTGATTGGCCGCAATGTCGCCAGCCATTCTTAGAAAGTCTAAAAGCTGACCGGGGACACGCTGAACATCGAATCCAGAAGGTGTGGATCTTGCCCCACCACTACCAAAGACAACCAAGGCTGCGCCGAGCTCCTGCATGCGGCCCATGGCCGTTGTCACGTAGAACTGTAGCGCCTCGTCGTTCCGCTCAGGGCCGACTACTGGGTGGTGTGGGGGCACAAACACATTCAAGGCTTCGATGGGCAGGCCACTGTCCTCAATCTGGCGGCGAACAGGCGCGTAGGCCTTGTCGTTATCGTCCGGGAGAAGATCCACAACCCGCAATTCCGCGTAGTCATAGCCAGCGGCTTGAAGTGCTGGCATTCTCTCGATCGCACCGCAGCAGCCAAACTTCATGGGACATCCTGCTGAACCGACGGGCTTGCATGGTACTTCACGGTGTGCTCAGGATGGGTACATGCTGGTGAGTGATCGTTAGATGACGGAGATGCTTGCGGTCGTCACGCACGATGGATCTCCCACGGGCCGGCTGCGTACACGTGCTGAGATTCATCGTAATGGGGATTGGCACTGCACACGGACCGTGTGGGTGGTGCTCATGCGTGAGGCGGGTGGTCCGGCTCTTGTCCTTCAACAGCGGGGATTGAGTAAAGAAACGTGGCCGGGATTGCTAGACGCGAGCTCGGCAGGACATCTTGTGTCGGGCGACACTTATCAATGGCGCGAACTCGAGGAGGAGATTGGTCTTGGGGCACCATCAGGTCCGCTTCTCGAATTGGGCACCCGGCGCACTACAGTTTTTCATCCTGATGGCCTGATTGACCGTGAACATCAGAATCTATGGTTATGGCTCGCGCCGAATGACCTGAGGGATTTGCGACCCCCGGAAGATGAGATCGAGGCACTGATAAGTATCGAGCTGGCCGCTGTTCAGATGTTTGCTACGACGACCGATGCAACAGTGGCCGGTCGCCGTCTCGTGGCGAGTACGGGACAGGTCGTGTCGACGTATGTGCGGCATGGCCAACTTGCTCCAGGCCTTGCGCCGTATCTACACCAGGTCGCCGGACTTGCATGGCGCGCGATTCAGGGCGAACGGGATCTTCGGTATACCGGACGACTGGATTCAGTAAGGTGACGGGTACGTAGCAGCTACGTGACCAGGCTGTTGCGCGAGGGAGTACAGGGAACCTTTGTTATGGGATCGAGAACCGACGTCGAGCGTGTTCGGCTACACGTGTTTCTCGCGCGGGCTGGTGCGGGCTCGCGCCGTGGGATGGAAGCGGCTATTCGTGACGGGCGCGTGCGAGTGGACGGCGAAGTTGTGCGTACGATGGGGACCAAGATTGACCCCACGCGAGCCAGGGTAATGTTGGACGGACAACGCGTCAGTCCAGCGACGACTGACGTGCTGGTTGTTGCTCTCCACAAGCCGGTAGGTGTGGTGACGACGGTGCGTGATCCCGAAGGTCGGGAGACGGTGATGGATCTGCTACCGAACCGACTTCGCGGGACTCGACTCTATCCGGTTGGCCGGCTGGATTTTATGTCGGAGGGGCTTGTGTTAATGACAAATGATGGGGCGCTCGCGCATCGCTTGATGCATCCCCGATTTGGGCACGAGCGTGAGTACGAAGTGAAAGTGCGAGGAAGGGTGCCGCGCGACCTACAGCGACAATTTTCGGTCGGGGTGGCGATTGGAGATGTGCGTCGGGCTCGTGCCGAAGTGCGCAGCCTCCGCTATGCAGCTGGTGGCGCGACGCTTCGCCTTGTACTACGCGAGGGCCGAAACCGGCAGGTTCGTCGGATGTTCGAGGTTGTTGGTGTTGAAGTCCGGCGTCTGCGTCGAATCCGCGTGGCGAGTGTCTACCTCGGGTCCCTTGCAGGCGGTCGATCTCGGGTTCTCGGACCCGAAGAATGTGCTGAACTTGCGAAAATGTTGAGCTAGGAGTCGGTTAGAGCGGCTCGTTGAGCGGGATTGAGGGTCCATCCCAGCGCACCCACAGCTTCATCGACGCGTTCAACGCGATCCGTTTTAGGAATCGTGATGACCCGTGGCTGGCTCACGACCCAGTTAAGCATAATCTGTGCGGGGGTTTTCCCGATCTCAGCCGCAACTTTTTCAAGGCGCTGGGCGAGGTCGTCGCATGACCCCTCCAAGCCCGCGATCGCTCGGGCGTCTTCAAGGCCACTCGCTGAGAAATCACCTTTCCGTGCCAACGGGCTGTAGGCAATAACGGTGATGTCGTTGTTCTGACAATACGGAAGCACGTCGTCCTCAATCGTGCGTACGGCCAGGCTGTAGCGCACTTGGTTTGAAGCTAGCGGGATATCGCCTAACGCATCCTGCGCTTCCTGCATTTGAGGCACCGAGAAATTGCTTACACCGACATGCCGTACGCGGCCGTCGGATACCAGCTCGCGCATTGCCGCCATCGTCTCGACGATAGGGATGTCAGGATTCGGTGCGTGGATTTGGTAAAGATCGATCCATTCTGTAGACAAGCGTTTCAGGCTCTCGGCTGCGTGCGCCAAAAGGTCTGCCGACCGCAGGTTCTCGGGTGAGATCTTGGTTGCAACCACGAAGTCCGCGCGCAGGCCTGTGAGGTCGGAAGCCACTCGTGCCTCCGTCCCATAGGCCTCGGCTGTGTCTACAAGCGTGGCTCCAAGTGCGTGTGCCCGCTGTAGTACACCGGTTCCGCCTTGGTATAGGTAAGTTCCGAACCCTATCTTGGGTACTCGGGTGCTGGTGGGTCCGAGTTGGACGTATTCCATGGTAAGTATGTCCGCGGGGCGATTACTGCGGACTATGGCGGATGCATGACGGAATGTCGAGTTCCTGATGTGTGGACGAAGGTGTCCCGTGCCGCTACGGCGAGATGAGCAGTCTTACGAGACGAATCTTGAGGGTGGCGTGCGGCAAGCAGCACCCGTGCCGAAGAGCGAGGGTTCGAAGCTCACCAACCCGTTACGCGTCTAGCTCCGACAAGGCGAGGCGTAACACCTGGATGGCTTCCTTCTGTCGCGAAACGATCACGTAGAAGCTCTGGTCGTGAATCAGTGTGTGCGGATAGCCATACTCACCGCTCTTATGGGCTCCTGCTCGGCGCAGGGTGTAACAGTTGTCCCCAAGGATGAAGTGCTTGTCGAACCGAACGCCATCAATCGAGAGTGAGAGAACCAGCGGAGTACGACCGGATCCGATCGGGGATCCGACGTAGTAGAACCGTCCATCTGGTAGGCGTCCAAAATGAAACTTCGTGTCGGTATCGCTGAAGGCCGTTTCAAGCGGAGCGGTCCATGTTGAGCCGTTATCGAGGCTTTCTGTAACCCACAGGCGGTGACGGAACTTACTGCTCGTGCTGCGAAGCAGCATATGGAGAACACCATCATCTGACTGGTAGAACGAGCCTTCGCAGAGAGCAATCGGCCAGCGCTGCTGCTCGGCGACATCCCAAAAGGTAGCGGGATTGTCCTGGATTTCGGCTGACAGGCTAGCTGGATAAATGCCGGCCATCTGGTAGCCAAGAAGACCAGACGGATCTTCGGTCCATGGGAACGTAGTGTTCCCGGAGATGATCAATCGGCCGGACGCTATCCCTTGGGGCGGATGATTCGGCGTGATCGGGATGCCGATGTCGTGTTGTGCGCTCCAGTGGCTCCCATCCGTCGTCAGCTTGGCTTGCAGGAACGTCTCTCCGTTGATGGGTGTTTGAGTAGGTGTTCGGGATCGACGTTCTCCAAAGGTGGAGGCGCTTCCGCGCGCATCGCCGGCGATGTTCGGACCATAATTGCCGAAGTAGGCAATCAGTGTTTCGTTGTATTGGTGAAAACCAGCCGCCGTGAGTACGCGTTCACCACCATTCGAATCCTGCTCGGAGTCGGCCAGTGGGTACGGTTCGCCCCAAGAACCAAAGTCTGTTGCCGTCGTGAGTAGAACGCGCTGACCAGGCGCGTCTTCATCCTTCCTGCCGTTCGACCAGATTGCGAAGAAGCGGTCTTGGAAAAACGTGATGCTTGGATGGTGGGAATAAGTCCATTCCGTCTCAGGCTGGGAGAGGAAAACACTGTCAACGGTGGGTCGCGTCGCACTGGGAAGACCAACCGGCTTGCCATTCATCCATTCTGCACAGTTTGTGATGGGGCTGAGCAAGCTCTTGCCTGGGCCCGGGGCCCTGATCGACGCCATGGTGAGTGTCCCGTCCGCGTGCCTACGCACCAGCAGAGTCTAGGGCTAAGTCTGGTCGTTGGCGTGCTGTGTGAGAGGTGTACATGAGGCAATGTCCGGTATGTTCTCTGAGGACGAAAAGCGAGAAGGCGTTCTGCGGTCAGGCCAGGGTGTCGATAGTGGCTCGTGGCTGTGGGAAACTTTCTGCCGTACTACGCAACGAGAGGACACCGTGCCACGACGTGCACCGGTCGGTGGGGTACCCCTGTTCGACCCAGCTGAGGGTACGACGCTCATGCAACCGGAAGTTGATGCGCCTGGTTATTGGGTTGGTGCACCAGCGCTCTGGATGGACGAGGATCAGCTATACCTCAGTGTGCGACATCGCCGTCCACCCGAGGATGGCCGGGGCTGGAAGTCAACGATTTACCAGGTGCACGAGGGGATTCGACTTGAAGAAATATGGACCTGTTCTGCTGAACAGCTAGGGACGGCCTCCATAGAGCGCAGTGCTCTTGTACATATCCCCGATGGTGCGTGGCGGTACTACATCAGCTATGTCGATCCCGCTGATAGCCGCTGGCGCATTGACGTGTTGGAAGCTGATTCGATAGCTGGCTTCGATGTTGATCGGCGCATCCCCGTGCTTGATGCTGGCAACACGTTCTCCGAGGGTGTTAAAGACCCCGTTGTACTTTTGCTGGATGGCTTGGTGTATCTGTTCGCAGGATATGGTCCGCGCGATCAGGTCGCAGCAGGCACGTCGGCTGAGCAACTCCACGGCGATGGCAATGTTTTTACGACTGGCCTTGTGCCACATCCCACGGGCATGTGGGTGTCGCCGGATGGCCACCGTTTCGGCTTTGAGCGCGAGTTTGTGACTCCTGGTGCGGGCTGGGACTCAAACGTCACACGTGTGAGCACGATCATGCCAACCGATGCCGGGTTTCTCGTGTTCTATGACGGCCGTACATCTCAAGGCGATGTTTACGAAGACCGGACGGGGCTGGTGTTTTCCCAAGAACTGTCGGCCATTGAGCGTCATTCGGATCACCAGCCGCTCTTAGAAGGGCATGCTGGCACGCGCTGTCTCCGCTATATGGACTACGCCGTCGTGGGCGGATACCTTCTCTATGTGTACGAAACGTCGACGCAGAGCGGTGGCCATGAGTTGCGGGCGAATCGTGTTCCCCTGCGATAGGTGAACAGCGGTTCAGAACTTGATGGCCGTCGAGACGTACACTTGGGTCGAACTTCGCAGACTGCCGGTTTCTTGGTCAGATAAATGAGGTCACAGGGACAACCTGATTCAGGCAGTAACTTCGGATCCTGAAAAACTGATCCAGAGCATTGCGTTTGACCTCTAAGTGAACGAATCACAGGACTTTCGATGAGCACCAACCCCATAGCTTGGGCAGCGATAGCAGGTTTCTTGATTAGCCTGCTGATTTTGGATCTGAAAATACTCCATCGAGGTGGAGGCGAAGTCAGTCTTAAACGTGCGGCTATAACCGTAGCGTTCTACGTGTCCGCTGCCATCGGTTTCAACATCGTTATCTATCTGGACTCAGGATGGGATAAAGCTCTCGAATTCCTTACCGGATACGTAATCGAATACTCACTGAGCGTCGACAACATTTTTGTGTTTATTGTGATTTTCACTTACTTCAAAGTGCCTGCTGCATTTCATCATCGAGTTCTGATGTGGGGAATCATAGGAGCGGTAGTGCTCCGCTTAATGATGATTTTTGTTGGGGTGCGCCTAGTCGAGAACTTCGAATGGATTTTGCTGATATTCGGCGCTTTCCTAATCATTACAGGCATCAAGCTGGCCCTTGGGAACGATGAGGGACACGATGTAGACAAAACACTGGCCATAAGGGTTGCCAGGAAAATACTTCCCTCGGTGCCTACTTATCGAGGCAACAAGTTCCTCGTTAAGGAAAACGGCAAGCTATTAGCCACCCCATTACTCACCACGCTGATAGCCGTTGAGTTGGCTGATGTAATGTTCGCCGTGGACTCGATCCCTGCTGTATTTGCAATAACTCGCGATCCGTTCATTATTGCAACGTCGAATATATTTGCCATCGTCGGCTTGCGATCCCTTTATTTCCTTGTCTCCGCCTCAATGAAACAGGTTCATTTATTGAAATACGCCCTGTCAGCAATACTGGTGTTTGTAGGAATTAAAATGCTGGCCGAAGACTTTATTCATTTAGATCCAGTCGTATCCTTAGCTGTCATAGCAGCTATTCTGCTAGCCGCGGTTATAGGATCATCGCTCACTAAGAAGAAGAACCCTACACAGACACAATCCTCCGTTGAGGTCACTGACACGACCACCAAGACTGACTAAGGCGGGATCGGTGTGGATGGCTGGCCCAGTGGGCAATGGTTGACCGTGTCTACTAGAGGCGGGAGAAACATATGCTTAAATTACTCCATACGAGAATCCGTGTCGGCGACCTCGATCGGTCGATACGTTTTTACGAAGAGCACCTAGGCTTTAAGCTCAAGAGTCGCAATGATCGATCGCCAGCTGGCAACCACATCGCGCACTTAGAGTTGCCGGGTAATGCGCACACAATTGAGCTCACCTGGTCCGCGGAGTACAAACTGGCGGTACCCGAAGATCTCATGCACTTTGCGATTGGCGTGCCCGATCTGATTGCTTTTTGTGATCAGCTTGAGCAGAAGGGCGTTGAGATTTGGCCGGATGATTGGCGAGAAACATTCTTGACTGGACGGAAAATGGCTTTTATCGACGACCCGGATGGGTACGAGATCGAACTCCTCGAGCGATCGGACTGAAACAGCACAACGTGGAACGCGGCACGATCGTCGTAGCGATTGAGCGGCCGCTACGCGAGCTTATTGCGAACGAGCATGGGGAAATTGCGTTGGAGGCGCTTGGCCAGGATCTTGTCAGTAACGAGAGTGCTGATCCGTGGTCTGTCTCGGATCTCATCGAGCAGCTAGATCCGAGCGTCCGCGCGATCGTCACCGCTTGGCGGAGCCCGAGAATTGATGGTGCGGTGCTGAACGCAGCTCCAAACTTGGAGATTGTGGCGCATGCGGCAGGCACGGTGAAGCCCTACTACGACACTGCCGTATGGCGACGCGGTGTTCGAGTAACCCATGCAGCCCCGATCATTGCTGAAGCGGTGGCGGAATACACCATTGGTGCCATCCTGGTTGGGTTACGAGGTTTTGTCACGAACCATGCCATGGTTGTGCGAGGCGAGTGGAAAGCATCTGCAGACAACCGGGGCGAGATCGGCGGACTGCTGGCCACCCGCCGCGTTGGGGTGATCGCGGCCAGTCAAGTTGGCCAACGGGTGATTCCGCTGCTGCGAGCGTTTACATCGGACATCGTGCTCTACGATCCGTTCATAGATGGTGATAGTGCTAGGGCTTTGGGTGTGGAACGTGTTGATCTGGACGAACTGATGCGGACGAGCGATGTGGTCACCATGCACGCACCTGTGCTGCCAGAAACCCGGCACATGGTTGGCCGCCAGCAGCTTGAACTCATGAAGCCAGGTGCCTTGTTCGTTAACTCGGCCCGTTCTTGGATGGTTGACCAAGCGGCGTTATACGAGGTGTTGTTCACCGGACGGATCAACGCGGTACTTGATGTTTTTGATGAAGAACCGCTCCCTGCCGGCTCACCGTTTCGCGGGTTGCCGAATGTGGTGCTTACACCCCACGTAGCCGGGTTTACAGCCGAGACCCGTTCCCGACACTTAACCTCAATGGTCGAGGAGCTTGAACGGCACTTTGCAGGATGTCCGTTGGAGCACGAAATCAGGTTGGAGGATCTCGCGCGGATGGCCTAGGCCCGTTGCGTAGATGTTAGTTGTTGGTGCGGAGATGAGATGCGACCCGCACGCGCGTTGTGACGTTATTGAATCCGGTGGTAGGCCAGCCTAGGCTCTGGGCATGTCTTACGCGGGTCGGGTGGTCCGAGAGCGATGCTATTAGGTGCCGAGGGACACCCTCTGAGCCCGTCCGGAGTCCGACGCGCGGCGCGCGGCCCACGCGATCTCATGCATCCAGAGCGCATCGTCCGGGGTAACGGGAGGTTCGCCCTGACCGAGACAGGCTAAAAAGAACTCGTGCTTAAATTGGTCGAACCCACCCGACACGTTGGCCGAACCAAATTCAAGCCGGCGTTGCGGCACGCTGACACCCGTGCCCTCGCGGGTGAACCACTCGATGTGTGTACCTTTCTCAGGATCAAGTCGGAGCCAACCGCGACTGCCCCAGATATGCATACCATCTTGCTTCTCAGAGTTTGGTGCCAGAAAGCCGCCCGTGAAATTGCCCAGCATCCCGTTGTCGAATCGAAGACTCACCGCATAGGCGTCTTCCGCCTTGAGCGGTTCACCACCGACGATATCGGTAAACGCGGTGACGTCTGTGACGTTTGCGCCGGTGATATACCGCATCAGATCGATGTAGTGACAGCCCAGAAAGATCAGGTGGCCACCGCCACGATCTCGATCAAACATCCAACCGTCAGCCAACTCCTCCCAGACCCAGCTGCGGGCGTGTTCCGCGACGTAGTGGGATTGGACGGCAAATAGCTTGCCCAATGCACCACTCTGGACGATGGTGCGTGCTTCACGCACATTTGCGAGGCCTCGCATGTTGAAGGCGATGCACAGGTGCCCGGGTGAGCGCCGCGCAACCTTGATTACCTCGCGATAATCCTCGATTCGTCCGCAGCCAGGCTTTTCGTGGAAGACGTGAGCGCCGGATTCAAGAGCATCGATGAGCAGTGGCGGCATCCGCGACGGTTCCGTTGTTATCAGGACTGCGTCGGGCTTGTACTCGGCGAGCATCTGCCGATGGTCTGTGAAATGGGCGACTAGCTTGTCGCCGAGCACCCCGGGTGTGTCATATTCGGCCCCAAGAGGCACCCATCCCGGAGGTGGGCCAGACCCGGGTTCGTGAGGTCCCGCGTGCCAATTGGCATCTGGCGATGAACCGGTGAGCGGTCGAAACTTCTGATGTATTTGCCCGGTCGGATCGGCGATCGCGACCTCGGCTACTTCTGGATGGGTCGCGCAGACATCGATCAGTCCGTTGAGGTGCCATCCCGCTGGTTCGCCGATTAGTCCAACGCGTAGGGTTTGGTTCACGAGAGCGTCTCCATGCTGGGCGTCGAACGATTGTAGGGATCTGCAGGACTCGCGTCCTAGTCCTTAGTTCAGCCCGAACGCGGTATCGACGTTCCTGATCAACATTACGCCGGTCCATGCGAAACTAGGGACGGACAAACGCCGTAATGAGTTGTTGAGGGAGAGCTGATGCTAGATTTCACCCGTTCATTTATCACGTGGACCATCCTCCCCCGCGAACGACATCCCTACTACAAATGGGACGGAGGATTTGTCGGAGATCCGGGCGACGTGTATCGCGTGCGGACGCAGGTTGATTCGACGATGTTCGTGATTGAGCCCGACACCGGTGTTGAGACACCGTTCTACCTCTCGTACCCCTGCCGATCTGAGCTAACGATCGCGACCGATCAGTTCTTTATGATTCCGAGTGGCGAATGGCGAGCTTGTTTTGGCCGCGACGCCGTCGTGCCAATCGCGCGCCGTCCGGCGAGCGAACAAGAAGTGCGACGACGTATGCCGTTCAGTGAGCGATATTCGGACATGGACTTTGCGCTGGTTGACCGGTCTAATGTTGACGCTGTAACAAATGGTCAAGCGGTCAATGAGGCCACGCAAGCGGGAGATATCATCAATGGGCAAACCACCTATCGTGATGCCTCGACCGGTCTCGACATCCGTATCGAGTTCCCGATTCGATTAATGAATCTGGATCCGGAGCACGCCAAGTTCCAGCTGTGCTGTGGACCGGTGATTCTTCCCGACCTGACGACCTGGGATGGCCGAGGGTTGGATCGTGTGTTTCTAGCCGAAGTGGCGTTTAGTGCCTTCGACTACGTCGAGTTTATTCTGCGGCGCGAAATCGAACCGGCCGAGAGCGAGAAAGC